>JANRIS010000061.1:0-15844 GCA_033764685.1 Leptolyngbyaceae cyanobacterium bins.349
TCAAGAAGATATAAAGTACGCACCATTCGTGCTAACCTAGAAAAGGTCTTGATGAAATGCGGGCATAGTTTAGTGGTAAAACTACAGTCTTCCAAACTGTTGATGCGAGTTCGATTCTCGCTGCCCGCTTGAACCCCTAAACCCCTTGAGAATCTGGTCTCTCAAGGGGTTTTTGAGTTTTTAGCCCACATCTAATTTGTTCGAGGAATAGTACATCGACCCTAATGTTTGGGTATATTTTGGTTGTTTTCAGTAAATTATTGGGGTAAGATTGGGGTAAAGAAACAAGCGTATTACTCTAGACCTGCCTATGTTCTCTAAAAGCAGTCAGCGTAAGGCTTCTAAAGGCTCTGTTCAGATCAAAACCAGCAATGATCGACTTCAGCTTGTCTTTTCCTACGGTGGTAAGCGGCATTATCTAAGCTTGGGATTTCCAGATACACCACAAAACCGCAAGCGAGCAGAGATGAAAGCTCGTGAGATTGAGCTAGACATTCTCAGCGGTCACAAGCAGATTCTGAGGGCAGAGCGGCTAGTGCTCCAGCGGTTGCTCGGTCAGTTAGACGATTTCCACTATTGGGTACCAAAACAACGAATAAGGGCTTGGGCTAAGACTCCAGAGGCGATCGATCTGGGTAAGCAATTCCATGAAGCATTGGCAGAGGCACATCAGAAGTATCCGCTGGAAGCGATCAAGCAATCAGTCAGAGAGTGGATTCTATGGGTTCGGTTGTCGAGACTGCCTAGGTTGAGTGAGGTGATGGTAGGGAATAATGCTACTTAGCCATGCTGATTGGCACAGTTAGAGCCTGGGAATTTTGGCGGGGTTTACAAACTAGTAGGCTAAGTTGGGTGTTTTTTGGCACAATAGGGTAACTCTATTCTGAATTGTGACCACACAGATTCAGACAGCTATCCTTCCAGAGCAGTTCATGGATCAATCGTTGCAAACTAAGCTCGTTTCCTTTATCTGGTCGATCGCCGACGATTGCTTGCGGGATGTCTATGTGCGGGGCAAGTATCGGGATGTGATTTTGCCGATGTTTGTGTTGCGGCGACTGGATTGTCTGTTGGAAGAGACGAAAGACGCTGTGATGGAGGAAGTGCGTTTTCAGCGAGAGGAAGCGGGCTTTACGACCTTAGACCCTAGCGCCTTGCAGGATACTTCCGGCTATGTGTTTTACAACCTATCGGATTGGACGCTGACGAAGTTGGTGCAGACCGCGACCAACAACCGCCAAATTCTTGAGCAAAATTTCAAGGCATACCTGGATGGGTTTAGCGACAACGTGAAGGAAATCATCCAAAAGTTTGACCTGAGAAGCCAGATCCGCAAGATGGTGCAGGCGGATGTGTTGTTGGATGTGTTGGAGAAGTTCACCTCGCCCTACATCAACCTTAGCCCCCAGGACGCGACAGACCCGGATGGGCGACGGTTGCCGGGATTGAGCAACCTGGGTATGGGCTATGTGTTTGAGGAATTGATCCGCAAGTTTAACGAGGAAAACAACGAGGAAGCGGGGGAACACTTTACGCCCCGCGAGGTGATCAAGCTGATGACCCATGTGTTGTTTATCCCGGTCAAGGATCAATTGCCTCCTGTGATGATGGTATATGACGGGGCTTGTGGGTCAGGCGGGATGCTGACGGAATCCCAGGATTTTATTACCGATCCAGAGGGCGCGATCGGCTCGAAGGCGGCGGTTTACCTGTATGGCAAGGAGGTGAACGGGGAAACCTACGCCATCTGTAAATCGGACATGATGATCAAAGGCAACGACCCGGAGAACATCAAGTTTGGCTCTACCCTGTCAACGGATGAGTTTGCTGGGATGAAGTTTGACTTCATGCTGTCGAATCCACCCTATGGCAAGTCCTATAAGTCTGAGCAGAAATTCATTCTGGATGGGAAGGAGGTATTGGATCCTCGCTTCCAGGTGAGGCTGAAGAACTTTAGGGGTGAGGAAGAAACAGTTCCGGCAACGCCACGATCGTCGGATGGACAACTCCTCTTCCTGATGGATATGGTCAGCAAGATGAAGCCCTTGAAGGATAGTCCGTTAGGAACCCGGATCGCGTCGGTTCACAATGGTTCGTCGTTGTTTACAGGGGATGCGGGCAGCGGTGAAAGCAACATCCGCCGCTATATCATCGAGAATGATTGGCTGGATGCCATCATCCAGTTGCCCAACAATATGTTCTACAACACGGGCATCACCACCTATATCTGGGTGTTGTCGAATTGCAAGGCACCGCACCGCAAGGGCAAGGTGCAATTGATCGATGCGTCGGAGCTTTACCAAAAGCTCCGGAAGAATCTGGGGGCGAAGAACTGTGAGTTTGCGCCAGAGCATATTGAGCAGATTACGCAGATGTATTTGGAGATGGCTGGATCCCCCCTAGCCCCCCTTGACAAGGGGGGAATTGGATCGGAAGTCCCCCTTGTGAAGGGGGATTTAGGGGGATCTCCACCTATCTCTAAGGTGTTTGATAATCGCGATTTTGGTTATTACAAGGTGACCGTTGAGCGTCCGTTGCGGTTGGCGGCGCAGTTTACGGAGGAGCGGTTGGCGGCGCTGCGGTTTGTGCCTGCGTTGCGAGAGGTGATGGAGTGGGCATACGAGAAATGGGGCGATCGCCTCTACTCAGAACTGGCAGACCACAAGACCGCCATCACGACCCACCTGGAACAGGAAGAGATTGAACTCAACAAGAAACAGGTGGATGCCCTGGTTGCGGTGAAAACCTGGGAGAGTCAGCGGGAGTTGCTGGAAGCGGGCAAGAAACTGATGGCAGCGGTGGGGCAAGACCTGTGGCTGGACTATAACGAGTTTTTGGCAAGGGTTGAGGCGGCGTTGAAGACGCTGGGGATGAAGCTAGCCGCCAGTGAGCGGAATCAACTGTTGAATGCGGTGAGCTGGCGCGATGAAGCAGCAGCAAGGGTGATCAAGAAGGTTCACAAGCTGAAATATGACGGGTTGACGGATCTGTTGGGGACATTGGCGACCAGTGAGGAACACCTGCAAGATTTTGGCTATTGGCAAGGCAGCAAGCCGGGGCAGTGGATTGAGTATGAGCCGGATAGTGAGCTACGGGATACGGAGAATGTGCCCCTCACCCCCAGCCCCTCTCCCAGCGGGAGAGGGGAGACAGCCCTCACTCCAGCCCTCTCCCACAGGGAGTTAGAGCCGAGCCGGGTGATTCATGATTACTTTGTGCGGGAGGTGCGTCCCCATGTTGAGGATGCCTGGATCGCCCTAGACAAAACCCAGATCGGTTATGAAATCAGCTTCAACAAGTATTTCTATCAGCATAAGCCGCTCAGGTCGCTGGAAGAAGTAACGGCAGAGATTTTGCAGCTAGAGCAGGAAACTGAGGGACTGCTGAAACGGTTGGTGAGTTTTGGGGAGATGACTCATGGCATCTAGCGATGCGGTGGGGTAGCAAAATAGAGAAATATTTAAAGGTACATGTATGCAAACGATTGCGATTCCTGTAGAACCCGACATTCAAGTAGCATTTGAGCAAGCTAGCGACGAAGAACGCCAAGCGTTGGGAGTGTTGATTAGCTTGTTTTTGAAGGAAGGTTGGTCAAAAAAGAGCTTGCTGGAGGTGATGCAAGAGATTGGAAATCGCGCCAAGAACCGTGGGTTAACGCCAGAAATCTTGCCTGAAATACTGGAAGAAACGCAGCCTGAGCAGAAACCTCGCCTGATGGCTCAATTACGCCGAGTTAAAATTTCCGCTGCTCCTGATCTATCTATTAATCACGATCGCCATTTCTAGCTAACTCTATGCCTAGAACCAAAATTTTTCTTGACACATCCTATGTGATTGCACTAGTCAATGAGCGCGATCAGTATTATGCTCCAGCACAAGTTTTATCAGAACAGTATGAAACGGCTGATTTTTTGGTAACGGAGGCAGTATTGCTGGAAATTGGTAATGCGCTTTGTCGTGGGTTGAAGCAAGGAGCGGTTGAGGTTATCCAGTATTTTCTAGCCGCTGAAGAGGTTGAGATTGTGCCGTTAACAACCGGACTATTGCTAGAAGGTTTTGCGCTCTATCAGACCTACCAGGATAAGGAATGGAGCTTGGTTGACTGTATTTCTTTTGTTGTGATGCGACAACAAGGGATCCAACAAGCACTCACATTTGATCACCATTTTGATCAAGCTGGATTTCAACGACTAGTGGTGGGAGAAGGCAAGTAAATGGCGTTTCCGAAGTATGAGCGTTACAACGATAGTGGAGTGGTTAGGGGTGGGATAATCTCACTGCGATCGCTGGAAGCAGTCACCGCCGAGATTTTGCAGCTAGAGCAGGAAACGGAAGGATTGTTGAAGCGGTTGGTGAGTTTTGGGGGGGGAGACGATGGCTAGGGATCTTTTCCATGCTGTAGTTAGGGCAGCACTAGAGACTGAGGGTTGGATCATCACCGACGACCCCTATGAGGTCAAACTCGATCGCAGTAAGTTTCAGATCGATTTAGCCGCAGAACGGATGATTGCAGCATAGAAGGATAGCATCAAAATCGCGGTTGAAATTAAGAGCTTTCTAAGTCCATCGGTCGTCACAGATTTTTACGCCGCTCTAGGTCAGTTTTTGAGTTATCGCCTCGTTTTACAGGAGGTAGAACCACAACGGATTCTTTATTTGGCAGTTCCTTTGGATAGTTACGATCGTTTTTTTCAGTCTACATTTGCCAAGTTAGCAGTGCGTGAATATCAATTGAAGTTGATTATCTATGATGCTGAAAAAGGAGGAATAGTTGAATGGATAAGTTAACCGTTTACCGTCAACACATCAAGGCTTTATTGTCTCAATATACAGACTGGGATAAACCAACCGATCGCTTTGAATCGCAGCTAGTTTTAGATGAAGGGCATGATCATTATTTGTGGTTGGATGTGGGCTGGGATGGTTCAAAGCGGATTTATCATCCGGTCATGCATTTCGATATTAAGGATGAAAAAATCTGGTTGCAAGAGAATATGACGGATTTAGACCCAGCAGAGGCGCTCGTTGAGTTGGGGGTGCCAAGGGAGGATATTGTGTTGGGCTTACAACCGCCCTACAAGCGTCCCTATACTGATTATGGAGTGGCATGATCATGGATCAGTTTCCGAGGTATGAGCGCTACAAGGATAGCGGGGTTGAGTGGTTGGGAGAAATTCCAAACCATTGGCGAGCTAAAGCAATTAAGTATGCATCTTCAGTCAATCCTAGTGGCGATCGCGCTCAGAAAGATGAGCAGGTTACTTTTCTGCCAATGGAAGCTGTGTTGGTCAATGGTGAATATGATATGTCCAAAGTGGATTCTAGAAATGCTTTCCCCGCTTCACTGACTGAATTCAAGCAAGGTGATGTCTTGCTGGCAAAAATTACACCTTGCTTTGAAAACGGTAAAGGTGCCTTTTTAGAAAAACTACCAACAGACAAAGGAATTGGCTCAACTGAATTTCATGTTTTCCGGGTTCACAAAGATCAGTTAGAACCTAGATTTTTATATTACGCAATTCATAATCAAGCATTTCGATCTTACGCTGAAGTCTTTATGGAAGGAACAGCAGGGCAAAAACGTATAACAACTCCATTTATTTCAAATACTAAAATTCCTGTACCTTCTCTGGAAGAACAGCAGAGAATTGTTGAGTTTCTCGATCGCACCACCACTGAAATCGATCGCGCCATCTCCCAAAAACAGCGCCTGATCGAACTCCTGCAAGAACAAAAAGCCATCCTAATCAACCAAGCCGTCACCAAAGGGCTAAACCCCAATGTGCCAATGCGAGATAGTGGAATTGAGTGGATTGGTGAAATTCCAGACCATTGGAGCATCATCAGAAATAGATATATTTTTAGTGAGCAAAATGAGCGTTCTCAAGATGGCTCAGAAATTCACCTGTCAATGAGTCAGAAACTTGGTTTGGTGCCCAGTGATGAATTAACGGAAAAAACCCTCCAGTCAGAATCTTACGAAGGTGCCAAGCTTTGTAGAAAATGCGACTTAGTCTTAAATAGGCTAAAAGCACATTTGGGAGTGTTTTCAGTTTCTCTATATGATGGCTTAGTTAGTCCCGATTACTCAGTTTTCAGACTGATGAACCCAAGCATGACTCCTGAATACTTTGAGAGTTTGTTTAGGACATCACTTTACATCGCTGAATTTAATAAAAGAGTCAAGGGAATTGTTGTGGGTTTTTATCGTCTCTATACAGATGCCTTCTATGACATTCCCTGTATTTGCCCTTCTGACAGCGAACAAAGAGATATTAAAAATTACATCCTGAAAATGCATAGGGAATTCAATTTTGCTGAGAACTTCATTAACTCCGAAATGAATAAACTAAATGAATTGAAGCAAATTGTTATCGCAGATGCTGTTACCGGAAAAATAAAAGTCTGAGGTCAACGTCATGGTCAGCACCGTTTACGAACATCCGCTCATGGCTGAAGCTGTCCTCCACACCCTGCGAGCACAGCCCCACCTGTTCGAGAGCTTTCAGATCAAAAGCCTTGCCCTCTTTGGTTCCGTTGCCCGCAACCAAGCCACCGCCACCAGCGACTTAGATTTCCTGGTGGAGTTTGATGCCGATCCCACCCTGACGCTGTATATGAACCTGAAATTCTTTCTCGAAGACCTGTTTCAGCGAACCGTCGATTTAGTCATCAAAACCGACATCAAACCCCAAATCAGAGAAACCGTCATTCAAGCAGCCATCCATGTCGCGTAAACTGAGCCTTTATCTGAAACCATGAAAACCCTGCCAGAAATTCAGGCTGCCCTACGGCAACACCTCCCCCAAGTGCAACGAAAGTATCACGTTCAGCAGCTAGGAATTTTTGGTTCCTTCGTGCGGGATGAGCAGACAGAAAACAGTGATGTTGATTTACTAGTCGAATTTGATCCGAATGCTCGCTTTGGTTTACTGACCTTTTGCCAATTGGAAAACGACCTGAGCGAGTTGCTCCAGCGCAAAGTCGATCTGGTCATGAAAGACGGACTAAAACCTCGCATTGGCGAACGTATCTTACAGGAGGTCATTTACCTATGACCCCACGCCAAATTGAAGACTATTTGCAAGATATTTTGGATGCGATTTTAGCCTCTCAGCAGTTCACCGCCGGGATGAGTTTTGAGGAATTTGCAGCGGATCAAAAAACAATCTTTGCTGTTACCCGCGCTATTGAAATTGTCGGAGAAGCAACCAAGAGCATTTCCCAACCCCTACGGTCAACCTACCCTCAGATCCCCTGGAAAAGCATTGCTGGAATGCGGGATAAAGTCATCCATCAATATTTCGGGGTGAATCTACAGGTACTTTGGGACACGGTACAACAAGATCTCCCAGCCCTTCAGCCCGTCATTGCCCACATGCTGAACGATTTGTCCAACCCTTAATCTCCAGTTCGAGGAACTGTTATGGTCAGCCAAACCAACAAGCCAGCATCGGCAAAATTGAACGCTACACCGTCAACATGACACGAGAAACCTTTGTTACCGATGAACGCACCTTCGATGCCGTTGCCCATAACCTGCAAGTGATTGGCGAAGCCGTCAAAACCATTCCCATAGAAAGGCGCGATCGTTTAGCGATCACACTAAAATAGAGACACCGTAGGAGAGGCAAGCCAATGGTTCAACTTCAGCCCAAACTACTCTCAACCCGCGAGTTTATTGATCGCTATGGCGACGACCCTCGCTACGAACTGATTGATGGAGAGCTAATTGACTTGGAAGCGACCGGAATTCATGTTCGCGAAGCGGCTCCTGTGGAGCAACAGGTGGGTGGTTTCATTGGGCGGAAGCTGAATGTAGCAATTGATCAACAGAATGCCCCCTACCTCATCCCCCATCGATGTCTGATCAAACTGCTGGGCACCGAAACCGCGTTTCGTCCTGATGTGATTGTCCTAGACCAAGCCCAACTGGCTCAAGAACCCCTCTGGCACCAAGAACCTACCATCTGTCGGGGAGCATCGATCAAACTGATTGTGGAAGTTGTCAGTAGCAATTGGCAAAATGACTACGCCCGCAAAACCGAAGAGTATGCCCTGCTCGATGTTCCCGAATATTGGATTGTGGACTATTTGGGACTGGGCGGCAGAGACTATATCGGCACTCCCAAACAACCGACCATTACGGTGTGTGACTTAGCAGGCGATCGCTACCAAAAACGCTTACTCAGAGGGGATACCCTGTTGCGATCGGTCACATTTCCCACCCTTAACCTCACTGCCGCCCAAATCGTTGCCGCTGCACAGTAACCTGGCTCCCATGGTCAGCCCAACCAACCAACGAGCCTTGGCAGAGTGGATTCAGCGATCGCACTAAAATAGAGACATCACAGGAGAGACAAGCCCATGGTTCAACTCCAGCCCCAACGCCTCAAACCCTCATCGCCCGATCAGCGGATTGTCCATTCCGGCATTACCTGGCAGCAATTCAAGCTGATTCAGTCTGGCTTTGGCGACACCCGCCGGGTGCGCTTGTTTTATTACAACAATACGGTTGAAATTCTTATGCCGGGACGTGCTCATGAATTTTTCAGAACCATCATTGGTATGTTGATTGAGCTATTTTGCCTGGAAATGAGCATCGAGTATGATCCCCTCGGTTCCACCACCCAAGAACGGGAAGGCGAAGCCTCTGCCGAACCGGATGAGTCCTACTGCTTTGGGGCATCTAAACCCACCCCCGATTTGGTCATCGAAGTCATCTTCACCAGCGGCAGCCCCAACAAACTGCACCGCTACAAAGCACTGGGCATCCCCGAAGTCTGGTTTTGGGAGGATGGTGTGTTTAGCCTCTATCGCCTGCGCGAGGCAGGGTATGCCCCCATTGCTCAGAACGAAATTCCCGAACTGGTCAGGCTCGATATGGCACTGCTCAGCCGTTGTGTGTTGATGGCGCAAACCTCTCGCCTAGAAGCCGCCAACACCCTCCGCCATGCGCTGAGAGCAGATTAATCGAGCCGTACTATGCCCTGACGCAGTATAGCAACAGTTGATTCCAGATTATTATGGGTTTACCACTTCACAGTCACAGTGCTCTCGACTGGTTTCAGTCGCCTTACATCCTTTTCCTGTTTGATATTCCAGCATCGGTGTAGTGTGCTGCTTCTTCTTACATCGTTGCGCTTCTCTATCTGCTTGCATCATGATAAGACACAACTTTTCTGCTATCACTGGATCAATACGAGCATTGACATGTAAGTTACTGACAAATACACAATGCTTTCCGGGAGATGGGATAAGTTCTATTGATGCTAAAGTCAGCTCCTCCGCATCAATCCACACAAAATCTATGTCCTGATTTTTGTGTGGTCGTTCTGCACTTAAATCTGCGATCATGCCATAAAACTGCTCAGCAGTTTCGATGTACCACAAACTGTGTAGGTTCTCAGAATTAGCCTTGAACACTCTTTCAGATGCAGCTTTTGCCCTAGTCTCTAAATCATGACAGTCTTCAGGCTTCCAATGCCCCCTTTTATCAACTTTCCGGATATATCCTGGTTTATAGATATCAAAATCCGTCAGGCTAGGAAGCATTGATTTATCCATGCTCCATACCTCTCTCTATTTCAGGTCTTCCAGTGCTTCCTGAGCATAATCACGAACATAGCTATCTGATTCATACTCAGATGTGTAGCGACCTAGAAAATTCTTGATTGGCTGAACATCTTCCATGTCATCAGCAATTGTGACAAGCGCATCAATCACTGCCGTTTTTACAAGCCGTCGCTTACTCACTCCACTGATTTTGCCAATTAATTCAAATCTTTCCTTTGCTGAAACGTTGTATGCACAGGAAATTCCCTTCGTTAAGATCTCCCAAAAATCCTCAAGTTGTCTGCGTGTCTTTTGACTAGAGGACTGTCCTACGAGATGGCTAATTGCTTCTAAATATTGAAATGCCTGATTGTGCAGTTCAAGGGTGTCGAATTCCGCCAACAAATCAACACCAGCGTCATAGGCATCTTTAATATCACCCTGTCTGCTAAAGTCTAGAATTTTGAGAATTGAATTGTAGCGATTGATAACACTTGCGATTGCTTTCCGCAAATGCATCCGTTGCTTAGGTGACGAAGAGAGAAAATAACGGTGAATCAGAGAATCCGGATCACTTAAATAAGAAAAATACTCTGAGCGAGTAGAACGAGATGGGGTGGATTCACCAGCCGTAGAATACGTTTGTGCCTGCGATGCAATGTTCTGACCTTCAACAACCGACTCCGTAACAGATGTGGTTCGTTCAACTACTGCTCCGACCATGTTAACCCCCACGCTTCTTTAGCTGCATCACTCAATAACTCTACAAACGTCCCAACAATACCCTCATGCGAATTTGAGAACCAACTGGAAATGGGGGTATTGCAGCCAGTACTTCGCGCAGTCAACTCAAGGATTAACATATTTGAATCATCCTCCCGCCGCTTTACCTGATTCAATCGCATTGTCAGACTTCCGTGTTCATTAGGTAAAGAGAAGACCATGCCAATATCATGACTATCTAATTGAGGAAGAGAATTAAGCAACGATATATCCAAGAATGAGAAAATCTTAGGCGTATCTCTGGGACTTCGCCAACCGAATTCTGCATCAATTTGGTTGAGATAAGTTAGTTCATAGTGCATTGGTTGTATTGGTAGCTTATCCAACTCAATCCACCACTCCTGAAACGCATTCCATTCTTTTTCAAAGTGGGGATATAAAACATCAAAGTGAGGGTATTCATCCTGCTCTGCAAGCCGTTTCCAGTTGTAGTGAAATCGATTTTCTTGTACTTGGATTAATCGCTTGCGATCGCCTGATTCAAACCAAACTCTCCGAAGACTGGGTATGGATGCCATGATTTCAATAGCACCAATCGGCGGTTTATCCAGTGGAGGAGTTGGGAAGTGATCGCGTATTGACTGCCAGTATAGCCCAAAATGGATCGATGAGAAATCGGGTGCGTTGAACTCAACGCCACACACCACCTCACTCAAAGGAGCCTTGTCAAATCTAGCTACTAACGACATTTAATGTGCCCCGTTCCCACACAGCTTCCATTCTGAACCTAGTGTACTGCGAGCGCACTCCAAAAGCTTTAGGGTAAAGCAAGGTTTTGAAAAATGCTGCCTCCTGGTTTAAGTTCACATCTACCTCACCCATAGCAGTTCTTAGGCAAGTTTAGGTACAATCGCATTAAATTATTGGTATAGGGAGTTTTCATATTCTTCAAGGTTTGTGTAAAGAAATAGTGGTATTCCCATAGGCAGATGAACCTAAAACTGCTGCGCTAGCCCTTAAAGAGGTAGATCCACATTATGGTCAGCCAAGCCAACGAACAAGCGCTCGAAAACTGCATTGAACGATCGCTAGTCGAGGGTTCTCGTTACGAACCAGGTAACCCGGCTGACTTTGACCGCGAATTTGCCCTCGATCGTGAGAAATTTTGGCGCTTCCTGGAAACAACCCAACCCGAAGAACTGGAGAAGCTCAAGGATCGTCCCAACTGGCAACGGCTGATCCTAGAGCGGCTCGATCGCAAGATCAAAAAAGATGGCATCCTCTCGGTGTTGAAAAAGGGACTGGCGATCGACGATGCCCACCTCACCTTGCTCTACAGCCTGCCCTACAACGATGCCAACCCCGCCATCCTAGAAAACTTTGAACGCAATATCTTCTCCGTTACCCGTCAGGTACATTACTCCGAAAGCAACCCAGTGCTCTCTATCGATCTGGTGCTGTTCCTGAATGGCATCGCGATCGCCACGCTGGAACTCAAAAACCCCTGGACAGGGCAGACCACCTACCACGCCAAAGAGCAATATAAAAACGATCGCGATCCGCGAGAGCCGTTGTTCCAGTTTGCCCGCTGCATCGTTCACCTAGCGGTGGATACCGACGATGTGTGGATGACCACCAAACTCGACAAGGGCAACACTTACTTCCTGCCCCTCAACAAGGGCTACAACCACGGCAAAGGCAATCCTCCCAATCCGCACAGCCACAAGACCGCCTATCTCTGGGAAGATCTGCTCACCCGCCCCAGCCTCGCCACCATCATTGAACACTTCGCCATCATCCCTGGTGATGCCCGCACCCCCTTGGCACAAAAATTCCTCTACTTCCCCCGCTATCACCAGCTCGAAGTAGTGCGGCAACTGCTCAGCCATGCCAAAACCAACGGCACAGGTCACAAATACCTGATTCAGCACTCCGCCGGATCGGGCAAGTCCAACTCCATCACCTGGTTGGCATATCAGTTAATTGAGGTGTATTCGCCTCGATCCCCCCTACCCCCCCTTGAAAAGGGGGGAAACGAGCCAGCTAGCCCCCCTTTTCAAGGGGGGTTGGGGGGATCTCAACCCTTGCGATCCCCCGACCTTCCCCTGTTTAACTCTGTGGTGGTCGTCACCGATCGCCGCATTCTCGACAAACAGATCCGCGACAACATCAAAAACTTCTCTGAGGTAAAAAACATCGTTGCCCATGCTTCCAGTTCTACTGAACTCAAAACCGCCCTGGAAGCGGGCAAGCGGATCATTATCACCACCATCCAGAAATTCCCCTTTATCGTGGCAGGAGTAGAGGATTTGAGCGATCGCAACTTCGCCATCATCATTGATGAGGCACATTCCTCCCAAAGCGGGCAAGCCGCCGACACCATGAACATGGCACTGGGTAGCGACGATGAGGAGCCAGAAGACATTCAGGATAAAATCCTCAAGGCAATGGAGGGGCGAAAGCTCGGTAAAAATGCCTCCTACTTTGCCTTCACCGCCACCCCCAAAAACGCCACCCTGGAAAAATTTGGACAGCGCACCCCAGAGGGCAAGTTTGTCCCCTTTCACCTCTACTCCATGAAGCAGGCGATCGAGGAAGGCTTCATCCTGGATGTGCTCGCCAACTACACCACCTACCGCAGCTACTACGAGATCCAAAAGTCGATCGCCGACAATCCTCTATTTGAAACCGCCAAAGCTCAAAAGAAACTACGGGAAAAAGTAGAAGGCGACTACCAGACCATCCAAACCAAAGCTGACGTAATGGTCAACCATTTTATTGAGCAGGTCTGGAAGCCCAAAAAGCTCAAGGGCAAGGCGAAAGCCATGGTCGTGACTCGCAACATCGAAAGCGCCATCCGCTACTTCTTCACCATCCGAGAGATCTTGCAGCGGGAGAATGCCCCCTTTCAGGCGATCGTCGCCTTCTCTGGCAAAAAGACCATTGATGGCATCGAACATACCGAAGACACCCTCAACGGCTTTCCCAGCAACGACATCCCCGCCAAATTCAAAGAAGACGACTACAAGATCCTGGTTGTTGCCAACAAATTTCTCACCGGATTCGATGAACCCCTGCTCCACACCATGTATGTGGATAAGAAACTGCAAGGGGTTCTTGCCGTCCAGACCCTATCTCGGCTCAACCGTTGCAACAACAAAATGGGCAAGACCGACACCTTTGTTCTAGACTTCTTCAATACTGTCGCAGACATCCAGCAAGCCTTCGATCCCTTCTACACCGCCACATCCCTCAGCCAGCCCACGGATGTCAATGTTCTCCATGACCTGAAAGAGAGCCTGGATGAGGTGGCTGTCTATGAGTGGCATGAGGTAGAGCAATTCAACGCATTATTCTTCAGCAATGCCAATGCCGAGCAACTCAGTCCCCTACTCGACACCGCCGCCGATCGATTTAATCAGGAGCTAGGTCTGGAAGACGAAGCCAAAATCGACTTCAAAATCAAGGCAAAGCAGTTTGTCAAAATCTACGGTCAGGTCGCCTGCATCATCCTCTACAACAACCTCCAGTGGGAAACGCTCTATTGGTTCCTGAAATTCCTCATTCCCAAACTCACGGTCAGAGATCCCGAACAAGATCAACTCGATGACCTGCTCAACAGCGTTGATCTCTCCACCTATGGACTAGAGCGGGTTGAATTGAATGCCGCGATCGTCCTTGATGATGCCGCATCCGAACTAGACCCGCAAAACCCCAACCCACGGGGCTATCGTGACGGTGAACCCCAACAAGACCCTTTGGATGCGATTATTGCCGCCTTCAACGATCGCTTCTTCTCCGGTTGGGATGCCACCCCCCAAGAACAGCGGGTCAAGTTCCTCAACATCGCCCGTCATGTTGTCCAAAATCCCAACTTTCAGGCTCAGGTCGTCAACAATCCAGACGAGCAAAATCGCCGCATCGCCCTAGAGCAACTCATCCAACAAGCGATCAACCAGGAACGTCGCCGCGAGTTGGATCTCTATAAACGCTATGCCTCTGATCCTGAATTCAAACGGGCATTCGATGCCAGCGTGTCCCGACTACTCTCTCAAATGAGTCAAGATCAATTAGACCAGTTGCTCGGCTAGAGCCAGATACCATAACAACCCATAGGGTTCGATCGTACCCTCAACATCAAGACTGTTCAACCAACAGCCGATCGCACTCCGAACACATCAACCTCAAACCCGACTTGCCCCAGACATTCAAGTTACAGCCCGGACAAGAATACTTCACCTTGTTGCGAGTCTTAGCAGACTGGGTGCCTGCCTTGCCCGCTTTGCCCGGTTCCCCCTCACCTGGTTTTGTGGGCAGAAGGGCGATCGCTGCTGACTGCCAAGGAATCAGATAATCCCCAGGCATTCGCTTAAACGCCTGCTCAAACAACCCGCCTGACTCAATTGTTAAAGTGCTATGCATTCAGGGCAAACTAAGTACTAGAGAGTTTTTTATATCTTACTGAACATGCTCACCAGTGCATATGCAAGCTAGTGTATGGGGAAGTAGTATTTATGCCAAAACCAAAGTGGACTAAGGAAGAAGCCTTTCCGGTTATTGAACAAGTAGTTAAAAATCTCTGTCAGCAGAATGGCTCTGCTGACAGAGATCAGATAGCGTCAGCCTTAATAAATGATCCTAGTGGCAAACGACTTATCCAACGGGGATTACAAGGTAGTGATCGTTCAGCGTTTCGAGTAGCTGGTAACATTGTTGACTGGTTTAGTGCAGAGTTAACCAGCCACTCATCCGTAGCTGCACGATATACAGACATTTATAAACGCGAGCGTGTTAAACGATCTCACCTTGAAACTGGTAAATCACGAGAAATTTACCTGTACACACTAGCTTTGTAGGACTAAAAAACAACGCCCCTACCAACGGGTAGAGCGCTAACGTTTTGGTTTGGTAAATGCTTACCGTAGCGACTGGATAAACAGCGTTGTTGCCACATCCTTCACCAGTGCTAAATCATTGCCCAATAGCTCACCAACTTGGTTGCGGGCTGTTTCCAAGCAAAACCGATAGAGCTTAGCGCTAGTTTCAATGTCACGGGCGATCGTCCGCTTTGCCTCATCGGTGACTGGAGAGGGTGCCGTGATTGGTGATGGAATTGGGGGAACGGCTTCAGCCTGACCTGATAGCAACCCAATCACCACATCGTAGGATGGTTTGCCATGCTTCAGCCCCCGATAGAGCAGCGTCACCCGTTGCCCCTTTTTCAGTTGGGACAGTTCAGGACTGCTCACCGTGTAGGACTTCCAGATTTGCTCACCCGTAGCCGTTTTGAACAGCACTGATTGAAACTCACTATCGCCAAACTGGGATGGTTTGACCTTACCAAATGCCTCAACCGTTGCCGTTTGGATAGAGTCAGGGGATAACGTTGCCATAGTCATAGCTCCAAATTTTGAGTGAAGGGATTACAAAACTTGCTAGGGGACTGCATTAGTCCCCCTCAAACCTTAGTTGCTGTGTGGCAACTGCCAAGGCAAAATCACAGGCTTAGCAATGCCTGTATGCATCAGATACCAGTCCCATGCCTGTTCCCGGTCTCGGAACGTCA
>JANRIS010000067.1:0-11980 GCA_033764685.1 Leptolyngbyaceae cyanobacterium bins.349
GCTCTATCCACTGAGCTACATGCCCTTGCACAAAGGTGCATTGTCAGTATAGCACTTCTCTCCCAAAGCATTGCATCTTAAACGATGACGTTAGAGAAAAGCTACTGGGTCAGTTGGTTCACCATCGCGGCGCACTTCAAAGTGTAGATGGGGACCA
The DNA here is from genome assembly GCA_033764685.1 of Leptolyngbyaceae cyanobacterium bins.349. Lineage (GTDB taxonomy): Bacteria > Cyanobacteriota > Cyanobacteriia > Leptolyngbyales > Leptolyngbyaceae > JSC-12. Next base: position 158 of record JANRIS010000067.1, read on the forward strand.
GTGGAAAGGCCCGTTGACCCAACGGCTGCGATCGCCTGCCCGCGTTGAACAGATTGGCCTTCGGTTACATATAGTTCGCTGGCATGGGCGTACAGGGTGGTAATGGTGCCGCCATGATCGATGATGACGGCATTGCCATAGCCGCCATACCACCCCGCAAAGATCACCGTTCCCCGTTCAGCCGCGTGTATGAGCGTTCCATAGTCTGCCCCGACATCTAAACCAGCATGAAAGCGTTCATACCCCAACACGGGATGCACCCGCCAGCCAAAGGAACTGGTAATTTCTCCGATTACTGGTAAAAGCATTTGCCCCGTCCCTCGAAAGGCAATTCTTTCCCCTTGAGCCAGCCGTTGATTAATCAAGGAGGCGATCGCGCGCGAGTCTTGTTCCAGTTGAACTTCTGCCACTTCCATCGCACGACGATCGCTCTTTAACCGGGCAACGGAACTTTTCTGATCGACGGCCAGTTTTTCCAATTCGCCTTTTTGGGCAGCCAGTTGCTGAGTCAGGAGTGTGATGCGGGTTTTAGTTTGCTCCAGGCGATCGCGCTGTTGGTCTAGCTGCTCCGCTTCTGTTTTCAAACTGATCAGGGTATGTTGGTCGGCTTGATGGACTCGCTTCAATTGATAGCGCCGATCCAAAAACTCGTTTACACTTTGGCTTTGCAGGAGTACCGCCCAGCCCTGGTTGCGATGTTGGCGTTGTAAGAATTGGAGGCGGGCAATGGTCGATGAACGCTTTTGCCCATAAGCTTGCTCTGCGGCGACAAGCTGGACTTCTAACTGTTTGAGGCGTTGAGTTTCGGTCTGAAGTTGGGCGGCCTGAGTTTGCAGGGTTTTCGTTGTTGTTTTAAGGCCCCGTTGTAAGCCTTGCAAGGTTTGTTGGGCCGCTCCTTCCAGGTTTTGCAGGCGATCGCGCTCTGCGGCCACCTGAGATTTTTGGTGCTCCAAGCGCTGCTGATAGGTTTGCAAGTCGTCTACAGACGTTTGGGCCAGGGGCAACCCCAAAATTTGTGGGGCGGCGAGTCCTGGTAGCGGCATCCACAACGTCAACCACAACGCGCCTAAAATCACCAGTAAGCGTTTTTGCCAAACCTGTTTTACAAAAATCATGCCGCCGCAACTGTGAAAAACAAACTGTGAAAAACAAACTTTGAAGAACAATCGGATCGCAGGTCCAGAATGAACCCTGGCATTGTACTCACGGTTGTAAATTTGAGCAATGGTTGAAGTTTGCGATCGCACCAAGTGCCAATATTGCAAAAGATTGCTGAAGTTAACGATTCTTAGCTGGTGAAAGCCTTTTGTTATCCCCCAACTGCCAGTCCGGGAAAGATAGATTAGGGATAGTTCCTTACTAGACCCTGGTAGAGGTGGGGAATGACAATGCAAAATCAAATTCAACCAGTCCATACCATTGCCGTCTTTCCTAACCTGGATGCGATCGGGAAAGCGGTCGATCAACTTGTTTTATCAGGATTTCCGCTGGCTCAAATTTATTTGGTTGGCAAAGATATCCGGTTTATCAGGCGGGCGGCAGACAGTAGCCGCCCAGATAATAGCCGCGTCATCAATTCACCCGTGAAAGAACTGCTGCACGCGGCCAATCTGGACATGGTAACGGGTGCAAAAATTCATCAAAAACGAGATGTGACCATTGGCCAGCTTACCGGCGGCATGACCGGGTTATTGGTTGGCCTCAGTCTGCTGGTCGTCTTGGGGATTGGCGAGATGGTCCTGGGGTCTCTTCTCCTGTATCTCTTGTCAATCACGGGCGGCGGTACGATGGCAGGTGGAGCATTGGGAGCATTAGTGAGTCAAAATCTCACCACTCGTCGCCTTAATCGCTACATGACTGAGGTGTTTCATGGGAAATATCTGCTGATAGTGCATGGCAGTGAAGCAGAGGTTTTTTGGGCTGAACAAGTCCTTGCGGCACGCGGCACCCAACCCCAACAGTGGATTTAACCTGCATTACTCATGAGAATTGAGGGAAAGTCTCGAAACCGCTTGAACATCAGCGATACCGCGATCGCTCAAAAAATCAGTCTGGATTTTCGGGTGGAGGGGCACCTCTCGTGGGTGCCCTGATCGCGGGGGGGCGGCACAAGACCTACCCCGACGGATTCATGGGTTGTGAATTATCCAGGCTAGTCGCATTCGGCTTCTAATAGCATCAGTTTCAGGGGGTCAAGTTGCACCCACCACGGCGAGGTTTGCGGCTTGAGTTCCTCCCACTTCTCTTTGAATACCTCTGCCTGCACATGGTAATCCTGGGCATGGGTGGGCGGGGCGTTGAATTTGAGAAAAAGCGTCATCCGGTGGGGGGTTTCACTCGTTGCCACTAACCAACAAGAAAATGTGTTGGCCAGGTTCGCCGGATGGGTGACAAATCGAAATTGATGAGCACGAAAACCCACATGCGTCAGCCGATTGGGCAGCGCGGCAGTGACCCGGAGTGAAAGCCCCCAACTGGTAGCACAAATTTCTTGAGCTGCGATCGCAAGGGCTGGAGAGATATTTTTACACCCGGTGAGTTGGGCCACTGTTAGCAAACCGGGTCGTTCAAAAATGTCGTATTTGGAACCGTGGGCAATGACCTGTCCCGCATCCACGACCAGCAAGTTGTCGCACACTCGGTATGCCTCATCCAGGTTGTGGGTGACAAACAGACTGACACCATTAAACCGACGCAGCCGCGTCATCATCTCCTGTTCCATCTGGTAACGAAGGTGCGTATCCAGTGCCGAGAAGGGTTCATCCAAGAGAATCACTTCCGGTTCGCTGGCCAATACCCGGGCCAGGGCAACCCGTTGTTGTTGCCCACCAGATAGCTGATGCGGCCAGCGATCGCCATAGCCTTGCAACTGCATCGCTTCCAGTTGGGTGTTGACCCGTTGCCGACGTTGATGCGCCGACACCGACTGGGGCAACCCAAAGGCAATATTCTGAGCAACGGTCATATGAGGAAATAGGGCATAGTTTTGCACCAGCAGACCGACTTTGCGATCGCGACTGGGGAGATTGATCCCCTGTTTGGCATCGAACAACACCCGCCCATTCAACACAATCTGCCCGCTGGTGGGGCTTTCCATCCCCGCAATGCACCGGAGCAACATACTTTTACCAGCGCCCGACCCACCCAAAATACCCAATGTGGATTCAGTGACCTGAAAGGCCAAATCCAGATCAAAATTGGCCAGTCGTTTTTGAATATCGACAATGAGGCCAGCAGCGGAGTTGGGGGACGGGCAGGCAGGAGTCAAAGGCGCGATCGCGCCTGACATCACCTCTGGTCTCAATGCAGACTGCCGCCGCTGCCATTGAACGGGTTGATTCTGCTGGCGGGACTGCCAAAAATTCATGGCAAACAGCCCGGAAAGAGACATCAGCATAATCATTGCAACCCAGAACCAGGCTTCATTCATAGCTCCGGCTTCCACAGCAAAGTAGATGGCCATGGGCATCGTCTGTGTTTGCCCTGGAATATTGCCTGCCAACATGAGAGTTGCACCAAACTCGCCTAGCGCTCGGGCAAAGGCCAGCACTGTTCCCGCTAAAATTCCCGGTAAGGCCAGAGGTAGCATGACCCGGCGAAACACCGTCCACTCGGAAGCCCCCAGAGTCCGGGCAACGGCAAATAAACGACCATCCACCTGCTCAAAGGCACCCAGAGCCGTTCGATACATCAGCGGAAAAGACACCACCGTTGCCGTAATCACGGCCCCATACCAGGTAAATACAACGCTCCACTCAAAAGGTTGAAGTACCTGTCCCACTGGGCCATTTTTGCCAAACAACAACAACAGCAAAAACCCAACAACTGTAGGGGGTAAAATCAGGGGTGAAATGAAAATCCCTTCCAACAATGCCTTACCTTTGCCCTGGTAGCCCAGCATCCAATAGGCGGTAGCAATCCCCACAAGGAAGGTCAAAACAGTTGCCAGCAAAGAAACTTTGAGGGAAATCCAGAGGGGGGAAAGGTCGAGCGGAAGGGCGAGGGTGTCATTCATGGCAATTTCTCGGCAGGTCGGCGGGGGAATGAGTAAAACAGTGCGGGAAGTGTGTCATCGCGTCAGGTTCCCCTTCTCCCTATCGCCCTACTGGTAAGTCAATCAATCGTTGACGGGTAGCCCAAATACAGGTTGTTAATTAAGGTTAAATTTTGCGGGTCTTTGACCCGTCAAAATTTTCCTGACGGAACACTACTTCGGCACGACAAAGCCGTACTTTCGCAATACACTTTTGGCTTCATTGCTCGACAGGTATCTCACGAATGATTTTGCAGCAGCAATGTCCTTGCTACTTCTAAGCACAGCCATCGGATACACGATGGGGGAGTGGCTATTGTCGTCTGCGATCGCGACCACCCTGACGCGGTTTGAGATCCTGGCATCGGTCACATAAACCATTCCAGCCTCAGCATTGCCACTTTCAACTGCCGCCAGCACCTGGCGCACATTGTTGGCGTAGACTAGTTTGGGTTTTATATCGTCCCATAGGTTTAGTTTCTGCAAAACTTGTTCGGCATACTGTCCAGCCGGAACACTCCGAGGCTCCCCGATCGCAACTCGTTTCACCGCAGGAGTCGTCAAACTTTTAAACCCACTCACGGCTTTAGAATTCTTGGGCACCACCAGCGCCAACCTGTTATTGGCCAGATTGCCGCGAGTTCCGGGCACTAAGGCTCCTTTTTGCTCCAGCGCATCCATCTGGCGTGTAGCCGCAGAGATGAACACATCCGCAGGCGCGCCCTGCTCAATCTGCTGGAGTAAGGCTCCAGAGGCCCCAAAGTTAAAGGTCAAGTTAACATTGGGGGCTGCTTGGCGATACAGTGGCCTGATCGCTTCGAGCACATCCTTCAAACTCGCCGCCGCCGATACCAGCAGTTGGCCCGACTGACCATAGGAAGGAGCAGGGTTAACCAACCGCAGGAGGAACACCAGCAGGCAACTGATGAAGGCCACACTGAAAAGAAGTAGAATCTGTCTGCGTTTCATACAATGATTACCAACACATAAAGACGGTTGACGTTGGTGAGGCCGTACCAACCTACCAATTTCTACCAACTAAATTGGTATCCAAAATGCCCAGAAAAGATCAAGGATGGATTACGTTCCAAACCTCTGAGGAGGAGCGCCAACTCCTAGAGGAGGTTTGCCAAATCTCTCAACGCACAAAGACGGAGGTGTTGCGGGAACTGCTGCGCGGTCTGCAATATGCAACTCCGGCCCTTGAGCAGAATTCGGAAGCAGCAAAACCAGGTGAGGGGGCCAAGCGATCGCGATCGACCAGCAGCACATCGGCCCAGCAACCGTCTTCCTGGCGTATGGGAAGTGAACCTATTCCTCCCAAACCCCTAAAGGTCAGTTCTCGCAATGTGTTGGAAGGGCGTGTGACGGAACTCATTAAAGGCCCTGTGAGCACTGAGATCACACTGGAAATTGTGCATCGAGTGGCACTAACATCCACCATCACCACCACTTCAGCCGAAGCTTTGGAGTTAGAAGTTGGTAAATCGGCTTACGCTGTTATTAAATCCAGTGATGTTGTCATTGCAATGGAGTAACGGCAATGGAGGAATGGCAACAACATAAAAAAACTGCTTCTACGGCGATCGCGGTTTGGAGCAATCACCAAGTTCCGATTGCACTCTGCAAGCACATCTTTGCTAGAGAAAATCTACGGATTACCAATTTAGTTGGTAGTGTGTGTTACCACAACCAGTCATGATTTAGCGTATACCTTGAGTATGAAATCCGACTGCTAACACTTTGTGATGTCTGGTTTTACTTGAAGCACGAGATTTAGTGCTCAAACGGGTTTAGTGCTCAGATCGAGAATCCATCTGCTAACACTTTGCGCGGTCCGGTTTTGCTTAGAGCACAGGGTTTAGTGCTCAAACTAGGTTTAGTGCTCAGAACGGGAAGCCATCTAGAACGGGAATCGTTGTGATAAAGCCCGATGAACCGTCCTCTGGATGAAACGCAAACTGTCAACGTTCGTTTATTCTAGTGTGAGGAAATTCTATGCAGATTAGTGCCCGCAACGCCTTAAAAGGTACGGTGAAAAGCATCATTCCTGGTTCTGTGAATACAGAGGTTTCTGTCGAAGTCGCTCCAGGTATAGAAGTTGTGGCTATCATTACCAAAGCATCGGCAGAATCTTTGGGAATCGCAATCGGAAAGGAAGTTTACGCGGTTATCAAATCATCTGATGTCATGATTGCCACTGATTAATAAGTGACTCAATTAACGACTTAATTAAGTCACTTATTAATGACACTTCCTCCTTGCGTGTGGAGATTAGTTTTTGCAGTACAAGTCTTTACACGCAAAACTTTTTAAGCCAGTGGTGTGATCAAGTTGACTGGGCTACCCCCCTGACTTTGATCCTGAGCTTTATGCAAGGTGATCACCGCTAGAAATGCAACAACTGTAAGATAAATCCGTTGAAGCCAGACATTGCTTAGTTTCAAGGATAGTTGACCACCAATCACACCACCCACAAACATGGCGGTACCCAGGATCATCCCTAAAGAGTAATTAATCATGCCTTGATGGGCAAAGATCAAGGTTGCAATCAGGGAAGAAAAAATATTAATCAGTTTGGTTGTGGCGATCGCTTGAATCAACGTCATCCGAAACAGCATCACGTAAGCAGCCGTCAGTAACGTAACGTAACCACCACTGAAAAAACCACCATAAATTCCCAAGACAAAAGTTGCAGCATATCCAAAAGCTTCGGTCACGGGTGAAGGGTTAGTTGCGCCTGGAACAAGCCCAAAATCTCGTTTCATCAATGACAAGGCCGCAACGCAAATCATACATAGAGAAATCACTAGTGTGATTAACTTTGCTGGCACCACCAGCACCAGCAATGCCCCTAAAGTCGAGCCGACCAGGGTTAACCCCACCAGCAATGGCAATCTTTTCGGCTCAATAATGCTCTTGCCAATGAATGGAAAGGTGCCTCCCAGGCTCATCAAGGTTAAGCCCAGCATGTTGGTTGCGATGGCCATATGAGGTTCAATACCAAAGGCCAACATTACAGGAACCGTGATCAAAGAAGTGCTACCCGAAATGACACTAATCACGCTAGCACCGAGAAAAATTACCGTAAGAATGAGTATCTGTAGCAGGGGCATAAGGAAAACGGGTCACTTCAACGGGTCATTTCACTTGGTCACTTCAATGGGTCACTTCAACGGATCATTTCAATGGAATGATGCCTACTCATTCATTACCAACATTATGCGGCGCAGCGTGTCGAAAAGAGCTAATTTTTCGGCACGATCAACCCAGTGAAGAAATGCCCGCGATCGCAAAAAGGCACCCTGCCTGAAGGGTGCCTGAACTATTGGTCGGAGTTAACGAGACTGATTTGAGCTTATGACGCTTGAGCCTTTTGCTTCTTGCGACGCACAGCCGCAAAACCAGCACCTGCCAGCGCAATACCCGTCATGGTGGCAGGTTCGGGAACAGCCGCTGAGCTGGATTCACGGTAAGCGTGGTTGTCGCTTTCAAAGGCCGTGCCATTCGAGCGGAGCACAATCCGGTCAAAGGATTGACCAGCGCTCGCGAAGAAATTGACATACAGGTTATCGCTGGCACCCGTCCAGCTTCCGCGAGCAGTGGTGGAAATATCACCCCCACCAAAGGTTCTTAGCAATGAACCGCCAGAGTAGAAATCAATGAAGTTGTAGGTATCGACAGACCCCCAGTACAGACCGAAGTAATCCAGGGCTTGAGCAAAGTTCAGAGTGACAGAACCAGTATTGCCTACTACGTTCGCATTCCGGTTTGAAATGGTCAGGTATCTGGAGGTGTTGCCAAAAGGAGTTGCATGTTGGCTGCTAACGGAACCTTGCACAAGGTTATTTGTGATTCCAGAATAGGTCACAACATTATTCGAGGGGCTACCAGCATTGAAATCAACGGTTTTTGCTCCAGCAACACTAGACTTAAACCCTTCACCCGTAACCGCCGTACCACCAACAGAGAATGTAAAGGCACTGGCGGAGGTTGCACCAGCGACGACAGCAGTCATTCCGGCCAAAACAATGGAGGTGAGTTTGATTGCGTTCATAAGTTGTTTTGAGGTAAGCAGATAGTTTGAAATCGGTGAGAGTTGCGATCGCGGCGTTAAAATTGTTTAGGTTTGTATTACCGTTCGCCTGTATCTAACCTATCGAGAACAACTAATCCAGGCCATAACCTGACTCAAACTCTTACCGAGGAATTACATTTCAGCGAAGTCTATAAAAGTTTGTTAGAGGAAGTGCTGAATAAATTCAAGTGCAATACTCTAAACACCAGTCCTGGTCTAACTTTGAGCAGGCAATCAACAACTGAAATCGAGGATTACGTAAGTACAAGTATTTCTACGGAAGCCCCACGCAACAGACCTACTCAACTCAACTGAATCGAGCTGAAAAGCGCAGATTAGATCACCAATAGAGCGATCGCCGCGCTCCACTGGCTAAGATGCTGATCCTATAAACATGGCAGTGGATTCAATTGCCCCACCCCCACAAATTTCTCCATCAAATTTTAGTGATGACTCCAGGCAACAATGTCAAACATCGCCAAATGAAGTAAACAATTCGAGGGGAATCGCAGCATATTGTTGCGCCACTTAATGCTTGTTTAACTTGACCTTAAGAATACCTGCAATTTTGTGCAACGGCTCCACAACAGTACGACAATCAAAACTGTAGATTCAAACCCATCTGAACCTACACCCTGACTAGCTGGAGCAACTGAATTGCAGTTCGATTATGGAGTTCTGGCTAGGCAATGCCTACTCGTGAATAACCAGCGAGGTAGTTATGAATGACACTGTTTTGTCGGGTACCCGAAACGTGGCGATCGTGGGTCCCTATTTGAGCGGAAAAACGACAGTCTTGGAAAGTCTGTTGTTTGTGACTGGAGCCGTGACCCGCAAGGGCAGAGTGCAAGATCGAAATACCGTGGGTGATGCCGTTCCAGAAGCCCGCGATCGCCAGATGAGTGTAGAAGTTAACGCCGCCAGTACTGAATATGGCGGCGTTCGTTTTACGTTCTTAGATTGTCCCGGTTCTGTCGAGTTTGCGCAGGAGACTTTAAATGCACTGATTGGGGTAGACGCGGCGATCGTGGTGTGTGAAGCCGTCAGCGATCGCGTCTTGACCCTGGCACCGCTATTTAAGTTTCTCGACGATTGGGAAATTCCCCATCTAGTTTTCATTAATAAGATGGATCGGGCGGATGTAGACTTCAACGAAGTCTTGCAGGCCTTAAAGAAAGTCTCCAGTCGGCCTCTTGTGGCGCACCAATACCCGATTGGCACAGGGGAAAAACTGGTGGGATTCATTGATCTGGTGACGGAGCAGGCGTATCACTATCATCCCGGTGCCCCTGCTGATCCGGTGCCGTTACCTGAATCGCTCAAAGCACAGGAAAAAACAGCCCGCAACGATATGCTGGAAACCCTGTCGAATTTTGATGATCATCTGTTGGAAGAGTTGTTAGAGGAGATTGAGCCACCCCAGGAAGAAATTTTGCAAGATTTGAAGATGGAACTGGGGGCCGATCAAATCGTACCTGTGTTCGTGGGAGTTGCCGATCGCGATTTTGGCATTCGTCCCCTGTTGCAAGCGCTACTGCGGGAAGCGCCCGACCCCGAAACAACAGCAGAACATCGGGGCCTCACCTCCAGCGCCACTACTCCCATCGCGCAAGTGCTGAAGACTGCGTACACCCCGCAGGGTGGCAAGCTATCAATTGTGCGGGTCTGGCAGGGAACCCTGACCGATGGCATGACCTTAAATGGGGTGCGAATTGGTGGATTGTATCGCCTCCTGGGGCAACAACAGCAAGGCCTGACCGAAGCCCAGGCGGGAGAAATCGTGGCTTTGGGTCGGATGGAGGGAATTAAAACGGGGGATACGCTGGCTGCTGGCGATCGCGCCACTGTTGAGCTACCCAAATCAGCCCAGTTGACTCCCGTTTTTGCCCTGGCGATCGCCGCCGAAAAACGCAACGATGAAGTCAAACTCACCGGGGCATTAACCAAACTCCTGGAAGAAGACCCGTCCCTCGCCTGGGAACAACACGGCGATACCCACGAAATTATCTTCTGGGGTCAGGGAGAAATTCATCTCCAAGTCGCGATGGATCGGCTCAACCGCAAATACAACTTACCGATGACGGCCCATCCCCCCCAAGTGCCCTACAAGGAAACCATTCGCCGGACCGCCAACGCCATTCATGGCCGATACAAGCGTCAGACGGGTGGGCATGGGCAATTTGGGGATGTGTACCTGGATATTCGGCCCCTGGGTCGTGGGGAGGGCTTCAACTTCCACGAGAAGATCGTGGGGGGGGTGGTGCCGCGGCAGTACATTCCTGCGGTGGAAACTGGCGTGCGCGAGTATCTCCAGCATGGCCCTTTGGGCTTCCCCGTCGTGGATGTGGATGTCACCCTGACGAATGGTTCCTACCACTCGGTAGACAGTTCAGAACAAGCCTTTAAGCAGGCGGCTCGACTGGCGATGCAGGAAGGACTGGCCAAGTGCGAACCGACGCTGCTGGAACCCATTCTCAATGTGAAAATTTCAGTTCCGACTGATTTCACATCCAAGGTGTTGCGGCTTACCAGTGGGCGACGGGGGCAGATTCTAGGTTACGATGCCAAACCCGATTGGGCCGGTTGGGATGAAGTGGTGGCTTACATTCCGCAAGCTGAAATGCATGATCTGATTGTGGAATTGCGATCGCTGACAATGGGCGTGGGCTTCTTCAACTGGGAATTCGACCATCTGCAAGAAGTTCCCGATAAACTGGCAGAACGAGTCTTAGCCACCACGACCAATCACCACAAATAAGCGTTGTCTATTGCCTAGACCCGTCACGCAACGAATCCCCTATTCTCCCGACCTCAAAGAGAATGGGGGATTTGGCCTAATTGAGCGCAACGGCAACGGCTTCACGATCAATGCCACACTGTATCAATGCCACACTGTGGCTGAGAAATCTTTCAGGAAAAAAGCTTGACAGGTAGATGCTCAGTCTGCGATATTAATGATCGCTGAAATTCGCGGGTATAGCTCAGTGGTAGAGCGCAACCTTGCCAAGGTTGAAGGGCGCGTCTCATTCGCCTAGAGCCGCAGGAATCTAACCTAATAGTGTCCAGGCTTAGGACAAATTTAGGACAGTTAGGTTGATTCCCTGGTGCGCCCCCTTAAGCTTTGTAACAACAATGGCTCCATTCAACTGAAATTTAGTGTGGATGGAAAACGCTATAGTTTTAACCCGGTCAGGGGTGGTTCATTTGGCAACCCTCACGATATGGCTAAAGCTCAAGCGATAGCGACACAAATTCAATTGGATATTTTGGCGGGTCACTTCGATTCATCCCTGACACGTTATAAGCCAGCGTCACCCGAATCGATTTCTCAAGACAGCCCATCGACACCCCAGGACAGCCTTTTGACACTCTGGGATGATTGGGTGGAATACCTTTGCCTACCTGCCCACACCAAAGCGAACCATTATCACCAAGTCCGTCAGATGTTGGTGAAGGCGAACCCGGCATTGGTCGATACACTATGGTTCACCCAATCAACCCTGGCACCCGCTACCTTCAATAAACGGTTAGGAATGCTGAGAAGTTGTATGGAGTGGGCTATCAAATAGAAGTATGATGTACCCCATAAATTGGACAAAGCAATAAGAGAGACCCGCTGCACAATAGGTCAGGGCAAATACCGAGAGACAAAAAACTATGCAGCGAAAACAATACAGTGCTGAATTCAAAACTAAGGCAGCGCTCGAAGCAA
>JANRIS010000075.1:0-12427 GCA_033764685.1 Leptolyngbyaceae cyanobacterium bins.349
TAGCTCGTCTGCATCGGAAAACATTGTGCTATTCCAAATCGATTGAGATGCTCAAGCATTCCTTGCGATTGCTGCTCCATTACCTCAAGTTTGGAGATGTCCCTGTTCCTGCTTGATTCATCTTGTCATTTACCAACGCCGGCAGAAGCGATCGCACCATTCGTCGCCGGATGTCGAATTCACTGCGACATCAGAAAGGGTTACCACCTGTCCTCAAGCGACAACTCTGTCAAACCAAACCAGAGTATGCAAAGCAGGCTCTCTATCACAAACTGTGCGATGACACAGAGATTGGAGAGGCTAAACGGTTCTTTCGACTTTCTCAGTCAAAGAATCAAATCAAGGTATTTAAAGCAGAGTGCAACCTTTATGGGTTTGATCATCAATTGCTCTCCTGCAAAGCCCAAAAACATTTTTTTAATCGCCAGCGATCGCTCGTCAGCAGTGTTCTTGGAAAGGATGGAGGACAACAATGAGATTCAACCATTCATCCCAAAATTTTCTAACCCAACTTTTCTTAACCCCGTTCCTAGTTGGTTGAGCAGCCTCAACACTATCGATTGATTGGGTGGCTCTGGAGCAGCTTGATCAGGACCTTTTGGGTCTAACTCGGAATTCTCGCTTGATTGCCCTATGTCCGTCTCCTCTGGGTTAGACATCATTACCCAACCTCCTGGAGTTCCCGCTGGAGATCTCAGCAGGGTTGATGGATCTGCCGGAGTAAATGGACTTGGTTGAGGCAATTCTTGAGCAGTCTGCTCAAGAATTACTGCTGAAATTACTCCTGGTTTTGCATGAAACGATTCATCCGATCGCGACACCTCACCCGTTTCTGCTCCCAACAGCTCAACATTTGCATCTGAATTAGTCGGCGTTTGGACAGGATCGGGCGTAGTGAACTGACTCAGTTGCGGCAGTTTTTGATCCAGTTGACCAATCTCGGGTTCTGGATCAAGCAAGGGGGTTGCTTGCGATCGCTCCGTCTCTGCTTCTTGGGTAGTTACTAGTTTCGATCGAATCACCTGCCACTTTCTAGGCTCCCATTTCCCGGAGGAAGTTTCTATCCAAATAACCTGTTCCACTAGATCACCCTCAGAGAGCGAAACCATATCAGATCGATTTTGGGAAAAAAATAGTTGGGCAAGGGCTGCTAAAGGGGTGTGGTCGATTGGCATAGCAAGGAGAGGTGGGGTTTCTTCTCGATTCTGTAGACTCTCAGGCACAGAACAAGTTTCGCCCCTAACCGAGTTTTCTGCTTCCACAACTACCTCCTGCTCAGCGGCGGCAATCAGTGCTGTGCCATTGGGTAGATCAGGCAGTGTGGGTAACTCTTCTGGGGCTGGACTTCCCGCAGAGCTAGAAAGTGTTTTACTCCCAGATGGTGTCTCCGATGCCAAAGCTGGCGTTTGTTTCACATCAGGAATAAAGGAACCAGAATGCCCACTAGCCAAGACGGATTCCCGTTGCAGCAGTTGTTGAAATTGAGCCTCCAGCGCCGCCAAGCGGTTCATTACAGCTGTTAAGACTTCATCACCATCTGTCTCTGCAGAAGCATCTGCGTCTGTTTTCCAAGGATCAGGAGATAGAGACTGTGTCAGCTGATTCAAAGCATACGCCAACAACCTTTCAATAGTTTTAGACATCGATAACTTCACGAGCGCCTGGTACTCCTCAAGCTGCTCATGAAGGGGCTTGGAGAGGTAAGCGAGAACTTTGGGATGGTTGTTTAACCACTCTGCTGTTGCCATAGCCGTTGGGGAGAAGAAAAAAGGTTCATGTATGTTACTACTTTTTTGAAAGCGACTTACTGTAACTTGCTCTCAAAAAAGCCAAAAAAACATCAAAAATTTCTATCTATAGGTATTGACAAGTAGTTTCAAGCGTGTTTTCATTATCAAAACTGATAACTGTTTACCTGTAAGCGAAAAGCAGATTATCAATCTCCTGAGCCTGCAAAACGCTGTTCGTCACTACGATTGCGAGCCGCTGCAGCAGGCGATTTCGAATTTCTGACAACCCATAAGTTTGCTTGGCAACCATTACAGGCATTGGATTGCATTACTGCGGTCTTTGGTCCCGGTTGCACACCCAGGTAGGTTACCGATACAGCTTTCTCGTGCGATCGCGCAAGGCAAATAGCGTCGGTCGCACACTCACTTCATTCCTAAAAGAGAATTCAACATGTCTGAACAATCATTCGAGCCACAGTTGGTTGAGGTAAATGACCGTCTTGAAGCAGCAGAACTTGGGGTGGCTTTAACTCAAAAGGACAACCGTCTCTATGTCGAAGGTCTATTTCCGCCCCAACCTGATTCTGAGAAAACAGAACCGCATCAACAGCAAATTGCCCTTCACCTTGAAGCCGTCCCAGCAAACCTGCAGGAAGCAGAAGCGAAAGCTAAGGCCATTGGGTTAGCGTTAATCGCAGAGGAATTTGACTGGAAGAATTACTCGGAGCAACCTTCCAAAGCCCCCCGGCAACGGACAGTTCGTGAGTGGCTGGAAATACTGGAAAGCTCCACTTCTGAAGCAGACCCATCAGCCTCAAAGGGTGAGCTGACTGTCAGAAGCTATTACAAACCCTATTGGCGGCGGCTCCCGCAAACAGAAGTCCTCACCTTCGCTCTGCTCAAGCAAGCCATCGAACGAACAAAACCCAAGAGTATGAATCGGTACAGAATGTGTCTGTCGTACTGCAAGTTAGGACAATTCGCGGGTCTGGATATCGAGCCGATTAAAGCGATCAAACGGGATAGCTTATCCCGAAAGTTAACGGCTGAAAGCTTGCCTACCGACGAGAGGATAGCTTTGGCGGCTTGCTAAATCTCAAAGCCTCCTGGGTTGAGTTGTGAGTTTGAGCACAACGCCTGTGAGGTCATCCAACCAGCCGCATCAGGGGCAAGGACCTCAGAACCAATGTTGCCCCTGGTGACAGCGGCCATTCCTACAATTCATCTGTAGCCTCTATGAACTATTCACCCTCCTTGGGAGTACCCTCTACGCTTACTCCCAAGCAAATTTTCTCTCAGTACGTCGCGTCGCTCTCCGATCAAAAAGTCATCCTCGATCTTCAGAATGCTGTCGTTCGCTACTTCATCCCCAGTGTTGATGGTCCGGTGCCTACCGCCCAAAAAGGCAGACCGCTTTCAGCTGAGGATATTTCAACCGCACTGGACTTTTTGGACATTGTCTCGTTAGAAGCCTTAAGCAATGCACCCGATCTCGCTCTGAGCACATTGGAAAAACTCGGTATTTCAACCATGCAGAAGGAGCGAGTTCGCCGCAGTCTCAGAGACCTGATCGATTGGGCGCTGGCGCACGGCTATTTAAATCCACCTGAAACCCCAATTCCGGAGGGAATCTGTCACACGATTAAGGTTGGTCGGTATGCGGCACTCCCTTTAAGACGAGCCAGTGTCCGCCAAATTTGTGAGGAGTATCTTGCCCATTCTTCTGACTCCTCACAAAACACGACAGACACCTGGAACGCGATCGTCCGGTTTTTTGTCCCAGGGTGCGGTGGGCCAATCCCACTTCATAAGCCTGCACGAGAGTTTGAAGTGCAAGCAGCATTGACTTATTTAGAAACAGTGCCATTGGAGTATTTCGATGAAGCGCTTTCCATTACCACTCAAGTGATGGACGCATTGCAAATCAGCCAAACTCAGCAAACCCGGATGCGGCGGACACTGAAGGAATTGCTCCAATGGGCGAGAAAGTGGCGATACCTACCCCAACCTTACACGGTTACACCTTGGGGACAACCCTGTGGAACTGGGACATCCCTGCCAAGCATTCCATCCGACCCGACCCAGGCTCAAACGCTCAAGGACTATTACGATCGCTACTATCAGCAGCTTGAAAGCAATAACCAAAAGCCTACCCTTGATTTGTGGCAAGCCGCTGTCATCCGTTATTTCGTGCCAGCCTGTGGCGGTCCCTGCCCATCGGGCAAAACAGTGACCCATGCCGAGGTGCATCAGTCGAACGAAAACCCCCCGCCCCCCCAAATTTTGCATCTGGGCGCGAGAAAGACGCGCCAGAGTGCCCAAACTTATTAATCGGTAAATCCAGTAATACCGTGCTGAGTAAGGATTTGGAGGCTGTTCAAACCGGTACCAGTGAAGTAATAAGTAGTAATACTCAGTCTGAGTTGGGAGGCATTGAAGCGGTCAAGCAACGGGTGGCAGAGATTCAAGCCCTTCAGGGCTACAAACGCGCGGCTCAGAAGGACGCTTGGGAACAACTTCAGTTGATTCAGCAATCACCGACTGAGACTTCTCCGGCTTACATTGCCAGAATGCACCAGTGGTTAGAATTGGATGATCCAATTTTGATGGCGGAGGCTGAAGCTTTTTTCAAATACCAAAACACCGACTAAGAGAATGATTCTTACATTACTCCCAGAATTTTAGCGATCGCGGGCAGAATCTCGGCAAACGATTTCACGATCGTGGCGGTTTCGGGCAAACCGGGAATTGGTGCATTCAAGATCTTCCAGGCTTTGCGCCAGATGCCCTCTTTGTTCGGTGTTTGGGGATTTTGTCCCAGTTCTGCCATCAGCTTCACCTGTTCCAGGGCATCGGCTTTGTCTTCGAGGGAAAGTTCGTCAGCGGTTTCGATCGTCGCTTGTAATTCAGTGAGTAATTCCTTGAGTCCGGGCTGATCAGGGTCGGGTGAACTGGGCAACTGGTTGACGACATTGGAGACACTGCCGCTGATCTCACCCAGGTTAATGGTGGAACCCGTGACATTGCCACCAATCGTGACATTCTGGCTCTGGTCTGTGCTGTTGTTCATAAGAGTATTTTCGTTAATGATGTTGACAGGTCTGTTTGCCAGAGAGTTGATCGCCGCCCACATATTGGCGCTTTGCTCGCGATAAATTGCGATTTCACCTTCTTTCGCTTTCAACTCTGCCTGGTACTTGGCTTCGAGTGCTTTCAATTCAACCTCATACTGCTGGTTGAATTCACTGTGAATCCTGGCTTTATCGGTTTCCGGTGGCACATTGACCCGCACCACAATCACGCCATCGCCTTTATTTTCAATACTTTGAATTTCTAATGGTGTATCCTGGTTTTCTACCTGCACCTGTTTGAAGGCAGCGACAAAGGCTTTCCAGTCCACCCCATTGCGGAAGATTAGATCGACGGTACTGAGGACTTCCTGAAACAGCTTGGTAAATTCCCCTGGAGCAAAATCGCCACTGCTGGGACGGCGTTCCTGCTGATTGCGTAACAGATAGACGTATTGGCAATCGACCTGATCCAGAATGGTTTGGCTGTCAATGTTCCAGGCTTCCAGGCAGGCTCCCGTCAGGGTTGCGTTGCTAAAGTCGGTGTGCAAGACCAGCGATTCAGACAGGCTGGCATTCGTTAAGTTGGCGTAGTGCAGGGTGGCACAGGTCAGATCTGCCCAGGTCAGGTCTGCTCCTTGCAGATTGACCCCATTCAGGTTGGCAGCCCGCAGGTTGGCATCGATATAGGACTGGTGGGAACCATCACGGGTGACGAACAATTCCCGCACTGCTGGGTTTGCCAGCATGGAATTGCCAACCCTGGCACGGTCAAGGCACTTTGCCCCCTGCCAGTTGACCCACTCCAGAATGGTCTGTCTTTGTTTGGTGGGGTTAAAGTTGGCTCTTCTAAGGAGCGCATGACTGAAATTGGCATGGGTCAGGTCAGCCCCGCAAAAGGAGGTGCCACCCATCGCTCCAAAAGCAATGCCGAAGACGCGGAGAATGGCGAATTTTTCGTCGCCCTTAAGGGCACGGCGGCTACAGTAAATTGCGAGCAGAAGACTAGCGCTGGCGCCAGTGACAGCGACAGCGACAGCGCCAGCGCCAGCGACAGCGACAGCGCCAGCGCCAGCGCCAGCGACAGCGACAGCGCCAGCGCCAGCGACAGCGACAGCGCCAGCGCCAGCGACAGTGACAGCGACAGTGACAGCGACAGCGACAGCGAAAGCGAAAATGACAGCGCCAGCGACAGCGCCAGCGACAGCGCCAGCGACAGCGCCAGCGCCAGCGAAAGCGCCAGCGAAAGCGCCAGCGAAAGCGCCAGCGACAGCGAAAGCGAAAGCGGCAGCGACAGCGACAGCGATCGTGCTGAATGCTTTTGCTGTGAAGCCCTGACGAGCGATCACACCAAATACAATCACCATTAGCCCTAAGATGACGATTCCAGCGATGAAAAAGGCTGTTCTCTGTGAACTGGTATCAATGAAAAGCGCCGCAATCAATGCGCCTGAAGACGCAGACAGGAAGCCAGCCAGGGCAGAAAGAAGAAATGCTAGAACTTGCTGTACCCACCACCAGCGCCTTTGAATCCCTGCCTGTGCCCCGGTAAAGTTGGCTCCTTTCAGGATCGAATTGCTAAAGTTGGTTCCCCGGATATCGGCATCGCTGAAGTCTGCCCCAGACAGGTCTTGCCCTTTAAAGTTTTGTCCTCGGAGGTTCGCATGACGAAAATCACGTTCTCCTCTGGCATAACAGTTTAAGACTTCGGTAGCTTTCATGGGCTAGAGCAGTGAGGAGTAGGGCATTAGGGTTTTTACAGGAATAGCATAAAGTTATGGAACTGCCTAGAGAATTTTCAGGTTTGAGGGAAATCAGATATCGTTAGGCAGCGGTGGCTTGGATGTTATCGAGAACTGAAACGAGTTGATCAAGTTGGGCTGGATTAAATAGGCCTTCGGGTCCTTGGGAATTGATGTCGGTGAAGGGAGACTCGTAGAGCAGACTGGGGTCCATGATGCCGTGATGAGTCAGGTGATCGATGATCAGGTTAATGAATTCAATCTGATCACCGGATGCTGTTGAACCGGACAAAAATTCGGAGAAGGCTTGTTTGGCGGCTTCACGGTTGAGACCCACGAGCGAGCGAATGAATAGTCCTAAGCTCTGGTTGGTTTGTTTGGCTTGCTCTAAATGTTCAGGGGTACCCACACCCGCCTCTAACAAAATGCGTTCTAATTCGCTCAGGTCAGTTGCAGTCAGGGGTTGGTTGAATCGGAGTTTGTAAATCGTGACGTGGTTTTCATGAGTCAAAAGAAATTGGCGAGCTTTGGCGCGGAAGCGATCGAACTCATCTGCGCCACCAAAACCGGGAATATCGATCTCTGTTTCAGTACCGAGTTCATCCTCAAAGTTGGTGTAAATGGGTTGCCGTTGGACTTTCTCGATCAGTCTGACTAATCCACGTAACCGTTTACGGGCACGCTCCAGCATGGGAACGGTGACATCCTGCCACCAATCATCGGTCTGGATCTCCTGGATCAACGCCATCTGCTCCCGCACCATGGGGATGCTGTCCTTCTCCTCCAACGCCTGTGCGATCGCCCTCACCTGTTGGCTCAACCGCACAAATCCGGGTTCAGCGCGGAGTCGGGCGAGTTGTAACCGCAGCATTAGTAAATCAAAGCGTTTGGCTTCTTCATCTTCAGAGGGTAGCTCAGTCGGTAAGCCTGCCACACGATTTGCCAGTTCGCTCATCTGCTCAGTTTGCAACTGGTTCCAGGCATTCGGGTCAGCGTAGGTTTCTACCAGTTCCCGTTGCGGGCGCACGATGAAGTTATTCAGGTTCATGGCGGCAACTTCTGTTTGCAAGCGTGAGGCGATCGCCCGCCGGACTTCGATGTTTGTGGTTGGCTCAGCTTCCAGGACATTATATGCAGCAGGTTGTTCAGTCACTAACGGTTGACTCACTTGGCTTACTAGGAAACTACCAGAGCCACAAGCGGGGTCAATCACCTGTTGTTTGTCCAGTTCAGCGATTAACTCCAAACGGGCAGTGAACAATCGCTTGCTGAGGGAGTTGCCGATCGCTCCTTCGGTGGGTTCTGGGTTTTGGCTGAAGAACTCCAGGTTTTGGCAGTAATCAAACAGATAGAAAAATTCCTTATGTTCATCCGGTCCAAATAGTTCTGGACACAGGCGGGTGCCGCGTCCGATCATTTGCCAAAACTTGGTTTTGGATCGCACCAGCTTGAAAAAGACTAGATTCACGACTTCGGGTATGTCGATGCCTGTGTCGAGCATATCGACGGAGATGGCGATGTGGGGCAACTTGTCGGGATTAGAAAAGTTATCGATCAGGTTTTGGGCGTATTCGACTTTGTGGGTGATGATGCGGGCAAATTCGCCTTTGTAGTGAGGATAGTTGGCATTGAAGCGATCGTAGATATATTTGGCGTGATCATTGTTTTTGGCAAAGATGATGGTTTTGCCCAGGCGATCGCCCCCGGCTACTTTGAGTCCCCTTGTCATCAGGTGAGCTAGCACCTTATCAACCGTGTCCTCGTTAAATAACCACTGATTCACCGCCGCCGCTTCGACGCGATCGGGAACGTTGCCGTCTTCATCCCAATCCAGTTCGTCCCATTGCTCTTTCTCATCCTCCGACAGGTCATCGTATTTGATGCCTTCCCGCTGGAACTTGAGTGGCACGGATACCGATTTGGATGGCACCAACCACCCATCCTTGACCGCTTCCTCCAGTGTGTATACATCCGTTGGCACCCCTGTTTCCAGGTTGAACAGGCTGTAGGTGTTGCGATCGATTTCGTCTTTGGGGGTGGCCGTGAGTCCAACCAGGAAGGAGTCGAAATACTCGAAGATGGCGCGGTATTTTTGGTAGACGGAACGGTGGGCTTCATCAATCACAATTAGATCAAAGTGACCCACGCCGAATTTCCGCTCTCCCTTCGACTGTCGCTCAGGGTTCGCGTCAAAGCTGGTGTTGATCAGTCCCATCATGGTGGGGTAAGTGGAGACGTACACACGCCCTTCGGTGTTCTTCTCCGTCACCAGGTTAACGGGACTGGAGGCAGGCAGGTGTTTCTTGAAGGCATTGGCAGCCTGGTTCACCAGTGCTACGCGATCAGCCAGAAACAAGACTCGTTTTACCCAGTTACACCGCATCAACAAGTCACAAAGGGCAATAACGGTACGAGTTTTACCTGCACCCGTTGCCATCACGACCAGAGCTTTGCGCTCGTTACGGCGTTCAAATTCTTCGCTAATCCGGCGAATTCCACGGGTTTGGTAATAGCGATTGGCGATCGCGTCATTAATGTCGGTTGCCAGGAGGGATTTGCGGCTGGTGCGACGCTGAATCATCAGAGCCAGTTCAGCTTTTTTGAAGAAGCCCTGGACGGGACGAGGCGGGTAGCTGGCATCATCCCAGATCCAATGTTGATAGCCGTTGGTGTAGAAGATGATGGGACGTTGCCCAAATTGTTGTTCCAGGCAATCGGCGTAGAGTTTTGCCTGTTGTTGCCCCACCTGCGGATCGCGGCGAGTGCGTTTGGCTTCCACCAGTGCCAGGGGTTTACCATCATCGCCCCACAGCACATAGTCGATCGCGCCTTTGCCGGAATGGGTGGGCATTCCCTGCACCGGATATTCGCGATCAATTCGGTTCGGCTCGGTTCGGCTTCGCTCACCGAGCGTAGTCGAGGGGAGTGCCCAGCCCGCTTCTTTCAATAACAAGTCGATGAAGTAGTCGCGGGTTTGGGCTTCGTTGTAGTCGTGGGTATCGGGTTGGGTAGCATTTGCCGCTTTCGCTTGGGCAAATTGTTCGCGTAGTTGTTGCAGTTCGGCTTCAACTTCGGTCAACCGCCCTTCGGCTTCGCTCAGTCGGCTTTTGCTGGCAGTCAGTTCCGCATCTTTGGCTTTCAGTTGTTGCGCCTGGGCTTGTAGTTGGGCAAGAGTTTGGGTGGGAACGGGCGAGGTTTTGGGGAGGAGATCGGGATTGAAGGTGGCGTTGGGGTCGGGCTTGTCAGTGGGTTTGAGTCCGTAGTTGCGACCGAGCCAGTAGCAGAAGTGAAACAGTTCTCGCACAGCGACGATCGCATCTTCTACCCGGATCGGTTTGTTGCTGTGAACTGCCAGGTTGCCCAGTTTGCGAATCAGGTCGAGTTTGGTATGTAAGGCAGGACCAACCAGTTTTTTGAAGCTGGATTCAAACAGAAAGGCGCTGAGGTCGTCTTTGTAGGGGCGGGAGAGGCTATCATCGCACTCAAACAACCAGGCGACGGCAATTTCCAAAGCCCGCCGACCGTAAAAACAGGCGGTGCGAGGATCGGGATAGGCGAGGGATTCGGCTTTTGCCGCAGCTTCGTAGACTTTAGACCATTCAGTCTTGAGAAACTGGAAGTGAATGCTCATCAGGTGCCCTTTCGCTGAAATTTGTTTGCAACGACCCTGTTATTTTTCCCAAGTTAACAACCCCGCGCTCGGTTTGGCATCCGGTGATGATTTGTAGCTGTCTTCGGCTACGCTCAGACAGCCCAGTGGGTTGAGCGCAGCCGAAACACACTACTGCGATCGACAGAACTGCCGGACGGCTCGCACCACGGTTAAATCGGTTCCGGTGCGCCGCAGTTCTAGCCACTGGTTTAACTGCTCGGCACTAACCGCAGGAAAGGCTCGACTGGTCAGCGCATCCAGATACACGCCATTTTCCAGGTGTTTAATTTTCACCTGACTGTTGGGTGTGGTGCTGTCGCTGCGGTGTTGATAAAGCCACACTTCCGGTACGCCCATTGCCTGATAGATGCTGAGCTTGCTATCCGATCGATGGGCGACATCCACTTCCAGCGCCAAGTCGGGGGGCAAATCGCTGGAGATCGTTTCCCCTAAGCCCTGACCTGCCTGGGCATTTTGGATGTAGAAGCAACTGTCGGGTTCAACGCCTTTACCCAACTCGGAACGGTTCATGGTCATGGAACCGAGGTCGTTGAACTCAAATCCAAACTCTTCTGCCAAGGTAAGGGCGATCGCAGCTAATACTCGATTGGCGGCTTCATGAGGTTGCCCTGGCATCCTGATTTCTAAAACTCCATTCTCGTAGGCAACACGGGTGGGACGATCATCCCCTAACTCTTGCAACAGGGCAATGTAGCTTTCCCAGGACACACCACTAATGCGAATGGCACTGCCGGGAGCCAGTTCGATTTGGCTGATGGGGGTGGCAAGCACTGCGGTCATGGGGATGGGTTGCCTGAGAGCGATTACTGATTATTGTAGTCATCGATGTGATGATCGTTATCCGCTTTGCAGCACTTCGTGAGGGAAAAACTCCAATAAACAAGGTATCTGAGTCGTCACAACCCAAATACCTGTGGTACAAGAATATTAGTTGTTTTTAACGATATGAATCGTATGTCTAAATTTGACACGCTTTGGGAGCCTTATGTCAAGGCTGTAGATTCCCACCGAAAATCAAAGGCAAAAAATTGCGAAATCTTGTTTGGTTTTGCTGAGAAGCTAGCTGAGGAGCTAGGGCTTTCTTGGGAGGAGGTTTCTCTCGCTAGTAGTCCAGATGGTTCTCGATTCACTCCTTTAAGCAGGATCAATCGGTTCGACACTCAATATTTGCAGTCCCTATCACTTGGTCAATGGTTTGCATGGTTCAAATTTGGGCAGGAGAACAAACAATATCCACCTTCAAGGTTTCAAAAGGAACTCCAACCCCTTGAATTCGCAGTTCCATTCGTTATCAAACTGTCTTCTGAAGAGGGTGGATTTGAGATTGAAGTACTCACTGATTACTTGAGTAGAAAGTTTGCTTTTGGTTCTGCTGGATCAGCCAGCTACGAGCAGCTTTCCAGCTTTCTCGTTAATGCCATGCGCCGACGGATTGACGATGGTTTGGTTTGGCAGTTGACGGAGGAGAGATTGCGTCTTCCCGTGAGACTCTACACAAAGCCGATTGAAAAACCTAAGGCTGAAACAGATATGACGAAGCTACTGTCTGCAATCGTCTGATGTAACCATGTGCTGTGTGATCGCTTTGATGATGAGCGATCACACCTCTTGAATCAATCAGTTCTAAACCTATGGAGTTTTTGTGGATTCTACAGAAGTTCGTCGATGGATAGTATGGAACAACTATTGGTTGCCTGCTTGTGTTGACACAGTTTGTCCTTATTGTAATCATGTGACAACTCTAGCTGCGGAAGAACCCGTATTGAGTGCCTCAACTGAATCAATCATCATGGTGGGACGATGTGTTCGATGCGGTCAAAACCCAAAGATTTGGGTGACTCAACTTCGGATGAACAATCAAGCAGAAGGGGGAAGCGTTTTAGTTTTTCCCAGCCCTCCAGCCCGTCGCGAAATAGCTATCTCTGAGGATGTTTTGCCTGCCAGGATATTCAATGCCTATAAGGAAGCGGTCAATTGTTTTAATGGTGGACATTGGAGGGCAACAGTTACAGAATGCGGACGAGCTTTGGAGGCAGTGACAAAAGATAAGTTTCCAAAGCAGGGACACAATTTAGGTAATGTTTCAGATGTGTTGTTTGAGGTTAAATGAGCAAACCAAATTCCAAACGGTTAATCAACAGTCCAATCACCACGTCATGCATCAGTATTGATTTTGAGAAGCAAATAGTTTTGCGAGCTAATCGTTTGATGCGG
>JANRIS010000085.1:0-4343 GCA_033764685.1 Leptolyngbyaceae cyanobacterium bins.349
TAGCGATCGCGCTTCATTTAAGATGCGATCGCGGATGAAATAGTGCAAGGATTTTTCGGTGACAATATCCACCTTGTGCCCGAGTAATGCTTCTAAATCCTGAATTAGACCGACCGGAAACCAGGGACTTAAGGGTTCGCCCAAATCTATCAATAAATCAATATCGCTATTGGGCTGGGCTTCTCCCCGCACAACAGAGCCGAAGATCCGTACGTTTCTGGCACCATGTTGAGTGGCGAGTTCTAGAATGCGATCGCGTTGCTGGTGGAGCATCGCTTCAATTTTGAGGGTTTCCGGTGTTTTCATTGACAACCTCGAAGCTGTCATTATCTGTGTTCTTTAAGTCTATCCCGTTTTCTCTTGCGATCGCCCCTTCTCGTTATGGCGATCGCTGCAACCCAAACTATGAGAGCGACGATCGAACTTTTGGAGTTGGCACGATCGCATTAACGTTGCTCTCGGTCTCTCGGTAGGGACGATCGCATCGCTGAGTCTTTTCGGGTCACCCTACTGCTGCTGGGCAAATCGCAGAACCCCAACACCCACAATCTCTCCGCCAACATAGTCTCTAGCACAGGGTTGGTTGTAGCAGTCGATATGTTGAAAGTGCTATTCTTCCGTGCTATGTAAGGTGATAAATGTTGGGTTTCGTACCTCAACCCAACCTACAGCAAGGAACTACAGCGAGGGACGATCGCACTTTAATAAAGGCATTCTAACCGTACACCAAGTCGAGTTGAATCGACTTATCTCTAAAATGGGCATAGAGGACGATTCTCAACTAGGGAGAGTGGATCTGTCACATTGTCAACGGCAGTTCGATAGCCCCTGGCATTCTCAGCCAATCCGTACCCAGAATTGGGAGGAAACCAGGCGAAGGGAATGACTTGATCAATGCGCTTGTTCATTGGCAGAGGGTTGGTTCGCACCAGTTGACCGTTGTACTTGGTGATCACTTCATAGGCAACCCCATCCTTTTGGTGATAAAACACACGCCGTTTGTTGCTCCCTCCGTCCACGGTGTATTCCTTTTCAGCCAAAGCGTAGAACACATCTAGAAACAGCAACACTTGCCCTTGAGAGTCTTTTAACTGTTGCTTGACAGCCACATTCTGTCCATTGACCTGCACTACAGATTTATCATTCACCGTTTGGACAGTGAGTGGATAACGAGTCCCGGTAGGAGGAGGCACGAGTCGATGCAAGGGGCGATCGGGGTCAGGAATTTGCGACTCAAACGTCCGCAGTTGATCAACAGGAAGACGGCTACCATCCGCCATTTGCGCTTTATAACGAATGAAAGGAACACCATCAGCACGGTTATACCAGGTTTCTACAAGAAGATAACCGGATTGTCTATTTGCCTGGATGGGCTTTTTACAGTAATTGGTGAATCCTGCCAACTGCATGCTGGATTCAGAGAATTCCTCCACATTTAAAATCCAACCATTGACTCGTACCCACAAGCGGCTATCTCCAACAAGTCCCTGTTCAATCTGAAGGGGATAGTTGGTTTTGGCTTCAGGTACTTGTTGAGCCATCTGCCCGTAATTAACGGGAGTATTGCTAGGAGGGGCTGCCAGACTGGATACATCTCCTCTAGCAGTAGAAGAACGATCGGGATTGTAGAATAAACGTCGCCTTTCAGGAGATAAGTCCAGAAAATCTGAGAAGGAACGTAAATTATCTGGGTGGGTTCCTAAGCCCTCTGTCAGCAACCATAAGTTAGTAGGAGTTCTTCCAGGTCGGCGATTGATGCTTAACCCACCATCCCGACCAATTTCAATATCTGCACACTGGGGCTGTCCCGCTCGAATCTGCTCTAGCTCTTGGACGTACTGGGCATCCTCAGGAGATAAACCCGTTGTTTCTCCAAACTTACGCACGAAGATGACCATCCCTCGTCCTTGAGGAATGCCCCCAATGATGGCACTATCTCCTAAATGCATGGGACAGAGGAAGTCATCTTGACTAAACTGAGCTGCTCTGCTCTGCTTTGTTTGAGCCGTACCTGGCTCTACCCCATTTCCCCTCAGATCATCGAATGCCAGAATTCCTAATGTACATCCACTCAGCATAGCCAGTAGAACAGAAACCCGAGAAAGTCTTTGAAAATTCATCACTAAATACCTTTTGACCAACTTATACTCTCAAAATCTATCGCGAACGGAAGGGGTCACACACGTTAACACGTCGTTTATTGAAGAAGCACCGTTCGACAGTCCGACGGTTTGGATCTGCATTACAAATGGACTGAACTTCTTGATAAGTCAAGTTGGGTGCTCCTGACCCATCTGGACAATCTCCTCTGGGTGTTGGAGAAGAAGGAGAAGGAGAAGGAGAGGGAACTACTGGTGGAGTATCAAAACGGATTGCAGCACACCTGCCCTGAAGAGATGCACTACACCCTAAAGCTGCATCAGAAAGCTTGACGAAAAACCCTTGGATTGGCTCCAAAAAAAGCTTGTCTTGCCAAACTGACTCAATTGCTTTGACGGATGCCTGTTGAGTTGCATTTGTCAAGTTCTGGTAAACGATGGTGATCGAAGGCTTTAAACCACCTCGAAACAGAGTGCCTGTGATGTTAGTTGCCGTTGGGATTTGATCATTTAAGCTACTATCAACTCCCATTGCCGCTTTTAGCTTTTCATTCATGGTAGACATCATCTGGCAAGATGGACAGAGCACTAGTTCAACAGGATCAATTTTCTCGGACAGAAGAGGATTAGCCTCTGGTTTCAGATACAACTGTTTGCTTGCAACCTGGAATGGAGAGGCAGCACTAGCGAGGTTTCCGTCTAATCGAAACTGCCACTGTCCACCTTTGCAATCAAGATAGTCTACGATCATGCGAGTCGGATTGATAAAATTGCTCTCCATCCGCTCGTTGAGGTTGCTTGTGATTTCGATTTGCTTGTTGTCTAGAGAGGTGCGAACTTGATAGGTTCTTTTCTGAGCTTTAGAAGAGGGGCAACCTGCTTGACTTGCCTGATTATCGTTAGCTGGAGTCTTTGCCTGACGTTCCATCGTAAAGGAGACTTTGGCAGTTCCCGCTACAACGGCCTGCCCCTGCATCTTCTGACAATCCTGACTGATGCGAATGTCTTGAAGGGCTGCTCCACCAGGTACAAAGTCTGCGATCGGTACAGCAAGTAAGAAACCACTGCGATCTGAACCCACACGCATTCCAGTTTGGATGCGAGCATTGACTTCCTGCACTGCTGGATCAGCATTGGAGAGCTTAACCACTGCAATTCTGACAACCCGTTCTGTAGTGCCGTCTCTGACTGTATCTTGGCGAGGATTACTTTCAGTCAGTTCAACCGTCGTTTTATAGGGAGTGCTGATGGTGCGGTATTGAGCACTAGCGCGATCGTAGGTAAAGCTTCCTGGGGATTGATAAACCCAAGTTCCTCCAATCGGACATTGATCGGCTTGAGAAGCTGCAAGGCTTAAAGTCTGTTGAGAAATTTGACCAAGCAGTTGAGGCTTGTTCAATGAGACACCCAATTGAGGATTTGGGTAGGTGAGAGAAAGCACAACAGCTAGACTCAAACCAATCACGAAAAGTCTCAATTGCTTAAACATAGAAGGGTTGTCTTATTTAGTAAAAGATGAGGGGAAAAAGGACACTCTCTCAACAATTCAACTAATGCGTCTCTGAGCGAATCGCCCCACCTAGCCTTAACGATGCACCAAACTCTCGGGGTTGGTATGATTTTGGCTCATTGTAGGAACGATCGTCAAGTTACGTTGAATACCAAAAATCCCCGGTGTTTAGGGAAACACTGGGGATCTGTGTGGTTATGGAGGCGGAGTAGGGGCAGGTTTAGCCGAGATCTTGTGATTTCACAGAGAATTCACCAACAAAACCTGCCCCTACGGGTATCTCCTGGAGATCACCTAACACCTAACACCTAACACCTGCTTAGGTGAAGTTGACTCGCAACACGATGTCGTTGAAGTCTTGGTCGCCGCCGCCGGAGAGGTCTTCAAAGCCGAAGGTGTTGTCGCCGAGCAGACGGATGTGGTCTACCTTGTCGGGATTGGCGGCGATGAAGGCGAAGTAGGCAGCGGGAGTGGTGCCAGCGGTATTGGCGGCATTCTGAGCCAGGAACTGGTCAACGGTGCCGTTGGCGATCAGGAAGGGGGCGAGGATGCTGCCACCTGTGAGGTTGCCAGTGGTGTTGGTGTCACGGCTGAGGGTGTTGACGCGGCGCTGGAGGGCGGCTTGGGCATAGCCTGCATCACCGGGACGCAGGGTGCCGATCGCCCCTTCAGCGCTATCAACGGTATACAGCCCGACGGTGTTGTTGAACAGTGCCTCGCTGTTGACGGTGAAA
>JANRIS010000095.1:0-16102 GCA_033764685.1 Leptolyngbyaceae cyanobacterium bins.349
AATTATCGCACCCCGGCGCACGTACATTTTGGTTGAAACAGGAGGAAGGTATGAATTAGTACAACCCAATCAGAATCAAGCTTTGCAGTAGACTCTCTTAAATTGGTCGTTTTTCTGTCTAGACAATGGGGTACACCTTAACCATCCGTTTTTCAATTTTTCCGTAGTCACGGATGATAGTCGATTCCTCTAGATGCTCCTTCTGGAAATCGGTGTACTTCTGCCAAAGATCCAACAGAGAAATTTTAGGTGGTGTAGGAAGTGGTGTAACGGGTGTAGCGATGCTAAGGGCGGTTTGAGGTTTATACTTCTCCAGAGTTAAATCGAGCCGTTCATAAATAATGTCGGATTCAATCAATTTGGCTTTTGCCTCGGCAATTCTGCGATTGACTTTAGTGTCAGACAATCCCAGTGAGATGTAGTGCCGCTTCCCAGCGTAGTTGAACCGGAGCTGAAGCCGATTATTTGAGACAAGAATAGCTACTGTGCCCTTGTTGTGGCGTTGTTTAGGTTGCTGCATGGGGTGTTCCTTTCAGTAGGGTTGAACTCCCTTGCAGTCCAGCATAACTATTTTCCAGTTCAAACGAACTAGGATTTTTACACCAGTTTTACACCAGTTTTCAACCTAAAAATACTCAAAATGACCCAAAAAATTTTTAGGGAGGTCTCGTAAGAACCTCCCCGATTGACTTCCAGAGCTTGTTTTTCCGATGGCTCAGGCGGGATTTGAACCTGCGACCTTGGGCTTATGAGTCCCCTGCTCTAACCACTGAGCTACTGAGCCTTACATTACAATTATACCATAACCGTGTATTCCATTAAAAGATTAGTCTAGACGATCGCGTAATCGCTCAACCCAATAGCCAATCGAACTGTTGTGCGGTAGAAGCACGAGAAATGGCAGCAAAGGTAGAAATACTTTGGCGGAGCGGTATTGACGATTGAATGCACCTGGAAAGGTTGCTGGAACGGATCGAGCAGTTGAAGGGGCGAGTCGAAGCAGTGAGGTTAAGGAATTCCCCGGAGTCAAAATTACTGTCGATCGAAGCGACAAATTGAAGCTGGCTGCACCGGGCAGGTTTTCTGTTTGAGGGGAGTTTTCCGCAAATCCAGTTCCCGCAGGTTCGCTAAATTTTTCAACACACTGACATCGACTACCCGAGTGTTGTACAGATCGAGATTGGTGAGTTGGGTGGCACTCTTTAAAGGGCTAACATCCGCAATCTGTGTATTAAACAGCGCCAGTTTTTGCAGATTTTTGAGGTTGCTTAGAGGCTTCAGATCGGCGATCGGGTTGTTGCCAATAATTAACTCATTCAAGTTATTGAGTTGGCTTAAAGGTGTCAGGTCGGAAATTTGATTCTCAAATAATGTCAATGTTTCTAAGTTTGTCAGGGCGGCCAGGGGAGTCAGGTCAGAAATTTGATTCTCAAATAGGGCGAGAGTTTTGAGACTGGTGAGGGCAGCCAGTGGCCGCAAATCCGAAATTTGATTTTGATACAGCGAGAGGGCTTGTAGATTTTTCAATTCTGCCAGGGGGGTCAGGTCGGAAATTTGATTTTGATACAGCGAGAGAGATTGAAGATTGGTGAGGGCGGCCAGCGGGCTGAGATCTGAGATTTTGTTGCTATAAAGTAGCAGATTGGTCAGTTGAGTGAGGGGTTGGAGGGGTTTTAAATCGGTAATTTGATTGGTATCGAGGGTGAGGGTGCGAAGGCTCGTCAGGGCGGATAGCGCACTGATGTCTGAAATTTGATTGGTGTCTAATGTGAGCACTGTGAGCTTGGTGAGCGCTCTAAGGGGGGTAATGTCTCGAATGCGGTTGTTGTTGAGCAATAGCATTTCCAGGTTGGGCAAGCTTGCGAGGGGTTGTAAATCGCCCACATCACTATTGGCCAGCATTAAAGTGGTCATGCTGCTGAGTTCCTGAGCGGCAGCTTGGCATTCAGCAGTGCCTGCGATCGCCAAGAGTAAATCTACCGTGTACTGAGTATCTTTCGCTAAAGTAGAACGTTGGGTACACCACTCGGTAAATGTTTTTGGTGAATCCGGGGGGGCAGATTGAGCGATCGCGCCTTCCACCCCAAACCACCCCCATCCCGCCAGCACGGCGGCCATTGTTACGATCCACTGCTTACCCATACCCGTCACCCACTCGACTTTTTTTGAATTTTAACGTTCCACTCTGGTCTCCAGACCCATCTTTTACAACGCTTAGATTGCGTTAAACCCGATCTGCTTGAGAGAATGAAGTCTATGACTTCTGAAAACACCTCTAAGCCACAAGCTACTGCCCCCCTCCCAACCGCGAAATCTCCCTGGAAGATTTGGTGGGATAATTTTCAAATTCTCTTTATTGCCCTGATTCTGGCGTTGTTGATTCGCCTATTTGTGGCAGAACCCCGGTTTATTCCTTCTGATTCGATGGTGCCAACGCTGGAGATTGGCGATCGCCTGGTCGTCGAAAAAGTATCCTATCGGTTACATCCGCCGCACCGGGGCGACATCATCGTGTTTGATCCTCCTTTACAACTTCAGGAATACGGCTTCAGGAAAGATCAGGCATTCATCAAACGGGTGATTGGGGAACCCGGACAAACAGTGCGCGTCTTTGGTGGAACGGTTTACGTGGACGATCGCCCCCTGATGGAACCCTACATTGCCGCCCCGCCGGATTATGTCTTGCCAACCGTTCGCGTGCCTCCGGGGCAATTGTTTGTGATGGGAGATAACCGCCCCAATAGCAACGATTCACACGTTTGGGGCTTTCTGCCCATAGAAAACATTATCGGGCGGGCGTGTTTTCGATTTTACCCATTCGATCGCCTAGGCCGTATCCAATCAACTTAGTCGAATCAACTTAGTCCAATCAACTTGATTGTTAGCCTGCTTCGTTTCAGTCTTTAAAGTACTATTGGTAAGTGCCTCTAATTTCAGTCAAATTGAGCTTATTTTAATTTCAAGTATGTCAAATCGCAAGATTATTGCAGAGCTAACGGATCAGCAAGAAGCTTTGATTCCTGAGTATCGAGAGAAGTGGCGATCAATCGAAAATCAGGTCGAAAGCATTAATCGTGCTAAAGCTATAGAAACCATCAAAGCAGCTTACTCTATCAGCAGTTATTCTGAACCCGAAATCCTGTGGTATGACAATCCTTTCATTGCAATTCAAGAAACTACTCGTATTGAAAACTTCAGAAGCTATTTAGGTCGAAGCGTTCATACCAAATTCTCTAAACGAGTTTTCGATCATGTACAACATGGTCTGACGCAGCAACTTGAATATAAGTTCTTCATTAGACTGCGAAATCAGACAACACATACTGAATTTCCTTATTACTCAACCTTCGACAAACCGCAACCTTATTACTTCCATTTTTCTGTGATC
This sequence comes from Leptolyngbyaceae cyanobacterium bins.349, assembly GCA_033764685.1. Lineage (GTDB taxonomy): Bacteria > Cyanobacteriota > Cyanobacteriia > Leptolyngbyales > Leptolyngbyaceae > JSC-12. The sequence continues at coordinate 3,389 of JANRIS010000095.1, forward strand.
AACTGTCTCCAAGATCAATTACTTTCTGATCTCGAAAAGACTTGTCCTCAATTAGAGTTTAGTGACATTTTATACTTTACAGACTGCATGTTCAGACCCGCAGAATGGGCGAATTGGGCATGTCTGTTCGACTTCTGTATCTCAGTTCTTGCACTGCATCACGATAAAAAGAAATGGACTGTCATTCAGCAGTTGATCCAAAATTGTGGATTTTTACTTCAGTATGAGAATGTTTGCATTGCCTGCGATCGCCCTTCTAAGCTGTCTTTTGATGCCAAAAATTTACTCCATGCAGATGGAGAACCAGCACTTCAATTTGCTGATGGTTACGGTGTTTATGCTGATCACGGTAAATCCCCGTTTAACGCTAGGTGAGATTAGTTCTGCCTGACAACTGGCTCAATTTCTAATTGTTAAATAACGGCAGGGTAAAATAGTTGAAGTAAGCCTTTCGTTGAGGAAACAGGTTATGAGGTTTAGCGTCACGCTTGACCGCGATGAAGATGGAGTTTGGGTTGTGGAGTGCCCCAGTATTCCTGGGTGTGTGAGTCAAGGTCAGACGAAACAAGAAGCCATCGAAAATATCAAAGATGCGATCGCTGCGTGTCTACAGGTTCGGGCAGAGCGTGGGATGCCGCTGACTGTAGAAACCTATCAGGTTGAGGTTGTCACCTAATGGGTTCTGCTTTACCTGTCCTGAGTGGGCGCGAAGTCGTGCGCGTCTTTGAATCGTTGGGTTAGGAAGCCGTTCGGCAGACGGGTAGCCACATCATCATGACGAAAGACGAGGAACTTGTAACGCTTTCGGTTCCTGATCACCGTGAAGTGGCAAAAGGAACTTTGCGAAGTTTAATTCGTACTGCTGGACTAACTGTAGAGGAATTTGTTGCTGCCAAGTAGCTTGTAGACGCAGGCTCACAACCCCAATGCAGCGGACGAGCAAAGTCTTCGCGCTTCGTTTCTGGCTTTCTCGTCGTCGCTGATTGGGAACGTTGGGCTGTCAGTCCAGGGTTTGCTAATTCAGGCTTCCAGCTCAAAATTTTAAGTAGTGCAGCAGTTGGGCAGTCAGTTCGCTCGATAAAGTCAATCGCCGTTGCAGGTGGGGCAGGTTGCGATAAGGGCGATAATGCACCATTAACCGAGCCAGATACAGGTCTACGCCGGGAATTCGGGTCAGCGACTCCAGGGATGCCGTATTCACATCAATGGGTTGAATGGCGAGGGGACTGGTGGGATCGTAATAGCAAAAGCGAAGAACGGGAGCCAGGGGTTGCAGGCGTTGCAGGGGAAGATTCAGCACCGCCGCGATATCTTCCAGGGCATGGAGCGGCACCCCAGATTGAGTGAGTTCTGTCAAGGTGCGGGCCTGATGGATGGACAAACCCGGTAGGCGCAGCCAATCATCCACTCCAGCCTGGTTAACGTCGATTTGGACCCCCAGACGGGCGGCAAGTTGAAGCTCCGCCACCGATTGGAAGCGATAGTAGGGATCGTTCAAGATGCGCGATCGCGTCGTTTGGGCTTGAGCTGTTTTGGCAATCCAGTCAAACAAAGTCATGATTTAAGCAATCCGGTCTAACAGTTGCCGTCGTTTCTGTTCAAATTCGTATTCTGAAATGAGGCCATCGGCGCGGAGTTGATCCAGTTGGCGTAGAGCCTCGGCGATCGCGCTCACCTGGTCGGGATCAATCGCGGGTGTAGCAGCCGTTGGCCCAGCAGGGATGGGTCGCCCCTCGTTAAAGCGCTTGTCAAACTCGTGCCCATCTTGAAACAGATACCAGACCGCTTCAATGCCACTGGCCACACGGGGAATGGGAGTCCAGGACAGGAGCAGGTACAACACGCCCCATACGGGTTGCCGGAGATAAAACTTGTGCCAACCTGCAATCGGGGACACTGCACCCGCCAGGGCAAGCAGCGAGGCAATCTTGCGATCTTTGGGTTTACTTAACAGCCCGTTCCAACTTTGCACCTTCCATACTCCGCTTTTAAATTAAGGTTCAGTAGACTTACCCCGTTGGTTTACCATAGGGCAAATCATTCACCCGCGATCGCCACTCGACATTGTTGGCAGCGATCGTCACTATTTTATCGTTGTCACCCTGTATCTCCAGGTAGAAAGTGTAAACCCATGCTGTAGGTGTCCTGTTGAAGGTGAAATTGCACAGTACAGTATAAAAAGTAGAGGTCTGAATCTGTGCTAAACCTGATATTTATTTTCCTGAGATGTTTGGGTATGCATTCTACCGCTTCATGGTCCTCAGGTTTTGATGACATCCATAACCTGCATCTCCATCCTTACAGTGGCGTTCGCTAGATGATCTGGCTGACGAATGTACCGTAGGCTGTTACCTTAGTACCAAAGTTATTCCTTCCCTGGAAGGAATCTTTCACTTACCCCGAAAGGCTGCTGGTCAATGTCTCAAAGTTCGCTTGTATCAGATTGGGTCAATCAGTTTACCGATCCATTCGCAGTATTGGGAGTTGCAGTCACGGCGGATGATCGCCGGGTGCAGAAGCGTTACCGGGTTGCGGCAAAGTGTCTCCACCCGGATCGTTATATTGACGCAGATGAAGCAACGAAAGATTTAACCGTTAAACTCCTATCCAGGTTGATTAATCCGGCTTACGAAAAACTCCGCCAGGATAAGGAGCGCAAGGAAAATTTAGCCCTGTTGCGATTACAGGTCCGTCGGCTGACGCGGGAAGGCCCATTGTCGCCCAAGAGCGCGATCGCGCGGCAGTTAATGGAACGCCCGGTCTCCAATGTGGATGTGTTTTATGAACAGGCGATCGCTGAATTGGCAGAAACCCAATTTGACCCCCACCACAACTTTCCTATCGTGACCGAGCAGATGGCAGAACTGAATCTGGTCTATCTGCAATTGAAAATGGGGGATTTGGGAGTCCAGGAGAAACGAACCGGTTTAATTGCGGCCAGTCAGGCAAAACCGATTCAATTTGCTCCCGTTCCCACAAATCCAGAGGTCGCGGCGGAAAGTTACGATCGCCGGCACTACCGACGCGCGCAAGAATACGCCAAGAAGGGAGCATGGTCTCAAGTAGTGCAGGAATTGCGAGATGCCATCAAGATCAAAGCCGACAAAAGTCAATACCATTCCCTTTTGGGGGTCGCCTATTTAAATTTGGAAAAGCCCTTACCCGGAATGGCAAAAGTTCACCTGAAGCGAGCACTGGAACTCAACCCACAAGATCCCTGCGGCTTGAAGTTTGGCCCGAAGCTAGGTTTGGCAGTGTCGTCGCCTCCGACACGTCAGGAGAATGGGAAAATGAATGGGAAACAATCGACTAACGGGACCAAAGCCAGTAGCCAACCCGTGAAACGGGGCGGATTGTTTGGCTTATTTGGCAGAAAATAACCCGATCTTCAGAACTACATTTTTATTTCCGTCAAATTAAATCGCTCGGTGTAATTTTTGGAAGCCGTCTTTCGGCTAACGCATTTCGGCTACGCTCAATGCTCCATCCCTTATGGCTGAGCAGGTTGAGCATAGTCAAAACTTAGGGTTGGGGCAGGTTGCGCTAAAGTTCTGGCGAGCAGGCAATAATTTTTTGCTAAACCTGCTCGTACAGGTGTCAGAACACCTACTCAGCATTGGCTTTTCAGCTTTTCCTTGTCCTAAGTGTTCTGACCAAAGCGATATTTTGGTTTCTAGAAATCTCCTAAGTAGTGAAACCCCTACTTAACTCCGTCCCCACGGCTACACTAGAATGATCCGTACAGTGTTGACTGCACTGCTTCACGTCGTTAACATCCACACCTTAAAGCGATGGGATTTTTTGATTCGGAAATTGTTCAACAGGAAGCCAAACAACTGTTTGAGGAATACCAGTCTTTGATGCAACTGGGTAGCGGTTATGGCAAGTTTGACCGGGAGGGCAAGAAGCTCTTCATCGAGCAAATGGAGGCCATTATGGAACGCTACCGAATTTTTATGAAGCGATTTGAGTTGTCGGAAGACTTTATGGCTCAAATGACAGTCGAACAATTAAAAACTCAACTGGGGCAGTTTGGCATTACCCCGCAGCAAATGTTCGACCAGATGAACATGACGCTGGAACGCATGAAGGCGGAGATTGAGAAAACGTCTTAGTTACAGCGATTTCGTCAACAGCAATTTCGTCAACAGCAATTTCGTCACAGCTATTCTTGCCTGATCGTTTCGGGGACAGTGACTGAAGATAGCCCCGCGATCGCTTTCAAATTCTGGCAGCGTAACAGCTCGACAAAGTTCAAGCCGCGGCGTTTTTCTAAATCTGCAACAGCGGCGATCGCGCTGAGTAAGTGCCGCGCCGCTTCCGGTTCGGAGTAACCTCGCCGTAAAGCAACTTGAATTGCCGCTTCGTCTGCATCCAGTTCTCGTTGTGTACTGCGATTGTTCCGCCAGATCTGGGTGCCTGCGATCGCGCTCAAGGTTCCAGCGGCCACAATCCCCATAGGGTCAGCCTGCACCGCCTCAATCACCACCCCCAGCACACCAACCGCCACCACTCCCTGATAAAGATCAGGGCGGAACCACTTCACTCCCATCACCCAACTGACCGTCCGCAGGACCAGCAAGTCGCGTTCGGGTAACGCCAGATGGTCGAGCAATTCAAAATTAATCCAGATGGGTCGCTCCGTCATCCACGGCTTAGGAAACGGACAGTCAATCACCACCCGCTGGTCCGGCTTGCTGACGAGTTTCGTCAGCATCCGACCAGATGCGGGCAAAACATCCATCAAACGGCGAATTTCCTGGTCGTATCCATACATAGTCGAATCAGCGTCGTTCTGAATTGCACAGTCCAAGTCCAGAATACCGCTTCCTGTGGCAAATTACTGGAGTGGTTCCAGGCTCTTCGCCAGGGCTGAAAGGGCACCAGGAACCTGAGCCTCTCCGGTTTGGGTAGCCGCAATCAGCAGTAATAGAATATTTTGCAGGGTGGGTCGCACCAAAATTACGCCCCGCATGGGTTGGGAGATCCCGCCAATCGTGAGTGCCCCGGTCCAATCCATAACCGCTCCCCCCCCCGACTCTGACCGGGCCAGCGCCGGTTGAAATCCTTCTCCGCGTTGAAATACGGTGGTGGCAATTTTGGCCAAACTCTCAGTGTTGTCGTATCCAGGAATAATGCCGATCGGATTGCCCAAGGGTTGAGATTGCGCTACGACGGTATAGGCTACAGTCCCATCGGGAGATTCAATCAAGACTGAACCCGCTAACGGGCTGACTTTGTAATTTTTCAACACGCCCACCTTAAACCGGCCTGAGGGATCGGCATAGGTGCTGCCTAATTCGGCGGGGGGCGCAGTGGACGCGGGAGGAGCGGGGGGCGTTGGCAGAGCAGAGGGAGTAACGGGAACCGCAGGGAAGACTGTTGGGCCGGGGCTGGGGGCTGGGGAGGCGGGCGACAGCGGGGCATTGGGAGCCGTGGGCGTGCTACGGGGGGTGGGAGATTGGGCCTGAACGGAGGCAGGCGCGATCGCCGTCAGCCTGGAGGGCAACATGGGACTGGCGACAACGACCAGCAGCACCAGGATTCCCACACTCCACAGCCACCCTTGATTGCGTTTCATCTCCTGTCTCCTTGCTCGTTACTGATTGCCGTTGCTGATTGCTTGTTACTGTTGCTTGTTACTGTTGCTGATTGCCGTTGCTTGTTACTGTTAAATAGCCCTGGTTGGGGTCGTGCTATCGGCCCAAAATCGCGGGATTACCCGTATCGTATAATCCCGCAATACAACCGATCATCAGAGTTGCCAGTGTCGCCGCCCATAAGGCTTTCCAGGCGAGGGAGGTAATGTCTTTCCGCCGAGAGGGGACTAATCCGACCAATCCGCCGACAAAGATCCCCAGAGAGGGGATGTGGGCAAAGCCGCAAAGGGCATAACTAATTACCAGCAGGGCGCGATCGCTCAAGACTCCCTGACCCGACAACACCGCTAATTGTTGATAAGAGGGCACTTCCGTGGCAATTAACCGTTGCCCCAGCAGCAGCGAAGCTTGCCAGAGTTCCTGCCATTTGAGGGAAACGCCCGTCAAAAAGGTGAGCGGCAAAAATAGCACCCCGGCAATATTTTGCAGCGTTACCACCTGAAAAACACGCCCCACCGCCCGAACCAGGGGTTGGGAACTAGTTGCCAAAGAAGCTAGATTGGCAAAAAACAGATTGATCAGGGCCACTAAACCCAGGACTGCAATCAGCAATGCCGCGATCGCCACCGCCAGTTTGACCCCATCCAAGGCACCCACCACCACACTCTCCATGGGGCCGAGCAGCATAGGGGTAGGGGCTGTCGCCGGAGGGGACGGTTTTACCGATGAGGCTGGTTCCAGGGTTGCTCGTTCAGCGGTTGTCGTATCGGCGATCGAGACTGGGGTCGTTTGTTCGCTGGCAACCGTCGATTCAAACTGAGTCACAGGCTGGCTCGCCGCTGCAACATCCAGGTGGGGAGAGCGGTTTTCTTCCAGCTTCGTGCCCATCGTTTCCGGGGTTTCTGTTTCTGGCACCACAATTTTGGCAATCACGAAACAGGCGGGAATCGCCATCATCGAGGCTGAGACCAGGTGTCCTGTAATGTTGGGAAAGACAGGCCGCAGCAACCCAGCGTACAGGGCCAGCACTGTGGAGGCAATGCTGCCAAAACAAGAGGCCAGAATGGCACACAACTCACTGCGGGTCATCCGTTCCAGGTAGGGCCGCACTACCAACGCCGACTCAATCCCCACAAAAATATTGCTGGCCCCACTCAACGATTCGGCCCCACTCAGGCGCATTGTACGTTGAAACAACCGCGCAAACAGATTGACGATGGGTTGAATCAATCCCAGCGTGTAGAGTAGAGACATCAGGGCCGAGAAGAAAATCACGCTGGGCAGGGCGCGGAAGGCAAAAATGTATCCCAGGTTCAGAAAGTCGGGACTGAGGCGATCGCCCGGAACTGGCACATACGGGGGAGTTATTGCTCTGGCAATCCAGCGTCCGGCTAGAACTGGCCCTGGTACGGTTGTTGGGTCGGGCACCAGCAAGGAACCAAACAGAAAGCGCGAACCGGCTTCCGTTGCATCCAAAACTGCATTGACCGCGTTGCTCACCAGTTCGACGATCAGTCGAGTGACAGGCACCAAAAATACTAACAAGCCTAAAATCAGTTGCAACCCAATCCCCCATGCGATTGTTCTCCAGGGAATCGAACGGCGATTTTCTGAGGTTAACCAGGCGATACCACAGAGGGCAAAAATTCCGATAAAGGAGAGCAGATTAAGGGGCATTGTTACCTGAGTCGAGGGTTGAATTCGGCATAGGGGGCGAAATCAGCCTGCGCTTTTAGCCAGGTGAGGTATCGTTTCAGCCGATGCTGCATCGGCTGACCAGAGTGCCGTTTAATATAACCAGGCAGTTTAAAGGAGGAAATATCCACAAACTCCCAGGGATGGAAATATAAACTCAGGTATTGGTCTGCTTGCAGGGTGCGATCGCTCGCAAACTGATAGAGCGACAAGGGCAAATGCTTGAAGCTCAACCAGAATAGCGGAAAGCGGAACCACGGGGTAACAGACACAGGAATATTTAGCAAGGAGTTGACATAGTGAGCAGTCCGGGGTTGGTGAAAGTTATTGTACCGTCCTGGTAAATAAGTCGGGTTCACTGAAGAATTATAGGCATATCCAGCACGTTCAATCTCCCAATCATTGATTTTTTGCAATCGCGCCATGCGAAATCCGGTAATCGGAGTCTGGGTAATTGACTCTAACGTGGCTTTAGACCGATGCAGATCAGCCACTTCAAAAGACGAGTGATAGAATCCATGAGAGGCCACTTCGTGCGTTTGGGCGATCGCGCGAACCAGAGCAGGCTGGTGCAAAGCAAAATTGGCCGTGGTAAAAAATGTGGCCCGAATTCCCAATTCGTCTAACAGTTGCAGGATTGGGTCTAATCCCTGGCGGGAGATGGCAAACTTGACCTCGTCCGGTAGCGTTTGCCCGTACTCCTCCGGCACATCAAATTCTTCCACATCAAAACTTAGCAGGACGACCTTATTCATACCGCCCCAACCAATCATTCAAGCGAATGCGGAGTAAGTCGTTCAGCATTTTGAGGGAGTCAAGCAACAGATTCACTTTCGATTGCTTGCGGCTGTGGGTATAGGAAACATGGGCGGGAATTTCGGCGATCGTGTAGCCCTGCTTCCGCGCTAGATAAATCAGTTCGACATCAAATGAAAAACCGGTCAATTCCTGCAAACTGAACAACCGTTTCGCCGCTTCCTTCTGAAACCCCTTTAACCCCGCCTGCATATCAACGTACTGCAAGTTTAAAATCCGTCTAGATAAGGTGTTAAAGATTTTACCCGCCAGCTTCCGAACCGGAGGAATACCCTGGTTGCCATCTATGACCAGGCTGCGGCACCCAATCACCATCTCAAACCACTCCAACTTCGACAACATCAAATCTAGATGTTCCAGTGAGTAGGCCAGATCGCCATCGAGAAAGCAAATATAATCGCCATCGGCCACTTCAATGCCCCGCCGCACTGCATAGCCCTTGCCCCCCCGCTGGGAGTAGGAAATGAGCAGAATGCGATCGCTGTTACTGGCCGCAATTTGAGCTTCCAACAGGGCGACAGTGCGATCGGTAGACCCATCATTCACAAAAATAAAGTCATAGGTCGGATGAGTTTTGGCGTAGGCTAATACGGCATCGAAGGTAGAGTGAATGCAGGCTTGCTCATTGTAAATCGGCAAAATGATTGAGGCCCGATATGGACACGGCATCCATTCATCCGACTTAGTGGATGGATAGCTGGCAAACGCGGGAGGCTGCGGTTGAGGTAATGTTTGCCAGGGGAACGGGTCGGATGAAATGGGATCAAGGGTCTCCAGGGACAAATATTGACGATCGCGATCGCTGCTTCCCAACCGTCCCAGCCCAAAACGTGCCAATTTTTTAGGCAACCAATGCATGTTTACTCTCCTCAATACCACACCCGTTTGGGACCACACCCCAATTAGTCAACCAACATCACTCACCTGCCATCAGCCTATCCTACGGTCATTTATTTTTTGTTGTTTGTAGTTTTTTCCAATGCAGCGAACAACTCCTGCTTCGTCGGATTCCAGGCTGCCAACGCTGCCGGGTTAGATGGCGCTCCTTTTTTGAGCAAAATAATTTTGTCGTGTAGAGCCAGCACTCCATAGCGCTGCTCCTGAATCAATTGATCTAGCAGCGGCACAATTTTCTTCATGCGATCGCGCTCTGGGCGATATAGCGGCAGATAACGCTCAATCCGCCACAAATCCGCCACAATATACTCCATCTCTTCGATGCTGCCATCCTCATCCTTCAACAGCAGCCCCGGAGGCCGGATAATTTTCTGACGACTGGAAAGGTGGGGAATCATATGGGTTGTGGCTGAAACAGTAGCATCGGGCGGAATTTGGCGAATCAGGTCATTCATGATGCCCGTGCGTTCCCATTGCTGGGTCAGCGGCACCAACACCCACGGCCTGATCGATTCTGGCACCAGAAAATAAAACACTTGATGAGGATTGGCCGCCAGCACGAAGGCGATCGAGACCACCAGGCAAAGCCCCCAAAACTGACGAAAGGCCGGAGTCAGTTGCCGCTGCCGCACCGACCAACCAATCATTTTCCACCAGGAGGCATCCGGTAGGGGCAAGGGCGATCGCGGCGAACCCTGTGCCCACCACAAAATCGCGCCATAGAAAACTCCAGGCACTACCGCCACCGCATACCGAATCGTAATCTCAGTGGCCAGTTTCCCCGACTGAATAAAAATAGTGAGCAGTGGCACACCTGCCATGATCCAACTGGCCGGGGAGATCGCCGGGATAAACGCCAGGGGAATCCACTGCCCCAATAGATAGAAAAATCGCCGATTAAACGGAGTCAGCAACGCCTGTAACAACGCGATCGGCTGCGTCAGCATCCCCCATAAAATTTTCAGCGTACTGGGCGAATCATCCCCCCCGGCAAACTGACGAAATTTTTCTGCCATGTAAAGCCGGGGATTATCCGCCGAGAACTGAGTCATCACAACAGTGGTCAACCAGGTGACATAGGCAAAACTGATCAGACACAACGCAGCGCCCACCTTCGGATGACGGCGACTCACCAACAAATACAACCCAATCCCAAAGAGCAAAATCCCCGTATCTTCCCGAATCCCTAACACCAGCAGCACCATGACCCAAAACAACCGCCAGCGCTGTTTCTCCAGGGCCAGCAACATGCCAAAGGTAAATAGGGGAATCTGGCAGTGTTCATAGAAATTGGCAACGGTCGAACCAATCACGGCGCTGCCGGCAAAATAACCTGCTGTAATCAAAAGTGCAAGGTTGGGTTGATGATAATGCCGCGCCAGGGCATACAGCACGACCCCACCCGCCGTCATTAACACAACTTGCAACACTACTAGCGTAGCGGGATGGGGAAACACGGCATAGAGCGGCCACCACAGCAAAAACGTGGGCACAAAGTGTTGCCCAAGATGCAGGAAATTGACCACGGGAATCACCTGATCCGCCAGCACCGCCACAGAGTTTGCACTGGTAAGGGAACTCTGGAAGAAGCGCCCATGCAAGTTATTCCAGAAAATCTGGTTAAACAGACCGTGATCGTAAGACGTGTAGTAGGTAAAGTGACGGTGCAAGGAAAATAACAGCATGGGACCCAGGAATGCACCCGTGAGCCACATTAGTCGGTGTAGCTCTGACTGATGGTGCTGAATGGTTGCCTGCCAATGGCCTATACGTTTTTTGAATCGCATCAAACACCCTCCGCACACCCCAAGACTGTGCCCGTTTCACTCCGGGATCATCATAGACCGGATTGGTGGCAAGCTGTGCGGATTCTCCAAAGACTGCGAGGCAAGCGCTGGCATCGATTGGCGCGATCACAGCGATCGCGCCAACGAAAGTAAATTGCCAGCCCCACCACATTTGGAAAAAAACTTGCTTGCGTATGTTCACACCTATTTGTTAAGCTGTTTAAGCGTCAAAAACGAAGTCCCTCGCCGGGATAGCTCAGTTGGTAGAGCAGAGGACTGAAAATCCTCGTGTCACCGGTTCAAGTCCGGTTCCTGGCATTTTCAACTAATAGGCAAAAAGCCCTGAATCCAAGCGATTCAGGGCTTTTTGCTTTGGTGACTTGCTTTACACCAATTCCAAAGTTTGGGTATTTTTAAGTCAGTTTGGGGGACAAATTGGGGGAAATTTTTAGTAGTACGGTGTTACTATCAGGGCAAAAGTACTACTGGAGAATCGGCTAATGTACTCCAAGCAGCAAGCCCGAAAAGCAACGAAAGGTGCGGTTCAGTTCAAAACCACCAAGGGGCGCTTGCAAATCGTCTTTTCCTACCCTGTTGAAGAAAATGGAGAGATCAAACGCAAACGTTTCTACATCTCTGCGGGTTATGACGACACACCTCTGAATCGGCAACGGGTAGGTGACACAGTAAGAATGATTCAACGGGACATTGATTATGACGAAGTAGACCTTAGCCTTCGCAAATACAAACCCACAGCATCCCTCACGACCGTTTCCCCCATTCCCCCAATTTCCCCCAATGATTCATCGCAGGCTCAACCGTCGTTAAAAGAACTTTGGGAAAAGTACTCGCAGTTCAAAAAGCCGCAAGTTAGTCCCAGTACTTTCGCCAAAGACTTCACCCGCCATCGCAACCACATTGATCGCCTACCCAGTCAATCTCTCGAAGATGCCTCTCTGATTCGCGATTATCTATTAGCAGAGCTAACCCCTGATGCGGCGAAACGATGATTGACCCAAATCAAATCATGCTGTACTTGGGCAACGGAAGAAGGGCTACTTGAAGCAAATCCTTTTCTCAGTATGAAAATTCGAGTTCCCAAAGGCTTATCTGAGGATGAGGATGTCAATCCCTTCACCAAAGAGGAGCGGGATTTAATCATCAAAACCTTCGCCTGCGATCGCTACTACAAGCACTACACCAACTATGTGCGTTTCCTCTTCTTCACGGGTGCTCGTCATCGCAAAAGCTACCAGTGCCGACACACGTTTATCAGCTTGTGTGTTGAAGCCCACATTAACAGCACCGCGATCGGTCGTTGGACTGGAACCAGTGCCAAGATGATCGACAAGCATTATGGAGCAACAAATTTCACAAATTTGAGACCACCAGACTCGACCTAATTCAGTAGGCTAGAAGGATAAGAACCCGTCAGCTACTCCAGTTCCCAGGTTAGATCGTTATCCTGTTGTCGCTCAGTCATCTGAATTTGCTGATAAGCGATCGCGAACCGTTCTATCAAATTCTCAAACTTTTCCGCCGTGAAAGTGGATGTGACTTGTCCATTGCGGTCTATCGCCAGCACCTCACCGGAATTGTCCTTTGGCAAAATTAAGAGGCGATCGTTGTCGACCTCAAAGTTAAATTCGTATTGACCTTCTAAATGTTGCTCTCCGGTGCGATCGAAGTACTCCCAAAGTTGATCAAGGACGATCGCGGCTTCGGAGGTCAGAGTTTGAACACGACTATCAGTTGCTTCGTAAATTTCTGGTAGGGCATCTAGGGCGTGTCATCAATTAACTATCAACCCAAGGTAGAATCGATGGCTGTGCTCAGTCAAGCTTCACGAGAGGTGTACCAAGATGACGTGCCGCTATGCACTACGGGATGACCAATGGGAACGCATTCAGAATCTCCTG
>JANRIS010000098.1:0-39727 GCA_033764685.1 Leptolyngbyaceae cyanobacterium bins.349
AAGATTTGTAGCTCCCTTCTCCTGGGGGCTACCTTGTACACACAAGTCCTGAGATCGCACTCTACTCTGGTCAAACCCAACCTCTTCTGCTTGGGGGGCCGCCCCCCCAAACCCCCCAACGTGGAGGACGGCTGCGTCCCCCACACCCCCTCCAGAGGGCACGACTGGGACGATGCAATGGGGCTGGGATGGAGCCGTTGTCGGGTGATGCCCCGATTGGGACCAAGGTTGCCGCAACTCTGTCTCAAACCCAGTCGGGTGCGTGCCACTCAAACTCTTATTCGGGGGGCGTGGGGGAGTGAGGACCCCACAAAGCGGGGGACCGGGGGGAAGTCCCCCGGTAGAAGCTTTAGGTTGAGTCGAGATCTGTGTACACAGTAGCTCCTGGGGGAGAAGGGTTGGGGATGAGGGCAAATCATCCTTGCATTCAGCAACGCCCGGGCCGGTTTAGCAGAAAATGATCGGCTGATCGCCAGAACTCTCGCGAAACCTGCCCCAACCCTAAGGGAATATTTTTTCTTGGAAATCGCCGCCGCAATCAGCAGCTTGAATGCCGCATTGCTCTTATAAATTTCTTATTTTCGATGCTTATACTCCTTCTGTCTGATCAGAAGGAAAGATTTATCGTGGCAAACTTTACCCCAGAAGAATTGAAGACCATTGCCCAGGCTCCTGTGCTTGCTGGTCTTGCCGTCTCGATGGTTGACCTTGGCATTGTTTCCACCGTTCCAGAGGCGGCAGCCCTCTCAAAAGAAATTGCCGGCGCAGCCCAGAAATATCCTGACAATGCGGTGATTCAGTCTGTCTTTTCGGAGGAAGCGCTCAAAAGCGGTACCGTAAAACTGGAAAAACCAGCGATTAAGCCGGAGGATGTAGAGTCTGGGGCACTGGTTGAGCAGGCGATCGCCGCGATTAATGCCGCCATTGAATTCGTGAATGGCAAAGCCACCGAGGCTGAGGTGAGTGAATACAAAAGCTTTGTCTACGCCTGTGCCGAAGCCGTTGCCAATGCGGCAGGTAGTGGGCTGTTTGGGTCTGGGGTCAAAGTGAGTGAGAAAGAAGCCGCCGCCCTGGCAAAATTCAAAACTGTTTTGATTGGTTAATCCATTCGTATTTAGTTTGCTAGGCATTTTAGGGCCAGTTGTGTAAAACTTTTCTATTCGCGTTTGAGGAGATATTCCCTGTGATTTATTTTTTAATTTCCGTTGTTGTCATCGCACTTAGCTTGTTGATCATTTCTAAACTGCCGACGGGAGTTGAAGTAGACAATCCATTTATTGCCCTGATTGCCGGTGCCATTATTGGTGCCATCAATTCTTTCTGGATGTTGTTTCCCAATTGGCTGCGGGCTATTCCGGCCATTCTCAGCCTGGGCCTCATTCCGCTGCTAGGCAGCATTATTGTATTTGGTCTAACGGCCTTGTTGATTGAAGGGTTCCGGTTACGCTGGGGCATTATGAGTGCCATCATTGGCGCGATCGCTCTGGCAATCGTGCAATCTATTCTCTATTTCATCCTGAATGCAACGGGTGTGATTCCCGCGATCGTTTAAATATCCCACCCCAGTCAAATAAATATCCACTCCAGTCAGATGGTCATCGTCAGACGGTCGGTTGCCATTGGCCACCCAAATTTGGCTGTTTTTTCTGGTCATGATTCCAAAACTTGCCATTTTTTCGTATCTTGGGTGAATTGGTGTTTCACCACACCGTCTGACTTTCATTACTGGAGGAACCATGGTGCTTCGGGAACAATTACAGTCCATTGTTGAAGCAAAGCATCTACTCAAGCATCCTTTTTATGTCGCTTGGACAGAAGGCAAACTCACCCGCGACCATTTGAAGCACTACGCGATTCAGTACTTTCAAAACGTGCTGGCCTTTCCCACTTATGTCAGTGCCGTACATTTCAATACACCTCACTTCGGCACCTCGATCGCGGTGCGTCAAGCCATTCTCGAAAACTTGATCGAAGAGGAACGAGGCCAGCAGAATCACCCTGAACTGTGGCGGCGATTCGCCCAATCGCTAGGGGCTACCGATGCCGAACTCACAGAAACCGCCGCATTGTCCACGACGGCCAATTTGGTCGATACCTTCCGGTCTGTCTGCCTCAACGCTCCCTTCTATGCGGGGTTAGCGGCCCTGTATGCCTACGAATCGCAAATTCCCGCCGTCGCAACTACCAAGATCGACGGCTTAAAGCAGTTTTATGGGATGACCGATGCCAACGAGTATCGTTTCTTCTCTGTGCATCAAGCCGCCGATGAACAGCACTCAGAAACCGAGTTGAAGTTGATCGAAGCACATGCCGACACGTCGGAGAAACAGGCTGAGGCCTTAGCCGCTGCGACGCAAGCCGCTGATGCGCTCTGGCAATTTTTGGATGGCGTGTACGAAGCTTATTGCCAGGATGTAAAGGCTGAACTGGCGATCGCATAGAGTTTCTAGAGTGTGTGAGTCGGTAATGAATTTAGACCCATTGCCGACTCTGGCCAGGTTGAGCCTGACTAATTAAGCCCGACTAATTAAGCCCGACTGGTTAAGCCCGACTAATTAAGCCTGTACCAGATCGGGAAAAACCTGCTGTACTGCCGGATGAATCAGGTGATGATTCTGAACATTTAACCCTTTTGCCAGCACCGGATCTTTATCCAGCGCGGCTATACCAAAATTAGCGAGTTTCAGCACATAGGGTAGCGTGCTATTATTCAATGCCTGAGTGGCTGTCCAGGGCACGGCTCCTGGCATATTGGGTACGCCATAATGTACTACACCGGCTTCGGTATAAGTCGGGTGCGAGTGGGATGTGGGCCGCACCGTTTCAATGCACCCACCCTGATCCACGGCCACATCCACAATGACCGAGCCAGCCCGCATGGTTTTCACTAAATCGCGGTTAACCAGAACGGGCGCTTTTTGGGCCAGTACCAAAACGGCACCCACCAGTAGATCGGCCTGGGGCACCACGGCTTCAATTTGCGCCGCACTGCTATAAAGCAATTCCACCCGCGACCCAAAAATCGATTCCAGGTAGGCAAGGCGATCGACGCTGACATCTAAAATCGTCACCTGGGCACCCATACCTACCGCAATCCGGGCCGCTTCGGTGCCAACCACACCGCCGCCTAAAATTACGACTTTGCCGGGAGCAACGCCGGGAATCCCCCCCAGTAAGACTCCCCGCCCCCCCTGTTGCCGTTCTAGATAGCGGGCACCAAATTGCACTGACAATCGCCCTGCAATAATGCTCATAGGGGCTAAAAGAGGCAGGCGGCGATCGGGCAATTCTACCGTTTCATAGGCGATCGCGGTTACGCCACAATCCAGCAACTGTTCTGTTAAGCGGCGATCGGCGGCCAGGTGCAAGTAGGTAAAGAGTAATTGCCCTTTGTGCAGGTACTCGTATTCCGGCGGTAAGGGTTCCTTGACCTTCACGATCAAATCTTGATTCCAGGTCTCCTGAGCGGTGGCGGCGATCGTGGCACCGGCCTGCACATAATCCGCATCCGAAAATCCCGCCCCGGTGCCTGCATTGGTTTCCACAAACACCTCATGCCCTTGGTCGGTTAATGCCCGAACACTGCCCGGACTTAACCCAACCCGGAACTCCTGATCTTTTGTTTCTTTTGGTACGCCAATCTGCATCTAAACCTCGCACATGGATGATGGGGCTATGGCAACGACCCTGTTTCTAGCTTAAGCGCGGCGTCTTACAGTCGCAGAGAAGTAGAACACTTTCATCCAGAAATTTACAATTTACATCCGGGACAAGGATCGAGTAGAAAGGGTTGGGGAGCCAAGGTCTAGCTCGATTTTGTTGAGCTTGTTGCAAAAATTATAAGCGTGATTTTTGGCCCAGGTTTATCATTAGATTAGAGAGAAATTCGATCAAGCTTTGCTTCTCTAGCAGAAGTGCCCTCTAGTTTTTTGCAGATGAGTTTAACGCTTCTAGCTTCCTAAGCGCTTCAGACAATGGGGGGTAGGCGTGTAGCTCGATCGCAACCAAATTGCCGTATCTCCTTTTTAAGGAGCTTTGCCATGAAAGCTCGTCTTTATCGTTCTTTAAGATCTCTAATTTTTCTCGCCGTGCTTGCCACATTGGGAATTAAAGCAGCGTATGGTCAACCCATTACTCCTGCAATGGATACGCCCACAGCAATTTCCAGTCCAGCCAACAATCCAAATCAGTTTGACATTATAGGGGGAACACGAGCGGGAAGCAATTTGTTCCACAGCTTTCAGCAGTTTGGTCTATCGCAGGGACAAATTGCCAATTTCCTAAGCTACCCCAGTATTCAAAACATTTTAGGCCGCATTGTGGGCGGCAATGTTTCCGGCATTGATGGTCTTATTCAGGTGACGGGTGGCACTTCCAACCTGTTTTTGATGAACCCAGCAGGCATTATTTTTGGACCGAATGCCCGTCTAAATGTCCCAGCATCATTCGTGGCAACCACCGCTAGTGGTATCCGAATTGGCGATCGCTGGTTTAACGCGATCGGCTCCAATGATTACTCAGCGCTGACAGGCACGCCCACGGCCTTTGCCTTTTTGAGCAATTCTCCCGGTGCAATTCTCAATGCTGGTAATTTGCGGGTGCCATCGGGACAGAGCGTGACCCTCTTGGGTGGCACGGTCATCAATACCGGAACTATTGAGGCTCCTGGGGGTACCATCACGATCGCGGCAATACCTGGTAAAAGCGCAGTCAGCATTAGTCAGGCAGGGAGTCTGTTGAGTCTGGAGTTGCCGTTGCAGCAAGCTGGGGAAGTCAATTCTCCAGCGGTCACGCCCCTATCGTTGCCGGCCCTATTGACGGGAGGTGGCATACCAGAGGCTAAGGAACTCCGGGTGGAAAATGGCGTGGTGATGCTAACCGGGAACAGCATGCCTGTGTCTACGACCCCAGGTGCCGCGACAGTCAGCGGTACCCTTTTAACCACATCAACCCTGCCCCAATCTCCAGGTCAGATCCAGGTTTTGGGCGATCGCGTGGCGATACTCAATGCGAATTTGGATGCGTCTGGATTCAATGGGGGTGGCACTGTTTTGATCGGCGGCGGCAATCCAAGTCAGGAACTAACCTTGCGTGCCCAAGCGACTCACGTAGATCCTACCTCTCAAATTGGCGCGAATGCTCTGACCCAAGGCAATGGTGGCCAGATCGTGATCTGGGCCGATGGCACAACTCAGGTGCAGGGACGGCTTACCGCAAATGGCGGTAGTCAGGGTGGCAATGGTGGATTGATCGAAACTTCCGGTCGCCAACAGGTCGATGTCACTGGAGCACGGGTCGAGGCAGGCGCAGCACAAGGATTGCCGGGAACCTGGCTGATTGATCCTGCGGATATCACCGTCGCCACCACTGGAGGCACGATTACTCCCTTGCAAATTGAAACGGCGCTCAATTTTGGCACGAACGTGAGTCTCTCCACGACCCTAGGTACGGGCGGTAATGGGGATATTACGTTGATGAATGCAATTCAGCAGATGGGGAGTGGCACTGCGTCCCTCACCCTCACCGGACGCCGCTTTGCCAATCCTGACAACGCCACGATTTCAATGACCAGCACCGGGGATTTGACCTTTAATCTGAATCAGGTGAACCCCGAAGTCGATGCACCCAGCAGTTCAATTCAAAGTGCGATTAATGCGATCGGAACAGTTAATGGGAATCGCATCATCAACTTAGGACCCGGCACCTACTCCGGCGAGACCATCACCATCGATCGCACCTTAAACCTGAATAGCTCTGGAGCCAGCAACACTATCCTCAGCGGGAACAACGCCTACCGCGTGCTAAACATTACTTCTGGCAGTACAGTCAACCTGGATCGCCTCACCATCGCCAATGGCAAAGTGGTTGGTGATGTTAACCTACCTGACGCCTTTGGGGGCGGCATTTTTAACGATGGTGGCAACCTCACCATTACGAACTCCACGCTGAGTGGCAATTCGGCGAGTGGGGCTGGCTATGGCATTGGCTATGGCGGTGGCATCTACACCAATGGCGGGACAGTCACCCTCAACAACTCCACACTGAGTGGCAATTCAGCCCAGGGTGGGGATAGCTATGGCGATGGCTCTGGCAGTAGCAATGGCGGTGGCATCTACACCAATGGCGGGACAGTCACCCTCAACAACTCCACGCTGAGTAACAATTCGGCTCAGGGTGGCACCTTTTATGGCAGTGGCTATGGCTTTGGCGGTGGCATCTACAGCAGTGGCGGGACAGTCACCCTCAACAACTCCACACTGAGTGGCAATTCAGCTCAGGGTGGGGATAGCTATGGCGGTGGCTATGGCATTAGCTATGGCGGTGGCATCTACAACCGTGATGGGATCTTGACCCTCAATAACTCGACGCTGAGTGACAATTCGGCTCAGGGTGGCACCTTTTATGGCAGTGGCTCTGGCAGTAGCAATGGCGGTGGCATCTACACCAATGGCGGGACAGTCACCCTCAACAACTCCACGCTGAGTAACAATTCGGCTCAGGGTGGCACTTTTTATGGCAGTGGCTCTGGCGGTGGCAATGGCGGTGGCATCTCCAGCTTTTTCGGGACAGTGACCCTCAATAACTCCACACTGAGTGGCAATTCGGCTCAGGGCTATGGTGGTGGCATCTACAGCTTTTTCGGGACATTGACCCTCAATAACTCCACGCTGAGTGGCAATTCGGCTCAGGGCTATGGTGGTGGCATCTTCACCTATCGCGGGACATTGACCCTCAATAACTCCACGCTGAGTGGCAATTCGGCGAGTCTCTCGGGTGGCAGTAGCTACTATAGTTTTGCCGCTGGCGGTGGCATCTACAGCATTCTCGGGACAGTGACCCTCAATAACTCCACGTTGAGTGGCAATTCGGCTCAGGGTGGCACCTTTTATGGCAGTGGCTCTGGCGATGGCTCTGGCGGTGGCATCTACAGCAGTTACGGGACAGTCACCCTTAACAGCTCCACATTGAGTGGCAATTCAGCTCAGGGTAGCGCCTTCTATGGCAGTGGCTCTGGCGATGGCTCTGGCGGTGGCATCTACACCAATGGCGGGACAGTCACCCTCAACAACTCCACACTGAGTGGCAATTCAGCTCAGACTCTCTCTGGATCTGGATATAGCTTTGGTGGTGGCATTTTCAACGATGGCAGCAACCTTACCATTGCGAACTCTACCATAACGGGCAATTCGGCAAGGGCTGGCTTTTTGGGCGGCGAAGCTGGCGGCGGTGGTATCTACACCCATGGCGGGACCTTGACCCTCAACAACTCCACCATAGCAGCTAATTCGGCTATAGGTGCTTCTATCCCCATCATCGGTTACGGTCCTGCCTCTGGTGGTGGGATCTACGCCAGTGGCGGGACCTTGACCCTCAACAACTCCATGCTAAATAGCAATCAGGCGAGTAGTGGTGGCGGCATTTATACCTCGGGCAGCACGCTCAGCATCTTCAATTCCACGGTGAGTAGTAACGTATCGCTGACGTCCTCTGGCGGTGGCATTGATACCTCGGGCGGTACGCTCAACATCTTCAACTCCACGCTAAGTAGCAATCGGGCGAATACGTCTGGTGGCGGCATCTCTTTCAGTGGGGGGACCTTGACCCTCAACAACTCGACATTGAGTGGCAATTCGGCCCAAGGTCGCTCCAGCTCTAGCTCTGGCGGTGGTATCTCCACCAGGGGGGGGACCTTGACCCTCAACAACTCGACGCTGAGTGGCAATTCGGCTGGCTCTGGCGGTGGCATCGCTACCTTTGGCGGGACCTTGATTCTCAACAACTCGACGCTAAGTGGTAATTCAGCTCAGGGTCGCTTTGGTTCTGGCGATGGCTATGGTGGTGGCATTTACAACCGTGGCAGTTTAACGATCACGGTTTCTGGTGGCGTTCCAAGCTTTTATCCTATTGACGGGACCTTAATCCTCAACAACTCGACGCTGAGTAGCAATTCGGCGAGTCTCTCGGGTAGCGGCATCTATAATTCTGGTCCTAGCCTTTCAAACGGGGGTATGGGCAACTTAACAATTTGGAATAGCCTGATTGCAGGAAATCAGGCTACCACCAGACAGGAAGTGGCAAATAAAGCGATCGCCATTTCTAAAGGGTATAACCTGTTTGGCTATAGCGGCTCCAGTGGGGTGGAGGGGTTGACGCTCAATGCCACAGATATCGTGCCGGAAGTCAGTCTCGATCGCATTCTGGCCCCTCTAGGCAATTATGGCGGACCGACGCAGACCCATGCCTTAGTTCCTGGTAGCCCTGCCATTAACCGAGGCGATCCGAATTTCCGGACAGCCGATCAACGGGGATTTGCCAGAGTTGGTCGGGCAGATATTGGTGCTTTTGAGTTTCAAGGAATCAGCCTACCGGAAAGTAGCCCACCGACCATTCAACTGCCCAGGTTTAGTGCGGCTGATCTTTCGCGAATTACGGCGGCACTGTATGACGACGAACCAGGACTCATGCCGCTGACGGTCATGCTTGAACCAAAGCCACCAGAGTTGCTCCTGTGCATTGTTCACAGTCAAGACGGAAGCTGGCATCCGCTAGACGAGTACCACGGATTACCAGATTGCCCTGGTCAATAAAAGACGGACCCCAACCAAAATTTTTCATGCCGTGATGCAGCCTCCACTCAACCTATCTATCTTTGATGAACAACTGAGGGCCAAAACGGTGTAAGGTTGGTGTAAAGAGTTGTGAATTCTGATGTATAGCTTTCCTGAGCCTCCTTACTTTCTCCTATTCGCTGGACTGTTTGCCAGCATAACCTGTGGCCTGTCCTTTGAAGCGGTGTTAAAGCAGTCGGTTCAACTCTGGTCGAAAAATCGTTCGACCCGGATTTTGGCAAATTTGCAAGGGCTACAACTGATCCTGCCTTTTTTGGGGATTGCCATTGGCTCCTGTGTGTTTTTGTCTTCTGGTATGGAAATTTTTGGGTTCCCGGCGCAAGTAGCTTACATGATTTCGATTCCCCTCACTGCCGCCACTGCCGGGTTGGTGTGGTCCCAATTGCGAAAAATTTTGGTGCAACTGGAGAAGGGCGGTTCGCAAGCGCTGGATTTGGACTCCATCGTTTAGCGATTCGCGTCAATTAATGACTGGTGCTCTGGTTTCATCGGCAACCGCACTGAAAGCAGTTGGTTCTGTGGTGAGGTCAGTGGGCGAACTGCTGTCGGGCGAATTGTTTGAACTTGCATGCTGTAAAGGGGCAAACTGGTGCCAGCGAACGTGCTAAGAACCAAAGTGGCGATCGCGGCTTCCAACACTAAAACCCCTGATGCAATTAGTTTCGTCGGACCAGATTGAATGGTTTCAGTTGCGGGCAATGATTTGTGTGACATGGTAACGTCCTCCGATCTCCACTGTAAGCACCGATAAGGTAGACAAAAGGTGATTGGAACACACGCAATTGATTGACTTAAGCGGGCTATAAATTGTTCTTCAGTTCGGCAAGAAATTATGCAGAGTCAGGGGGAGTTTGTGGGGGATGGCTGAAAAACAGGTTAGTCATTCATTGAGTTATGCAGCCGTGGTTGAACGGGTTGTGACAACCTGGCTGAAAATTATTCACTCATGATTTGCTGGGGCATGGCTTCATCCAATTGGGCGGAATGAATGTTTCCAATCGCACGATGACAACTAGTCTGCAACTACACGGGCAATTCTGATTTTCCCGGTTGGTTGGCTCCTGAGTTTGGGCGATCAAGATTTGGGCGATCGAGATTTGGGCGATCGCAGGATGAAATTGCCATAGAAAAAATTCCCGTCAAGATTATCTGTGCTTTGGGTCTATACGGGTTGCTTCGAGCCGTTATGCAAAAACTCCTGAACGTCAGTTTCAGGTCAATGCCATCAACCTGATCAGGCTAACTGCCCAACCGATGACCACAATGGGTACAGAAGCGATCGTCCACCTGCACCGCCTGCCCACATTGGCTGCAAAATCGCGCAGTTGCCGTCGTTGGGGGAGTCGGAGGGTTGCCCATTCGCAGTTCCATATTGCCCATCCGCATCTCCATCGGGTTCAGGCCCATTTGCATGTCACCCATTGTCATGGGTTGCATAGGTGTCATAGGTTGCATAGGTGTCATGGGTGTCATGGGGGCGATCGGTGGCATGGGCGGCGCACCACTGGCGGTGCCCGGAAACCCAGATACCTGCTGCATTTGCATTTGCTCCAGCGCTTCCAGGGAAAAGGCTTCACTCACTCCAATGCTGCTACCATGAACCCGAATGTAATGGGAACCCTGTTCGGCCTGGAGTTTGATCACGGCTCCATCTCTGGTCAAGTACACCTCTGGGGTCGCTGTCCAGGCACCCGTTTGAAATCGGCTGGTAGCTTGCTGTTGCTGCCCTGGAGCCGTATTGGCAATGGAAATAGTGGTTTGTCCACCGTTGTTGTCCAAAAATAGGGACCGTCCTCCACTGAGTTCACATGCGTATGCCATTGCCGTTTCCTCTCAACGTCGCCTGCCTCTAGTGTACAAAGTCCATTGCAGAAACAATCTGAAAAAAATATGGGCAGGGTTTAACCATGAGTTGCTGACATGGCATCAGCAGCGGCTAAACTCTGCCCAGATGATAGAGGTTTTGGGTTGGACCCAACCTTAGGCATTCCAATAATTCTGATGCACCCATGCCTGCATTTCTGTTTCCGAGTCTGTGCAGAGGGTTTGTCCTGTTTTGGGATAGTACACAAGCCAGCGCTGGCGGCCATCTTCAGCAACGGTTTGCTGAATCTGAAGCTGATAAAGATTGGGGATGGTATCTGCCAGGTTTTGCCACTGACGTTGAAACCAATTCTGGGTGGGTTGAGTTTGGGCTGGGTTGGATGAATCGAGAAGCAAAGGATCGTTGTCCCGCATTAACTGGGCGTATTCGCGCTCTAGTAACTGAGTCAGGTGTTCATCGTTGCGTGCTCTCGCAGTCTCTAAGCGATGGGCCAGGGAGGTTGCCATGCTGGCGAAGTGCTTGAGGCGGAGTTCTGGAGTCGTCGTGGTGGTAAATGTCATAGCCATGAACAGTTCGGTTAATGCTTCTGTTTCCAATCTAGCGCCTTACCTCAGGCAAATAATAATTGCTGTACAATTTGATACATTTTCTTGAATTGTGGAGCGGGCCGATCGCTCCTGTTAGCGGTCCAGCAAACTGAGCCAGGTTTCCAGATCGGTGTCCTGGTGTAACAGCAGCCCGGTCTGAAATTCGGGGTGGGTCTGGTCAACGGTTTGGGCCGGAAACTTGATCCCCTGAACAAATAACATTTCCAGGAAGCGATCGCTGTGAATCAGCACGTCGGCCCACTCTTCTCGCCATTGGGCTGAAGCTCCTCGTTCGCGGATATAGCCGTCAACGTCTTCTTCTAATAATGGAACCGCGATCGAGGAGTCGGCCAACGGTTCCAGATGACTTTCCAGCAGTCTTTGAGTATCCTCCAGACTGGCGTGAGTGTGTTGCATCCAGGTCTGAATCATCCACTGAATTCGCTGCTTCATCCAGGTTAAGTAAGCATCCTCGCTCAACCGCGTGGCAGAACGCGGGACTTTCACCAAAAATAGGGCGGGAAGGCGGGTGGGCACCCATAATCTGGAGTATTTAGGGTAGGGGCCGATCGGCTCATCGGCGGTGGCAAATTGCTGCATCCGTCCCCGTTGTTGGATGGGATGGAGTAAGTCATTGAGGCGGAGAATGGGTCGATACCGTTTACCCGAAAATTGATTCGTCATTCCTGATTCTTCCTGTTTGCAGGAGTCAACTCAACCAAGTCTGGTCTCACCACGACGATAAAAACTGGATGTGATTGAGCGATGACTGCTGACCGAAAATTTTATGACTAATGAATTGGATTGACGCGCAGCCGCAGATTGTTTATAAGATGGGGACAATTGTAGTTTGCTTCAGCCGCCGCAGACTGAAGAGGCTGTATATGTTTTGAGGTCGGCACCATTGGTCAGGATTTTAATCATTGAAGATGAGATTAATATCGCGGCCTTGTTGCGAACCTGCGTTGAGAGTGAAGGCTACGATTGTCATGTTGCTTACGATGGCGATCGCGGTTTAGCGGCGTTTCGAGACTATGAACCGGATGTGATTATTCTGGATTTGATGCTACCCAAAATGGATGGGCTAGAGGTTTGCACTCGCATTCGACAGTCTGGTGCGCGTAAAGATCCTTACATTATGATGCTGACGGCAAAAGCGGAGGAAATCGATCGCATCATTGGGTTCTCCACCGGGGCGGATGATTACCTACCGAAGCCCTTCAGCCCCACGGAGTTGTTAGTTCGGATTCGGGCATTGCTCCGACGCACCATGCGGCATCAGGCAGTGCTGACCATCGAAACCACTCGGCTACACATCGATCTGGAACGCCGCACTGTGATGGTCAAAATGCCTCAAGGAGACGCGATCGCGGTTCATCTGAGTTCATTAGAATTTGATGTATTAGCAACTCTGGCCAACCGTCCGAAAAAGGTATGGACCCGCCCGCAACTATTAGATAGCGTCTGGGGAGGAGACTTTCCAGGAGATGAACGGATCGTTGATTCGTATATCAAGCGGTTGCGACAAAAACTAGGACAAGCCCACACAATCTCTGCTCCATTGATTCGTACTGTACCTGGGGTTGGTTATGCTTTTGAGGATGATTAAAAACCGAATCCAATTCCCCTTCGATGCCCGTACAGCCCTGTGGGTGCGCTTACTGACAACTCACGCGCTGGTGATGCTCATCGGGATTATGGTGATCTTGTTGATTGGCAGTTTGTATCACGTCAACCTGTCGGATGCGTTAGTTGCTTCGATCGTCAGCTTAACCAGCCTGATTACGATTAGCTGGTTAATTGGTACGAAGATTTCGCGCCCGTTGCAACGGTTAGAACGGGCAATGCAACTGTTTCAAGCCGGTGATTTGACGGTGCGAGTGCCACCCTGTTCGATTCCGGAGATTCATCAGTTAGGGTTGAGTTTCAATCATCTGGCAACCAGTTTGCAGGGCGTAGAGCAACGGCGGCGTGAGCTAACTAGCGATCTGGCGCATGAATTACGCACGCCGGTCACAGTGATTCATGGCTATCTGGAACTATTGAATACGGGCAAGATTCCTTTTAACTCCACGATTGGGAGTCAAATGAGTCAGGAAACAGAACGCATTCAACGACTGGTCAATAATGTTTTGGAATTGTCTAAGTTAGAGGCTGGTTATCTACCATTGCATTTGCAAACCTTACACCCTGTGCCGATGCTCAATCATGTGATTAGCTTGTTTGAGGCTGAGTGTTTACAGGCAAATTGTCAATTGCGATCGCACTATCCCCTCAATCTGCCTGCTGTTTTTGCCGACCGCGATCGCCTGATTCAAATTCTGGTGAATTTGATGAATAATGCCATTACCTATAGCCCCAATAGTTGCATCACCCTGCGGGCCTGGGCCAATGCGTCTGAACTTTGGATTGCGGTGACAGATACCGGAACGGGTATTTCTCCTGCCGATTTACCCCATATTTTTGATCGCTTCTGGCAAACGGAACAGGCCCGCACGCTCAAGATCGGCAGTACGGGCATTGGGTTGGCCATTTGCAAGCGACTGGTAGAACTGCAAGGAGGACGCATCGAAGTCGAAAGTGAATTACGCAAAGGCAGCACTTTTCGATTTTGCGTGCCTCTGGAGGTTGGAGCGGAATAGTGTCGCAGACCGTAGAGTCACTCTGCCACATTTCTCATGGCGACGGCTATAGCTTCCGCGCCACGACATGAAACAGGTGCCAGTATTTGTCTTCACCGATCGCCGTTTTGCCAGGATGTTCTTCCTCTTGCAACCATTCCACCTCAAAGGGGGCGAGTAGCTGTTCGACCTGTTGCCGAGTGTGGTAAGTGGTGTTGGGATACACAGCCCAGGAATCGCGATCGCCAATCAACTGCCCACTAAAGCGGCCTCCGGGGCGCAGAGCGTTGGTGATGGTTTGCCACAGACGGGCAAACGCGGCGGGAGGGCAAAAGGGTAGACAAAAGCTGGCATTAATCAAATCCAGCGATCGCGGCAACGTCAAATCTTCAAACCGTTCAATCCGAGTTTGCAGATTGAGTAGATCAATATCAGGACGATTCAATAAGCGCGCGATCGCGGCTTCTTCGCCGTCAATCGCTAATACTTGCCACTCGCGGCGTAACAATTCTGCCGTATCTCGCCCGTCGCCGCAGCCCAGATCCACAGCAAATTTGGGAATTTCGGGGGGTAATTCAGCTTCAAATTGGGCTAACGCTTTGAGCATGGTTTCGCGAGGCGGACGACCAGCGATGGCATTGTAGTAAGCGGTCCAATCACGCTCAAAGGGAGGATGGGCTGTTGGGGTCATGAATGTCAGAAAATGAAGGACGGGTTTGGGGATTAGGAGAACAGGGCGTTCTCAGGAGCCGACATGGAAAGCCGACAGTTTGAAAACTTGTGTTAAAGCACTTAAATTATTGTGCCAACATGAGACGACTAAAAATGAATCGAATAGGATAAAAATATCGAGTTAGGTATTAATACTCATGGTTGTTAGCACTTCATCTCTACCAGCAACGACCGTTGAGGCAGTGTTCAACGATCGCCACATCCAGGCATGGCTGAAGGAAAAACATTGGGAACTTGCAGCTCCAGACAGAGATTGGAACTATTGGCACATTGAACTGGGAGATGGCAATATTCTGCCAGTCACACCATTGTTACTCACCAAAATGTATCAAAAAGACCACCCATAAATTCGATAGTAGATGACGGATGATAGGGGATAGAGCGGGAGTAAATACTAAAATAAGTACTGACAAAGATCTATCACCTATCATCATCATCAACTTATGGCCAATGATGAATGATGTATCACCCATGACCTAAGCTAATACTAATTCTGCGTGGGTGTAGCAATTTTTGGGGCAAACTCTGGAACACGCCTCACAGCCAATACAGTTATCAGGATTTTCAATGGTCATGACTTTCTTTTCAATTTCATCGTCCTCTTCATCATTGATAAATTCGCCGTCTTCGTTCATGCCCCGTAAATGCAACACATTGCGTCCACAGGCTTTGAAGCATCTGCCGCAGCCGATACAGCGATGTTGATCAATTTCTTGGACAAATTGAGGAATCCAGGTTTTTTTACCAAAGGTCAGAGCAGTGTAGGTGGACATCGTGTTTCCCCTTGAGAGAGCAGGTATTGGCAGGAAGGAAGCATTCAAGCCTCAATGCGGAACCGAGAAATGATGGATGGTTGAATGCTTCCTGAACTAAGAAAGGACTTCCCAAATCACAATAGAATTATGTTGAAAGGGAAGTCCGAGGTCTCACTTAAACAGGTTTCACGAGAATGGTGATGCCTGCTAGCGATCGCTTAAACGGCAACGGGTTCAGCTACGGGAGCGGCAGCAGGGGCGGTTTTCGCTGGAGAACCAGCCCGCAGGAGTGCAGCTTCCGCTTCGAGTGCTTGAACTTTGTCCCAGGCCGCCGTAAAGGCTTCAGAGTCAGCCCCTTGTTGTTGAGCGATCGCATGGGCTTCAGCCATTGCATCGACCAATGCCCGCTCTAAATAAGGCAATCTGGGATTTTCTAGAAAATCACTCTTGAGCAGAATATCCGTTACAGAGATGATGCCCAACAGGTCGCCGCGAATGACTGGGGCGCGATCGATGCCGGTTTGGGCAAACAGTCGAGCTACATACTCAACTGCGAGGTCTGGGTTGACTACTACACAGGGCTTCGTCATGACTTCCGCCACCCGAAGCTGTTTAGGGTCTTTGCCAGAAGCAACGACTTTGTTGGTTACGTCTGCCTCAGTAATTAAACCGTAGGCATCGTCATCGCCACGGCGATCGACCACCAGGGAGCGTAGACCTTTCAGCTTCATCAGCTTCACGGCTTCGGCAACGGTTGCGGAACCACGAATCGTTGCGACTTCTTGAGTCATGATGTCTTGAGCTTTCATCGTACTTTCCTCCTTGTGTGTGCAGAACGTTGGGACGTTGCACCAAAAGTTGGAGATCTAGGACAACACCGAACAGGTTAGGACACTTTAGCTGGGAACCGCATCATCAATCACCGACTGTTTCCAGAGGAACACAGCGGTTGTGGGGCATGGGTTCTACCAGTCGTAAACTTTTTGAGACAGGCGATCGCGAATTGGTTCAATTGCTCAATGGCATTGGCCGGAACGGGTGCTTGATGCAACCGCAAATAAATGGCTTTTGCCGTGGATGAGCTTAAGGCAAATTGATGAGAACCCACTTGAATGACGCATTGGGGCGATCGCTGTGCCACTGTCACTGTTACTCCAGGAACGACTCCCATGCTTCTTAATTTATGAATGACAGTTTCATCCATACTGGCAATGCGGGTGACAATACCTTGTTCGCCAGTTTTTAACAAACTCAAGGTAGAACCTGCGATCGTAAATCGTTGATGAGTCATGAAGCTATCCCTGGGTTACAAAGATGAGTAATAAGGTGGGGAACCTGGGAATGCGGAAACAGGTTTGAACCGTACGCTGTCCCCCATTTCCCCTTGCCCTTAAACCAGATAGGCTTCTTGATGAGTGCGAATCGTGCAATCTGAACGAGGGTAAGTTACGCACAGCAGGGCAAATCCCTTCGCCATTTGTTCTTCATCTAAGAAGACTTGCTCAGATTGGTCAATTTCGCCCGATTCGACTTTAGCCACACAACTAGAGCAAGAACCCGACATACAGGAGGACGGTAGCTCTAGCCCTGCTTCTTCAGCAGCTTCTAATACCGTGACATTGTCTTCAACAGGAATCGTAATATCCAATCCTTTCTTTTTGTTGTAGAGCCGAACTTGAAAAGTCGTCATGCTTATTCTCCTCAAGATTTCAATAGGTCGGTAACAGGGTTGGCGGTTAGGGGTTGGCGGTTGGCAGTTGGGGCATGACCAGCGACCAACCGCCAATACCTAATCACTAACTGCATGGGGTGGCTGCCGGGGTGCAGTCTCCTGCCTGGAATGATTTGCCACAACCACAGGTATCGGTAGCATTCGGATTGGTGAACTTGAAGCCGCTTTCCATCAACCCATCGACAAAATCAACCACGACCCCTTGCAACAGCGGCGCACTTTGCGGGTCAATATAAATTCGCACTTTCCCTTGCTGTTCGATCAGGTCATTTGGGCGGGGTGCGTTAGCAACATCAATCTTGTATTCATAGCCGTTGCAGCCACCATCGGCGACACCCATCCGAATGCCCTTATCGGAGGAATCGTCGGCACTGCCTTGCAGAAAGGCCCGCAGGCGGAATTCTGCTTTTTCGGTAAGAATCACGGTCATGGAACGTCTCCTTCAATGGGGAATGGGGAATAGAGTGTAGGGGATGGGGAATAGGGCGTAGAGGGGAAATAACTACGCATGACCCGTTATTAGTTGTTACTCGATGACATTTTGGCGGTAACTCGGTAATCGAAACACGATCGCAATCATGGCAATGACTTTGATGATCCAGGGTGCATAGATCAGGCTAAGAAGTAGACACAACAGACTGAGTAAACCAGTGATCAGACGAGAGATTTCGTCGGAACGGGTGTAGTAGAGATGGGATGCCGCGATCGCGCCCCCCAACATTAGGAGGAAGAGGAACATATTTCTGCTCCAGTTGCTGGAACGTTCACGCCCGCCATTCTGCGACTCTTTTCACCACACACTGGACAGTTTGGATCGTGATACGGATGACGTTTGGCAAACTCCGCCCGATTCAGATCCATCGTCAGCAGTTGAGAGAGTAAGGGTGTACCTAATCCCGTAATCAACTTGATCGCTTCCAAGGCAGTGAGGCAGGCCAGGGTACCCGACACCGCACCGAGCACACCAAACCCGCGCTTATCCCAATCGGGCTTTTCGGGGAAAATGCAGGCTAGGCAGGGGGTTAATCCAGGCACAATCGTGGTTAAGTAGGCTTCCATGTCGTTCATGGCCGCTTCCACCATTGGCTTACCCCAACGCACACAGGCATCATTCAATAAGTTCCGTTCAATGAAGTTATGAGCACAGTCCAGAACTACATCTGATTGTTGGACTAAAGCATCCACATTCTCAGTGCTCACATATTCGCAAATGGCCTCAATTTCGATGTCTGGATTGATTGCTACCAGTGTTTCTTTCGCTTTGAATACTCTGGGTTGATCTACCCAATCATCAGTCATGAGGATTTGTCGATTCATGTCATCTAACCGCAGATCACCGCCCCGCAACAGGATCAAACGACCCACACCTGCAACCGCAAGATACAGGGCAGCCGTACCACCCAATCCGCCGACCCCTGTCACGAGTACGGTTGAGTTTTTTAGCCGCAGTTGGGACTCTTCTCCAAAGCCGGGAAGCATGATTTGACGGCTGTAACGCTCCAGTTCTTTGGGGGTAAGCTCTGGCACAAATCACCTCCTGAATCGCTTGAATGAAAGAACGGTTACTCGATGCCAATTTGAGACAGCGTGACAATGCCGGGAACCGGATCATTGAAGACTTTGAACAACTTTTCTTGACCGGGAGAAGAACTCATGAATGTACTGTAAGCTTCCTCTAAGGCCCCTTTGTAGCGATCGAGTTTTTCGGTATCGCTCAGGTCGGGTGCGGCTGCATCGATCGCGCTCATAAAGCCAGAAAACTTCCGCAGAATGTGGAGCCGATTCACATTCACAAAATGGGCATCATAGGGCAGATGAAAGAATTCAAAATACTCTTCAGCATTCACCAACTGCTTAAACTCTGCTAAAGTTCCGCTCATGATTAGTGCTTCTCCATTTGCTTGAGTTGTTGTTTCAGGTCATCGATCTGTTTGAAGATGGCGTAAGTTTTGCCCGCCACGTCCATGAGCGTGTCATAGTCGGTAGGCAGTCCTTCTGCCAGGTCGTGCAGATCCATCTTCATTTGTCCTGCTTTGCTGTTGAGCTTTTTGATCAGCGTCTTCAGGGCTTCAACATCGGTTGGAATCTCGGTAATCGTCATACGAACCTCATGAAAGTGACGAATGTTGAGTGATAAATGTTGAGTGGAACTTAAGCCTCAAAGCTTAAAACTCAACATTTAAACCTCACTACTTACAAACATCAGGATATTTGCGGGCCATTTCAATCCCAGAATTGATGGTTTTTTCGCCTTCGGCAGCGAGTTTTTCTAAGGAGTCGAAGCCGAAGCGTTGAGCATCGCGCAGGGTGCGAGCAACGAGCAATAAGCGACCTGCAAAGACGAGTGCCCAACCGAATCCTTCATGGCTGAGATCGATCACGACTTGGGAAATGGTGCCCGTTTCTTCTTCAATACAGTGGGCGATCGCCCGATAGAATGCCATGATCCGCCCCTGAGTAATGGGATCGACTTCCCCATCTATGGAAATTTCACGTTTTTGGGCTTTGGTCACCACGTAGGGCTTGAGCAGTAATTCATCCCCCCAATTGCGGTAGGTGCCATAGGGATCATTGGCCCGAATTTGCAGAACGATCGCTTTCAAAAACTTGCTACTGGCAATGTCAAACTGGGGGGCTTCGGTCGTGTCAACAATAGTCATACGGTGGCTTCCTCTTCTTCTAGATCATCTTCAAAACTTGCTGTTTTGGTCAGCAAGGCTTTTCGTAACCAGGGGGGGGGATTTCCATTCAAAGTCTTGACTAGCTCTGTCAAAACTTCAGAAATCTCTTGCTCTTCGGAGCGGGCTTTCACGGGTGTAATTTTGTTCTTAATCAAGCGGGCGGCGGCACTGCCCCCAATGGCAGACACATATACGATGGTGCAATCATGTAGAGCGTTGACTTTAGGAATGAGTTTGTCTTCATTCCCATCTTCTTTTAAGTCACCATCGAATCTCAATGTTTCAACAAACTCATATCCAGATCGGTCTATTTCATAAACATCAATCTTTTTTGCCCAACCAAAGTGAGCATTGATACGAGTGTTATCGCTAGTGGTGAAGGCTATTTTCATAGGTCACTCCTGTTTAGATTCAAAAGTCAATCATGCATATGGCATTGGATGTTCAACATTCGATTTTCAGTTCTAATGATGTTTTCCATTCCCATTTACTCCCTGCGTCCGCCAACCATGTACCTGTTCGTGGGCTTTTGCTTCGTCTCGTTCCAGAAAAATGTTGCCAATCTCGAATAGCAGTTGGACGGTACCGCGATAGCCGACAGTGCAACGTTGCCCATTACCGAGGCGATCGAAGATAGGAAAGCCCATACGATACAAGGGAATATGCAATTTACGGGAAATGGCAGCACCATTCGAGTTCGTAATCAGCAAATCAGAACCAACCGCTTGCTGTTCAAAGTCTTCTAGATCGCCAATCGTCACGGTTTCAATCGGCAGTGCATTGAGTAAGGGAGATTTGGTGGTGGTGACGGCAGTGTGAATGGTGCAACCCATCGATCGCAGGAATTGCACCATCGCCCACAACAAATCGGGTTCCATTGCTAACGACACTTGTTTACGCCCAAAGAAGAAGTGCGTGTCCAACATGGCATCTTGCAATTGTTGGCGTTGATGCCGGAATTTGGCAGGAACAGGGACACCACTGAGATCAGACAATCCTTGTAAGAATTCGTCTACGGCATCCAATCCCGTCAGGCTGGGAAACACTTCAAAGGGAATGCTGAAGCGATCGTCCAAGACTTGCGCTGCCGATCGCAGACTTTCACCAAAGGCCAGCGTGTAAACGGAACTGCCAATTTCCCGTAATTCGGCCAATGTCGTGCCGCCACTGGTGACGGCGCTGGGGTTTGCGGCCAGGTGTCCGTCAATCGAGGCAGATAAATCCGGCACAATGATGGGATCTAAGCCAAATGCCTGCACAATGTCCTTAATTTCCTGGACATCACCGGGGGTAAATGCAGGGCTGACCAGAATCGTGACTTGATTGGGCCGCGTTTCACCCGCGATCGGCAATTCCTGCATCATGCTGGTCACGGCTCCGGCAAAGCCATCCTGCAAGGCCCCTTTGAAGTCCGGCGTTGACACAAATACGATGGGCAGATCATGTAATTCAGGATGGCGTTTGCGGACACTTTTTAGAATCCCGTCCATGTCTTCGCCGCGTGTTTCGGTGAGTCCGGTGGTGCAAAGTCCAATGATTTCTGGTTTGTTCTTTTCCACCAGAGTCAAAACGGCTTGCTCTACGTTATCCTCACCGCCCAGTACAGTTGCCACTTCGGTCATGGCAGTTGTCGAGAGGGGAATGGCTTCCCGGAAGTGACGCACTAACATGACTTTGGCGAATGCGGTACAACCTTGAGAGCCGTGGAAGAGTGGCATGGTGCCCTTCAATCCCAAAAATGCTAAGGCGGCACCCAGGGGTTGGCTCTGCTTGAGCGGATTCACTGCAACAGATTTTTTCGGAGTGGTGACAGTAGCCATAGGAGGGAATGGGGAGTGAGGGGTGAGGGGGTGGGTGGGGTGAGGGGGTGAGGGGTAATTGGTAATTGCTTGAACTCATTACCGACTACCGATTACCCATTACTACCGTCCTAATCTTCAGCACTTAACACGGGCACTTGTGAGTCCCACGGGGCAGGTTTGCGGACTTGATCCCAGATGGGACTGTGCAGGGCTTCGTCGAGTTCGCGGGCCATTTCCACCATGCCAACATAGCCTGCGTAGGGATGGTGCCGTTCCTGGTTAATGTCGAGGAAGGGAATCCGGGCTTTGAGGGCGGTGTATTGGTTGCGACCTCCGGCAATCAACATATCAGCTTTGGTTTTGGCGATGACGCTTAAGAGTTCTTGGGCATTGCCTTTTTCCAACATCACGCCATCTTTACCGAGTAATTCTTTAATCTTAGCTTTGTCTTCTTCAGTGCTTTTCTTGGTGCTGGTGGCACACACTTCAATGCCCAAATCTTTAGCGGCAGAGATGATCGACCAACTTTTGACCCCGCCCGTATTGAGTACCACTCGCTTACCCGTCAGGCGATCGCGATAGGGTTGCAACTCCGCATTCAGTTTCGCCGTTTCTTCCGCAATCACCTGTTCTACACGGGCTTGCAGTTGAGGACAACCGAGTTTGGCCGCGATGTTGCGTAAACAACGGTTCATGTCATCCACGCCGTAAAAGGATTCTTCGATGTAAGGAATGCCGTATTTCTCCTCCATCTTGCGCCCCATGTTGATCAGCGCTTTGGAGCAAATCATCACATTCAACTTGGCACGATGGGCTGTGCAAACTTCGTCGTAGCGAGCATCGCCCGTGATTTTGGCTAACACCCGAATGCCGACCTTTTCGAGGACAGGTAGTACGCCCCACATTTCACCTGCAATATTGTATTCACCAATCAAATTAATGTCGTAAGGTGTTGTATATTCCGGTTCGCGGCTACCTACAACATAATCAAGTAAAGATTCGCCACTGATGCGGTTGCCCAAATTCTTACTGCCCACAAACCCTGGAGAATTTACTGGAATCACCGGAATGCCAGCCTTCTCAGAAGCTTTTTTGCAAACCGCTTCCAGGTCATCCCCAATCAGCGCCGAAACACAGGTGAGATAGACAAAGATGGCAGCAGGGCTGTAGCGTTGCGAAACTTCCTGAATGGCTTTGTAGAGCTTCTTTTCACCCCCAAAGATGACATCGTTTTCATTCATGTCGGTGGTGAAGCCCATTTTGTAGAGCATGGGGCCAGAGGAAAGACTGCCCCGGCTGCCCCAGGAGTTGCCGGCACAGGCGATCGGGCCGTGTACCAGGTGCGCGGCATCGGTAATGGGCACCATTGCGATCATTGCGCCATCAAAGGCACATCCACCCTGCGCGGCTCCAGGTTGAGCGACTTGCGTACAGGATTTATTCTTTTTCTCGCCTTTCTTGTGATTGTGTTCGCAAGCCGCCTCGCTCAAGAGTTCGTTAATTTTGCCTTGGGTGAGTTTCATGGTGGCAGGGGGAGAAGTGAGTGGGACGTAGGGGCGGGTTTATATCAAGTTTTTGTTCATCAACGAGGAGAAATTCAAAACCCGCTTGTGCAGAAATCCGTAGACAATTGGTGTCGGTTCGGTAAAACGTGAGTGAAACCCAACCGATTTAGCTCTGGTAGGGGGCGATCGCTTAGGGAATTAGCGAAACCCAACACATTTAGGACTTAAGATGTTGCAAGTTAGCAATAACTGTAAAAACTCAGAAACAAACTGCAACGATCGCACGTACAATACAATTAGAGAGATAGCAAACCGAAAGTTCAAAATTCTAGAAGTAAGCCTTTGGTAGTTTGCGATATTTTGTTTGTGCAAACTGAGTACACGGTAACGAAATGAATACGCTTAAGGTTTTCTTCATTAACAGATGTACTGAGTGACATCAACACCGCAATTATCAGAAAGGTAACTTAAAGCACGTAACCGCAGATAGACCACCTCGTTGTACAAGGGATTCAGTTTGCATAGGGGCGGGATGTGAAAGGTCTGACCGCATAAGGTAAGATGCCGCTCAAAGGGGCAGGTGCAAGGAATGAGGCGGCAAAGAAAATGGGCCAATTTCGCGTTGTGGATTTCCAGGTGATCCAACCATTGCCGCAAGGGAGCCAGGAGATCAAACTTGGGTCGCCCTCTGGGAGATTCGTTGTTTGAGGTGAAGGTGGTCATGGCGGGAGAGGGGGAGGAGAAGAGGAGGGCATTTGGCAGTCGGGACGCTCAACTGAACGTCCCGACTGAGTGCGAATTAACGAATCAAGTCGTAGGAGATGTCGGTCTTCGCAGGGATGATCGTGTTGCGATCGAGTTCATCGAGAATTGTGTTGACAACCCAATTCAGGATGTTGATAGTGCCCTGGTAGCCGTAGGTGGAGTAGCGGTGCAGGTGGTGGCGATCGAAGATCGGGTAGCCAATCCGCACCATCGGTGTGTGGGTATCACGCCACAGATACTTGCCGTAGGAGTTACCGATGAAGAAGTCAACAGGTTCCGTGAACAGCAAGGAGCGCAGGTGCCACAAGTCCTTGCCACCCCAAATCGTGGCATTCGCGCCGAAGGGGCTGGAGTCGAGTAAGGCCCGCAGTTCGGTTTCAAATACATCATTGCTGTTAGTGACAACGATGTGAACGGGTTCACAACCAACTTCCAGCAGGAATTGGGTTAAACCAATCACCAGGTCGGGGTCACCGTAGTAAGCCACTTTCTTACCATGCAACCAGGCTTGTGAGTCGGTTAACGCATCCACAGCGCGACCCCGCTCGTCTTCCAATTCCTTGGGAATGGGCTTGCCGGTGAGGGCAGACAGCTTCATCAGGAACTCATCGGTGCCACGGATGCCAACGGGACGAGCCACAGAGGTCTTTTGCCCCCACTCTTTCTCGATGTATTCCCGTGTTTTGGTGGTGGAATATGCCTGGAACGCGATCGTGGCTTCCCCATTGATCGAGTCAGCCGCATCTTCCAGCGGTGTGCCACCGGGATACATATTGTATTCGCCGTTGTTGGGAGAATCCAGGTATTCCGAGTTATCCGCCAGTAGGGTGTAGTCAATCCCCATCAATTCCGCAATCCGCTTGATTTCCCGCAAGTTACCAATGTAGGTTTCAAATCCAGGAATGAAGTTGATTTTGCCGTTGGTGGTTTCGGCTTTCTGATCTTTGGTCAGGGTGTTCAAGATGCCCTTGATCATGTTGTCGTAACCCGTGATGTGGGAGCCGACAAAGCTGGGGGTGTGGGCATAGGGAACGGGATACTCTTGCGGCACTGACCCTTCTTCCTTGGAGGTTTTGATGAAGGCTTGCAGGTCATCCCCAATCACTTCTGCCATGCAGGTGGTGCAAACGGCAATCATTTTGGGCTGGTAGAGGGCATAGCTGTTGGCCAAGCCTTCAATCATGTTCTTCAATCCCCCGAAGACGGCTGCATCTTCCGTCATCGAGGAGGATACGGCAGAGAACGGTTCTTTGAAGTGGCGGGTAAAGTGCGATCGGAAGTAGGCCACACACCCTTGGGAACCATGCACGAAGGGTAAGGTTTTTTCAAACCCAACCGCTGCCAGAATCGCACCTAAGGGTTGGCAGGCTTTGGCGGGGTTAACCGTTAGGGCTTCCCGCGCAAAGTTCTTTTCGCGATATTCCCAGGTTTTCGTCCATTCAGCCGCTTCGGCGACTACTTCGGGTGCATGTCCACCTTCAAACTCCTTCTTCGCCTCGAAGAGTTCTTGATATTCATCCTGGTGGAAGAGTTCAGCGTGGTCCTTAATCTTGTTTACGTCATTCTGAGCCATGAGTTTTCTCCTCAATGAAGGGGGAGGTGGTAAGAGAGAGTTTTGGGTCTGCGTAGGGTGCGTTAGGAGCATCCGTAACGCACCAGGGGTTCAATAGTGCCATTGCGGTGCGTTACGCGGCGTTAACACACCCTACGGGGTTACTTGTTCCAGGGAGCGCCAACTAACGCCCAGGTGGGGCTGTTGAGGGCGAGATCCATGTCACGGGCGAAGATCGCGAAACCGTCGTAGCCGTGGTAAGGACCGGAGTAATCCCAGGAGTGCATTTGACGGAAGGGAAGTGCCATCTTTTGGAAGACGTACTTCTCTTTAATGCCAGATGCAACCAGGTCGGGCTTCATGGCTTTGATGAACTCCTCAAACTCAAATGCCGAAACGTCGTCGTAGATCAGGGTGCCATTTTCGATGTAGTGGGTGGTGCGCTTGTAGTCATCATTGTGACCAAATTCGTATCCAGTCCCGATTAACCGCATCCCCAGATCGTAGAAGGCGGGAACCACGTGACGGGGACGCAAGCCGCCCACCATCAGCGCTACTGTTTTGCCTTGCAAACGAGGCAGATACTTGGCGATTACTTCTTCCGTTTGCTTCTGGTATTTGGCGATCACTTCTTCGGCTTTCGCTTGAATCACTTCGTCAAATTTGGAAGCAATTTCACGTAAGGATTCCGCAATCTTGGTGGGGCCAAAGAAGTTGTATTCTAGCCAGGGAATCCCATAGGTTTCTTCCATGTGACGGCTGATGTAGTTCATGGAGCGGTAGCAGTGAACCAGGTTCAGCTTCACGGAAGGAGTGTTAATCATCTCGTGCAGTGTGCCATCGCCAGACCATTGGGCCACCACGCGCAAGCCGATTTCTTCGAGCAGAATGCGGCTCGACCAGGCATCTCCCCCAATGTTGTAATCACCGATGATAGCAACATCATATTGAGTGCCATCGGGAATGTTGCCGGCTTTCTTTTCTTTGTCGTATTGGGGGAAGACCCAATCCCGCACCGCATCGTTCGCAATGTGGTGACCGAGGGATTGAGAGACACCCCGGAAGCCTTCGCAACGAACTGGAACAACCGTCTTACCAATTTCTTTGGCAGATTTCTTGGCAACCGCTTCGATGTCATCTCCAATCAGACCAATGGGGCATTCAGATTGGATGGAAACACCCCGGTTTAAGGGGAACAGTTCTTCCAGTTCGGTGATCAGTTTGGCGAGTTTTTTGTCTCCACCAAATACGATGTCTCTTTCCTGGAAGTCGGAGGTGAACTGCATGGTGCCGAAGCTGTCTACACCTGTGGTGCCGATGTAGTAGTTACGGCGACCAGACCAGGAGTAGAAACCGCAACCTACAGGACCGTGGCTGATATGGATCATGTCCTTAATGGGACCCCAAACCACCCCTTTAGAACCAGCGTAAGCACAACCACGGGTGGTCATCGAACCAGGTACAGACTTGATATTGGACTTAACACCACAATCGGGTTTGCCTTCTTCATACACATTCAGGTGCTTTTCCCGCTTTTTCTTACCTTTGTCGGGATAGGCTTCCAAGACTTCTTTAATCAGGGCTTTCTTGTCAACGGCTTCAGTAACCGCAGCGGTGTCTTCGTTTAATGTCGCGGATTCGGGAGGTGTCATAGATTCTCCTCTTGACTACTTCGATGGGAGAGAGCGGGAATAGGCGGGCAGGGATAGGGAGTGAGGCGGAGAGAGTGGGTGGGTGGGGTGAGTATGAATCAGGTTATTTCGGGCTGGATGAAGCTCCAAGGACGTACTTGATAAACTTACTCGGGCACTCATCCACTCACTCATCTACGCTTTGCTCACACTAGGATGGCGGTTTGGTTTAGACCACAGCAGGAGCTTGGGTGCCTTGCTGAATTGCCTTTTGGTATTCTTCTTCACCACCGAGGATGCCGAATTCAACCAACAGATCTTCCAGTTCATCCATCGTGATTGGGGTCGGGATGCAGAGGTTTTTGTTGTCGATGATTTTGTTGGCGAGAGTGCGGTACTCTTGAGCCTGTTGGCTATCGGGAGCGTATTCAATCACCGTCATGCGGCGCAGTTCTGCGTGTTGCACGATGTTGTCGCGAGGGACGAAGTGGATCATCTGGGTGTTCAGACGCTTCGCCAGGGTTTCGATTAGTTCGAGTTCGCGGTCAACTTTACGGCTGTTGCAGATGAGACCGCCCAAGCGTACACCACCGGAGTGAGCGTACTTGAGAACGCCTCGTGCGATGTTGTTAGCTGCGTACATGGCCATCATTTCACCGGAGGTGACGATGTAGATTTCTTGGGCTTTGCCTTCCCGGATGGGCATGGCGAAACCACCGCAAACTACGTCGCCCAATACGTCATAGGAGACGAAATCGAGGTCTTCGTAAGCACCGTTTTCTTCCAGGAAGTTGATGGCGGTGATGATGCCACGACCCGCGCAACCAACGCCGGGTTCGGGACCACCCGACTCCACGCAACGGACATCGCGGTAGCCCGTCAGCAATACTTCTTCCAGTTCTACGTCTTCCACTGCGCCGCGTTCTGCTGCGAGGTGAAGCACGGTGGTTTGAGCTTTGCTGTGGAGCATCAAGCGGGTGGAATCGGCTTTGGGGTCGCAACCGACGATCATGACACGCTGACCAAGTTCAGCCATACCAGCGATCGTGTTTTGGGAGGTGGTGGACTTACCGATACCACCTTTACCGTAGAAGGCTATCTGTCTAATGCTTTCGTCCGTCATGGGATTCTCTCCTTAAAGTTAATGCAGGGTCTAGCTCTATCCGATCGCCATCAGCAGAGGGAATCAAGGCGTGCTGATGAGTGTTGGGGGTTGAAGTCGATCGCAAGACTGGCGGCGATCGCCCAACCGGGATGTATGGTGTCATGAGGGTGTTCATAGAGAATTTTTGGGGATTAGATCTCGGCGGTCTTCAAGATTTCCGGGATCTGAAAACTACTCGACCGCTTCAACCACCATGCTGGGTGAAACTCGTTCTTTGATGCGAACTTCGATCGCGTTTTTGAGGGTGGCGGTGCTGCTGGCGCAAGAGCCGCAAGCACCTTTGAGAATGACTTTGACGACATCGCCTTCGATGTCATAGAGTTCGACATCGCCACCATCGGCTAGCAAAACGGGGCGAACATCTTGCAGAACTGCTTGCACCAGAGCAACTTTTTGCACGGTGGTGAGCGGACGGCTGGGATCTAAGCCGACTTGAGCGGTGATGCGGGCGGCGGTGGCTGCTTTTTCTTGTTCAATCGTGAACAGAATGTCTTCGATGTCTACCAGGCAGGAACCACATCCCCCACCCGCTTTAACGTAGCTGGTAACTTGTTCCGCCGTGGTCAAATTATTTTCGATAATGATGCGGCGAATGCGATTATCACTCACACCATAGCACGAACAAACCAGTGCGCCTTCATCTTCTTCATGGTGTTCAACTTCGATGCCACGATATTTGAAGATGGCTGCTTCTAAGGCTTCCTGACCCATGACAGAGCAGTGCATTTTCTCTTCGGGTAAGCCACCTAAGAATTCGGCAATATCTTGATTACTGACGTTCAAAGCTTCATCTAAGGTGAGTCCTTTGATGATTTCGGTTAAGGCTGAAGAAGATGCGATCGCACTGGTGCAACCAAAAGTCTGAAAGCGAGAATCAAGAATTTTATCCGAATCAACTTCAATCTTCAAATGCAACCGGAGCGCATCACCGCAGGCAATACTGCCGACTTCACCATATACAGTCTCAATGCCTTGTTCATCCGTCGCTTCTATCGCTCCCTGGTTACGGGGATTGTAGAAGTGTTCCATGACTTTTTCGGTATAGTCCCACATTTTTTTTGTCCCTTGTCATTTGTCAGTAGTTATTTGTCAGTAGTCATTTGTCAGCAGTCATTTGTCATTTGTTCTATTTTTGGCTAATGACTAATGACCAATGACGATTAACCAATGACCGTTAAGCCAATACCGCTTCTTCCCTTCCCTGTAGCCACTCGGCATCGTCGCTGTTGAAGGGTGACATGGCGCGTAACCGTTCGATGATGCCGGGGAGGATTTCCAGGACGCGGTCAACTTCGGCTGCGGTGGTATACCGGGAGAGGCTGAAGCGAATGGAACCATGCAGGGTGGTGTAGGGCAGACTCATTGCCCGTAAAACGTGGGAGGGTTCGAGAGAACCGGAGGTGCAGGCGGAACCGGAGGAGGCACAGACTCCAAATTGGTCGAGGGAGAGCAGGATGGCTTCACCTTCAATGTATTTGAAGCCGATGTTAGTGGTGTTGGGCAGGCGATTTTTGGGATCGCCGTTAATTTCACAGTTGGGAATGGCAGCGAGGATACCTTTTTCCAGGCGATCGCGGAGTTTCTTTTCTGCCGCAATGTCAGCTAAATGCTGTTGTGCCAGTTCAGCGGCTTTACCCAACGCGATGATCCCTGCCACGTTTTCGGTACCAGCGCGGCGACCCCGTTCCTGGTGTCCGCCGATGAGTAAGGGACGGAAACGGAAACCCCGACGGACAAACAAGACACCGACTCCTTTGGGAGCATGAAGTTTGTGACCAGAAATGGTCATCAAATCAATGGTGCTAGTTTTCATGTTGAGGGGCAGTTTACCCGCTACCTGCACCGCATCGACATGGAAGGCGGCGCCGTATTCTTTCGCGATCGCTCCAATTTGTTCGACTGGGAAAATCGTGCCTGTTTCATTGTTGGCATACATGGTGGAAACCAGGGCGGTATTGCCCGTCATGGCGGCTTCCAGTTCCATCATATCCAGTTGACCTTTACGGTTCACGGAGATGTAAGTAACAGTATACCCTTGCTTCTCTAATTGCTTAAACAAATTGAGTACGCAGGCATGTTCAACTTGAGTCGTGATTAAGTGCTTACGGTCTGGTTGAGCGGCGATCGCGGCCCGAATCGCCGCATTATTTCCTTCGGTGCCACAACTGGTGAAAATGATTTCTGTGTCTTCTGCTCCCAGCAGTGCCGCAACTTGCGAACGGGCAGTTTTGAGGGCCTTTCCGACTTGCCCACCGAAGTGGTGCATGGAAGAAGGATTGCCGTAAAACTCAGTCAGGTAGGGGAGCATTGCTTCAACGACTAAAGGATCGATTCTGGTCGTTGCATTGTTGTCTAAATAAATGACATCGCTCATGCGGGTAGTTCCAATCTTGAATGGGTTTGCAATTGCTTCGACAACTCGTGCGAGTAGGCATCAAACCAATGAGTCCAGTATTCGGATTGTTGCCGCAGTTTTAGACGAGCCACTACCCGGCTGTAGTTCAAGAACCAGGCTTCCCAATAGTCATTGGCTTGTTTGTTAATCAGGGAACAAAACGCCCCTTCGGGCACCGCATCCTTGATGCAAGCTTCATTGGTAGGGCAAACTGACCAGCATTGGGGAACCGAGTAAGCACCCACACAATCATTACAGCGATCGCTTTGAATCTGGAAACGGTCTTTAGTCTGGGTGATCGCCCCCGTTGGACAGGAAACAAGGCATCGACTACAACCAATACAATGTTCGGTGATAATGTAAGTCATGAATGACTCCTTGTTTGAGGGTTTAGCAAAGAGTGCTAAGGGGCAGGTGTTGGTTTTATTCAGTTATACTGATTGATCCTCAACGTAGTCTTAGCACTCAGCACTAATCTCGAACTCTCAATGTCTCTGATGCAGTTTCAACTTACACTTGAGCAGTCGTCATAAACTGGTCGTAGAACTCGCGTGCAACCTTCTCGATTACGTCGTAAGCTTCTACCGATTGAATCCCAGCCTTTTGCAGTTCTTCCTGTGGGCAATGACCAATCTTGGAAACCAGTACCGCTTTGCAATCCGCGATCGCTTGCAATACCCCATTCAGCATGGCATCTTCGCCATACCCGCCCTGGCAGTATTGGTCAATCTTGCGGTGTCCCACAAACTTCGCTTCATTCGCATCCACTTCAAAGATTTGGAACTCTTTGGCATGGCCAAAGTGTTGGTTCACAATCCCGCCGCCCTTGGTTGCCACAGCCACCAGAATCTTGGGACTGTTCTTCACTCGCTCACTGGGCTTCACCCGAGCTTTGGCCGCTTTGATCTCTTCTTTGAATT
Organism: Leptolyngbyaceae cyanobacterium bins.349; assembly: GCA_033764685.1. Classification (GTDB taxonomy): domain Bacteria; phylum Cyanobacteriota; class Cyanobacteriia; order Leptolyngbyales; family Leptolyngbyaceae; genus JSC-12. Next base: position 31,299 of record JANRIS010000098.1, read on the forward strand.
TCTCAATTCCAGAGTGGACTTCCTGCCGAGTGTCGTAATCGTATTCCACTTCCATTTCCAGGAACTTCTCTTTGGTGAATTCCTGCGACCGATCTTCACCCAGCAGACCCACGGCATCGGCACGGCACTGCCGACAGTGGCGCATCATCTTCATGTTGCTGTCTGCACACGCATCTTGCAGGGCTTTCAGTTCTTTGGGATTGGGGCCGCGTTGACCCGTCAAACCAAAGTGGGTGCCATGCTCAGGGGCAGAGATGAGGGGCATAATGTTGTGCAAGAAAGCCCCATTTTCCCGAATCATGTGATCCACTTCGATCAGGTGTTCGTCGTTGATACCGGGAATCATCACCGAGTTAACTTTGCAGAGAATATCCGCTTCCCGCAACGCTTGTAACCCTTCCAGTTGCCGTTCGTGCAGAATCTTGGTGGCTTCTAACCCTTTGTAACGGCGGCGACGGTAGTGCACCCAGGGATAAATCTTGGTGCCTACTTCCGGGTTCGCCATGTTGATCGTGATCGTGACGTGATCGACGTTTAATTCCTTAATCTTCTGAACATGATCCGGCAACATCAAGCCGTTGGTAGACAAGCACAGTTTGATGTCGGGTGCTTTGTCAGCAATCAGGTCAAAGGTACGGAAGGTTTTTTCCGGGTTTGCCAGTGGATCGCCAGGACCCGCAATGCCTAGTACGGTCATTTGGGGAATCTTGCCAGCAATCACCAATACTTTATGAGCAGCTTCTTCTGGTGTTAACAACTCACTTACCACACCAGGACGGCTCTCGTTCGCACAATCGTATTTCCGGTTGCAGTAGTTACATTGAATGTTGCAGGCTGGGGCAACCGCAACGTGCATCCGAGCATAGTGGTGGTGTGCTTCTTCGCTGTAGCAGGGGTGCTTGGCGATGCGATCGAGGGTTTTTTGATCAATCGCAGGCGCCGCACTATTGCTTGTACAACCACAGCTACTATCAGAACTCGCGGGCTTAACTGCACTCTTCGTCACTAATATATCTGTTGCAGACTCAGTCGAGGGAGGGGTGAGCAGTCCAGAGGAGGGTGGTGGTGTCATTGAAGTTTGGCAGGGCTGAGTGGATAAGGGACTCGCCAGGGGAGGACAACGAATACCGACTCTAGAAAAAATATGAAGTCGCTGGTTGCAATCAGTCTACCTACGTAGACTAGAAATATTTTGATGTTCCGTGTGTTATTGAGAAACGCAGGGGGAACATTAGGTGGGGTTGCAGGATCAGCGACTTCAATTCGCAGAGTTGGTGCAGTTGCGTCACTCCATTCACCAAAGTCCGTAGTGGAAACTAAAAGGTTTGTTCCTCGTTCGGAGGTTTAGTGATTGGCGTTGAGTGAGTTATAACAGTCGCCCAAAATCAGCCCACTTTAGGGCGGCGCATAAGAGTTATTGAAATAATTAGGGATGTACTCAGGTTCATAAACCCAGCACAGATAGGGATGCAATTTTTTTATCGGGACGAGGTCCAGGTATTTTTAAGATGAGGCTCTTGTATTTCTGGGACAAGGGCAGAGACTTCCTGTACTCAGCTAGACCTTAGACTTAATCGGGGTTTGAAGGTTTTTTATAACAAAAATAATAGGGCTTTTTGAGGTACTCAAGCATGGGTTTGAGTATCTTGAAAGCCTTTAATATTGGGATTTGGTTGAATCAGATGGATAAAAAGTCAACAAATGTAGATGTGATTTGAATATACACCATTTCTGTATCAAATCTAGCACTTTTCTAAAGGCGAAGATGTTATTCAGCTTCTTTTAAGATTTTTTCAGGGTTGATTCAATTACGCTATAAACAGTAGCTTATGATGCAGAACTCGTCTTTTGAGTACTTTTTGGGGACTCATGTTTTGGTCCTTTAAACCGTTCACAAAATGCGGTGGGTCGAGCTTTCAGGGTGAGTACTACAATACTGAATCCTCTGCCCTTAAACACTAGAACCCACTCAATAAAATACTCGCCCCCAGACCCAACTTTTTTTTTGGATCAGGTTTTGGCTAAGGTTTTGGGGTTGAGTACCTCGCTAATTAAATCAATAACTCTGATGTGGGTGGCCACGATCGCCCGGTCTTTTCTGACCTGATATAAGCAGGAGAAACAGACCGACTCCTTCACTCCCCGTGAGCCATGCAGCAGCATCCCTTGACTCTCCTCCTTGCGCCCATTGCTACCCTGCCCCAGAAATGGTCTCAGCCCAGCAAAATAGTCGCTTCCCGACGCGATCGCCCCACAGTGGGTAATCTTCTACCTCAACCCCTCATTCACTTCTGGCAGACCCTTAAAAGTGACTTTCAAATCATCTTTCAGCGTGATCCGGCTGCCCGGAACTGGTTAGAAGTCGTCGTGTGCTACCCCGGTTTACATGCTCTGGTGCTGCATCGTTTTGCTCATGCTTTACATCAGCGTCGAGTCAGCTTCTTCCCCCGGCTCATTTCTCATCTCGCCCGCTTTCTCACTGGCATTGAAATTCACCCCGGTGCCCAAATTGGTCAGGGTGTATTTATTGATCATGGGATGGGGGTGGTGATCGGTGAAACGGCGATCGTCGGAGACTACACACTGATCTACCAGGGCGTGACTTTGGGCGGTACCGGTAAAGAAACAGGTAAGCGCCATCCCACGGTAGGTGCCCATGTTGTAGTTGGGGCGGGTGCCAAGGTGTTGGGCAACATTCAAGTGGGGGATCACGCGCGAGTCGGGGCGGGGTCGATTGTCTTACGAGATGTTCCGGCTTACTGTACGGCGGTAGGCGTGCCCGGTCGCAATATTTGCCGCAGTGGAACGCAAACCTGCCCCCTGGAGCATGGTCAAATGCCAGACGCGGAAGCCACTGCGATTCGCACCTTATTAGATCGAATTGAGCAGTTGGAAACACAGGTCCAACAATTAGTCAAATTCAACAATTAGCCAAATTCAACAATTAGTCAAACATGACTTGAGTCAAAACTGACTAATTAGAAAAAAATGTAAGGTTTTACTTCGAGATGCAGTTGTAGATGTTGGTGAGCAAAGATTTGTAAGTGAATTGCAATCTTTTGCAGATATTTTTCACGGTTAGCGATTTTTGTTTGAGGTATTCTGATGTATCCCCTTTCTGGTGCAAATCGTGATGTAGTTCGCTCTTCTCCTCACGTTGTCAATATTGCTCGTAGCGATCGCTGGCCGCTGTATCATCGGCTCCAAGAATTGATGATTCCCTGTTGGTGTTTGCCGGATGGCACGCTGCAAGTTGATATTCAGGATGGATTGAGTGCCTGGTTGTTATGGAGTGTAGTAAGACAGTTTTCGGCTTCGCGTCAAGATCTGGTGACATGGCTGAATCAATGTTGGGACGTTCCTTTGTAAACACCTGAATTGGGAGATAATAGCAATGCACCGCAAAATTGGTACTGCTCAATTCGTTCAATTTCTACAGTCCGAGTTGGCTGTTTCATCCGATGAGATTGCGGTGTTGCTCAATCATCCCGAATTCGAGGAAGCACCGCTGCCAATGGTTCTCTGGCAGTATGGCTTAGTTTCAACCCAGCAACTCAACCAGATTTATGATTGGATGGAATATCAAGCTGATCTGGCTTTTGATATCAGTTCATTCTAATGATTAATTTCTTTGTTGACTAAGATGAGTTTTGGGTGATTTGTTCTCTTGTTGTCTACTCTGTTTGCCTGATCCGTTTCGTTCCCTATCCCTCATTTTTTATTAGGAGCCATGCACATGTTAGAAACTCTTGTCACTGCCGCAATTCTGTCTCTCTCGATGACGGTCCTCCACAAAATTATGCTGGCCTGGATGTCGGTAGAGTTGGAAAAACCCTACCACCAATTAGACCACTCCAACCCGGCAGTGTTGAAGAAGTAGAGGATTGGGAAGGGCTAGAGTTAGGGTTTAGAGGCCAGAAAACCGCCATATATCTAGACCCTAGACCCTAAATCCTGGACCCTAAACCCTCTCCTTTCCTACTCCCTACGCCCTATTCCCCGAACTTCGTTTGTCTAAATCCTGATGGTGTGCAGTTTCGTCGTGATGGTTATCTAAAAATGAATCCAATCAGATTAGACAGTGCAATTCAAATTAATGACACTACTTTGCGTGATGGTGAACAGGCGGCTGGCGTTGCCTTTAATTTAGAGGAAAAAATCGCGATCGCCCGATCTTTAGATGCGATCGGAGTTCAAGAGTTAGAAGTTGGGATTCCCGCGATGGGACGAGAGGAAGCGATCGCTATTACCACCATTTGCCAGTTGGGTTTGAATGCTAAACTTTTAGGCTGGAATCGGGCGGTCCTGAGTGATATTCAGGCTTCAATGCAGTGTGGGTTAGATCGCATTCATGTATCAGTTCCAGTTTCCGAAATTCAACTGGCTGTGAAATTTCAGGGGCGACGCGATCGCATGTTGGCCCAATTGCGAGATTGCATTCAGTTTGCTAAAGATCACGGCCTGGAAGTGGCGATCGGTGGCGAAGATTCGTCCAGAGCCGAAGAAGCATTTTTGATTGAAGTCGCCCAATATGCCCAGGAATTGGGGGCTTTCCGCTTTCGGTTTTGCGACACCGTCGGCATTCTAGACCCGTTGATGACTTACGAAAAGGTGCAACGGTTAGTCGCGGCGCTCAGTATTCCGGTCGAAATGCACACCCATAATGATTTAGGGATGGCAACTGCGAATGCGCTGGCGGGAGTGCGGGCAGGGGCGCGATCGGTCAACACGACGGTCAATGGGTTAGGTGAACGAGCCGGAAATGCGGCGCTAGAAGAAGTCGTCATGGCCCTCAAGCGCATTTATGGCATTAACCCCCACATCAACACTCAGCAACTACCAACGCTTTCAGCCCTGGTGGCCAAAGCGTCAAACTGTACCTTGCCCCCCTGGAAGGCCGTAGTGGGTGAAAATGCTTTTGTCCATGAGTCGGGAATTCATGCTCATGGAGTCTTGCAAAATCCTCAAACCTATGAGGCATTTAACCCGCAAGAAGTGGGTTGGGAACATCGCTTAGTTGTAGGTAAACATTCTGGTCGGCATCTCATTCAGACTATTCTTCAACAACATGGAATAGCGCTCAATGAGACAGAGTTACAACGAGTATTGGAGTCAGTTCGGAGTTGGTCAACTAAAGTAAAGCGAAGTTTGACGGTTGATGAACTCTTAACGCTGGTGTCATTAGATTTACAATCGACGGCGAATTAATGTTGGGTGTATGTCCAGCACTAGATGTTTGCTGGCTTAAAGTCCCGATTGGATGGGTAAGCGGCCCATTCTTCAAACTGAGAGATGATTTTCTGTGCTGAATTCCCTGCCTAACTAACGCCTGAAGGAGACGGCTATGCAATCAGATGAAATTGAAATTGATTCACCGCCCCAATTTGATATTGGTGAAAAAGTCCGAGTTAAAAAATTGATTCGGAATGACGGCACCTTCCCTGGTAAGGATATTGGTGTGACCCTTGCCAAGAAAGGTGATGTAGGCTACATCGTCAGTATCGGCACCTTTCTCCAAACGTCTTACATCTACGCGATTCACTTTATTGAGTCTGGTTATGTCGTGGGTTGTCGAGCCAGGGAAATTGAAACGGCAGAAGTTCACAAAATGGAGAAAGTTTCATGAAAGTTATGTTACGTAAAAATTCTGCTGGGCATTTAGTCGTGTATGTGGCGAAAAAAGACCTGGAGGAGGAAGTTGTCAAAGAAGTTGAGGAAGATCAAAACCGGATCTTTACGCTGGCGAATGGATGGGAACTGGCGATCGCCAAAGTCGACTTTCCCACCCAACTGCCCCAAACTGTAGAAGCCCGCAGGATTGCCTAACCGCAGAATTGCCTGCATCGCTGTTCCTATTCCTCGTGATGAACCTACTTCTGTAGGGATGTTGAGTTGACATCCCTACAGATTTCTTGCACATATCGACTGCTGACTCCCTACTGCCCTTTTTTATCGAGTGTCCTATGAGCACCCTTCCTTACTTTCAACCGATGGAGTTCAACTTTGAAGGAGAATTTTTGGGATTTGCCGACCCAACACCAAAATGTAAATATATTCGTCTCAATGTCTTATCAGAAGAACTATCCATCAAAGTTTCCAAAGAACTTCGTTCCTTACTCCATCTGACGGTTCAATCTGGCACTCGAATTCAGGTTTCTGGGATTGGTAAACTCGATCGCCAGACGCACACCCTTAAATTAAAAGCAAAACAAATTGTCTCGATTGGGTGCCCCCACCCAACGCCCCACTGCCCCGACAGACCCTCACCCACAGCACCCGCCAAACCCTGCAAACCGAGGATTAAGGTGCGAGTCTGTCAGAAATCTAAATGCCTGAAGCGGGGTGGCAAAGCGCTGTGCGAATCCATGCGAGCGGCTCTCCAGGATTGGGATTTGCATGATCAGGTGGCGATCGAACCAACGGGCTGCCTGGGCCGCTGTTCTTCGGCCCCCAATCTTGTGATTACACCGGGTAAACAAATCCACAGTGGCATTTGTGTGAAAACCTTGCCCAAATTTGAACGGTTGCTCACCAATCTGGTCAAACCGTAACTCCACCGACCAATTCAGAGCTTGGCAAAGCGGCCTGTGCCCCGGAGCAGATCGAGAAACGTAAACACGGCGGGTGAGTGCAGCACACTGGCCAGCACCGCCGCCCCAATGATGCGTTCTAGTGGGACTGGCAGCGATCGCACCTGCACTTCCGGCGGAATCGGCAACGCAGCCAGACGCGGCAGCACCGCAGCGCCTAAGCCCTGAGAGACCATGCTCACAATGGTCGAATCTTCCTTCAGTTCGTGCGCCACCTTAAACGATTTGCCCCACACGGCCCAATGTTCCCGCACCGCCGTTGTACATTCGGCATAGTTGTAAAGAATAAACGGATACCGGGTTAAATCATCCCAAGTGAGCTGCTCTGGTAACGGGGGCGATGACGGTGGCAGCAACACTACAAATTCATCCCGCGCAATTTCCCAGGTGTCCAGTACATCCGACGTGCGCGGCAATGGCACTAACCCAATGTCTACCCGTCCTTCCCGCAGGGCCAACTCTACACCCGTCGGGTCGTTCTCCGTCAGGGTAATTTCGACATTGGGAAACTGGTGCTGGAACCGGGCAATCAGGGGCGGGAGCAGATGGGTGGCCGCACTCCGAAACGAAGCCACCCGCACCCGCCCATTTTCCAACCGTTGTTCCTGGTTAATTTCCTGATCAATATTGTCCCGCGCCTGCAAAATTTCCTTAACGTGAACGAGAATGCGCTCACCGACCGGGGTGAGGTGCGCCCCAAAGCGGCCTCGTGATAGGAGCGACACGCCTAATTCTGCTTCTAAAGATGCGATCGCTCGACTCACCGCCGATTGCGACGTATCCAGGTGGAGAGCCGCCTCAGAAAAACTGCCATGCGCCACCACCGCCAACAAAATTTGTAACTGGGAAATGTTCATTGGTTACATCTATTCGGTTTTTGCATAGATGTGAATCGCCCCTGCGTTTGTTCACCTGGGTAACACAACGTTACGGTATGTTTACATCCTTTTTTATAGCCGTTTTATAGCCGCTTTATAGCCGCTTTATAGCCAGCGATCGTCCAACTCTGACTCAAGTTCCGATTCACGTTCAGGATTATGTTTGAACTCATTCCTTTCCACAAATTCCGCGATACCCCCAAAGTCCGATTTTTTGACATCACGATCTCTGCTTCCAATGCCCGCGACCTCGTTTTTCATGATGGTCCGGCCATCAGTCCCAACAACACCGCCGATGGGCACTGGCAATTTTACCTGCATCCCCGCCAGGAAGATAACCTGCTTGCCCTCTCAGGTGGCCGTACCTTTTACCTGGTCAATTTTGACTGGGAACAACCCTTCCACATCGTGCGCCTGGAATCCGGCGGTGACATTCTTCGCATTCCCCCCGGCACCTTCCACCGCTCCGTCTCCGACCCAAACGGCTCCCTGGTCCTCAATCAAGCCGTTCGGCAAGCCACCGCTAAAGTGGAAAGCGAATTTCGGGTCTACAACAGTGCCCACATTCCTCGCCTCCTCTGGGTCACTTCCCAATCGGCTCCAGCGCCCCTCGTGCATGGATTTACCTACAACCGCATCGCCGCTTAGATCCCCACACTTCCCGAAGTAGAGGACGGCTAACCCCCAATCCCTTTCCTATCCATTACGCAAAAGTCGTTGAAATGACTGTCAGATGCCGCTTGCCCTCCTCACGCAGTGGGGCAAAGCCCTCGCCCAACCCCTGCTCCCAGGACGGGCTACTGTGTACACACATCCTGGGACAAACCCCAGTCTTGCTCCGGGGGACTTCCCCCCGGCCCCCCGTTTCGTGGGGTCCTCACTCCCCCACGCCCCCCGAATAAGAGTTTGAGTGGCACGCACCCGACGGGGTTTGAGACAGAGTTGCGGCAACCTTGGTTGC
>JANRIS010000004.1:0-70006 GCA_033764685.1 Leptolyngbyaceae cyanobacterium bins.349
CAGATGGTGGCAGCTAGGAGGGTGGGTACCATCAACACGCCGAACCAACCAATGTACAGGCGGTTGTTGGTGCTGGTGATCCACTCGCAAAACTGACTCCACACGTTTTGGCGCTCAGCGCGCTGTAGTGTCGTGGTCATAATTTGATGATTGCTGTAATGAATTGAACTGGAATGAATGATGCGGTTATTGGGTTAACCGTATACACAATGTAACAATATCCCTCCATTTTGTAAAGAAAGATGAGAAAAGATTTCTGTTTTGTTGGATTGCCGCATGTTTTTGGATTGCCGCATGTTTTTGGATTACTTCATGACAAAAGCCAAGGAGCACCCTGTTGGCAGGATGCTCCTTAGAAAAGTCAGTACGTGGAGTTTTTGATGTAAGGGCTATGTAGAGCCAGAAGTAAAGCGATGAGGGTGTGCAGCACAAGCAACAAAAGGCTTACCGACTCGTGCGGTTTACCCATCAACAGTTAACCCAGCGTCTCAACCACAATCGGTCGATACTGGGAAGGCTTGATCTGATACTTGACCAGATTGGCCAATTCTTGAAGCTGGCTAATGGCCTCAGCCCCTTCTAATTTCATGAGTTCGCGATCGTCGCGCATCTCCGTCCAGGTAATGCCATAATCCGACACTAGAAATCGAATGAGATGGTTATCCGCAAGGCTGACCATAAAGGACGCACTGTTCATTTGTCCTCCGCAGGTATAGCAGGAAGCCAGATAACCCTTGCGCTCCAGCACGATCGCAAGAGCCTGGAGATTCATGACCAGGTCTTGGACGAATTGGCGATGTTGTTCTGCAAGTCTAATGAACACAGTAGTCCTCCAATCACCACACCTATTCTAAACTGTTTTAAGAATTTCTTAATTTTTTGGATACAGCAGCAGGATGGCTTGCAATCAGGAGCAGATAAACAGCTTATTAAAACAAAGTACCAGCAGTCTTATAGGTTCCATACTATCTAAAGTATTGGTTGAATGGCGTATCAACAGAAACAGAAGGCAAATTGGGATCGCTGGCTGCTAGATGAAATCCGCATTGTTTATGGAACTTTCCCTAGCTTACCCAATCAAAAATGTTTCTAACAATACTACCTACTGGGCAAATCAGATAATGCTTTCAATAGCTAAAAGCTTTGCCTGATAACTGTTTGAGGTGTCTCGGTACGATTAAGCAGATGAAAGATTACGAGATCTCCATATAATCAAACACTACTTCAAACAAGATTCCGGAATTTTTAGAAAACATGGGTTAATTTCTCGGTCATGAGCCTGCATTGGAAGTTTATTGTGTGTTCAATCAGTTATTCCTATAGGGTAGTTCAGCTTTACTGAAGTAAAGATTGTTGACTAGCTTCAAACTAGGGGTTGCCCGTGGAATTCGTTCACGCCAACGTCAGGAAATAGCCGATAGAATAACAATTGAGTTGCGTTTGGCTAGGTGCGCGTATCGAGTTAGTTTACGGAAATCTTCAGGGGATCAAATCCAGTCAACTTAAGCAGTTGCAACGGTTGTATCAATTTCGGTTGCCCAGCGATCGCATCACGACGGCAGAATTTGCACAACGGGTGGCAGCTATTAGTACTGACCTGGGGCAGCCCATCTGTGTGTATATCAATCGACGGGGCCAAGTCATGCGAGTGGGGGTCGGCACCCTGCGGCAAACCCGCATTCCTCCCCTGGAGTTGCCCCGTTACGGGGCGGAACGGTTAAGCGGGATTCGCTGTCTCTCTACCCAACTGAAGGCCGATCCCCCAAATGAGTCCACCCTTACCTGTATGGCAATTCAACGATTGGATGCTTTAGTGGTGCTGGTATTGACGGGTAGCGGCTTTGAGCGCCGAGGTGGGGGTGCCACGGGTTATGTCCGAGAAACTTATCTGGCTCATCTGATCCCTCATCCAGAAGCTAATTGGACTGTTTCTCCGCCTTTAGGGGTAGAGGTCTTAGCGGATCAAGATTTTTCTAGCCTGGTGGAAGGGTTAGAAGAAGAATTTCGACGGGAGTTTGTCGCTCAACAGGTCGATCGGGATCACGATCGCGTGCTGATTGTGGGATTGCGAACAGACACGATGACGGCGGATCAGTTTCGAGATGAACTGGAAGAATTAGCCCGATTAGTCGAAACGGCAGGCGGAGATGTGTTGCAAACGTTGAAGCAACGACGTGCCCATCCTCATCCGCAGACTGTTGTGGGTGAAGGGAAAGTCGAAGAAATTGCCCGCACCGCTCAGACGGTTGGGGCGAATGTAATCGTGTTCGATCGCGATCTCTCCCCCGCGCAGGTTCGCAATTTAGAGGAACAAACGGGACTACGAGTGGTCGATCGCACCGAAGTGATCCTGGATATTTTTGCTCAACGGGCACAGTCTGGAGCCGGGAAACTGCAGGTGGAATTGGCCCAACTGGAGTATCGCCTCCCCCGATTGACAGGGCGCGGACAGGCCATGTCTCGCTTGGGGGGCGGCATTGGGACGCGAGGACCAGGGGAAACCAAATTGGAAACTGAGCGCCGAGCGATTCAGCGCCGCATTTCTCGGTTGCAACAGGAAGTCAACCAGTTGCAGGCCCATCGTGCCCGAATGCGGCAGCGGCGGCAGCATTACGAGGTGCCGTCGATCGCTGTCGTGGGCTACACCAACGCGGGTAAATCTACCCTGATGAATGTGTTGACCAATGCCGAAGTTTATACAGCGGATCAGTTGTTTGCCACCCTTGATCCCACGACTCGCCGATTGGTCGTCCCGGATGCCATCACGCAAGCTCCACGTCCGATTCTGCTCACTGATACGGTGGGATTTATTCATGATCTCCCCCCCTCACTGGTGGATGCGTTTCGGGCCACCCTGGAGGAAGTCACTGAGGCCAATGCGCTGCTGCATGTGGTGGATCTATCCCATCCGGCATGGCAGAACCAAATTCGTTCGGTGATGAAAATTTTGTCGGAAATGCCGATCGCGCCGGGTCCGGCCCTCCTGGCGTTTAACAAAATTGATCAGGTCGATGGAGATACCCTGGCCCTGGCGCAGGAAGAATTTCCGCAAGCCGTATTCATTTCCGCCAGCGATCGCCTGGGTCTCGAAACCTTGCGGCGACGGTTGGGGCAATTGGTCCACTACGCGATGTCGTATTGATGTCGTATTAAGGATTGTGGATTCAGAATGTTAAGTTTTAACTTACCAAGTTAAAACTTAACGGTGGCCAGTGACGATGTAAGCCACGCGCTTCCCAATATTGGTGGCGTGGTCAGCCATTCGCTCCAGATGGCGGATCACCAGAACGAGCAGCACAATCGGTTCCACCACCCCCTGCACATTTCGCTGTTGGGCCAGCGTGTGGTAAAGCATTTCATAATCGAGATCGACGGCATCATCGCGAATTTTGACGGCCAATCCAGCATCGGCATCCAGGTCCGATAGGGCGGCCAGACTGAGGGCCAGCATCGCCCGACAGCGATCGCACATCAGCTTCACCTGGTTCATGTGGGATGGGGTGGGGTAGGGAAACAGCATCACTGCAATTTCGCCTAAATCTTCGGCGTAGTCCCCAATCCGCTCTAAATCCCGCACCAGTTGCATTAACGCACTCAGCAACCGTAAATCCTGGGCCACGGGTGACTGAAGGGCAATGAGCGTAACACAATCCTGCTCGATCTGCCGATAGAGTTGATCAATCTGGTCATCTTGAATCGAGATCTGGCCAGGAGCCTCTAAATCTCGTTCAAATAAAGCCTGCCGTGCTAACCAAAATGAGTTTTCGACTAACGCCCCCATCCGTAGCACATCGCGCTGGACCCGCTTGACCTGACGTTCAAAATTAGTTCGCGTTGTTCCAGAAGTATCCAATTCTTCACCAAAAACATACTTAACCCCTTTAGCTGTAGCAACCATCAGGCGGCCTGAAGATTGCTCTGTTCAAGTATATAAATCTTCTTCCTCAAGTGCTTGCATAGCGTTACACACAGTTTATTTCTTCTGAACAAATCGTCTGAGCAACGTTTTGGCGGGCTGGATTGTAGACCCGGTCGAATCTTTCCCAGAAGGGGAGCGATCGCGCTATCTTAGCTAGGCAATCGTTTGGCTCATGTCCACCCTGTCTATGCCGCAGTCTGCTGATTTTCACTCCCTGTTTGGGCAATTGCAAGCCCGGTATCCCTTGAGCAGCTTGCTCACTGAGTTAGTTCAGATTAATGAGGGATTGTTTATTGTGAGGGCACTGGTGCAGATGCAGGGAACCGCGATCGCCACCGCGATGGCCGCCGCCCCGTCGGTAGAAATGGCGGAAGACCAGGCCCGGTTACGAGTGCTAACTCTGATGGGACTCAGTACCCCCAGTATCGAGCCTCCGTTCTCCCCCCCGCTGCCAGTCAGCACCAATGGCTTTGCTCCACCCCCGCCGCCCCTACCCGCGCCCACCTGGCTGGATCACGAACTGGCCGTTGCCGATATTCCCAGTCAGCCTGGCTTTGCTGCACCAGAGGCAGCGCCTGCACCCATTCCCAGTTTTCTACCCTCAGAGCAACTACCAGAGACGTTTGGGCCGGATGAGCCGGAACCGCCACCCGCGTTGGATGCGTTCATCCCAGAACTGCCCCAATCAATCGCGCCGTTGCCCGAAGAGCCAGCCAGTGCTCTGCCAACCAAGCCAATGGCAAAACCTAAGAAGATGCCCAAAGAGGCGGCGATCGCCTCATCGATTGCTTCACCCATCCCCCCAGCGCCAGAACTATCTGCTGAACTCAGCCCGGATCAACTCAGCCCGGATCAACTTAGCCCGGAGCAACTCAGCCCCGAAGAACCGGACGATCTCTCCTCGTTGATCGCCCTCACCGATATTGAAATGGACCGCATTGGCTGGACAAAGCAGGAAGGACGGGACTACCTCAAACGCACCTATAAAAAATCAACCCGCCAACGGTTAGATGTTGACGAGTTGATGGATTTTTTGAATTATCTGCGAGCGTTGCCTTCTCTGAACGGTTTATAGGGCCACCTCGCTGGGCCGCTTAACCAGATACAACCGCGATAGGGTTGGTGGCCGATGGGCGGCGATCGATCACCTGATCAATCAATCCATAATCTTTCGCTTCCCCGGCAGACATGAAGAAATCTCGTTCAGTATCTTCTTGAATCCGGCTGAGGGACTGCCCCGTGTGGTCTGCCAGCAACTCATTCAGCCGTTGCTTGTGATACAAAATCTCCTTGGCTTGAATTTCGATGTCAGTCGCCTGACCTTGGGCACCCCCCAACGGTTGATGAATCATAATCCGAGAGTGGGGCAAGCTCATCCGTTTCCCTTTAGCACCAGCACTCAGCAGAAAAGCCCCCATGCTGGCCGCCAAGCCCAGACAAATCGTGCAAACATCTGGACGAATTTGCTTCATCGTATCGAAGATACCCATGCCGGCGGTGACTGAACCCCCCGGAGAATTGATGTAGAGGTAAATATCTTTTTCCGGATCTTCTGCATCGAGAAACAGCAGTTGAGCCACGACCAAGTTTGCCAGTTCAGAATCAACCTGCTGCCCCAGGAAAACAATCCGTTCCCGCAGAAGCCGAGAGTAAATGTCAAAGGCACGTTCGCCGCGACCAGACTGTTCAATTACGGTGGGAATCATGGAGCCTTTAGCCTGTAAGTTTTTTTCATTCTACCGATTTGTGAGGGGATCAGCAGAAGCGAACGCGCAGGAGGAATTAGACTCTTGAATGAGTGTCCCGCAACATGTTGACTCCGTCACCGGAATCGGTAGTGTAAACGGTATATTTCTCAAAAGTCTGTTTTCACCCCTGCTGTGTCTATGACTCATTCACCGACTCCCGATCGCGATCCCAATCTTGAACCCCCCACGCCACGCCCGCGTCGGTGGCGGCGGATTGTTCTTCCCGTAGGCATTACGGTGCTGGCGGGTGTGGGCGGAGTCGCCTTCTGGGGGTGGCGCTGGATTCACAATGAATTGCCCGGTGTCGTAGCTGACAATTTGAGCCAAACCTTGAATCGTCCAGTGAACGTGGGGGATGTGAAGGGAGTGAGTCTTTCCGGGTTGGTACTTGGGGAGTCATTCATTCCGCCCACACCGGAGGATACCGACCAGGCCAGCGTCAAGGAGATTGAGGTGGGATTCAATCTGTTTCAAACCCTGGTGACGCGGAAGCTGAAGCTAGACATCACCTTAAAAGATGCGGTTGTGTTTCTGGAGCAGCAAAAGGAAGGCTGGATTACCACTGAATTTACTCCCGGCGAAGACGAAGGCTTGATTGAAATCGGGACGATTCGGGCGGAAAACGCTACGGCGAAGCTGTTGGGGTTGGGCACCATTGGTGGTAAGCGCGCCCCAGTGATTTTGGATCAGGTCAATGGTCAGGTGGAGTTGTTTGAGGAGAACCAGCGCTTCTCTTATGAACTGGCGGGGCGATCGCGGACGGAGGGCAACTTCAAACTTCTGGGGGAAACTTTTCTGCCGGATCAAACCAGCAAATTGCAGATACAGGCTGAAAACTTTCTGGTCTCTGAGGTCGATCGCTTACTGAATCTGCCGTTTGATTTGCCCAAAGGCCGCACTGGCGCCAACCTGAACATCGAATTGCGCCCGAACATCAAAAATCCCCCTATCAATGGCACGGCCCAATTTACGGGTGTCACCCTGGCGATTCCTGGAGTTCCCCGCCCGTTTGAAAATGCGAAAGGGACGTTGCAATTTCGGGGCACCCAAATTTTGCCGGATGACGTGGTCGGGCGTTATGGCAAAGCGGCGGCGATCGTGAATGGCTCCATTGACCTGGAAAAAGGCTTTAACCTGGCTGCGAAGGTCAATCCCATCACCCTGCCGGATCTGACGGAAACCCTCAAAGTCTCTGCGCCGGTGCCATTAACCGGAACTGTGACGGCCAATTTAAAAGTGACAGGCGGGATTGAAACCCCTGTCTTGAGCGGCACCGCTCAAAATGTGGGACCGGGAACGATCGATCGCATCGCCGTTGAGCAGTTCAGCACCGCGTTCAAGCTGGATGTAGAACAGGAGGAATTGATTGTCCAACGGTTGCAAGTCACCCCGACGGCGGGGGGCCTCATTACTGGGGCTGGACGAGTAGACCTGGGCCAAACCAATGCGGCGGGCGCGGCGAATCCCGGTTTGGCGTTCAATATTCAGGTGGAGGATGTGCCGGGGGATGCGATCGCCCGCACCTACAGCAACGGCAATGAACTCCCATTCACCATTGGCACCGTTCGTGCCCAGGCGACCCTTGCCGGGACGGCCAGTAATCCGGTTACGACTGTGCGCTGGTCTGCTCCCAATGGCACTTATCCCGGTGCTGGTGAGATTCAAATTGCCAATGGGGTGACAACTCTCCGCAATACTCGCTTTGCCGTGGCCGGAGGCACCGCTGCCATCAATGCGATCGCGCGGGATGGGCAATGGCAGGCCGCGATCGCCGCCACGGGTATTCCCCTCAATCGCTTTGTGGCAGATCAGCGGGGATTGTTTAGCGGTAACTTCACGGCTTCCGGCTCCCTCTCCTCCTTCAGCCCCACGACCATTCGGGCGCAGGGGACGGCCCGCTTCTCAGCAGGTCTGGCGGTGATTGACAGTCCCCTCACGGCTCAGGTGCAATGGAATGGCCAACAATTGCTGTTGCAAGATGCGACGGCCCAGGGCTTTAACGCTAATGGCGCGATCGCCCTCAACCTTGAGGGGACTCCCGCTGTGACTGGCTTCGACTTAAATGTGCGGTTGGCCGATTTCGACCTGCGATCGCTGGAGGCGAATCTACCGACGGCGATTACCTACTCCGGTCGAGCCGACTTCAATGGCCGCGTCACGGGGACTCCCACTGCCCCCAATGTCAATGGCACCCTGGCCCTAAAAGATTTTGTCGTCAATGGTGCTGAGTTTGAGCCATATCTGGCGGGCCGAGTCCAGTACACGGCTCAGGGTGTACGATTGGACCTCAACGGCGAACGGGACCGGATTGCTGCTGTCCTCAATTCTCAATTGCAACCTGTTGCCTTTGAAATTCGCCAGAATGACGCGATCGCCATTGGCCGGACCAGCGGCGAGTTGTTATTAGTCGATGTGAAAAACTTCCCCCTCTCGCTGGCCCAACTCCCAGGCGCATCCGCTCAATTCGCCCCCGGTGGCAAACTCAGCGGGACATTGGCCGTGAACTTAGATCGGCTGACTGGCAGTGGCGAAGTCACCATTGAGCAACCGAGTTTCGGCAATTACAAGGCCGATCAATTTGTCGGGCGCATTAGTTTGGCCGATGGCGTAGTGACTCTATCCGGTGGGCAATTGCGCCGTGGCACGACCACCTTGCAAATTGCTGGCACTGGCAACCTCCTGGCCGCCGACCCTCAATTCAAAAGTCAGATCAACATTGTGCAGGGTGACATTCAGGATGTGCTGGAAGCCTTGCAGATTTTTGACCTTCAAGACTTCCAGCGGGGGACCCAACCGCCCACTTTTGGCACCGCCGCTGACCTGCAAACCGTACCCATTGATGCCAATCAGGTCGCGGTCAAAAATCAGTTACGGCGGTTAGCCGAAATTCAAGCATTAAGGAATATTTTGCAGGCTGAAAAAGAGGCTGCCATTCTCCCGCCCTTAGCCGACTTGAAGGGTACCTTTACCGGCAAAATCGACGTGACGGGATCTCTGAACACGGGCGTCAACGCTGGCTTCGACATTCGTGGGGAAGGGTTCCAATGGGGTCGCTTTGTGGCCAATGAGGTCGTGGCTCTGGGCAGTTTCAGAAATGGTGAATTATCACTTTTACCTCTGCGATTGCAAACCGATGATGCTGTCGTTGCCTTTTCGGGGACTCTGCTAGGAGCCAACCAATCGGGGCAACTGCGGATTGAGAACTATCCCGTTGATCAGCTCACCTCACTGGTGCAACTGCCAATTCCCATTGATGGGCGACTCAACGCCACAGCCACAATTTCTGGCAGTTTTGCCAATCCGCAAGCGGTGGGAGATTACCGCTTAAGTGATGCAGAGTTGAATGGTACTGCCGTGCAAACGGTGCAAGGCACTTTCACCTACGCGGATGCTCGTTTAGATTTCTCCAACACAACAGCGATTACGCCCAACGAACCCTTGTCGATCGTGGGGAGCATTCCCCTGCCACTGTTTGGCACGCTGCCCGATAGCGATCGCATCAGCCTGGATATTAACGTGAAGAATGAAGGACTTGCCCTCCTGAATATCCTCACCGATCAAGTCAGTTGGGTCGATGGGCAAGGAGAAGCCAGAGTGGTGGTGGGAGGAACCTTTAAGGCTCTGGAGGCTGTAGGGGGTATCCAAATCCAAAATGCCACGATTAAAGCCAGAGCATTGCCAGAACCTCTGACCAATGTTAACGGCACTGCTCGCTTTGTTCAAAATCGGGTTCGAGTCGAAAACTTTAGTGGTGACTTTAGTGAAGGGAAAATAGCTGCTTCTGGCGTAATTCCTCTCGTATTCTCCCTGAAACCAAATGATGTTGATGCAGACACCCCTTTAACGGTATCTCTCGACAAGATTGACCTTAACTTAAAGGGACTCTACCGAGGAGGGGTAGATGGCACCATTATTGTGGATGGTTCCGTACTAAATCCTGTGCTAATGGGAGAAATTCGCCTGAGTAATGGGCAAGTGTTGCTATCTGCCGATGCCGCAGCAATGAATGCGGGATCAGGAGCTGGAGCAGATCAAAGCTCCCCAGTTGATTTTGCGAACTTAAAGTTGACTCTGGGCAATAATTTGGTGCTTACTAACCAACCCATCCTTAGCTTTGTCGCGCAAGGAGAGTTGCTCATCAACGGTTCTCTTAATAATCCAGAACCTGCTGGTGTAATTCGGCTGACATCGGGGCAAGTGAATTTGTTCACGACCCAATTCACCTTGGATCGGGGCTATACCCAAACTGCAGAATTTGTTCCGGGTCGGGGGTTGGATCCCGAATTAAATGTGCGCTTAGTCGCCCTGGTGCCAGAGGTCACCAATCGCCGCCAACCCTCAGTGCTATCACCCTCCGAGATTTTAGATGTCCCTACGCCTGCGACTAGTTTCGGCTCATTACAAACCGTGCGTGTACGGGCAGAAGTTCGAGGGCCAGCCAGTCTTTTATCCGAGAATTTAGAACTAACGAGTAGCCCGCCGCGTTCGGAGTCCGAGATCGTGGCGTTAATTGGGGGGGGATACATCGACACGTTGGGGCGGGGAGATACCCTCCTGGGATTGGCGAACTTGGCCGGTTCAGCCGTCTTAAACAATGTTTTGACGGGTGTTGGCCGCGCGTTAGGGTTAAGCGAGTTTCGGATCTTTCCCACCTACAGTTCCGGCAACGATCGCGATTCTAGTAAGACGACTAGCACTTTAGGGTTAGCGGTGGAAGGCGCGCTCGATATCACTCCCTCCCTCTCGGTCGGGGCTGTGAAAATTTTAACGAGCAATGAACCCGCTCAGTTTGGTTTGCGGTATCGGGTGAACAGTAACCTGTTGCTCCGGGGGTCCACAAACTTTTCTGGCGACGATCGCGCCTCTCTGGAATACGAACTGCGGTTTTAACTCCAGTCTTTAGCTCCAGTCCACGGCCAGGGTAAGCTGCAACGTGCCTAACCCCAGATCCTTGGCCGATAAGGCTTTGGCTTCAAAAATCGCCATCATGTCTTTGAACTGAGGATTGCCACGAGCCGCCCCCGTTAAGCCTTTGGCAATGATTAAACCGCAATAGCCCTTGGTTTTCTTACACCGTTGCTCCCATTTCTTGCGGGCGGCCACATGGGAGGGGTCGTCTTCCCCAAATTCGCCAAACAGATGCAGATCCCCGTTCCCCGTTTGTAGCAGGCCAATATCATAGCGATCGCCCACCAATGGGTCTTCTCCCGGATTGAAGCAAATTGCTTGCAACCCGCCTGCATTTTTCAGTTCTTCAATCAATGCTTTCGCCTTCGGACGAGATGTTTGGATCATCACCACGGGCAACCCGTCCCCCGCCTGCGTGACCGACTGGGGTTGATAATGCTCGGCTCCACTCCGCAACAGTTCCAGTACATCCCACGGCACCATGCCCAGGCTCAAAAATGAGTTTTCTGGGACTAAATCATTTCGCACTGAGGGTAACAGCGATTCGCCCTCCTCCTCGGAACTTTCCATCTCTAGCAATTCTGCTGCCAGTTCCGGGGCCGTTGCCACTTTGATCGATAAGGTTTCCGTCTCCGAGTCGAGTAAGGGAATCCGGTAGCGGCTGGAAATAGCGGGAAACGCATCATTCTGAAGCTTTTGACGGTGCTGGCGAAGGAAGCGATGCAGCGCTTCCAGGCTGACGAGTGCCGTGGCTGCTTCTTCTTCATAGAGAAACGATCGCAATCCTTCCAGAGGATGTAAGTTGCCAAACACGGGTTCTACTTCATTCAGATCGGGGGCTGGGGCAAAGGGTAGCTGCGGCAGACTCCCCTGCTCCGCATTCTCAGTTTCAAAGGTGATGAACAAACAATCCTGCCCTAAAAAGGCTTCTTGCATTTGCTCGATCGAGTCTTGGGAAATGGCTCGTTGGCGAAATTGCCGCAGTGAGTCAATGGAGCGGTAGAACAGCACCCCAAACTCCATGCCCAGCATCCCCATCACTGAGGCATAGAGGGTTTCGACATCCCAACGGTTGACTTCAATGGCAATAATTTCATGGTCCGCCAAGACTTCCCACGGGGCATCTTCCCACAGTTCGTAGGCTTTGCTGATGAGAGCGTCGGCGTACTTCATGGGCAAGTTCGGCGGACGATTGCCCATCGCATCCTGCAATCCCCGAAAAATTTCATCAATCAGGGGGAGTTCGGGCACATATTCCAGGGTAATGTCCAGGTCTTGCAGCACGCCTCGGAGAAAAAATTGCAACTCGCGATCGCGCACCACAATTTTTTTCGGTCGGGCTGGAGTGCCCGGATTGTGGGGTTGCTCCATCGCCTTTAGCAGGGTTCTGACCACCGCCTCTGGCCCGGTTTGCAGGGTGACAATGTCCATTGCCCGTACCATCCCCTGGCTGCCGTCTACCCAGAGGATGCAGTCTCCCTCTGGCGGCAGTTCAGACTCCATTTCGATCCAGTCACTGCTGCTTTGAGCATTGGAAATTAAACGACGGCGATCGCCCTCCCACACACTGGGAATTTGCTTTAACTGTTGCAAGCGGCGACGAGTAGAGTGGTTCAGAGCAGTCATAGAAGCAGCAGGCATGATGGAGAGTAGTTGGATCTACCCCGGCTTTCGCTCAATGCAACAGGCGCATCGCCGAAATGATTCGCGGTAGATATTTATATTACTGTGGCGAATCTGCGACAGATTCGCTCCAGTCATGAGAGTTAATTTATGGAACCTTGGAAAACTCCCCTGGTTTGCACGTCAGCCTGGGATGGAGTGATCTATGCTTAATAGTATGGTTTGAAAAGTCTGACTATAAAACATTTCCATTGCCAGGGAGTTTCAGAAACCCATGACAGAAGCAACTCAAGCTCCACAGCGGGGAATCCAGATGACGGAAGCCGCTCTCCAGCATGTTCTTATGCTGCGAGAGAAACAAGGAACTGACCTCTGCCTGCGGGTCGGTGTACGCGGTGGTGGCTGTTCCGGCATGTCCTACATGATGGATTTTGAGGACCCCAGCAACATTCAAGAGACGGACGAAGTATACGATTACGAAGGCTTTAAGGTCGTCTGTGATCCCAAAAGTATGCTTTATCTCTATGGGTTAGTGCTGGATTACAGCAATTCGCTCATCGGTGGCGGCTTTCAATTCACCAATCCCAATGCCAACCAAACCTGCGGTTGCGGCAAATCGTTTTCTGCTTAGATTCGTCGTTCCTGTTCGAGCAGGTGGGTAACGAACGTGAGGCTGACGAAATGGCTGCAATCTGAGTTAGGATCACAGATTGCAGCCGTTTTTATGAGTTCTCTTCTCCAACGAGCCGTTTCATTCACTGAACTTTGTAAGTTTTTATGACTCAGACTGTAGATTCACTATTTGATCAGGGCATCGAGCGATATAAGGCAGGCGAAAACCCAGAAGACCTGATTCCTGTGTTCAAAGAAGTGTGCGATCGCGCCCCCAAGAGTAGCCCAGCCTGGACCTGTCTGGCGTGGCTTTATTTGCTCACCGATAGGCCCAGCAAAGCCTACGACGCGGCCCAAAAAGCAGTCAAGTTGAATCCTCAAGACCCCCAGGCGCGAGTTAATCTGAGTCTGGCCATGCTGGAGGCCGATAAGAAAGGGGTCCGGCAACACATCGAAATTACACAGCAGATTATTTTAGTGGCGGCAGAACTGCGAGAAGAAATTGAGCAAAACATTCAGGATGGGTTAACTCGAAAACCGGACTGGAAGAGTTTGCAGCGCGTCAAAGCCTGGTTGTTTGAGTAGGAGACGGCAATACTATGTTCTCGACAGAACAACTTCAAGCCTATACCTTATGGTGTGGCGGTTTC
Organism: Leptolyngbyaceae cyanobacterium bins.349; assembly: GCA_033764685.1. Lineage (GTDB taxonomy): Bacteria > Cyanobacteriota > Cyanobacteriia > Leptolyngbyales > Leptolyngbyaceae > JSC-12. Next base: position 13,461 of record JANRIS010000004.1, read on the forward strand.
ACGATTTTTTGTGCGGTGTTAGCCCTGCTCGGCTGGCTCTTCCAGTGGGGCATTCGGTTTCGTCTGATCGGGATCACTGGGTTTATGGGGGTATTAACGGGTGGGTTATTTGCCCTCAGTCTGGGGTTGTATAATCGTCCTGCCATTCCCGATGCCGTCCGGTTTACGCGGGTGTTTGATATGGGCGGTTCCGAGGTTGTCATTGTCGTTGCGCCCGAAATTAACGAGACTCAATTGCGGGCCACCTTGCAGCAGGCGGCGGTCGATCTCTACTCTTCAGGCCGTCTATCCCAGGGAACTGATAAGATGACAATCCGGGTGAGAACGGTTCTGCATCCCGAACCGGGCCTCTCGAAGCTGGTGTATCTGGGACAGGTGAAGCGATCGCTCTCTTCCCGCAATGATGCTCAACCAGAAATTGAGATCTTTGCTGATCAGCTCGCTCAACTGCCTCAGGCCAACGCCTAGAAAATGCCTGGAGAGAATGCGTAGAACTGTTAAATTGTTCGTCTCAATCTAATCCTGCAAGCCGAATTGCCATACTGAGGTTACATCCGCCTCATTCCTTTTTGATTCTTTTCCTGCCATGCCGACGATCGCGAATTCCCTGCCTGTCTTGAATGTTGCACCTGCTCAAGTGATTCGAGGACGGGGCATCTTAACCGAAGCAGTGGGGGCGATTGCCCGATTCGGTCAGCGTCCTCTCCTGGTGGGGGGCGATCGCACCCTGGACTTAGTCTCTGCCAAACTGCACCCTGGCTGCAAGCGCCACAAATTGCAGATCGCCAAGCTGTCTTACGCGCCAGATTGTAGTGAAACCAGTCTGGCTGCCTTACGGGAAGCCGTCCAGGCCCATCAAGCCGATGTCATTATCGGTGTGGGCGGCGGTAAAGCCCTGGATACTGCGAAACTTCTGGCTCATCAAACCCAACTCCCGGTGGTCACGATCCCCACCTCTGGAGCCACCTGTGCCGCCTGGACGGCCCTGTCCAATGTCTATTCCGATGCAGGGGCATTCCTGTATGATGTGCCGTTGCCTCAATGTCCGAATTTGCTACTGCTGGATTATGACTTGATTGCCACGGCTCCCATCAGAACTTTGATTGCCGGAATTGGGGACGCGATCGCCAAGTGGTACGAAGCCTCGGTGAGTAGTGGTCACTCTCAGCAGACCCTGATCGTCGCGGCTGTTCAGGAAGCTCGCGTACTGCGGGATTTGCTCTTCCAAAAGTCTGTCATCGCCTTGCAGGAGCCAGGGGGTGAGGTGTGGCAGGAAGTGGTGGATGCGACGGTGCTACTGGCGGGTGTGATTGGCGGATTGGGAGGTGCCCAGTGCCGGACGGTGGCGGCCCATGCCGTCCACAATGGGTTGACCCATTTACCCGCCACTCACGACCTGTTGCATGGGGAAAAGGTGGCTTACGGAATTCTGGTGCAGTTGCGGCTGGAGGAACTGGTTCAGGGGAGCCAACTGGCTGCCACTGCCCGCCAACAATTGCTCAAGTTCTACAGCGATATTGGTCTGCCCTGTAGTTTGCATGACCTCGGGTTAGCTCACCTGACGATCGCTGAATTGGAACAGGCGGCGGCGATCGCCTGTGCTGAAACATCCGATATCCATCACCTGCCTTTTGTGGTTCATCCGATTCAATTATTGGCAGCGATGGTGTCTACCACGGTTCCCGGCCAAACGGTGAGGCGGCGGGAAGACGAAGATATGGTTTGCCAGGAAAGTGAGGTATCCCGATGAGCTGCGATTGGATTACACCGGCTGACCGCCTGAAAACGCTGCCAGCCTATGTTTTTGCTCGTCTGGATGAACTCAAGGCGCGGGCCAGGGAGCAAGGACTGGATTTGATTGATCTGGGGATGGGCAACCCGGATGGTGCCACCCCGCAACCCGTCGTGGAAGCGGCGATCGCCGCGCTGCAAGATCCGGCGAATCATGGTTATCCCCCGTTTGAAGGAACGGCGGGCTTTCGTAAAACCATCACCGAGTGGTATCAAAGGCGCTATAACGTCAGCCTCAATCCGGATAGTGAAGCCCTGCCACTGCTGGGTTCTAAGGAGGGGTTGACCCATCTGGCGCTGGCCTACGTGAATCCGGGGGATGTGGTGCTGGTGCCCAGTCCGGCCTATCCCGCCCACTTTCGGGGACCGGCGATCGCGGGGGCCAACATTTACAGCGTCATCCTGAAGCCCGAGAATGACTGGGTGATTGATCTGGCAGATATTCCCGACGACGTGGCAGAACGGGCCAAAATTTTATATTTCAACTATCCCAGCAACCCCACAGCGGCCACTGCCCCGCGTGAATTTTTTGAAGACGTGGTGGCCTTTGCGTGTCGCTTTAACATTATGCTGGTGCATGATCTGTGTTATGCCGAACTCGCGTTCGACGGCTATCAACCCACTAGCCTACTGGAAATTCCGGGGGCGATCGACTTTAGTGTCGAATTTCACACCCTGTCCAAAACCTACAATATGGCGGGCTGGCGAGTGGGATTTGTCGTTGGCAATCGCCACATTGTGCAGGGGTTACGCACCCTGAAAACCAATCTGGATTACGGCATTTTTCGGGCGTTACAAACCGCTGCCCAAACGGCTCTTGAATTACCAGATGTGTATTTGCATGAGGTGCAAACCCGCTATCGCACCCGCCGCGATTTTTTGATTGAGGGGTTAGCGGCATTGGGCTGGGATGTGCCCCGCACGAAGGCCACGATGTATCTCTGGGTGCCTTGCCCCCCTGGCGTAAGTTCCACCGATTTTGCCCTGTCGGTGCTGCAACAAACGGGAGTTGTGGTTACTCCTGGGAATGCGTTTGGCAGCGGCGGTGAGGGGTATGTGCGAATTAGCCTGATTGCCGACTGCGATCGCCTGGGTGAAGCCTTGAAACGCCTGAAGCAAGCTGGCATTACCTACCATTCCGGTACCGAGTTAGCTGCCAGCCTGCGGCGCAAGGGTTGAGTCATGCAGCCATTGTCGGCCCTTGGGCAGTGCAACTACTCTGCCGACGCATCGAGCGCCCGGGAAAACCCGGCGGCGGGAGTCCACTGAATTGCCCCATCCAACCCTGTGACATACAGAGGAATGTTGTGCTGTTTGAAATAGGCCACCGTCTCTGGTTCGATCGCCTTTGTAGACGCGATCGCCACCGATGGTTTTACCATCTGCACAAGTTCCGGCTGAATTGCCCGACCCGACCACCAGAGCACCTGGGCTTGCGGTAGCGCCTGGGTGGTGAGCAGGGTTTGCTGTTGTGCTGTATTCAGTGAGTTGAGCCAGAGCCAGGTTTGAGCGCCGATCGTAAACTGGGCGATCGCGGGTTCCACACTCAGCAAACTTACCTGCGTCGTCCCAGCTTTTACAGTCTGGTTCAATCCCAATGGAATCGGTTGCGTCTGGGCCGTGGGTGGCAGGTTGGGCTGTAAACTGGCCTGCCACACGGGCGGCTTCAACAGATACCGTACTGGAAAACGTTGTGCCAAATCCGCCCAACCCTCCGCTGTAGGGCGATCCATCGCGATCGCCCAATCAATCTGGTTGATGCCTGTTGTTTGGAGATAGGGCAGCAGCGTAAATTGCACCGTCTGAGCCTCCCCACCCCCGATCACCAGTACCCGTCCCCGTTCCCGCCATACCAACACAGGCGATCGCGGGGTTGCAAGGACCGTCGCCTGTGACCCACTAGCTCCCACTGCTACTGGCAGCAGGACCAGCACCACTCCCATGCCCAGCGCTAACCACCAGCGCTTCTGCCACCAGCGATGAAAGCTGGATAGGCCCAACAGGCTATAGAGTCCCAGCACCAACACGACAGAAATCGTGCCAACCGCCCATCCATTGCCTGGGAGTTGATTGAATCCCCTGGCGATCGCGATTAATGCCTGAGTGGGATACTCCAACCACCATGCCAGGGCACTTCCCCCAGCGGGCCAGCCAATTGCTACCACCGCACTGACCATGCCGCCCAAACTGATCAACGAAATCAGGGGCGTTGTCACTAAATTGGCTGGAATGCTGTAAGGCGATAACACCCCAAAGGCGCCTAATTGCAATGGCAGCGTCCACAGGTAGGCGGCAATCGGCACTGTGATCAGGGGCGCGATCGCCGGAGGTACCCAATCCAACTGCCGATTCAAATGAGGCACCGTCACCAGCAATCCCATTGTGGCCAAAAAACTCAGTTGAAATCCTAAATCCCAGATCCACAAAGGATTAATCAGCAGCAAAATTACAGCAGTGAGCAGGAGTGCCCCCAACGGTTTCATCTGCCGATGCAGCACCAGGGCCACCAAGCCCCCAAATCCCATCAAAGCGGCCCGTAACACGGCGGGTTGCCATCCGGCTAAACCCACAAAGCCGGCCAGCGCCAGGGAACCAACCATAAACTGAATTCGTTCTGAGGTGCGGCGGGTCAGAGCCAGCACCACTCCCAAAATGAGCGACGTTTGGAACCCGGAAGCGGCCAGCGCATGGGCTAAACCGACTCGCACAAAGATATCTTTCACGTCGTAGGGCAAATCGACTGCCCGCCCCCCCAGTACCATCGCACTCACCAGTGGACCTTCGGGGCTGCCCAGACTCTGGTGCTGAGCCTGCACAATGCGTTGCTGCATCTGCCACCCGCCCCAGCCGGTCGTGTCCTGCTTCACCGTCACCTGATCACCGCGCAACCCGGCAAAGCTGCCTTCCTGCTGCAAAAAATTCTGAAAATCGAACCCGCCCGGATGAGATGCCGCTTGCGGTAAGTACAGGGAGCCAGACACTTGCACTCGTTGGCCGGGATGCAGATGACTGGCCTGTTCGGGGGGAACAGTGGTATACACCTTACCCGTCACTGGTCGCCCATCACCAATGGGCGCGATCGCGGCGACCTGCAACCAAAACTGTGACTTCTGACTGCGCGTCAGGCGAGGCAGACTGGTCACTTGACCTTCGACCAGAACGTTGACGGCCCCATGCTGCGGCGACAGCAACCGACTAATGTCGTGGGGTTGGGGTTGGGGCGTTCGCAATGGTAAATAGAACGTTGCCAAGAGGGCGATCGCTCCTGCCAGCAACCAGACTTGAGGTCGAATTGAAGTTCGCCAAAACCGATGGAGCAGAAGCGCAGCGGCCATGCCCAGCCCCAGTAAAATCCATCCGCCAAACGGAATCGCTGTAAATAACAACCCCAGGACAAACGCCAAACAAACTATCAGCGCATGTATGGAACCCATGATGCACCCTTAACGGAAAACATTAAACGGAAAACATTGCTCTAAAAAGCCCCAAGCAAAGCTTGAGGCTCGATTTAGAGTTCCCTTCAAAGTTCCCTAAAGATGCAGGAGAAAATTCAAGTTGAACCAGTTCAAATCGATAGTCCCAACTGTAGGCCAAAGACGGCATGGACAACGAGCAGCAGCATCACCAGGGTTCCCAGGTAGGCATGGGCCATCCGAAAGCTAGGTTTTTCACCCCCAAAACTGAGGGAGAGTAGCCCGTTGGTCCAGAGCAACAGGACGATCGCCGTCCCCGTCCAAAAGTGAGGACTTTGCAGAATCGGTTTGTTTTGCATCACTAGCGACAACACCCCGCCGGTATAGCCCAGGCTAATAAACAGCGTCATCAACGGGGCCAGCTTGCGGTGATCGGCGCGATTTTTCAGTTGCGTATCCTTGTCGGGTGCCAGTCGCCCTTGCCACCCGGCATAAGCCACATAGCTTCCCATGACAAATGCCACAATCCCCATCATCGCCGGATGCCCCCAGTGGACGATTGGTTCTGGCGTATTTAACGTGCGGAACCAGGCTGCGATCGGTTCCAAAAATTGACTGAGCTGAGTACTGAAGTTTTCCATAATCGTTGCACGTCTAGAAGTGGAAGGAACGGTATTGAGGACAATTGGGCAAAAATGCCTACTCTCCATCGTAGGGGGGATAGGTTCCCGCAGATTGTTGTGGTAGCAACAATTGTTTGCATGAGGATCGGGCAATTTAGTATGCTCCTTTCATCTGCCCCAATGTCCCTTGCTTTGAGATCCGCATGAATTCCCTGCGACGAATGACAAGACTGCTCCGCGATCGCTTTCAAGACGACAATTTTTTGGCCATGCTGGGCTATGTCGAAGTTTTAGTGTCGAAGGTATTGTCCATCGCGATGCTGGTCGTGATTCTGGTGGCAGTCTACGATCTCAGCATTTTTCTGATTCGAGATTTTCTCATTCCTGAAGTGATATCCCCTGATTTTGGCCGCTTTGGGGTTAGCCTGTTCAAGATTTTTGGGCTATTCCTCAACGTCCTGATTGCCTTGGAGATTCTGGAGAACATTACGGCTTACCTGAAGAAGCATGTGATTCAGGTGGAATTGGTCATCGTGACCTCTCTCATTGCCGTTGCCCGGAAAATCATTATTCTGGACCTGGAGCAAAAAACCGCCGCTGATCTAATCGGGCTGGGGATTGCCATCTTTGCTCTGTCGGGTAGCTACTGGATTGTCAAAAGTGTGAATCGCAAATCTAACGATCCCCCATCTCACCATTAGAGGAGCCAAATCTTTCATGGAGTTCTTTGCGTTTGAGGCGGACTTTGTCGAGTCGTTGCGGTGCATTCCCATGCAGATTCGGTTCAAGTTAGACACCTGTGGAATCAAGCTAAAGTTGCCGCAATGGCACCAGTTCACGCATCCCGATCGCGCCCGCTTGGTGGAACTGCCCTGCGACACTGACGCAGAAATTCAAACCTACCGCACCACCCTACAGCAGCTAGTCTGGGAACGAACCGGCGCGATCGCCTCCGAGTTGGCGATTGATCCAGACCCTGCCTGGATGAATGCTGCCGTGGTGCCAGCGAGTGTGCAGGCTCAGGCCGATGAGGTGCATGTGGCGATCGCGCCGGAGCAATGGGCCACGCTGACCCCCCTGCAACGCTTTGCCCTGATCAAACTTAGCCTGTCGGGCCACGAAAACCGGAATTTTCTGCCAGCGATGCAGGAATTTGGTTTGGCCCCGAGCCATTCTAAAGACTGAAATTTATCGTGTTAGTCAGAACGCTTGAAACAAAGGCAAAGCTGAAAAGCCAAGTCTGGGTCGGGGTTCTGCCTCGCCTCTGCGAATAAGCAAGCTGGCAGAAGGGAGAACGATTTAGATTCAATGAAGTCGCCTTGACAATTGACTGATCTGCAAACTTCAGAGTTGAATCGTGGGGTGGGGGGTGTATTTCCCGGCCAAGAGAGCTACACCCCCCAGTGCTCCTTTCGGAATTTAAAATTATATGCTACCGAACGCCGAGATTGATCCCCTCGCGGCGGGTGCGCCTGAATCGGCACCGGCTCATGAGGCTACACCTCCCCACACGTCCTATAAAGATCGCTTAAATCGTTGGGCGATCGCGCGTGTCGAAAACTCCCAGGCTCATACCATCGTTGCCCGTTTTCGCAGTCATTCCGATGCGGAAGGTCACTTAAAATTTTTGCGTCACCAATTTCCAGAGGACCATTTCATCATCGTCTTTGAAAAACAAGTGGCTTAAATCAGGTTGGCCTTCGTACTAATTCTGCTGTAATGGGATGATTTTCAAGCAAACATATCCCTTTACGGTTGGAGTGGGTTGCGCGAGAGTTCTGGCGATCAGCCGACAATTTTTTGCGAAACCTGCCCGCACAGGTATTTTTTGTAGCGGTCTTCTAAGCTAACCGAGCTGTCATCAGTTAACCAAACAATGTACAGTTAACCGAATCAATGTAAAGTTAACCGACCAACAGTTAACCACCCAACACCTTCCCCTGGTGCTGTAAAGTTGAGTTATGTATGACGAAGATGACGAGCTAACGTTGCTTAGCGACGAAGACCTGGAAAGCCCTCTGGATAAGCTGGATGCCGTAGATGCAGACCCAGCGGACAAACCTGATCCGGAGGCGATGTTGCTATTACTTGAATCCGCCGACAACAATCAACGAATGTTGGCGACCAGGGCATTTTGTGAACTGCAAGATGAGCGGGCTATTCCTCATCTGGTGCGGTTATTGCAGGATGGATGTCCGTTGATTCGGGTGAGTGCAGCTTATGGTCTTGGGCGGAACCCCAGCCGTAATGCCGTTGAGGCGCTGATTCATCAGTACAACAGCGATTGGAATGGCTATGTGCGGAAGGGGGTCGTGTGGGCCTTGGGCAATTGCCGCGATCGCCGAACTTTGACCACTCTGATTGATGCCCTCAAAACCGACATTTCAGCAGTGCGGCTATGGGCCGCCAGTTCTCTAGCTCAAATGGCTTCTGTGGGTTATGAATCAGTGATTGCCGCGATTCCACCCCTGATTGAAGCGATGCGGAAAGATCCGATCGCGGCGGTGCGAAGTAATTGTGCCTGGTCGGTTGGGTTGTTGTGCCGAGAATTACCCTCCAATGTAGTCTATGCCACCGCCATTGATGCTCTGCTAGAAACCATCGTGGAGGATGAAGATTTAGGGGTGCGAGAAGATGCGCGAGCAGCCCTATTGCGGGTTGGTGATCCGCGTGGCTTACAACTGATTGAGGATCTGGAGCAGGAAGGATTTTTGTAGTGCGATCGCGACAGCGTTAATCGTATCGCCTATCTTTATCGCCCTCAGAATGACGCAAGGTCGCTATAATCGCTGAGGGTCAAACCGGATGGTGGCTCACGTCCAGCATAGAAGGTAAACCAATGGCTCGTTCTTCTCGTTCTGCTTACGTACTGGGTGCCTGGATTGACGTAATCGCGATCGCGGCCTGGGGCGTATTGTTTTTGCAGTACTGGATGACTGGCAAATTGTATTTGCTAATTCACCCCAATTACATGGGATTAACCGTAGCAGCCGGCATCGGGCTGTTAGCCTTAGCAGGCTGGCGGGCATTGGCGATCGTGCGGCAGTCCAGTCGTCGGAGTGCCAATGGGGAACTGTCCCACATTACGCTTCTTCCCACCGGATGGAGTAGTACGCTCCTCCTGGCAACCGCTATCTTTGGCTTAGTGATTACCCCTCGTGCGTTTACCAGCCAAACTGCTATTCATCGGGGTGTCAAGGATGGTCCCACCCTAACGCGCGTCAAACCCCAAGCGTTTCGTGGCTCCACCAGTTCGGAGGACAAGTCGATTATCGATTGGGTCAGAACCCTAACCGTCTATCCAGAACCCGATGCCTACAACGGGCAAAAAGTGAAAGTGCAGGGGTTCGTCATTCATCCCACCAACCTGCCAGATCAGTACTTTCTCATCTCTCGCTTCATCCTGACCTGTTGTGCGGCAGATGCCTACCCTGTCAGTTTGCCCGTTAAATTGACGACATCACGCACCACTTATCCACCCGATACCTGGTTAGAAATTGAAGGACAAATGATCACGGAGACGTTAGCAGGTAAACGTCAGCTAGTCATTCGAGCTACAGCGATGAAACAAATTGATGAACCGAAGAATCCTTATGACTACTAAATTTGATTTAGCCTGATCAAAATCTGCGCGATTGGGAAGTCAAGGAGATTTTTAGAAAACAAAATACCGATACGGGCAGGTTGCGCAAAAAATTATTGGCTGATCGCCCGAACTCTTGCGCAACCTGCCCCAACCCTGAGGGGATAGTTTTTCTTGGAAATCGTCCCATAGCATGATGACCAAACGAAATCAAAGAATTTCTCGTGCACTTGTTCAGTATGCTTTTAGAGGTTGTTTGCAAAACCACACCGATATTTGGATGAGTAGGCTATTTTGCAAATCAAGCATCAACCCGCTATTCTGCTAAAGGCTATGCCTGAAGGTATAGAACGGGAAAGGTAGTGTTTAGAGGAGTGGTAGGTACGCATGAGACCGTCTCGCCAATTGATTGTTGCTGGAATTGGAGCGTTTGTTGTCCTGGGGCAGGTAGCTCCGGTTTTGTCTCAAGTGACCCAGGACGACAGCACTGCACCAGAAGCAAATCCTGCTGCCCCAGTGCCCCAGGAAGTCACGCCGCCAAAGGCTGCATCGACTGCGGCAGAACTGTTAGAGACAGCATCACAGGTCGCCACCCTACAGGACGTTCCAGCGATCGCGCCTGTGCCCAAACCCTTGGTCAAACCTCCGGTCAAGGCTACGTCTCCCGCTAAACCTGTCGCCAAATCTGTCGCTAAACCTGTCGCTAAACCTGTCGCTAAACCCATTACCCTGAAGGACTTCAAGGCCCAAAATAATCCTGTGGCTCAATCCACAGCTCCCAGTCCAGGGTCTGAGGCTCCGCCCGTGGTTCCCATGCCTGGGATTGCGCCCACCTTTCCCCAACCGAACTCTGGTACACCAACTGATCCAACGCTACCAAGTCAGCCGATTGGTCCTGCCAAAGCTGGCCCTGCGCCTGATTATCTCAACCCCAGCCCCAACCCCCTGACCATTCCGACTCGTCCTGAAGATGTTCGAGTGCGAGGCATTCAACCCATCACCCTGCAACAAGCCCTGGAACTCGCCAAGCGCAATAATCGAGATTTTCAGGTGGCGGCCCTGCAATTGGAACGCAGTCGAGCATCTTTGCGGCAAGCCCAGGCAGCACTTTATCCCACACTTGGAGCGCAATCCAGCATTACCCGGAGTGCCTCGGCCCAAGCGGATCTTCAGCAACAAGCGGCCCCCCAGACGAATATAGACACGACCAGCACAACCTTCGGTGCAGGTCTGCAATTGGGTTATAGCATTTACACCTCAGGCCGCCGACCAGCCCAGATCCGCGCCGCCGAACAACAGGTCCGTTCTGACCAACTCCAAGTTGAAATTACTGAACAACAAATTCGGCTCGACGTTTCTAATGCTTACTATGATTTGCAGCAGGCTGACGAAGACGTGCGAATTCAACAATCTGCCGTGCGGAACGCGGAGGCCAGCCTACGAGATACCCAGGCACTCGAAAGAGCAGGTTTAGGAACTCGCTTTGACGTGTTGCGGGCACAGGTCCAACTGGCTACCGCACAACAGGATTTGACTAATGCCCTGGCGCAACAGCAAATTCGGCGCAGCCAATTGGGGCAACTTTTGGCCGCTCCAGTTTATGTCAATTTAGCTGCTGCGGATCCAGTTGCAATTGCAGGAAGTTGGAATTTAACCTTACCCCAAACGATTGTGTTGGCCTTGAAGAATCGGGCTGAACTGGAACAACAGTTAGCCCAACGAGAATTGGCAGAACAGCAACGCCGAGCTGCTTTATCAGCTTTGGGGCCAACAGTGAACTTGCAGTTGCAATACAATGTGGTGGACAATTTGCGGGATACTCTGGGATTTGGCAGCGGGTACAGTCTGGCAACGCAGTTTGCCTGGAACTTTTTTGATGGGGGTGCCGCTCGAGCGCAAGCGAACCAACAGGAGGCGAACAAAGCGATCGCCGAAACTCGATTTGCCCAAGCCCGCGAAAGTATCCAGTTTCAAGTGGAACAGGGATTTGCGACCTTGCAATCCTCGTTTTTGAATATTGGTACGAGTCGGCAGGCAGTTGTTCAAGCCAGAGAATCACTCCGTCTCGCCCGACTCCGATTTCAAGCCGGTGTCGGCACCCAAACCGATGTCATCAATGCTGAGAATGATCTGACGCAGACTGAGAGCCGGTTGGCAAGAGCTATCATTGGCTATAACCGCTCATTGGCACAATTGCAGCGGGCCGTGACCAATCTTCCAATTCCAACCGGATCGACCACTCCTTCACTGCCGGGTCCCCCGCCTGTACTGCCCCCGCTACCTACATTTTGAAATCTTCCAGACCTACCCAATCTCCTGAACCTCGAACATGAATCGGCAGATGCACTCCTCCCATTCACCCTCCAAGCAACTTCAGCGATCGCTGCTAATATCCGGCCTCACCCTGGCGAGTATCCTGGGCCTGACCAGTGGTACCCTCTTGGCCCAAACCACCGATACGCTTGATCCGTCCAGTCCTGGAGAACCCGTTCCGGTGGCTCCTTCGCCGGAACAGGTTGTTGCGCCAGATCCGGTTTACATCCCCAGCCCCATTGATGTTGCCCCTGCGCCCCAGGTGATTGCTCCACAAACTGCGACTCCCCAAAACGAGTCCTATATTGACTCTACCCAGTACAGCGTTGGTGCAACAGAACGGACCCCTGATCCCATTCCCTCAGCGAGTTTTGGGCGGGAATTGCCAGGTGTGCCGCCCTCGGTGTCGCTCGGCGCGATCGCGACCCCTAGCTACGTGGGTGGAATTGGCACTACCCCTTCGCTTAAAGATTTTTACCGCCGGACGCTACGCCCCCCCGCACGACTCGGTAATGGCAACATTCGCCTGATTTTTCCCCTCTCCATTCCCGCGCCCATCACCTCTCTGTTTGGTTGGCGGGTTCATCCGATCTTTGGCACACCTCGTTTCCATGCGGGAACTGATATCGGCGCACCGATTGGGACTCCGGTGCTGGCTGCCTACGCCGGACAGGTGGCCATGGCGGATTTTCTGGGTGGCTATGGTTTGGCTGTGGCCGTTGACCACAATCAGGGCAAACAACAAACCCTGTACGGGCACCTCTCAGAAGTCTTTGTAAAAGCTGGGGAAACCGTCAAGCAGGGGGCGGTGATTGGGCGTGTGGGCAGTACGGGTAATTCTACTGGCCCCCACCTGCACTTTGAATATCGCGAACTGACTCCAGAGGGTTGGGTGGCTCTAGATGCCGGTACTCAATTGGAATACGCCCTGGCGGAACTGGTAAAACTCACGGAAGTGGCTGAGAAGGGCATTGCGGGCACGGCAGGCTTGCAAGTTTCGCAACGCAGTAAAGTGGGTGTTTCGGGGGCGATTGCCTGGAACGTTGAAACACCTGCCACTCCTCCCGAACCGCAATCCCCATAAGAAGCGCCACATTTTTGTGATTCAGGGCGTACCATGAAGCTACGCATCTGCCGACTGTGTTGCGGCCTGTTTCGCTTATGCTAAATCCCTGGTTGATTCTAGGAAGTGTGGCATTCACCGCCAGCTTTGCGGTGAGCCTGCTGATGACTCGTGATCTTGGAGGGTCACTCATTGCCGGCTCATCGGCATTGGCGATCGCATTAGTCACTGCCGCCACCGTCAACTCGTATCACAACCGTTCTGTCGATAGCCGCATTGCTGGCCTGAAGCAGCAAATTCGTCAGCTTCAGCGTCGTCGCACCGAGGAGCAACAGGCTGTTGCCGAGCTAACCGCAGAGAAGGAACGAGTTGTGCTATCCCTGAACTCAATGCAGCAAGAGTTACGGCAGCGCCAACTGCCCGGTGACAATCCTTACGCTCGCCCCGCCCCCAGTTGGAACTTGGGTGCGGCACCGGAAACTCAGGGTGCGATCGCGCTGCCCCCAGACGGTTCCGCCGAGATTCAACCCGAATTTCACCCTGCCGCCCTGACGCAATTCATCACTGAAGCCGCCGCCACCAAGCAAAAAATTACTGCCAGTCTCAATCATCTCCAGAGCGAATTAACCCAACTCAACGCCCAGGTGAGTGAGCAACGCCAAAAACGCGAACAGTTGATGCAGGAACTGCAACATCTGCATCAACAAAAACAACAGCTAACGGCCACCACACAGGGCTTGACCGAGGAAGTCGCAGAATTGGAACGCTGGCGGCAGGAATTGGATCAGTACGTGGTGTACGTTGAGGCGAAAAAGCAAGAGTTGGAAGCGGGCACCAACCCGCTGCAAAAGGCCCTGAAGCAACTGCAAAGCCAGATCACTGCCCTGCAAGAAGAATTGCGATCGCTGGAGGGGCAAGTCACGCTGAAACGCCAGGAAAAAGCAGCACTAGAACAGGATTTGGCCCAGGCTGTCCAGGTGCAAGCTGCCAGACCGCTTCAGCAAGCGGTGCAAATGCTAGAAACCCAAAAAGCCGAGTTAGAACAGGAATTAGCCACGCTGCGGCAGGCCGAGCAACACGCGATCGCCCTCCAACAAACCCTCCCCGAACTGAACCAGCAGAACAACCAATTACAACAGCAGAAACGCCAATTGGAAGCTGAACTGGCTCACCTGCACCAGCAACACACCCAGGCCGCCACTCTGCAAGCAGACCTACAACAACTACAGCAGCAAAAATCACAGATCGAGCGGGAACTAGCCAGCTTGAAACAGCAAGCGACCCAGGTGCAATCAGCTCAGGCGCAAGCGGCGCAGAACAGTTTACAGAAACTAGAGAAGCAAATTCGCGATCGCCGCCAGGAAAAAGAATCGCTGGAGCGGCACATTACCCAACTCCAGGCCCAAAAAACAGCCCTACGCAATCAGGCAACGCCGCCGCCGGCGATGGCGATTTCCCCCGTTGAGCCGACGACCCCCACGCCCAACGGGAAAAACGGCAACGGTAAAGTCGTGGTGGAACGCCCTGCACCCCGGCCCAAAGGCCAGCCAGCCCCTTCAGCAGACCCCATTACCGAATCTGCCGAACCGGAATTGCCCGCGTTGTGGGCTGAGTTAATGGTGCAACTGCCGGAATATGAACTGGAAGCCCTCAAAGCGATCGCCCAGGAGAGCAACCCTACCCGCATCCTCAATCGCATTGCGGAAGACAATTTCACCACGTCCGACGACATGATCAACTCCATTAACCAATCGGCAGCAGAGATTGTGGGAGTCACGGTGATCAAGGTGCGGGGTGCGTCGCCTCCCAGTATTCAGCGAGATCACCTACGCACCATCAAAAAACTCATTGAGACGTACGAATATTTGACGGAGTAGCAGAACTGGGTAGTGCCCTATATTCTAAAATTGGCGACGGGAAAAAATGAGAGTCGCGATCGCCAGCAACACCACGATATACAACACCGCATAAAGAGCATTCAGGCCCAAGACATCGGGGTTGGGTAACAATCCGTAAACAGCTTGATTTTTCAGATCCAGGCGCGATAGGTCTGGCAGCACCAGGTACAAATTGCGGGTAATCGCCTCCACTGTTGGGTTTTTGCTTTGGGCACCTAGCACCACCAGGTTCGCGCTGAAGCTACCCATCAGAAACACGGTAAAGGTTAACAACGTTGCCAGCAGCGAACTGGTAAACACCCCAAACGCGATCGCCACTGCCGTCATCAGAGACAACAACAACCAGAGAAATACGGACGATATCAGGATGCTGTTGACTGGGAAGGCAATGCGATTCATCGTCAGCACTGCCATGTAGATCGCGGTCATCGCTGCCACTAACACCGCCAGCACCGCCGACAATCCCAGATGTTTGCCCACAATAAACTCCACCCGACTGATGGGTTTCGCCAGCATGACCAACACGGTGCGTTTTTCAATTTCTTTATTGACCAGGCCCGTCCCGACAAATACGGCCACCACCAGTCCTAACACGGTCATGCCTGCCAGTCCCACATCACGGATGATTTTGTCTTCTGTGGTCGCGGCAATTTCGGGCAGTAAGCGCACCGCCGCCACCATGAACACCGCAAACAGAATCATCAAATACAGGACGCGATCGCGAATCACTTCCTGAAACACATTCATCGCAATGACAACGATTCTCCTCAAATTCATTCCCTTTCACTCCCTACTTCTACCTGCGTGGCTCTGTAGCCCCTGTCTCCGGTTGGCCCTCAAGCGGTCCCTCAATCGGATTACACTGCACTTTCGCATTGCCGATTTGGGGCAACGATGACGCGATATTAGCAGGTAGGCCAGACAAATCGATGGGCGCAACGCGGGAAATTTGACAGGTCTGGGTAAAGTGGAACCCCTGGGCATCCGCCGATGGCCCGTTCCAGACCGAAAATAAGCGGATATTGTATTCGCCGGATAGAATTTGTCCTTCCACCGTCCAATACTGCATTTCCTTCGTCCGTTGCATCTGGTTCATCACGGTGGCTTCCACCTGTTGCAACTGGGGTTCAAAGTTCAGGAGCCAGCGTTCTACCTGTGACCAGGATTGCCCCTGCAATTGGTTTTTTAATTCGGCCTCCACCCGGGTCAAAATCTCCACGCCCCGGGAACGGGTCTGTGCATCCGGTTGCGTTTGAATCACAAAGGCACTATTGCTAAAGTCGGCATTCTCCAATGTGGGATAGTCGGCTAACCACTGGCGGGTAGTGAATCCCAGTTGAATCCAACAACTCAGCAATAGGTTGATCAGGGCTAGATTTACCAGGTACTGGCGATCGCCGGGTTTGGGCTTTACCCAAATTGGGGTTTGTCGGGTGCCATTGGAGCCGATGAAACGGGGAATTCCGGCGATTATCGCTGAGATACAGGGCCAAAGTACAAAAGCGATCGCGGGAATCCCTTCAGTGGTGCCAAACAGGAAATAGCAGATTAACCCTCCCGTGATCCACGGACCCAGGAAAATGTCACTAATCGTGAGTAGTTTTTTGAGTTCTTTCTCCTCATTCATCACCCAATGGATGCCACCAATCAGAAAAATCCACCCAATAAAAGCAATGATGCTTTGAGCCGTGCGGCTCACTAACAGCGACACCGCCCAAGAGAAAGCCCCCAACAGTAGCAATGTTCTGGATGAATCCCATTTTTTGGGAATTACCAGGGCAAACAAATCTCTAAAGATATCGACAAAACCGCCTAAAAATTCCCGAATAATCAGGAGTCGAAAGGCCAGGAGGGCTAAGGCTCCTACCACCCCAAACACAAGCAGGATGATGACGATGGGAGCCAGCCCAGCTAACAAAGCGGAAAGGGCATTCAACAGATTCATTGCACGTTGCCGAAGTAGGTTTGGTCTAACCAGCGCAATAGCAAAATCACCAGGATGACACTGAAACTTAGAGAGTTGGCAACCAACAGGGTATAAGCGCGGTCATTCTTTTTAAACAAAACGCTGCCCTCCTGCAACCGCTGAAACTTGAAGCGATCACGCGATTTCAGAATCGACTCGGTTTCAGCATCGGGTTTGCGCGTTTCCAAGATGGTTTCTAGCAGTGTCAAGCCCTGATACTCAGTGACAATCACCCCCAAAAAGATGCCCAGCGCTGTAGTAATGACCAGCGGAGCCATGCCCTCCGCCCAACCGTTGGGAAAGAAGCGCTCGAAAAAGAAAAAGCTGATTAATTGAATTCGCAAGTCTTCTGGCAAGAGTTGCTGCACATTGAAAAAAAACACCCAACCGACAAAGGTCGAGAGTAAGTTAATCGTGGCCGCGTAGCGCACGCTGGTTTTGTAGTCGTAGGGCAAACGGCGATACAACACCAACGCTTCCAAAGCAATGGCAACGAGCAAAAATAAAATCTGAAACGCGATCGCCCGGGCGGGTAACACACCAAAATTCATGGTCAAGACCAGCACTGCCTCTATGCTGCTATTCTATGCGGCCTCCTCCTACCCGTTGGGGACATTTTGCAGAAAACCGCGCCTCATGCTCGCCTCCCCTTCCCCTCTCTCCATAGTCTGTTTAAAGTCTTGTGTAGTTATTCGCCTGGAGGGAAGATTCTCACCAGGAAATGTGGGTACGCTAAAAGAAACCCCCTTATCCCTTACCACGATGAACGCTGCACAATACCCCTTTGGGAAACTCCACTACTTTTCCCGCAAAGCGGACCACGCCCGTTGGCATCGGATGCAAAGCAAACGCCACATCCTGCGATCGCAGCTTGGCTTTACGGATAGCACCCCCTCACGCCCGAAAGTGTGTCAGGGCTGTACGCACTATCACGGAGTCGCCTACGGATACACACGCGAAAATCGCACCATTCTTGTCTGTGGCTTTCATCCCTACGGTTGGGAAGAGGGCGGTTCATGTCCTGATTGGTGTGGAGAATCGCGTTAGCCATTGGGTTGGGCACAGGTTGGGAGGTAAGGGCGGCAGGCGGCAGGAAAACCGCTTCACCCTGGTTGTAGGGTTTGGGTTTACTCTGAGTCGGGTGAGTGCGACGTGTCAAGCAACACAGTAAACTGACTTTAGATAGGTAGAGAAGTCACTGCTAAACACGCACTGGCAGCAAAAAATCGGGAGTGCTTCTGGTTCCCCGCTTTGTGCCTATTTATCGCTCTCACATTTCTAAGGTTTGTCTATGAAGTCCTATCTAGCGGCTGCCATCCAAATGACCAGCGTGCCTGATCTCCAAAAGAACCTGGTGCAGGCGGAAGAATTAATTGACTTGGCGGTTCGGCAGGGTGCCGAGTTAGTGGGTTTACCAGAAAATTTCTCGTTTATGGGAGAGGAGGAGGAGAAGCGATCGCAGGCAGACGCGATCGCGCAAGAAAGCGAAAAGTTCCTCAAAACGATGGCTCAACGGTTTCAGGTCACTATTTTGGGCGGTGGCTTCCCGGTTCCCGTGGGCAATGGCAAGGTATACAACACAGCCTTACTGGTGGGGACAAATGGAGAAGAATTGGCCCGCTACGAAAAAGTGCATCTGTTTGATGTTGATGTTCCCGATGGAAATACCTACCGGGAATCTGTTACCGTTCTGGCTGGTTTGCGGATGCCTCCTGTCTACCCCTCAAAGGAGTTGGGCAATTTAGGGTTATCGGTCTGCTACGATGTGCGATTTCCCGAACTCTATCGGCATCTGTCCCAAATGGGTGGCGAGGTGTTGTTTGTTCCGGCAGCCTTTACCGCTTACACCGGGAAAGACCACTGGCAGGTGTTGTTGCAGGCTAGAGCCGTTGAAAATACTTGTTACATTATTGCTCCGGCCCAGACAGGCCGACATTATGCCATGCGCCAGACTCACGGCCACGCTATGATTATCGACCCCTGGGGTACTGTGCTGGCGGACGCAGGAGATAAACCGGGAGTTGCGATCGCCTCGATCGAACCCTCCCGGTTAGACCAGGTCCGCCGCCAAATGCCCTCCTTGCAGCATCGGGTGTTTATTTGAAGTTGCCCTGTTGCGAGTGAGTAGTAAACCCAAGCCGCTGATCGTGTGGCAAGAACCAACCGATGACAAGAACCAACAGACCTTTCAGGATGTAGACCTGGGAGGTCTGTTTTTATGGCATTGCTGACTGGCTTGCCGATGCCACCTCACACCTGGTGCCGATTCTCAATCGGCCAAGTCAGCAAACCCCGAACAGCGCATTTTGATTGCAAGACGGGAACAGTAGACCTACGTATTTTTTGTTGCTTGGCTCTCCGAAACTTCCGCAAACCTCACATAGATGATGTCTTCCGTCCTAAAGCATGATTTAGGTTAATGAAAATAAATTGATTTGATTCGTTTAATTGTCTGCATAGACTTTTAGAAGAATCAAGATGCTTTGATTTTTTCATTCATTTAGGCTAAATCGTTTCTTTAAGAATGGAGGGAAGGCTAAACTTTCGATGAAGTCATGTTTTAAGTATGAATAAGCGAAAAATACCAATGTTAGGTTGAATTTAATGAATCAGATAAAGAGACTTAACGAATACAAGATTCAGTATCTACATTACATAGTTTTTGTATAGGTATGAACTTAGATTCATATTCAATTAAGTCTCTCATCTGACTAACATTTCAACCAACATCTAATGAGCATAGGTAGTGCTGAATTTCCTTCAAATGAAAGGAACCTTGATATTCAATGATTTCTAACTCCTGCACAGTAGCGAAATCAGCTGCATATTCGATTTTGATTCATCTCGAAATATTTCTCTGTTGTAGGTCTACCTGCGTGTAACCAGCAACAGCAGAGATTGTTCTACCCTGGTTCGCCTGGGGGGTTGCTGTGTTGTTGCAGCAATTCCTTATTTTGCTGGCGATTTAGCACCTGTTTGCACCATCCACCATAACCACTTGCTATGACCGTTCAATTTCCCGGAGAAACCATGCCTACGTTTGCTTCTGCAACTGCCTCTGTAGATTCAGTCAATGCAGCGTTGATCGCAACCCCGACCCACGCACAAGCGATCGCCGCAGCGTTGATCGCAACCCCGACCCACGCACAAGCGATCGCCCTGCTCGATGCTCGTTTGCAAAACTTACCTACACTGGTTGCTGCACTTGATCCAGCAATCCAGCCCTACATTTTGCATCCGGAGCAAGACGTTATTTCGCAGATTGATGCCCTGTTGCAATCCGCCTCTGTTCAATCCCTCTACCTGTTTGGACATGGCGCACCGGGCCGGATGCATTTAGGCCAAGGACAATTAGACGTTGCCACGGTTCAAGCCCAGGCTAGCGTGATTGCAAACTGGCAGGTCAAAGAAGTTTTGCTCTACGGTTGTGAAGTGGGGCAGTCGGTGGATCTGTTGGACGCCTTACATCGCCTCACAGGAGCCAGCATTGCCGCCTCTACTCAAGTTCTCGGTAATACTGAATCTGCCAGCAATTGGACTTTGGATGTGGCGATCGGAGCGCGATCGCTCAACCCAATCTTCGACTCTGTCGCTCTGCAAGCTTATCAAGGAACCTTTCCTGACTTGATTACTGGTTTAGGCGGAGCAGCTGGCTTTGGTGAGGGCCAGGTAACGGAGGCAGATGATGTCTTTGATCAAATTAATGTCTCCGCTGTTTTCCAAAATGGTTTTAACTTTTTTGGCACAACCTACAACGCAGCCACTCAGTTTTTCATTGGTACCAACGGTTATGTGACTTTTGGCCAGGGATTAGATAGCTACAGCCCCCAAGGGATTGCGGGTTCAGTCATTCCCATGATCGCCAGTCACTATACAGATATCGATCCCCGTGTTACTCCAATCGGGACCAGTCCAGGAGGCACTTCCACGGGTACCAACAATGTTTACTATGATATTGACACGGTCAATGACGTTGTTACGATTACCTACGACGATGTTATGCCTTTCGTGGGAATGGTACCTGATCTGACTCAACGCCCAGCCCAGGGTAATGCTCACCAGATCCGGTTGTTTGATTTAGGCAACGGTGACTTCGCCATTGAGTTGCGTTACGAGAACTTATTCTGGGGAAGAAGTGATGCAGCTAGTGCTTATGGCACAGCCGGTTGGACGGCGGGTAACCAGGTTAACTTCGGTGAAGTGACAGGTTCCGGCACAGTGGCGATCGAGAATATTGAAGCGCAGTCCAATATTGGGCAACCTGGCGTGTTTCGCTGGGAAGTTCGCGGTGGGACGATTGTTGTCAATCCTACCGTCAACCTCTCGGTTAGCACCGCCACTGGGACTGAAGCAGGTACCACCCAAATCACGGTGACTGCCACTGCTTCCAGTGCTGTTTCCGGCAACCAAACGGTAGCGCTAGGCGTGACGGGTACTGGTATTACCACCGGGGACTACACCCTCAGTAGTAACATCATCACCATTCCCAACGGGCAAACTACGGGAAGTGTGACGTTTACCGTTGTGAATGATTTGGTGGCAGAAGGCCCCGAAACGGCAGTCCTCACCCTCAGCAACCCTTCTGCTGGGATTACACTGGGTAGCACTGTCAGCCAGAACATCGCCATCACCGATAACGACACGGCGGGTGTCACGATTACCCAATCCGGCGGCAACACCACTGTGACTGAGGGTGGCCCGACCGACACCTACACCGTGGTCCTCACCTCCCAACCCACCGCCAACGTCACGGTTAACATTACCAATGTAGGCGGTCAAACCACCACCAATCCCACCACACGTACCTTTACGCCTCAAAACTGGAATACCGCCCAAACTGTCACCGTCACCGCTGTAAACGACACCACGGCGGAAGGTAACCACTCCGGCAACATTACCCACAGCGTTACCAGTACCGACACTCGCTATAACGGCATCACCGTTAGCGCTGTCTCCGTCAGTATCATTGACAATGACATTGCCAACACTGCCCCCGTCCTGAGCGACACCGTTATCACTCTTGCACCCGTTCTACCTGGTGCTGGTACTCCCGTCGGGGCCGTCGGTACGCTGGTCTCCCAAATCGCCGACCTGACCGGTGGCGCTGGTCAGAATAACATCGCTGATTCGGATGTTAATGCTCAAGTCGGGGTTGCTATCACAGCGGCCAACACCACGAATGGTTCCTGGTTCTACAGTATCGACAACGGAGCCAATTGGCTGGCTTTGGGGAACGTCTCCAACACTAACGCCCGCTTGCTGGCCGCCGATGCGAACACTCGGGTTTACTTCCGTCCTAACGCGGGCTTTACGGGTGCGATCGCCGATGGCATCACCTTCCGCGCCTGGGACCGAACCACAGGCACGAATGGAGGTTCCGCCAGCACCGCGACCAATGGTGGCACATCAGCCTTCAGTAGCGCTTTTGATACCGCCGCCATTCGAGTCCAAACCCCAACCATTGACTTCAACAAAGATGGACTCGCCGATTTGTTATGGGTGAATCGCTTCTCCGGCACTGTTTCGGTTTCGGCCATGGATGGTGCCACAACAGTGGCCTATACCGAAATTGGTACTGTCGCTCCTAGCTCAGGTTGGGAGTTGGTCGGTGTCGGTGATTTGAGCAAAGACGGTGGTGCAGACCTCGTTTGGCGCAACTTCCTCACCGGACAAAACGCTATTTGGACGATGGATGGCACCGCTGCCACGGGTTACACCGAGATTGCTTCTGTAACCCCCAATGTGGGCTGGGATGTCGTAGGAGTTGGTGACCTCACCAAAGATGGTAATGCAGACATTCTCTGGCACAACTCACAAACAGGGGTAGTTGCACTTTGGGCGATGGATGGCACTACGGTCACAAATTACATTGAGTTGGGAGCCATCCCTGTAGAATCAGGCTGGGAACCCGCAGCCCTGGGTGATCTTAATAATGACGGCAACAGCGACATTATTTGGCGGAATGAACTCACGGGACAAAATGCCATCTGGACGATGGATGGTGTTAATGTCACTAGTTATGCAGAGATTGCCTCGGTTCCTGCTGGCGCTGGTTGGAGAGTTGCTGGAGTTACAGACTACACCAAGGATGGCAATGCGGATCTTCTCTGGCATAACGATTTCAGTGGGCAAACCCTGGCCTGGGGCATGAACGGGACTGCTGTCACTGGATTGCTTGACTTACCTTCTGGATCTCCTACATCCGGGTGGGGTTTGGCTTAAGGCCAAGTTGCTCTTATGAGGATGGATTAAGCCGTGTGGGTGGGTAGCTTACCTGGGTCGGTAGTTAGGTTGCCCACACCATGACAATCCCGGTGGTTAAATTCCCGTTTTTGAGACCTTTGAGCATATCAATGCTTAGAGGTCTTTTAGTTTGTGGCTCTAGAGCAAGCCGACGGTTTCGTAAAGTTGGCGCAGGATGGCCAGAATGCGATCGCCATAGTGCGGATCATTCGACCAGCGTCCGGTTAACTGGGCGATCGCGGGAGCCACGCCGCGATTGACCAGATGAAAGCGAGGATCGACGGCTTCTTCTCGGAGGGGTTCTGAGTTGGCATAAGCTTTCAAATGCTGAATGTGGGCACGAACACCGATGCGGCGACTGGGAAACGTTGCTCCCTCCGGATTGCCGCCCACTGCTCCCAGCCCGCCAAAATTATTTTGATTGGGCTTAGTCATGCCGCCAAATTGCAAAAATTCCGTTTCCACACACATCTGGGCAAAGGCAATATCGTAATTGATCCCTTCGTTGTTCCCCTCCTCCAGGTACAACCGGGCAATATCCGGGAAGCGGGCTAACCCGACTTCATGGTGTGCTTTGAGAAACATCAGCAGTTGAACTTCGGTGGTGTGCCCCCGACTGGTAATCTCCTGGAGCGATCGCCGGATCGGTAGCGTTGTCCGAAGGTTAATCGTGCGGGTTGCCGCCTCCCACACCACCGAAATGTCGGATTCTCGCAACTCGATCGCCTTTACGTACACCACATTGCCGTGCATTAACCGACCCGGAGCCGTGACCTGCTCCAGTTGTAGCCCCAAGCGCTCCGCCAGATCCACAGAAATGTAAGCATTGCCATGCACCATCACCCCCAGTTCATCATAGAGTCGGCCATTCACATTGATATTGACTGGACTGGGAATGGTGGCCGGAGCCGGAGTGTCTCCCAACATTGCCGGAGCCTGAATGCCTTCTGCCACGGCGCGACTCCAGTTGGCTAACCCATCGGCAATGCCCCGCGCTAACTCTTGTCGCTGATTTTGCATCAAAAAGCGATCGTCCGGATTCGTCAAAAATCCCAGTTGCAAATAAAGAGAGGCCGGGACGAGTTGCCGACAGTAACTCATTTGACCCAGGGGGGAATGGGTATCGGGGATGGCCCCTTGAATCACCAGTTGGGGCAGACGGCGAGTGAGGGCCATTAACACCAGATCGGCGTGCTGTTTGCGATCGCTATTGTGGGCAATGTAGTAGACCCGCGTGCCCCGCATCATGGGGTTCGCATGGGCACTGGCATGTAGTTCCAGGGCAATATCTCCCGCGCGATCGCGGCTATTAATCCAGCGAATCACCTGGTCATCCTCCAGGTCATCCGGCACCGCAATCACCTCAAACCCGCGCGATCGCAACTCCGTCACCACTAAATCCCGCAGCACGACCAGATCCCGCAGCATGGCCGGATCGGTGCCAATCCCCTGCCGCTTGACCAAATTCCCATAACCGACTGAAACGAATATGCGTCCCATGCCCAAGGCCCCTTATCCCACAACAGGACATGACTAGAGCCAGTTGTAGCCTAAGAATTGGGAATGGGAGCAAAAAGTTGGCGGGAGGGGAAAAGGGGGAGGGGGGAGAGGAAGGAGGGGAAGAGGGGAGAATTAGATTGGTGAAGAAGCACGACATTCCAGTTGCGAAAGCCATTCCTTCGCTAAAATCTATATCCAAATTGGTGACGAGTTAACGCATAGGTCATGGATAATCCCGATTGAGCCTTCAAAATTGAGCCTTCCAATCCCTCCCCCCTCTCCCCGTCACCCCATCCCCCCATCCCCCCTCCACCCCCTAACTCCCCTATGCTCGACATCCCCCGCCTCCATCCCGAAACCATTGAACAGGTCAAGCAACGGGCTGACATTGTCGATGTCGTGTCTGAACATGTGGTGTTACGCAAGCAGGGCAAAGATTTTGTTGGCTTGTGTCCGTTCCATGATGACAAGTCCCCCAGTTTTACCGTGAGTCCGGGGAAGCAGTTTTACTACTGCTTCAGTTGTGGGGCCGGGGGGAATGCGATTAAATTTTTGATGGAGTTGGGGAAGCGGCCTTTTAGTGAGGTGGTGCTAGATCTGGCGCGGCGTTATCAAGTCTCGGTACAGACGCTAAAACCGGAGGAGCGGCAGGAGTTTCAGCGGCAGGTGTCTCTGCGGGAACAACTTTATGAGATTCTCGCGATTACGACCAAGTTTTTTGAACATGCGTTGTTTCAGCCTCAAGGCAAGGCGGCCCTGGAGTATCTGGAGGCCCAACGACACCTGAACCGGGAGACCATTCAGCAGTTTCAGTTGGGGTATGCTCCGGCGGGCTGGGAGACGCTGTATGGCTATCTGGTGGAGCAGAAGCATTATCCGGTGGATCGGGTGGAGAAGGCTGGATTGTTAGTACCACGGAAGCAGGGGTCGGGGTTTTACGATCGCTTCCGCGATCGCCTGATGATTCCGATTCACGATTTGCAGGGGCGGGTGGTGGGCTTTGGTGGACGCACCCTGACGGATGAACAACCCAAGTACCTGAATTCTCCGGAAACGGAATTGTTTGACAAGGGGAAACTCCTGTTTGGGTTGGATCAGGCCAGAGCCGCGATCGCCAAGCAGGATCAGGCCGTGGTGGTGGAGGGCTATTTTGATGTGATTGCCCTCCACAATGCGGGGATTACCAATGCGGTCGCCTCTATGGGGACGGCCCTGAGTTCGGCGCAGGTACGGCAATTGTTGCGATACACCGAAGCGAAGCGGATTGTCCTGAACTTTGATGCCGACTCTGCGGGGAATCAGGCTGCCGAACGGGCCGTAGGCGAAGTAGAAGCGCTGGCCTACCGGGGAGATATTCAATTGCGTGTGCTGAACATTCCTGACGGGAAAGACCCGGACGAATTCTTACGCCATCATGCCGCCGCCGAGTATGTCGCCCTGCTGGAAGCCGCCCCCCTCTGGGTGGATTGGCAACTGGAACGGGCGATCGCAGGCAAAGACCTGAAACAAGCTGACCAATTTCAGGCGGGCGTGCAGGCAATGGTCAAACTCCTGGGCAACCTGCCCAATGCCACCCTGCGAACCCATTACATTCATCGCTGTGCAGAACGGTTGAGCCAGGGCGATTCTCGTCTAATGTTGCGCCTGGAGGAGGATCTGCGGCAACAGGTCCGGGGCGAACGCTGGCATGGCCGCTCGCAGAAATGGCAAACCCGCAGCGATCGCAACTTGCTGGAAGAAGCCGAAGAACAACTACTGCGGCTCTACATCCACAAACCCCAGTATCGCCAGACGATCGAAGCGGCCCTGGAAGAACGAGATCTGGAATTTAGCCTGTCGCACCATCGGCAACTCTGGCGACATATCCTGTCGCTCAAAGAAGAAGGAATTGATTTCAGTGATGCCACCATTGACTTGTTGACATTGCTGGAAGAGTTAAATGGCGATACCGCCCAAGACCTGTCTCGCATGTATGCCCTGTTCCGGCTGGATGAAACCCAGGAAGTGGATACGCGCCGCGCCCTGCTGGTGATTCGCACCGCTGTCGCCTCAATGGAAAAGATTATGTGCGAAAAACGCCGCCGCCACTTACTCGATCTGCTACAAAGCCTCGACTGGAGTGCTGCTCCGGAGCTAGGACAAACCTATCAAAAGAAAATTTATGCTGAAGACCAACGCATTCGCCAACTGGAGCAGGAACGCCAGGTCATTTTTGAAGATCTGGTCAAAGTGCCGTTAGTGGAGATTTGACCCGATCTTCTATCCCTCCATCCCTGCCCCCACCCACGCATCCACTCACCTACTCACCCCCCTCCACGCTAAAATCGCAAATCCAGCATTCCCATTGCTCCCTCATTTCTATGGCAACCGCGATCGCAACTCAACTCACCCAGGCGCAACAGTTCTTTCAAGCGGGCGATTTGGCCGCCGCCGAGGTCGCCTATCAGCAGGTGGTCGCACAAGACCCACAGCATCTGGAAGCCTGGTTCTGGTTGGCCTTGATTGCGGATCAGCTGGGCCGAACCAGTGAAAGCATTGCTCGGTATGAAACGGTGCTGCAAATTCAGCCCAATTCTGCCGAAGCCCACGGGAATCTGGGATCGGTTTTGTTGAAGTTGCGCCGCTTGGATGAAGCCGTTGCCCATCATCGCAAATCGACTGAGTTTGCGCCTACCAATGCCAAAGCCCATTACAACCTGGCGATCGCGCTTTACGAAAATAACCAGATCGATGAGGCGATTCAGTCTTACCAGCGGGCGATTGAGCGGATGCCCGATTATGCCAATGCCCATCACAACCTGGGCATGGCGCTGTATCGTCAGGGCAAAGCCGACGAAGCGATCACCCATTACCAACAGGCTATTGCCCTGGAACCGGGTCATGCCAGCGCCCGCAACAGTTTGGGCGTAGCGTTGTATCAGCAGGGCAAATTGGATGACGCGATCGCCCAATATCGGCAGGCGATCGCCCTCATGCCCCACTACATCAGCGCCCACGACAACCTGGGCATTGCGCTGAAGCAACAACGCCAGCTCGAAGCGGCGGCAGAGCATTTTCGGACGGCGATTGCCCTGAATCCAGCATATGTCAATGCCTACATCAACCTGGGCAATACCATGCGAGAACTGGGCGATTACCACCAGGCGATCGCCTACTGCCAGGAATCGATTCGATTGCAACCCACCAACGCCGATGCCCACAATACCTACGGCTGTATTCTGGTGGATTTAGGCCGTCTCCAGGATGCGATCGCCTGCTACGAAGCCGCTATCCAGCACCGCCCCGATTTTGCCGACGCTCACCTGAACCTGGGCATTATTTTGTTGCAAGTGGGTGACTTTCAACGCGGGTTTGCGGAATATCACTGGCGCTGGCAAACCAAGCAATGTCCCGACTTGCGCTACACCCATGCCCTCTGGAAAGGGGAAGACCTGACCCGCAAAATTATTTTACTCACCGCAGAGCAGGGCTTTGGCGACACCATCCAATTTGCCCGCTATGCGACGCTCGTAGCCCAACGGGGTGGCAAAGTTGTCATCGCCTGCCAAAAGCCGTTGGTGCGCCTGCTGGCGACCGTTCCGGGGGTGGCTCAATGTGTCGATCGCGATCAAGACAACGTGGAAACCCATGTCCACGCGCCCCTGATGGAACTTCCCTACGTCCTGGGCACCACTCTGGAAACGATTCCCGCCACCGTTCCTTACGTCTTTCCACCCGCCGCTGCCCCAATTCAGTTGCACATCCCCCCCGATACCCATCGGAAAATTGGCTTCGTCTGGGCCACCAACCCCAGTAATTCCACTTCGGGCAAACGTTCCTGCCCAGTTGAGCATTTTCTCACCCTGCTGGATGTCCCCCATATTGCCCTCTATAGTTTGCAGAAAGATGCCTCAGACGCCGATCGCGCTTTACTGCAAGGGCACGATCGGCTCCAGGATATTCAGGCCCAACTGGAGGATTTTGCTGACACCGCCGCCGCGATCGCCCAACTGGACCTGGTGAT
This sequence comes from Leptolyngbyaceae cyanobacterium bins.349, assembly GCA_033764685.1. GTDB lineage: Bacteria > Cyanobacteriota > Cyanobacteriia > Leptolyngbyales > Leptolyngbyaceae > JSC-12. The sequence goes on from JANRIS010000004.1 coordinate 41,857, forward strand.
TACCGTCGATACGGCGGTAGCCCATCTCGCAGGAGCGATGGGCAAACCCACCTGGATTTTGTTGGCCCACGTTCCCGATTGGCGCTGGCTGATGGAGCGGGAAGATAGCCCCTGGTACCCCACCATGCGCCTGTTTCGGCAGCATCAACCGGATGCCTGGGCGGAAGTATTTGAGCGGGTCAAACAGGCATTAGCTGCACCTTTCCCCTCCTCCCCCCCTCCCCCCCTTCCCTCTCCCTCTGCCCCCGTTCGCCCCTCCCCTCCCTCTGCCCCCGTTCACCCCTCCCCCACTCCCCCTTCCCCCTCCCTTCCCCTCTCCGGCTTCAACCGCATTAAGCAATGTCGCCACGGCTTTTTTCTACATAATGTGAACGATCTCACCGTGGGGCGATCGCTGGATCTCTACGGTGAATGGAGCGAAGGTGACATCAATCTTTATAAGACTTTGATTCAATTAGGCAATACGGTCGTAGAAGTGGGGGCAAACATTGGTGCCCATACCGTATTTTTGGCAAAAACTGTTGGCTTAAATGGCAAAGTCTTCGCGATCGAACCGCAACGACTCAATTTTCAAATGCTTTGTGCAAACTTAGCTTTAAATAGCATCACTAATACCCATAGCTATCAAATTGCACTCGATGCGACACCTGGTTTTATTCCGCTCTCGACTTTATCGGGGTATCATCACCACATTAATTTGAGTCATCAACAAGAACAGGTACAAACAGCAACGCTGGATAGTTTTGGGATACCCCAATGTCGCTTGATCAAATTTGATGTGGGTGAGATGTTAGGGGCGGTTCTGCAAGGGGCCAGTCAGACTTTACAACAGTGTCAACCGATGGTGTATGTGGTTAGCGATCTCCCCCCATTAGCCGCAGCCTTATCAACGCTTTTGAGGCATGGGTATTGCCTGTACTATTACCATCCCCCATTGTATGATCCTGGTAACTTCTTCCAAAATCCGCGCAATGTGTTTGGCTCTACGACCCTGCACAACATTCTGGGTTTCCATCAAAGTCACAACATCACGGTGAATGGCTTAGAACGCTACAACGGCTAAAATCCAATGGCTAAAATCCAATGGCTAAAATTTCGCACACTCGCTGACCCTTCAAAGTTACAGGTGGGACTAACACGCCAAACCGATGGGTTATCCACACCAGAATTTTGATCAGGAATTTGGCAGGATCAAAAGTGTAATTGGAGGGCAATCAACAATGAAATTTTCAGTTGAGTCACTGTATAACTGGTATCGTGAAACCATTCGTAATCCTAAGTATCGTTGGTGGATCATTGGTGGGTCGTTGCTTTATCTCTTAAGTCCGCTGGATATTTCCCCAGATGTGTTTCCCATTATTGGCTGGATTGATGACGGTGTGATTGCAACATTGCTGGTTGCGGAGGTGTCATCTTTGTTGCTAGATAAACTCAAAGCGGGTAAGAGTAGCAATCCTGCGGATACGGATACAGCCGCTACAACTGAAACAACTGTTGCCGATAGCACCGTTGACGTAAATGCTGTATCGGTCAAATAGTTCAGGTTCTTTAATACCTGAGTTTCGTCGCCCCCACGATCGCGCGATCGTGGGGGCTTTATGTAGCAGCCAATTCCTGATTTCAAGCTACCTGATGCTAATCTGCCTGATTCTTCAGCTTTACTTATCGGTTCTACAACTAGCCTTTATAGCAGAAAAGGCAAAATATGTTGCAGGTTTGTAACAGTAATGTTATATTTATTTACATAAGTTAACAAGCAGGAGTCCAACGATGTACACCACCAGTAACGAAGGTTTGCTCAACAATTACGCTTCCGAGCCTGCCATGTATTATGCAGAGTTCCCCTCTGAGTGGCAGCAGCAGCGTTATGCCTTCCAGGGTGCGATCGCGACTCTGTTGGTTGCGTTGACGCTTTTGACCGCAATTTCAGTGAGCTAAACGCTGCCAGAATCGTTTCTCCCGATTCTGCACTGTTCAGTATGGCTTCTTAAGTGACTTGGTTTTGTCTACCCCAGCCTTTGAGCTGGGGTTTTCTGTTGGCGGCGATCGCCGTGAGAATAAGTTGCCCCGTGTGACGACATACCGCTATGGTATGGGGTGTTCTTTATACTCTCATTATGGCTAAACTGAATCGTCGCCGCCTGTTATTCACTGGGTTCTCGGCAGGGCTAACCAGTACCGCGATCGCCTCATCGGTACAGGCCCAAACTACCCAGCCGTCTGCTCCAGAGTCCCGTTCCCCCGCCCGCGATGACTCCATTGATGCCATCTTTGGTCCCGAGGGGGATGAGTCCCGTCGGCCCCCAGCGCCCCTTGCGCTACCCCAGCCGACTGTTTCCTACGATCGCGCCTTATCCAAACTACTGATTCGGTGTAGCCGTTTAGGCATGGAACAATTTGACCGGGGACAGCGGGACCCTCGCTACAACGGCTCAATTCAATTGCTCGACGGTTACAGTCGCGATCTCGACTCCTACCGTCAGGTCGGTACTTTCACCGTCACTCTGGATGCTACCACCACCTTGCTGCCCAATTTGGGTGACTTGGGGAATCGCATCCTCCGCCGCATCATTCCCCCAACTCGCGTATTTATTGGGTTTGCCTTAGCCTCCGACACCCACAACCTGATCGTCTTTCGTGGCACCTCCAACCCCAAGGAATGGATTGCTAACTTGCAGGCCCGTCAGAGCGATTATGTCCAGGGTGGGGTTACTCGCGGTAGGGTCCATACTGGTTTTTTGCGGCTCTCCGAGCAGTTGACTACCCAGGTGCGGAGTGTCGTCAATCAGTTGAATCCAGCACTACCCTGTTTGATTGCGGGTCACAGCTTGGGCGGTGCCCTGGCAACGCTCACTACGGCTGATTTAGCCCAAACCAATGCCGTCCTGAGACCCCAGCTTCGCCTGTATACTTATGCCGCACCTAGGGTCGGAGATACCGGGTTTGTGCAGTTTCTCAGCGCGATCGCACCCAACAATTTTCGAGTGATTAACCTGGCGGATATGGTGCCGATGGTGCCACCGGCTGGTCTGGGAGACCAGCAATACCGTCACGCTGGACAGGAATGGATTTTTCTGGACTACGCCGACGGCGATATCTCGACGACCCACACCATAACGCGGTATCAGGCGGCCATTGAGCAACGCATTGAAACCAGCCAGATGCCTACGTTTCCTACGGCCTGTCAGGGTTGATGTCAGATTACTTCCAATTGCCAGAGTTACTGAAGGTGATGCGGGGGTGCGATCGCGTCTGACGGGCTTGGCGTGCTTTTCGTTTGGCCTGCCACTCCCGAATTTGTGCGGCTTGTTTCAGAATGCGCGGTGTGAATGCTTCTGACTCTGAACCGACCATGCCATCTTCGGGTTTGGCATGAGGTCGCGATCGAATATCGTTTAAGCAGTCGCCCAATTGCGCGGCTTGTTTCAAAATGTGCGGCGTGAATGCTTCTGACTCTGAACTGACCATGACCTCTTCTGGTCTGGCATAAGGCCGCGATCGAATATCGTTTAAGCAATCGCCTAATTGCTGGAAGTACGGTTCCAATTGCAAAATATTGATGACATCCAAAGCAGAGCGACAACGGTCTTGGGGTGAAATTTTCAACATTTTGCTGAGGACGTTGGCAAAGGGGTCACTGACTTGGATCAAATCCCGCCAGCGCACTTCACCACTGACAAACTCATAATCAAACTCCAGGGGCGATCGCCCCGACAGCAAATAGAGACAGGTGACTCCCAGGGCATAAATATCACTGGAATACACAGGCCGAGAGGCCAACTGTTCCGGGGGCGCGAAGCCTACGGTCCCCACAAATTGCGTCGTGGAGGGTCTAAAGCCAGATTCATCTACCTGCGAAATCGTTTCTTTGACGGCCCCAAAATCAATCAGCACCAAACGGCCATCATCTTTACAACGAATAATATTAGTGGGTTTAATGTCGCGATGGATGACGTGCCTGCTGTGGATATATTGCAGCAGAGGCAGAAATTCCCATAAAAACTGCTTGACCTGGGCTTCGGAGAAGGGGCCTTGCCGGCGCACTTCCTTGGCTAAGGTAAACCCCCGCACAAATTCTTGGATGAGGTAGAATTCACCATCCGCCTCAAAATAATCTAGCAAGAGGGGAATTTGAGCATGGTTGCCCAGTTTTGCCAGGGTTTTGGCTTCCTGCTCAAACCGTTGTTTCGCTCGATTCAGAGCTACCGGATCACTGACTTTGGGACAAAGCTGCTTGATCACACACAGCGGGGAGCCGGGTAAGCCCACATCGCGCACCAGGAAGGTAACTCCAAAGCCTCCTCGCCCTAGAATCTTTAAAATTTCATAGCGATCGCGAAATCGCTGCTTCGTTCCGCATAACTTCCCCAATAAGGTTTGTCGCCAGTTGCTATCACGAAAATTGGTTAAGTCTGCCAATGAAGAATCCATGAGGTGCCATAACCATCGTCAAGTTCCTACTATGACTCCAGTCTAAAGAACTTCCCACCCGTCCATGCCAAATCTTTACAGTTGCAATCTATCGTTTTAGCGATGGTCTTTTGGTTGCATCGAGTAAAATTGCAGCTATGATAGCGGCGACTTATGCGTCTTCCAAGTATGGAACATCCTTCTTTTACGTCTCCACCAGCTCCGCCCCCATTCAGTCCTTCGCCGCGATCGCCGCGAGGCCAACTTGACCCTACCTTCATGAAATGGTTTGGTCATCTACTGGCGACTCGCCCGCTGGCCTTTTGGAGTGGAATCTGGGTGTCTGTGTTTTTGATTGGAGTCGTGGCCGTTGGAAGTTTGCTCAGCCCCAGTGCTGCCGAGCGACGTAGTGTTTCGGCGATCGCGTTGGGGTCTGATTCTGGGGTCGCCACTCAACCGCTGGAAAATCGGGGTAAGGTGCCGTTGTGGATGTTTGGGGCGATCGCAGTCACCTGTACCGCAGGTTCGATTCTGGTGTCGCGCCAACTGAATCCCACGGCTCAATCTGCCCCTCCACCGCGACGGCGGGCGGTTAAAAAACCGCTGCCAGCCCCATCCCGGCAACCGCTGACCCGTGCTCCGCGATCGCCCCAACCACTCTCGTCTCGCGCTCCAGGTCGCCGCCGCCCCGCAAAATCAAGGCCCCAACCGCCCAAGCGGTTGCCGCCCTATTCACCCCTGGAGCCATTATTTGGCGGTGGGGTAGAAAGCCCAGTGATGGCCACTGCACCCGCGATCGCCCCAGTGCCGCGATCGGCCCAACCCCAACTTAACCCTCAACCTAAAAGGGTTTCGTTTGTCGTGTCGGCACGGGCTAAATCCCAGTCCCATGCTGATCAACCCTCCCGTCAATCGGGGCCACATCCACAGGTGCAAAAACGTAGACCGGCGCTTCAGCCACCTCCCGCATCCGCTTCAATGCAGCCAGTGGCTGTTACGGTTGTTCCCCCGGATCACGTCCATCCCCTGGATTGGGACCAACCCCGGTTAGCCGATGCCGTCGATTTAAGGCAGCAAAAACCGATCCAATCCTGGCTCTAACGACCACCCTGGTTTGAGATATCATCCTGGTTCTAAGGGTCTGTTATGTGGACAGTCTGCTCAGGCTAAAGGTTTAAAAGTTTTCTCCAGTCTTCGACGGCGGTTTCGGACCACATCCAGTTTTTCCCCAACGCCTCCGGGCTAAAGTTGGCGCGATCGCCCTGGAGCACAATTTCTCGGCGTTTGAGCGCCGCCTCCCGCAGGCTGGCTTGCTCCGTCAGGGGTTTTTGATCCGACAACTTGAAAGCCGCCAGTGCCAAACCAGCGTAAGCCGTTAGCAATTCGGGATTGGCGGGTGTTGTGATTTGGGGTAAGGGTTCTGTCGCCGTGACCCTCATCCCAGCCGACCGCAGGGCCGTTAACCAGGCTTCCTCGGCCCGCTCCACCCGACCCTGGGTGTAATACGCAAATCCGATCGCATTATGGGCTTGAGGGATAGCCTGGGCCGCTTGTGCCCACAGGTCGCGGACTGTGTCCAGGTTGACGCTGCTATCTCCCGCCAGTCGTTTCTGCCAGAGCCATCGCCCCTTCAAAAACGCGATCGCGGGTTGATTGAGCACCTCACTGGGCAACGTTTGTAAGACCCGATCAACCTCAGGGGCGCTATTTGGTTTTTCTAGCAATGCGGCGATCGCCGCCTGCGTTTCTGGCAACTTTCCCTGGCGGGCCTGCTCGATGGCCAGAGTCCCTAAAGCCTTACTGTTTAATGTGTTGAGCAGATTTGGGGGTGGGGAGGAGGTGGGTTGGGTCGGGTTGGGAACTGTTGGCGCCGGGGTCAACCACTTCGTCAACGGTTCTCGATAGACCCATCCCCCTAGCAACGCCGCCAGCGCGATCGCCCCCGCTCCGCCCCATAACCATAGACGGCGCGACGGTTTTTTCCTGTGGAGACTTGCTTGAGCCGGGGTCGGGGTTGGGGTTGGACGGGGAACTGGAGTTACCAATGGCTGAGGCGCTTCGGATAGGGCATTGCGGAGATTGGTGCTGGCTTCAGTTAAGGTGGGGTCGAGCTTAACCGCCTGTTGATAGGCCCGGACGGCCTCATCCACCTTGCCCTGTTGTAGGAAGGCTAATCCCAGTCGATTGAAGGCGTTGGCGGAAGTCGGGTTGAGCCGGATCGCCTGGTTATAGGCCGAAATCGCTTCGGTCAAATACCCCTGCTGATACAGTGCCCAACCCAAATTGGTGTAAGCCTCTGCATCATCAGGGTTCTGCTGTACTGCTCGATTACTCGCCGCGATCGCCTCGGTTAGCGTTCCCATATCAGCCAGCACCGCCGCTAACTCTGAATACACCCGCGTATCGCCAGCGGGACTTAACGGCCTAGATGCCCCCTGGGATGGTGCAGGATGCACCCTGGCAGCGTGACCATTCTCAGTCTCTTGTGGCTTGATCGGGGGCTGCGGTCGGGCTGATGCGACCGTTTGGACGCGGGCCGATTTGCCATTGAAAGGCGATCGCGGCAATAAATTCTCGGTCGGAGGTGCCGGTAAGATCGGTTCTTCCGGTTCCAACAATGTTGGACTGTGGGACAACTCATGCACCAGGCGCGCAACCTGTTCCTCCTCTGGTGGATCAGGGTCGTCAAACTCCAATGCATCAAAATCCGGCAAATCAGCGTTTGTCAGCGATCGCTCTGCTGGCTCCGGGGCATTGGGCTGTTGAGTTTGCCATTCCAGTGACGCTTCAGCCGAGGGAGCCATCTCCTCAAACGCGAAGGATGGCAAATCAGACGACACATAAAAATCGCCGTACCCCGGACTGAAAGTACCTCCAGACGCAGGGGACGGGCTACTGGAGGGTTGCAGAAATCCGTCAAATTCTGGATGTAAATAGAGGATGGGCAAGGCCCAGTAGAGTTTGTCGGACCCGTAGGAGGAGATTAGTCCTTGCCGCGTGCGACTCAGGCTCAAATCGAGCGGGTAGGCTTGCTTCAAGTTTCGATAAAACAATCGACTCAAATTCAACGCCACATTGTCAGGAATTTGCTCTGCCATCGCCAGCACCGCCGGGATGCCGCGTCGCACCAAAGATTCCGCCAGATTACCATCGCCAGATTGCCCATTGGCCGCCGTGGCCGTGTACACGCCGCGACAGGAGTTAAAGACCGCCATCCGAATGCCATTATTGACCAGCAACCCCGCCAGGTCTTCCCCACTCATGACTTCTGTTAACCCAGTTCTACGATTCACCAGGTAGAGGCTCCCACCCGCCTCACCCAAGTCGCTATGTCCGGCATAATGCAATACATGGAAGTGTTGATGCTCCAGCGCTTGCGTCAAATCTTCCCGCCCAGGCTGTTGTAGAATCGTCAATTCGATCGCAGCCGTTTGAGCCGTATCGCCTGCCGCACTTTGTAATTCCTGCCGCAGTTGATCGGCTTCCTGTTTCAACGCCAGACTATCCTGATCACTGGGGGCGGCCAGGACCAACAAAATTTTGAGTGGCTGATTCGCCTCGCCAACGTTAGCTTTTGGGAGGATGAGATGGGATTTGAGGACCGAAAAACTGGAGTGATAGCGGGAAAAAATCACATCGGTACCCGTTGCCAGGGGGCGATCGCCCGCATACATTACTTCCCACGGCAACCGATGCAGTTGAGTGCCCTTGAGGCCCAGGCGAAAGCGCAACCGATGATGCTGATGTTGGGCAATGCCCTGGGCCATCATCCAGCTATCGCGAATCGTGCGTTGAAACAGGGCATTAAACAGGCGTTGCCCAAAGGCTACCAGGTTGGGTGAATCTGTATTGGAGGACGTTGCAGCGCGATCGTTCCAGGAACTCTGGGCAGCCCCCGTACTTCGGAGCAACCCCATGATCGGGTCCCCCATCAATAAGCTGGCTTCCGTCAGCCAGTCATCCACGTACCACGTCACCTGCTCCTCTGCCAATGGCACACCGGGCGCGACATGTTCGGTTCGCACGAGGTAGTCATGATCTCGAATGGGTGTGACAGAAAGGTGAAATTCCTGGGTCACAGGTGTCCTCCCAGAAAACGGTTGATGCGCTGCCAATGCATGGGAAAAAGCATGGGTAAGAAGAATCCGCCCAAGTTCAAGCCCCTGTCTCTATCATCCACGGCGGGAGAATTAAGATCAGGCAAAATCAAAAACTCTGAATTCACTGACCGCTCCTCAGTGTACCCAGACAGTGCGGGTGAGATAAAACCCTGGAACCAACGAAAAATCAGAACGATGTGGAACCTTGTTTCCACTCTCGCGCATCTGTCAGCATTTGAACAAGTGTTTGGCATTTCGACCCATGTTTGAACCCTGCTGGCGTGATAGTTCGTTATCGCGATCGCCCTATGCAATGCGGCAAAGGCGAGTCAGAAAGCCTACCCAGACGCAGCGTTTCAGATAATGACTTTGTCCCAAGGAATGAGAATGAATAAAACCGAAGTTTGTAGAATGTGTCAGGCAGTTAGCCGTAACGCATCAGCGTCGAGACTTGATGTATTACGCGGCGCTACCACCTTCCACCCAAGATTTCGGAGTGATTAAATCCACAATCCTAAGCGTTCTGACTAAGGCTATAAAACTTTGTAAAGGTATGCCGTACCAGTCTGTATCGATCCTGCCACGCGACACCGCAATTGACCAAAGCTTCACTAAAACGTTACTGAAACTTTATTCACATCAGGTCTACATCCTCATCGACACAATTCTCCGGAGCAAGAAGGTGACAGGGAGAATTCAGTGATTGGTAGATGCACCCTGATTTGGCACCCCGGCTCAGCAATGAGTCGGGGTTTTCTTCGGCTCAAGACCGTAAAATACAAAGAATCATGTTTGGAGTACGGGCTATGGATCGTGTTGTCATCAAATTCTCGTCAGAGGACTGCGGAATTTGCCACAAAATGGCTTTCTACGACCAGAAAGTGGTGGAAGAACTGGGCTTAGGCTTCGTGGATTGCAAAATGCAGGACACCGCAACCTACCGCAAATACCGCAAGATTCTGCTGACCCAATATCCAGATAAAGCCGAAATGGGTTGGCCTACATACATTATTTGCGATTCGCCCGAAGGAGAAGACTTCAAGATTGTGGGTGAAGTCAAAGGGGGGCATCCTAAGGGCGAGTTTAGAAGCAAGCTTCAGGCTGTGCTGGGGGAAATGAATTAAATCTAACCCTTAATCTCAAACTGCGAGACTTCCAACACTGGGCCAATCATCGCGATCGTCATGACATCGTCACGAATTTGGCCCGTCACTTTGACGGTCAGTCCTTCTTTTTGCAAATCGGCGGGGGCTTTGTGCAGTTCATAGGTTTCGCCACTGGTGCTGACCAAAGCCCACGTGCCAGTGCCAAAGCCTTTCCGTTCGATTTTGCCGTTCACTTGAATACTCATGCGATGCGTCCTTCCGGTTTGAGAACAAGGCGAACCAGGGCAATACATAGTAGGGCGTTCACGCTTAGGAAAATCCGAGCGATCGCGCCATCCCCTAACCATAGCAAGCCTGGATCAACCACCGCACTCACCGTGAGACACATCGCCACACCAAGGGTTGTGCCCACAGCAAACCACTTCAAGGGCGCGTACCCCAGGAAAAACACAATCAGCACCAGCGGGATCAGCACACTCGCAAATACGGGATTGAGTAGCCCACTGGCCTGCACCGCCGTACCCATCTCTGGAATGGAACTTCCCATCAACCGGAACGGCCACTGAGGCGCATCATATAGATACAGCCCCCGGAGGAAGAATAAGCCTGAACTACCCATCACCAACCCGCTCGACATCGACCAGGTCCAGGCAAAGGGGAAATAGTATTTTAGGAACCAGGCCAGCAGGTAAGATCCCAGGACCATGATCACTTTGGGCCACAGAGCGATCACGCCACCATCGAACCAGAAGCGAGGATTGAGATAACCATTGTCTCGCAACCAGCGGAAGAAATCTTTGAAGGAGAATTTGCCGTGGCCTGCCAATTTCACAGCTTGCGCGGCATTCAGCTTCCCCGCCCCATAGTGGTTTAAGTTGTCATCCTGAACGGGCAGCGCCGATTGTTTGAGCACGGTTTCCACTTCATCCGGATTTTCGACTCCCATTGCCTTCACCAGTGCGGCCACACCCGCTACATGAGGAGCCGCCATACTGGTGCCCTGATATGCTTCAAACACCGATTCCCCGGTTTCGGGATTGACGGTATTTTGGAGAATGCCGCCTAATTTGTCGTCTCCAGTAATCAGGCCACCGGGAGCCGCCAGATCAATGCCTGCCCCAAAGTTAGAGTAGGGTGTTTTATTGCCAACCGCATCCAGGGCCGATACGCCAATCACATAAGGATAGCGGGCTGGATATTCTGCTGCATTGCGGCCAGAGTTGCCCGCCGCCGCGACGACGACGACATTTTTGCTGTGGGCGTAGGCGATCGCTTCCTGCATCAAGCTGCTTTCACCGCCGCCGCCCAAACTCATATTGATCACATCGGCTCCGTGGTCCGCCGCAAACCGAATCGCTTCGGCAATATCGGCCACCGTCCCGCCCCCCTGCGAACTCAGCACCTTCAGCGGCATCAGGGTCGCTTCATAGGCAATCCCGGCTACCCCAAAATTGTTATTGGTCGATTCCGCGATCGTCCCGGCCACATGAGTTCCGTGCCCATTGTCATCGTTCGCTTCGGCCTGATCATTCACAAAGTCATAACCCGTGGCAAATTTCGTTTGCTCCAGATCCGGTACCTGGCTAATGCCAGTATCAATCACCGCAACGGTGACATCTTTGCCTTTTGTCTCATCCCATGCTTGCTCGACATTAATGCTGCGGAGATTCCACTGCTTGCCATACTCTGGATCGTTGGGAATGGCGTACTTGGCATAAATGTAGTTGGGTTCGATGGATTCAGTCAGTTTGCTGGCGGGCGAGTGTCGCAGTTCTCGTAACAGTTTTGAGTCGCCCTGCACCACAAAAATATGGTCGTCCAGCGAAAATTCACTGTTATATCGGGGGGATACGGTGAACTTCTGAGCGATCGCCTCGATCTGTTGCTCGATCTGCGCTGCGCCCACATCTTCTCGAAAATCCAGGATAATCGAGTCATAGGTTCCTTGAGCGGCCAACCCTTGATAGTTGGTTAGCGCCCAACCTAACCCAACGAAAAATAAAACCAGCAGCAAAAACCTTTTCATCGCATCTGCCCACGGTCGAGATTGCTTACCACCATAACCCAACCCTGGAAGAAGTGTGGAGTGGTTGAATGTTGCAGATGGTTAAGCGAGAAGAAAAGAACGGGAAAGACGGGGCAAGGAGGCTTGGGCGACCCTGGTATGCTTGTGTTGTGAAGCTTTGCTTGCCTATCCACCCACTCACCCATTGCTATGACACGCGGTCTCATCTGGTTACCTCTTCTGGTTTTCTTTGTCTGGCTGGCCTGGACAGGATGGCGCGAGTACCAGAAGGTGGAGGCATATCAGCACTGGGCGGCAGCGTTCGATCGCGCTAAATACGACATCTACTCAGTGTTGGGTCAAACAGGGGATGAGTTGACCTGGGGCCTTCCCACCCGCCAGGGGCCGGTTAATCTGGAGACCTGCTCCTTACAAACGATTGAATCGGTCCAGGTGCAGGTGAAAGGGCAACCCATTGACTTCAGTAACCCACCCGCTAAAGGACGGGCGGAGTTATTTCTGATGGGCCGCGATCGCGCGACTCCCATTGTGATTCCCTTCACCGAACCCCCTCTGGCGGCTCAGTGGGGCCAACATCTGCAACGCGAAATCCAACGATTGCAACAGAAAACCTGAACCTCCATCGCCCACGGCAAAACAACGCAGCAGATGGGGTCGGCAGAGAGCAAGTATGGGTGGGGTTGAAGCATGGCAACCCCACCACCGAGATCAGCGATCGTACTGTAGGCTCAACGCTGGCACTGGAATGCATTTGGGGTCTACGGATGCGGCTAAAGGCAGAATTTGCGGTTCGTGCAGCCAATTAATAGGAGCCAGTAGCAGATTGATTTCAGCGTTGGAAGACTTTAAGGTTCCCTCTGGAGTCACGTTGCAAGTCATCCACCAGTTTTGGTGACGACACAGCTTTTGCAACAAAATAGAATACGTGATTGAACCATTCAACGCTAGGCAGGATAGTCTAAGGAACGCGGTCATCCGCAGAAGGGGGGGAACATTCGCCATCACAAGTTTTTGTTTGGCTGATTCCAGCAAACGTTGAGTGCGATCAGTGGGGGCTAGATTGATTGCAGACATTCATTTCTCCTAAGTAGTCTTCGTGTTGAGTCATCATTCGCGTCGTATCCAAGTTATTTCCTCAACTTCAAATGCTTGGATAGCAAGCACTGATCAAAGACTTGTAAAAGTACTCATTGAAGCAGTTTTTACATGTTTAGCCTGTTATGCTTGAAGGCTTGAAAGAGTAGTGAAATCTCAGTGCTGGCATGTTTCAAAGTTATCCTTTCCAGACAGCTTTTACATCTCACACCTGTCATGGTTCGTGATGACAATTGTCATCGCAGTGCGATCGCTCCTCCTATCAAGTAGGGGTGTTGCTGCAAGCAAACGCGCCGCGAGATGATGGTTGAGATTGTGAGGCTGGGGGATTCACCGTTATGAAGCGCTAGATGCTGCTTCAATGAATGCAAGATTGTGAATGGTTTGAGGCGTTGATTGGGGAAAGGGAGGCTTCGGACAGTGCGTTACGCTGCACTAAGACACTCGACAAGATCGAAGCGATCGCACTGGATATCGCACTGGATATGAATTTTCAATGGTTGAAGTTCGAGGTTATCTGCGGCGGATGATGGCAACGTCGAGTCGCCTGCGTTATTGGTGAGGACGTAACCGATAGATGCACTTCGGTCTTCAAAATCAAATAAGTGCGAGGTCATTGGTATTTACCTAACCTCGCACCGCAGTTATCCGTTTAGTGAGCCGATGTAAGTTGCAAAATCGTCACTCACTCGCTGCTTCTACCGGAGTGATAGGGTCTGGGATCGGTTCAGTGGATGAACCAAAGGCAACTCGCAAAAAAGGCGGAGCCAGAAACGTGGTCAAGATGACCATGATAATAATTGACACCTCCAACGGCTTATCTAAAATGCCGCTCGCGGAGCCGATGCCAGCAAACACCAAACCCACCTCCCCTCGCGGGATCATGCCAACGCCGATCGCCACTCGATTGATGCCAGGTAGACCAAACACGGCCCAACCTGTCACCAGTTTGCCCGCGATCGCCACTGCCATCAAAAAGATCGCAATCAAGAGTCCCGCCCGATTCTCCGGCACCGTTGGGTTCAAAACACTCAGGTCAGCCCGCGCTCCCACCGTCACAAAGAAGATGGGCACCAATAAATCGGCGATCGGTTTGATTAATTCATCTAACTCGTTCCGGGCATCGGTTTCATCCAACACCAAACCCGCGGCAAAGGCACCCAAAATTGCTTCCAGATGAATGGCATTCCCTAAAAAGGCCATAAAAAACGCGAAGCTGAATGCCGGAATCACAATATTTCCACGGGTTTTGAGCTGATCCACGATCGCCACAAAACTTTTGTTAAAGACACCCCCCAACAAAATGGCACCAATCAAAAATGCTGTCGCGCTGACAATCAAATAAATCACATTCGCAACATCAATCTCACCCGTTTTGGCTAAACTGGCGACGACAGCCAGCACAATGATGCCGAGGACATCATCAATCACCGCCGCACCAACAATGATCTGCCCTTCTTTCGATTTGAGTTGACCTAGTTCTGCCAACACTTTAGACGTAATACCAATACTCGTTGCCGTTAACGCCGCCCCCGCAAAAATTGCTGGAATGGCGGCGACATGAAAGAGCAGCATTAACCCTGCCGTACCCGCCGCAAACGGTGCTGCGACTCCGACACAGGCAACCACCGTAGCTTGAATTCCCACTTCCTTCAGTTGCCGCAAATCGGATTCCAGACCAATTTCAAACAGCAGAATAATCACGCCGATTTCAGCTAGCACCGAAATCACTTCGCTTTGCGACTCAAAGATTCGGGTCAGCGCCTCCGGTGTCAACTGATTCAAGCCTTGCAGCGCTGTCATAATCACCGAATCCGAGGCCGACAGGCCCCCTTCGGGAAAGATCACCAGATGCAACGCCGAAACACCGACAATCACGCCCGCGACCAGTTCCCCCAGAACGGGTGGAAAATCCAATCGCCGAGCGACCTCTGCGCCAAGTTTGCTGGCCAGATAAATCACCACTAGCGTCAGCAATACGCCAGACAAAATAATGGGTGAATCCTCCGCCACAGCGGTCGCCAGGAATGGGGTCGGAGCCATGAGAGCGGCAATATCCCCACTGAAAGGAGGCAGAATGTTGGACAAAATCATGAATTTAAAGCGATAGAGGTAAAGGGTTTGAGGGAGTCATAAAACTGCGGACAGTTATGAAAAAAGCAACCGCTCGAATCAAAGACTGTCATGCTTGGATGCGGTTGCCTGGATCGGGACAAGCCTAGTTATGCATGAGTGACGGGGGCGAATGGGTGTTGAAAGTCTCTTGCATCACAAGTCGTCTCGATTCAACAGCCCCCTGGTCCACAAAAACTTCTGCCGTACAGGACCTCTGCTTCACAGAGATAAGCAATGCCCGCATAATCGGTGAAAAATGACATTGCGACTTTATCCGCGATCGTTTCAGCCATCTCCCGATTTTCGGTGAGGACCTCGAACTTGACGTTTGAATCGGTGTCGGCAGTATTTGGTTTACCCGTAGAGCGCACATTGCGACTACCTTTACCGCCAGTATCCACCACCGTATAACCAGTCGCCCCGCATTCTTCGATGATCTTGGCGACCTTTTTCATCAACACCTTTTCCGTCACGATGACGAGCTTGTTGGCTTTCTTAGACATATTGGCGTTCTCCAAAAAATGTACATTAACCTGCTGGGTCTGTTGGAGTTAGGGAAGTGCCGACAGACCGCAACCTGGCTGGAATTATAGTCCGCCGATCGCCTGAGCCAGCCCGACGAAGAACGGGATACACAAGCCGATCGCAATGGGCGTGCCGATGGCTGTGGAGGCCCCGATATAGGCGGAAGGATTCGCCGACGGAATCCCAGCTCGCAACGTGGGCGGACCGGAGATGTCTGAACTGGAGGAGGCGATAACGGCCAGAATAACGACACCACCCATGCTGAATCCTGCAACTTGGTGGGCAATCATGCCAAGACCGAAGGCGATCAGCCCATGCAGAAACGGTGCCACGACGCTATACACGACATACCATTGAGCCACCTTACGCAGTTCGCCAAGTCTGGACCAAGCTTCCATGCCCATCACCAGCATCAGGATCGCCAGCAAGCCGCGAAAGGCGGGATCGAAGAAGCCTTTATAGACACTTTCTGGGCGGGCGAACAGACCCAGAGCAAGACCTAACAACATGGCAGATAAGGCAGGACCCTGGAGGCTTTCCTTAATAATCGGCCAGATCTGCACCCGATTCGCACCCGGATCCTTCTGCTGGTCGTGATACTCCTGCTTGGTGCCGGGATAATTGACTGCTTCTGCGGCACTAGCCTCTAGGGCCGCAGACTTAGCCTTCTTCTTGTTGAGATAAATGTTAGCCACCACAATCGCCGTGACGAGCGCTGGGATATCCATAAAGGGATAGAGTGCGCCGGCCCATGCCTCGTATGGAATTTTTTGTTCTTCCAGCAACGTCAGGCCAGCGGCCATAGTAGAACCGCTCACGGCTCCAAACAATCCCCCCGTTGCAAGCGCATCCACGACTTTGACCTTGGGCAGTTTAGCCAATGTATAGCGGGCAATGAAGACAACCAGAATCCCTACTGCTACAGCAAAGATCATGGGTAACACCATCTCCGTCAGGTTGGAATTGCGAATTGCAATGCCACCGGTCAGACCGATTTTGGTGAGCAGCATAAAGACAATGATCGAACAAATCGACTCTGGAATGACCAGTTCGCTACCAAGAGCGGCAATGATCATCCCACCAATCAAAAAGCTAAGTGTTGGGGACTGCAACTGGATAATGAAGTCCTTCACGAAAAGAGACAAAAAATCCACCGATACCTCCTTGTGGCTCCTCTAAAGAGGAGTATTAAAGTGAATGAACTAAATGAACTTAAAAGAGTTAAAGAGCGTAAGAGTTAAGCACTTCATCCCTAGATCACAGGTGTTGACCGAGACTCTGTAGACAGGGTTACGGTCATCGACTCGATCAGTTCAGAGAACAACATTGGGATACCGCCAAACAGGGCAGAAGAAAAGCCGCCCCAAACTGTCCCATAGAGTGCACCGAGGGATCCACTCCACAGGCAACGCCAAAGGTCAGATCCCACGGGTAATGAGACAGCGGCAGCCGTGACACTGCCGGAGCGGTAGCTTCGGCGGTGATGAAATCGGATGAGATTGGTGATTGCTATCATTGAGGTAAATGAACGGTAGATCAAACTGACTAGAGCGACCCATTTCATGGAAAGGAGCGGCTGTAGATAAAAATCGGCTGGATCATGGAATTTGGCATCTGCGATCGCGCATTCAAAGAAGTCTCAACAACAAGCTGCCGCGAATGATTGCTGAGCGACTCCAATCTTTGAAAACTAAATCGTAATAGTGAAATTATTTGGATGTATTTAACTGTACGTCACTCTGGGTAGTACTACTTATTGAGTAACAAAGAAAAAAGTTTTCATCCACATAGAGACTCTTCTATGGTTTTAGATCCCTAATACTGTGAAGCCAGGGGTCCGGGAGGCGGCCCAAACAGTTGTTGCAGCATCGGATGCAGCCGTCACTGCGATGGTCGAGATGTTAGAGTCTTTGCCGATTGCAGTGCAAGACTGAGATGCCAGCACCTGCGAGAATACATTGACGAGCTTCCAGATGAATTGCAATAGCGTCAAGCATGCCAACGAACATAGTCAAAACTGCTTACTGCGGCACGATGCGCGATCGCCCTTCTCTCCTTGCCTGATTAGCACAACGTAATGTTACCTATAAGCAATCTATACAATCTGCACGATCGCGGTCCCAAATCGCTGTTCTAAATAAATATGCGATCGCGCAGAAAACTTAGCGTTACTGAAAAATCTCTAGAGCAAACATATCCGACAAGGCTCTCAGGTAGGGAACAAAGATGGCGGTATGCTCTGGGGGGAGGCGATCAAGCAGTTCCCAACCGATCGCGCGGAGCATCTCCTGCACCAGTTCCCAACTCACACCCAACTTGGGGTACAACATCACACACAGCGGAAACAATTCTTGTTGGACTGAACAAATACTTTGTTCCAGAACGCAGACACAGAGGTAGACCTGAAACATCTCAACATCCCGAATGCTAGAAACCCTAACCAGGGGCGAAATCAGTTCACCACTGTAGCTAGAGTAGGTTGGGCGGGAACGGCAGACATGGTCACAAACCGCATGGGCGATCGCGGTGCTCAGGGGCAAAAGCTGTTGCACAGCCACCAGCGAGGGAGAATCAATTTCGTAGTTCGCAGCCGCATCATAGGCCGATTGTAAAGGCATGTAGAGGTGATCATCCATCACCTTCAAGTAGGGCGCAAACAAAGACTGCTCAATGGCTGACAGTTGCTCCAGCAACACAACTCCGGTGTAATGGAATTGCATACTGACAAACCCCAACGTTCTAGGGTCATGAGCCGTATATTTTTGACGAATTTGCCCAAACGCACTGCCCATTAACACCGACAGACGAGCAGGCGGAACGCGATCGCGATAAGCCTCCAAACATTGTTGAAAAAGCTGATGAGAATCGGCTGCAATTTGCCACGGATCAACCAGTTGGGGATTAATTTGGTGTCGTTGAATTTCCCCCATTAACAACGTTTCTGTTGTTGACCATGCCTGAGCGCTGGCACGAGAAAGCTGACGAGACAGAAATTGAGCTGTTCTCGAACGCCCTGCCAGGGAATTCGCTTCAACCTCGGAAGCCACTCGCGTTGATTGGGCGGCGGCCTCTTGAGTTTGCAGCCCAATAATATATTTGCGTGCCCACAAAGCGGCCAGCGAGGGACCTGTTAACGGCGGTAAAACTGTTTCATCTTCATCCTGACTAGAATGATGATTGGATTGAATGGCAGCAATTTCAGTAGATGCATTGGAATAGGAGGTGAATGCTTGTAAATTCATTGTTCGTCAATCGAAAAAATAACAACAAGGAATCGAATTAGACTCGTGAGCGTTTAACGATGGAAAGCGATCCATAGAATGTTGGGATGAAAGAAAAATGCCATCGGAGCACACAGCTAGTGGATCACTGTGGTCAGCACGCTTAGAACTGAGTCCTAAGGTGAAAAGTGAGTTTGAGGGAGTATTCTGACTCGCCTGATTCACTCAGCGAAGTTCGGCGGAAGCTGACTCAACACCCTCATGCCAGATCTGCCACATTGCCAGGGCGACGACTAGATCAGGAAATCCTCTAGAATTATTAAATTCCTATTAATTTTTTGATTGTTAGAAAGTATGCTTTTTTGTGGAAAGAAGCGCAACAATACAGTTGCAAATTGTGACAATATTGCAAAATATTAAGCCTTGGCGATTCAAGCAGATGTCAGGGTCGGGGTGGGTTTGATGGGCGTTTAGCGTTGTGAGCCAAGCTTTTCGCAAACTCTGCCTGTGAAAAAAACAGGGGTATACCCAAATCCCATTCCTCAATTTGTTTTCCGCAGCAAAAAGTTGATGAGAGGCTTGCGGGGTTACTGCTGGTTTTGCATCTGGGGGCCAGTCCATACACTGCTAACGACTTGACCAAAGAGAATGGGGCGATCGCCCCTAGCTAGAGTGGTATGTCCGGCAGTGTCAACCGACCACTGTTGCCAGTGCTCATCTCCCATCATGCCTGCCCGAAACAAGACGCGGCTGGGATGCAAATGGCTCCAACCCAGGAGGACCGCATTGGTGTAGCGAATGCGAGTCGGGGCAACAGTATGCACCCGATTGCGCTGGCGATCGACAACGACAGCATAGTCTGAGGCAATGTCTGATCCCAGGATGGACTCGAATTCTCGTGCTAACAAGCGATCGCCCGACTGAGACCAGGACACTGGCATCACGATTGAAATGCGTCCCTGCAAATCGCCGCCTGTATTGAGAAAGGGATTATCTGCCAGGGGAGAGGTGGGGGTAATCGCCTGTAAATCGCCTGTTTGTAGATTCTCTAAAAACAGCACACTCGTCACCGAGCTGCCGAAATAATCAAGTGATACCTGCATCTGAATCCGACTATAGGCCGCGTAGACCTGATCCGGCGAAATCAATGATTGGGTGCGGTAATAGTACGTTCCTGCCAAATGACTGGAATGGCTGGCAGACAAAGTGGCCAGAACCCAATTCCAGGGAATCGGATGGGGGCTATCCAGGGGATCAACCTGAACAGAGTGATGGGTCATATCAACCTCCTACCGATGAGAGGAACGTGGATGACAAGCGATCGCTCCTACCAAACGATTTGGTAAGGCGAGAATCCAAACAGGAGCAGGCCCAGTGGCGGTCAATTCAAGGAGGCTGTGAGTCTACCTCAACTCGCTCAAACTGAAACTTGCTCAAACTGAAGGCAGGCGTTCACGAAGCGTATCAGCTTAGAGTTTAGGGGAACACTCAGCCTGCTCTTCAAAACCCTTGGAACAAATGGGGCCAAAAGCTTACATCGGAAACACAAAACCTTACCCCTATGTATAACAGTGATTTTCCAGAGAAAATGCCTATTTTTAAAGTTTCCGAGAAATTTAAGCTTTTTGCGGCGATCGCGCCCGTTCTCAGTGAGCTTTCAGCCACCCATTCTTAGCCGCCTATTCATTGATACAGTAGCGATGACGAGAGTTCGGCTGATATGAAAATTGTGTTTTTTGGAACGCCTGAATTTGCGGTGCCCAGCTTGCAGCGGTTGGTGGCTCATGCCGACTTTGATGTGCTGGCGGTGGTCACGCAACCCGACAAACGCCGGGGGCGCGGCAATCAACTCATGCCATCGCCAGTGAAGGCGATCGCGCTACAGCACGACATGCCCGTCTGGCAACCCAAAAGCGTGAAGAAAAATGCAGAAACGTTGGAGTATTTAGCCCAGAGTCAGGCGGATGTCTTTGTCGTCGTGGCCTACGGGCAGATTTTGTCCCAGGCCATTCTGGATCTGCCCCGGCTGGGCTGCGTCAATGCTCACGGCTCCATTCTGCCGTACTACCGGGGGGCTGCGCCGATTCAGTGGAGTCTTTACCACGGCGATCGCGAAACCGGCATTACGACGATGCTAATGGATGCAGGCATGGATACCGGCCCGATGTTATTGGAAGTTCGCACGCCCATTGGCTTATTGGAGAACTTTTACGAGGTCGCCGCCCGTCTAGCCGATTTGTCGGCAGATCTACTGGTCGAGACTTTATTGCAGCTAGAGCAGGGTACGGTGGAACCTAAACCGCAAGCTGCCGACCAGGCCACCTATGCACCCTTGATTCAGAAAACGGATTATGCCTTGAACTGGTCTCGTCCAGCGATCGCGCTCCACCATCAAGTGCGGGGATTTTATCCCAATTGCTTCACCCATTTTCGGGGAGAACCGTTAAAGATTACGGCGACAGTGCCCCTGGGTGAGGCTTACTGGCCCCAATTGCCACCAGAGTATGCTGCCCTACAGCGGGAATGGGCCGAGTGGCAGCAAAAAACGGCTCAACCGGGAGAAATTATCGCGATCGCTAAAGGATTTGGCCCCGTTGTGCAAACGGCAGACGGCTTGCTCCTGGTGCGGGAAGTGCAACTGGCGGGGAAACGCTCCCAATCAGGGCTGGATTTTGCCAATGGGTGCCGTCTGGTTTTAGGAGAATGCTTAGAGGGATAACTGGGGATCAGGTCCAGGCCAATTTTCCCTACTCAGTGTGTGGTATACATGAGTAGGTTTGTTGAGGTTTTTTAAGCAAAAATCTCAACACTGCTTGCCATCGGGTGAGCAGTTCTCCAGGGCATCCAATGGTTGACAGGGTTGGGTACTTGGCGATCGCTCCAGCGACTCCGCCCAGTTTGTCATGATATCTCCCCAACGGCTGCAACCATTTTGACGGCCCGCTTCACTCTCAATCGCATAATTTTTTCATGACGCTGACTTTCCCCTCCCAACCTAATATTTCTGCTTCCGTCTCTCCTGCCCCCGACTTTCACCTGAAAGATATTATCAAAACTTTGCCCAAGGAGTGTTTTCAGAAAGACCCCCGCAAAGCCTGGACATCGGTGTTGATTAACGTGGCAATGGTAGTCCTGGGCTATGTTGCCATTACCGTTGCTCCCTGGTTTTTGTTGCCAGTTGCCTGGATCTTCACCGGCACAGCCCTGACCGGCTTTTTTGTGATTGGTCACGATTGCGGCCATCGGTCCTTCGCCAAACGCCGCGGGGTGAATGATCTGGTGGGGCACATTTTTATGGCACCCCTGATCTATCCCTTCCATTGCTGGCGCATCTTACACAATAAGCACCATGCCTATACCAACAAAATGGATGTGGATAACGCTTGGCAGCCCTTTCGCCCAGAAGACTTTGGGCAGTTGAGTGCGCCTTTGCGAGTGGCCTACGAGCAGATGCGGGGATGGTTCTGGTGGCTGGCATCCGTCATTCATTGGGCGGGGTTGCACTTTGACCTGCGGCAATTTGAAGCCAAAGACCATGCCAAAGTCAAACAATCGATCGCAGTGGTGGTGGCATTTGCGGCGATCGTCTTTCCCCTGCTGATTGTCAACTTTGGCCTTTGGGGATTTGTGAAATTCTGGTTGTTGCCCTGGTTGGTGTATCACTTCTGGATGAGTACCTTTACTCTGGTCCATCACACCGCCCCTCATATTGCCTTCAGTGAACCGGATGAATGGAACCCTGCTCAAGCCCAACTGGCCGGCACCGTACATTGTGAATATCCGGGTTGGGTAGAGTTTTTGTGCCATCACATTAACGTCCATATTCCCCATCACATTTCCACAGCCATTCCCTCTTACAATCTGCGGATGGCACATACCAGCCTGAAACAAAATTGGGGTGAGTACCTCACCGAGTCTGAGTTCTCCTGGGCCTTGATCAAGGAGATTGTGACAGACTGCCATCTGTATGATGTGCGGGGTGGCTATCTGTCGTTTCAAGATTTTTATCAAAGTAAATAGGGCGAACAGCCTGTGTAAATAGGGCAAACAGCCCGTAGCTTTCAATTAACCGGGGAACTGCAAAAGTCCCCCGGTTTTGTGTTTGGCAATTAGTTGGTTTAACCAACCAACCATTTAACCAATCATTAAAGAGTTAACCTTTTACCGATTGTTGCTGCTTTTGCTGCCGTTTGCGGGCTGCCAGCAGACCACCTGTGCCCAAAATCAATCCGGCGATCGTCGTGGGTTCTGGAACGGCCACCACTTCACCTTCGAGGGCGGGGGTACTGGCGGGGGCCACGCGGAAGTTCGTTGCTTGCTCAAACGCATAGGCAAAGCCGAGCAGGGTCGGTTCACTGAAGGCTGCACCGGAGAAGGTAATGCCAAAGGGCGCGCCATCGGGTTGATAGCCTGCGGGCACAATCACACTGGGATAGCCAGCGCGAGCGGCAATATTCGCCCCACGAGTACCCGGAAAGAAGATGGCATCGAGATCATTGGCGGCCAGGTAGGCATCAATCCCCTGTTCACCTGCCAGGAGCAAATCGCGTGCGCGATCGCGAAGGTACTGTTGCGTGTCAGCACTCTCTGGGCTGAGATCCCTGGCTTGGGAGGCCAGAGCTAAAACCTGCCCGTATTTCAACGCCACATCCGCATTGGCGGTGTTAAAGGCGATCACATCCGCCAGAGTTTGCACTGGAGCATCCGGCCCCAGGGAAGCCAGATACGCATTCAAATCTCGCTTAAACTCGTAACTCAAGACGGTTGAACTGGGGAGGGGAACGGTGGCAATATCGGCTTCGACCAGTTCTGCACCCAGAGATTGAATAATGTTGAGGGCGTTTTGGGTAAGCGCCAGTTGGGCATCGGGCAGCCCCGTCCAGAAGGTGGCTTTGGGCACCCCAATGCGCGCACCTCGCAGAGCATCGACATCCAGGAATTGGGTGTAGTCGGTGTAGGTTTTGCCGATGCCCGTTGCTGTAATGGGATCATTAAGGTCAAACCCGGCGATCGCGCCTAAAACAATCGCTGCGTCGGTCACGGTTTGGGCCAGAGGACCGGGGATATCCTGACTGGCGGCGATCGGAATAATCCCATCTCGACTGGCTAACCCCACGGTGGGCTTAATTCCGACCAGGGAGTTTTGGTTGGCCGGACTGAGAATTGACCCAGACGTTTCAGTGCCGATGGCGACCGTAGCCAAATAAGCCGCGATCGCGGCCCCTGACCCGGCACTAGACCCCCCCGGCGACAGCGCTGGCCTACCATCACCACCCGGTAGCGCCGTGGGATTGTAGGGGTTATACACGTAGCCACCCAGAGAACTATAGCCCGCAGGCATTCCCGTGGTCAGGTAGTTAGCAAACTCAGTCAGATTGGTTTTGCCTAAGATCACCGCCCCCGCATCCCGGAGTTGTTTGGTGATAAAGGCATCATCCGGCGGAATCGACCCTGCCAGCGCCACTGAACCTGCTGTAGTTGGCAAATCAAAGGTGTCAATGTTGTCTTTTAACAAAATTGGAATGCCATGCAGGATACTTCTGGGACCAGTGAGCCGACGTTCGGCATCGAGGGCAGCCGCTTCTTGTAAGGCGTTGGGGTTGATGATGCGAATCGAATTCAACTCAGAACCGCGTGGGGCGGAGGGGTCATAAACATCGTAGGCATTGATTCGATTCAAATAAAGCTGCACCAGAGCTTCTGACGTTAAATGATTAGACTCAAATGCGGCTTGAATTTGCGGAATGGTTGCTTGTTGTAAAGGAATTGTGGGGGTGCCCACCGTGAAGGCCATGACCTGTCCTGCGGTGGAAACTGTGGTTAATACTGCCGTTGCGTGAGCCACCAACGACAGGGTAGTGCTACGAGAAATTGGGTTTATCACAATCAACAACTCCAAATAACAGGTGATGCTTGGAACAAATGGCAAAACCGCGATCGCCAGCAGCGCATCCGTGGTGGACGGTGGCCTTAGACGGATCATCAGCTTGCCGACGAGTGGTCGCTGATCGAACACACGACAGTCGGAAAATTTGATCGGAACATTTGAGCTGCTAATTCAGTGAAATCATGGGGAAAAGACTAATTTTTTTGTCAAGCCCTTCATTAGAATTCAGCGAATCCACGCTGGTAAATGTGACTGAATTAACGAAAGCTGAGAGCTTTTGATGAAGCCTGTGTAAAGTCTTTCCTAGGGTGAGGGAGAAATGCAATTTTGGGGATTTGCAAAGGGGGCGATCGCAAAAAAGTGCGTCATCTAGAAAAATCGCGGCTATCCTGGTCCTAGTTCGCAAGCACTAAAGGGAGTTGCAACAATGAAAGGGCGATTCTTGCTTGGTTTTCTGGGCATTCTCCTGCTCGTAGTGGGTTGTTCCGGCGATCGTTCCGCGACCACGACTCAACCCCTGCCCACCCAGCCCCTGCCGACTCAGCCCACCGAGACGGCCACCTCTGAGCAACCGTTCTCCAAACCCCTGGTGACTCCCGCTCGGAAAGTGGGCACCGTACCGCCTGTGCCGGGATTGTTGCAGTCCACGAATGCGAAAACTCGGACCAACGCGATCGTTACCGGACGGCGCGACCCGTTTGCCGCCATTCCCTTGAGTGGGCCACTGCCCATGATTGTCTCGTCCAGTCAGGCTGCACCAACGGTTAAGGTTGCGCCATTGCCAACTGGAACGATGACGACTTCAGGTCGGTTGCCCCAAATGCCATTGCCTCCGGTTGCTACTGCCCCAATTGCGCCCTTGCCGAATTTATCGGGATCACCCTTGCCGCCGCTGGGAGTGCCAGTCGCCCCGGTTGCGCCCCCCTCTCCTACAGCCCTGGCCGAGTCGGTGCAGGTGACGGGAGTGGTGCAGGTGGCCGGGAAGTGGAATGTCATTGTGAAAGAATCTACCGCCTCCAGTAGCCGCTATGTGGCTGTGGGTGAGTATTTGGAGAATGGTCGAGTGTTGGTGAAACGCATCGTCGCCTCGCAACATGCTGATCCAGTTGTGGTTTTGCAGCAAGATGGGGTTGAGATTCGTAAATCTCTGGTTTAGGCTGAAGGCAGTGCAGCCACCATCCACGGGATGGAAATATCAGCGATGAGCGATCGCAAATCACCTCCTCTACCGCTTGAACGGCGTTCTCTCAACTACGAAGAGACGTATCTTTGCCCGGTGTGTCGGCATGGGCAAATTTCATCTCTAGCCTTAATGGATGCGTTTGCCTGTAATTTTTGTCGGCATATTTTTACGGCGGATCTGCGCGATCAATCGGTGCGGGTGGAAGATAGTTCCCAGCCGATGACTTGGCGCTGGAATGGTATGACCTGGCAGGGATTGCATCAGGTCGATCTGGATCTGTCGATTGTGATTTGGTTGGTAGGAGCCGTGCTGGTCTTTTTGCCGCCCACCCTGATCTGGATTTCATCCCACACATTTCCACCAGTGGAAGGAAGTGGCTGGTATTGGTTCCCAACTATCTGGGTGAGTTTGGCCTTTGTGTTGCATCTCACTCTGGTTACATGGTTGCTGGTGGAACATTACCAGGTGCCTTTTTATGTGGCGTGTAAGGTGCGGTTGCAGATGCTACTGGGGCGGCGGTAAGGGGGCCGCGATCGCGGAGGGTGGCAAATTTTCAGCCGAGGTATTTGGGGGTGATGGCTTTGGCGGGGCGGGTTGCTGGGGTGGCAAGTCGGTGAAGCTGGGGTCCAACCGTTGAATGAGAGTCTGGATGCGTGCCCGCTCCTGAGGGTTGGTTTTGGGTTGTTGTTGCAACCAGGCGATCGCGGCCTGCGGGGTCTTTTGGGCGGCGATCAGTAAGGCTCCCCACACTTTGCCGTCAAACTTGCTGGGGTTGACTCGCAAAATGGCATGGACTCGATTTTCTAACCGTTCGCGATCGCCCTTCAGGATTCCACGAGCTTCTTGACTGGCTTCCAGAGAGGCTGTAAACACAGTAGTTGCCCGTTCCCAGCGGCCATCCAGCAGGTTAGCTAGAATTTGTTGACCGGGGCTGGCCCACGATCCTTCCGCCTGGGTCTGGGTGGCCTGGGCGTGCCATTGGATCACGGCCAATTGGGCCTGGGCTGAGGCCGTCCAGCGTTGCGGCGATCGCGCCTTGAACGCTTGCAGCCAGGTCAGGCTGGTAGACCAGAGACGATGCCGAGCCAGCAGCAGGGCACTCTCGTAGTGAGCATCCGGGAGGGCCGCCGGGGTGAGCGCAATGTGTTCTAATTGCACCGGACTGTGCCGGAAGGGTTGAGCCTTGACCTGGTAAATGTCAAACTGCGGCTCCATGCCCACGGTGTGATTGATGATTAATTCCGGGAAGTGGCCACCTGTCACTTCCTTCCACACGGGTGTTTCTGCGGTGGGGCTGGTCCAGGTGAGTTTGACACTGAGATGCTGATGGGAAGGATGATAGTACAGAATTTGCCCATAGGCGATCGCTTCATCGCCCCGCGTTCGGTTGCCGCTGACAGTAAGCCAAATCCCCTGTCTGGGAACCGTGCCTTCATAGCGGCTGAGTTGAGTCAATGGCAGGAGCCGACTGGACCCCTGATTTGGGGCTGTGGCATCCACCAGGGGCGCGATCGCAAACGATTCTTCCACCCCTGTCAGGGGCAATTGGGCCACGAGGTAATACTGGGTCTGGGTCGCCAACGCTTGAACAGGCTGGGGGGCAGATTGGTAAACGCGCAGTTCAACCAGGCGATCGCAATCGCTAAAACAATTGGCAGCCGATTGCACAACAGGCAGCAACACATCTGTTGCGGACGTTTTACTGTCTACAATGCTGACATTTTGCCCCAGAGTCAGCAGTTCACCAGCCCGTTGCCCCCGACGACCCAGATCCGCCCGGATTTCTGCCAGGGTCTGGGTATCGGCAGTGGTAGACGGCTCAAGGGTCCAGCCCGGTATCCACTGATTCACCCATCTCACCGATTGAGGATTCACAATTAATTGAAGACTGAGCCAGCCTAGCCCGACTGTTCCCGCGCCAAACCCCAGCAGCAAGGCGATCGCCCCCAACCACCCCCAGAGTCGTGATGCGGCAGTTCCGCTCGGTTGGACTGGGGCAATTGGGGGAGAGTTTTTCAGCCGGATTCCCTGGGTTGGGGTGAGCTTTCCTCGTGGAGGTACAGCTTTCGGGCGATTGGGAGCAGGATTGGGAGAATAGGTTCCCATGCAATCACAAACAGTGACGAAATTCATTCGCCTTACTGTAATAGCTATTTGCCGTTCTGGCTACAGAATTACGAAATGATAAGTAGGCAGACCCCCTTCAACCCAAGATGACGTAGCTTGAGTTGAAGAGACAAAACTCAGCACCCGCATGGATGACGCGATCGCTTTCCACCGCACACCCTGGCTCCTGCGACTGCCCTAGTAGTCCGTCAGGATAGATTTGAGGTACCCCTCAAATCTACAAAACCCAATTATCAAGTGTTTTGAGGGTTTTCAACCCAGCAAAACAGCCTTGACAGACCACTAGCCTGCATTATTCATGAGAAGTGAGGGAAAGTCTCGAAACCGCTTGGACATCAGCGATACCGCGATCGCT
>JANRIS010000011.1:0-42568 GCA_033764685.1 Leptolyngbyaceae cyanobacterium bins.349
ATAAAAATCGTAGTGCAGATCCGAATTACACTCTGTCATGGCAAAATGAAGACGTTTAAAAATGTTAGAGAGCTTGATTCTATTCGGTTTCAAGCTCTTTTTCTCATCCATCTTTTCCTGCTTTGTGAATAATCCAGGCTAACTCTGCCCGTTCCAGACTCGGACACTCCTGCTGCCATTGTTCGAGTAGACTGGCAGGCAACTGCGCTCGGATGTGCGGTAGCATCTCGTGGATGTAGTTCCACACCGTTGATTCAGCACACTCGATCGTGGCGGCGATCGTTTGCATGGTCCAGTGTTGCCGTAGGTACAGCAGGGTCACCAACAAGCGACACAGCACTTGGGCATCCTTCTTGCGTCCCCCGCCGATTTGCCGTTTGCGATCCGGTCGTTGCGCCTGCGGCAATCGTTCCTGTTGCTCGACTTCGGCTATCCGTTGCCACAATTCCCACAATGCCTCAGGTCCTAACCCGAGCATCCGTTTCCCTTGTTGCGGTCGTTGCTGAACCAAGTGTAGGAGTCGATTGAAGAAGGCTTGCTGCATGTCTCACTGGAGCCACTCAATTTCCTCTATTTTGCGATCTCCACGCTTATTTTTGAAGAGGTCTAATTGACTATCAATAGGCATACGACTGGTTAGAAAAATGGACTCAGCAGAATCTTATGATTTTATTTGGGATCCATTCAGTCCTCATCTGCCCCTCATTTTTCTGGAATTCAATCAGCATCATAGCAATGCAATTAGTTAGCCAGTATTACAGCTGTTGTACTGCTCAAGTTCCAGTGTTTTAAATTGCAAGAGGTTAACGATGCGTAAACAGTCAACGTTGTGGCTTAGTCTGTGTGTCAGTAGTCTGGTCGTTGCCGTCTCTCTGGTTGTTGCCACATCGGTGCAAACTTCGGCGGCTCCTGGTCAAGCGATCGCGCAAAAGAACCCCTGTGCGTCTAAGAATCCTTGTGCGTCCAAAAATCCCTGTGCATCTAAGAATCCTTGTGCTGGCAAAAAGGGAAGTGTGGGGGGACCATTGGCTAAACAACTGCAAGGAAAACCCGTCGTCGTTGATATTTATGCCAGTTGGTGTCCAGCCTGCAAGAATATTGCTCCGACCCTTTCACAATTGAAAAAAGAATACGGTGGTAAGGCGCATTTTGTGGTTTTGGATGTGAGCGACAAAGCGAAAGCCAGTCAGGCAGAAGCGCAAGCTAAACAGTTGGGACTAGAGCAGTTTTTCGCTGCCAACAAAGCCCAAACTGGCATGGTGG
The DNA here is from genome assembly GCA_033764685.1 of Leptolyngbyaceae cyanobacterium bins.349. Lineage (GTDB taxonomy): Bacteria > Cyanobacteriota > Cyanobacteriia > Leptolyngbyales > Leptolyngbyaceae > JSC-12. The sequence goes on from JANRIS010000011.1 coordinate 1,264, forward strand.
CAATTATTGATCCGGCGACGGGCAAGATCTTGGCGCAACATCGCAATAACCCTAACAAATCGGCTTACACTTCGGTGCTTAATGCTGCCATTTCCCGCAATTAGTCATTAATTTTTGGGTCATCTAATGTTTCCTGCGATCGCATTCTCGGAGTCGATCAGGCTGCTGATCAAGGAATTGCGATCGCAGCATTTTTCACGCATTCTTGTAGGTATTTCAATATGCAAATTCAATTTTTGACCGTACTCGCAACCGTGTCCTTTTTAAGTTTCGGGGCTGTAACAGGTTGTTCAAGTCCAACCAATACGACTGCCGTAACGCCTACGGGAAGCGAAGTTCAAGCTGATCCTTGTGCGGCGAAGTCTAACCCTTGTGCGGCCAAAGCGAATCCCTGCGCTGCCAAAGCGAATCCCTGTGCGGCGAAGACCGATCCTTGTGCGGCGAAAGCGAATCCCTGTGCGGCGAAGGCAAAATCAATTGGGGCACCCCTCGCCCAACAGTTACAAGGTAAACCTGTACTGGTTGATGTTTATGCCAGTTGGTGTCCTGCCTGTAAAAATATTGCGCCGACTTTATCCCAACTTGAAAAAGACTATGCCGACAAAGTCCATTTTGTGGTGCTGGATGTGTCCGACAAATCGACCACTGCCGAGGCAGAAGCCAAAGCTAAACAACTCGGACTGGGCGATTTTCTGGCAGCTCATAAAGCCCAAACTGGAACCCTCACGATTATTGAACCGGCAACGGGCAAAATTCTGGCACAACATCGTAATAATGCCAACCTGGCGGACTATACGACTGTATTAGATGCCGCGATCGCGCAATAGGTTGCACCAGTAAGACATCTCTTTGAGCGTGATACATTACCGCAGCTTTGGGTAATTTTCTGTCGCTCCTCCACACTTGCACACAAGGAGAATTGCATGGCACCTAGCCCCCAGTCGGAACTTGAGCCGAAGGCTACTCGACGATTGAGATGGTCAAAATCAGGTAAACGATGGTTAATTTATGGCGGATTGGGGTTCCTGGCTCTGATTTTGGTACTCACACTGGGACCTATCCTCAGTCACCCGATTGAACAAGTCATTTCCATCGTTGAAAACCGCTATCAGCAATGGTTTGATCAACAAGATACCACCAACCCCATCGTGTTACTGCCGCTGGCATTTCTGGGTGGAGTTCTCGCCAGTATTTCTCCCTGCATTCTGGCGTTACTGCCTGTGAACCTCAGTTATATCGGCACCTTGAAGATTGAGTCTCGCTGGGATGCCTTTGCCAAAGCGGGTTTATTTGTGCTGGGTGCGGTGACAATTTTGAGTTTATTTGGGTTAGTCTCCTCCTTTGCCGGAGCCGTCATGGTGGAGTACCGGGGCTATATCAATGTCGTGGTCGGACTAATCATGGCAGTGATGGGGTTGTGGTTGATGGGAGTCGTGAAACTGCCACTGCCCCAGATGAATGTCAATCTCCCCCAAGCGGGACCTTACGGTGTGGGTTTGACCTTTGCTCTGGTAAGTTCGCCCTGTGCCAGTCCGGTATTATTTGCGGTGCTAGCGGCGGCAGCAGCAACCGGATCTCAGCTTTTAGGCACCCTGACGATGGTGAGCTATGCCTTGGGCTATACCATTCTGATTTTCCTGGCCAGTTTATTTACTGGATTGGCCAAGCAAAGCAATCGGTTATTGAAGCATTCTGAAACCATCATTCGCCTGGGTAGCGTGGCACTGATCATCACGGGTGTGTACTACCTATTTACGGGCACTCAATGGTTTATGGGAGGTTAGAAGCAAATGGTTGAGAAGCTTGTGATTATTGGTTTGGGACCAGCCGGAAAAGCACTGCTACAAATATTGCGGGAGTCTGGGCAGCGGGTGATGTGCAAGATCATCACTATCGTCAGGCGATTACTGCCGCTGGAACGGGTTGTATGGCCGCGATCGAAGCCGAACGCTGGATAGCTGAACAACAACCCAGTCGCCTGCTGTCCGTTGTCTGACCTTCCTTTGAGTGATTCCAGAACAGCCATGTCACTGACTCCTAAATCAATCCATTCCAGAATTGCGATCATTTTAGGTTGCACTTCTCTCACACTCTCCCTGACCGTGTTCAGTGGTACCCATCTTTCCAGTGCTCAACATCTTTTGTTTATCACTTCAACTCAAGGTCAAAATTTCATGTCAGACAAATCCATCATGATTGTTATGGCTGTGCTAAAAGCTGTGTTTATTGCCCATTAACACAGATACACAACCTATTCTCATCGACACCTCTAAGGAGAAACCATCATGTCTGAATCTTTATCGACGAAAATTTTTGGTGAAGGACTTGATGACCTGACCCAATTGCAACAAACATCTAAAAATTCCATTCTGGTGAAATTTGTCGCACCTCATTGTCCTTCGTGCGAAACCCTTGCCCCAGTTTTGCAACAGCTTGTCACTGATCATGCTGGCAAGTTGCATTTAGTCACGATCGACATGACCCAAGATCCTGAATTTGACATGGAATTGGGTGTGAGGAGTGCTCCCACAGTTGTGTTGTTTCAAGGAACTAAGGTTCTGGAGCGAATTGCTGGATTAAAACCGAAAAAGCTCTACGCAGATGCAGTACAAAAGGTGCTTTCAGCTTGAGCATGGTTGGTACAACGGCATGATCTAACATTCACGAGATTAACATGACTACCGCAGTATTCTTACGGCTTGCGCTTGCGGCCAATGCTCTCTTTTCCCTCAGTTGTGCAGCGCTCATGCTTTTACGTCCGTCCCTGGTTAGCAGTTGGCTCGATGTTCACGTTTCTCTCATCCTCCAAGTCGTTGGGGTCGGATTAGCAATCTTTGCTGTTGATCTATTGCACCAAGCAACGCGCCATCGGATGGCAACTTGGCGTGCCCTCTACGCCAGTGCAGCAGATTTTCTCTGGGTCATGGGCAGCGTGATCCTGCTAGGGCTGTTTCCGAATGGGCTTTCCAACTTTGGAAATGGTCTTGTCATTGTTGTGGCGGCGATCGTCTTGATGTTTGGTGTTTGGCAAGTTTGGGCGATCGCAAAGGCGCACCAACCCCAAGGGACAGACGAATATCGACATTGCATCGTGGTGGAAACCAACGCACCAGCCGATGCGATGTGGCGAATAGTGAGCAGACTAGGGGCGATCAAAAACTACATGCCTTCCTTAAAGAATTCCATGATTTTGGATGGGCGATCGCCAGGTATCGGTGCAGTACGGCTGTGTGAAAACCATGCAGGCAAGCGGTGGGCGGAGCAGTGTACTGAGTTTAAAGATGGTCACAGCTTCACAGTTCGTTTTCTGTCGGAAGCCCCGGACTTTCCATTTCCTGCAAAGATGATGCGTGGCGGCTGGAATGTTAGTCCAACCCGTCACGGTTCTCAAGTGATGGTGTGGTGGGAACTGGTGCCCAAGCAAAGATGGCTGGCACCTATCATCCTGCCATTGCTAGGCTTTCAGGCGGATCAGGACTTTCCTCAGATTATCCAACGGATGGCTGCGGATGCCCTGGAACGGAATCCTGAAGCTTTTAAGCAGACGAGTGCTGGAGCGATCGCTCGGCTTTTGCCAAAGTTCTGCTGATCCGTTAATCAATAAATTAGGAGCTTTTCATGAGTCCCACTGACGATTTAGCTAATTGGGCGGTCCAGTGGTGCTCTCCTTTTATCGGGGAGGCTGGTGCCCCTATTGCAATCTAGAGTTGCGGGCGCTGCAACAATTCCTGCCTCAATTCCAAGCGCAATGTGGGTACTAACTTTGCCGTCCTGGAAACGAACAATCCCACCCTTTGATTTCAGCATCTGTTAGTGGACGTTCTAGTTTGGCATATTCACTTTGTACCGCCTGCAAAATATGGTGCATTTGCACGGGTGAATCTGCATCTGCCGCTAAAAAGGTCGCATTCAATGCAATATTCCGAATGTTGCCACCTGGAATATTCAGCCTTGCCAATTTGGTGTAGGACAGATTTTCAGTTGGAGTGAGTTTTGGGAAAACCCGTTGCCAAATCTCGGCGCGCTGGGTGGCATCAGGAAAAGGGAATTGTACGACAAATCGTAAGCGGCGCAAAAATGCCTGATCAATCGAGCTACGCAGATTCGTTGTTAGAATAGCTAACCCCCGGTAAGCCTCCATCCGTTGCAGGAGATAAGCAACTTCCATGTTGGCGTAGCGATCGTGAGAATCTTTCACTTCACTGCGCTTGCCAAATAGGGCATCGGCTTCATCAAATAGAAGAATTGCTCCTCCCGCTTCGGCAGCGTCGAAAATCCGGCGCAGGTTCTTCTCTGTTTCGCCGATGTATTTGCTGACCACAGAGCTTAAATCAATCCGGTACAGGTCGAGTTTGAGTTCATGAGCCAGCACCTCGGCGGCAAGCGTTTTACCAGTACCGCTGGCCCCAGCAAACAGGACACTAATGCCTAGGCCGCGCTGGCCCTGATTGCCAAAGCCCCAGTGTTCGTAAACCTTCACCCGCTGCCTGACCTGGGCCACGATCGCCTGTAGGGTTTGTTTTTCTTTGTCTGGAACGACTAGATCATTCCAGGTTACTTGGCTGTGAATTGGTTGGGCTAGTTCTTCCAGTTGGGGACGAGCATGACTCAAACAAGCGTGCCACAGGCGATCGCGAATTGTTTCTTCGGTGATAACCGCTTGCCCTGCTAACCCCCGTGTACAAATAGTTTGAATTGCCAATGGAGAAAGACTGAAATGACTGACGAGCGTATTGACCTGTTGCGATAAGGCTGAGGTGATGGGCACCTGGGCACTCAGGGCCTGTAGCCAAAATTCTCGTTGTTCAACGGCGGTGGGTTGCGTGACTTCAAAGCTAAAAATCGGACGATGACGGGGTGTACGGCGATCGCGATTCAATACAAATAAAGGCTGTTGACAGGTTTCTAACAACCGAGCGATCGCATTCAGTTGAGTTACAGCCAGATTTGATTCTTGACTACTATTAGAAATGCAATCGCAATCTAGAAGCAACATAGATCTAGACAAAATTGCCTCTCGTTGCCACAGAGTTTGCATCGTTTGAAACTGGTGAGAATCAGTCGGCAAAGCATCGGCTGACACACTTAATACACCACAGTCTGATTGAGTCGCTGCCACCAATGTGATGAGTCGTTTCATGGCACTGTCAGACCCTGTAAGCTGAATCAGTGGTGGCTCCGAGGCTTGCTGTAACAAGGTGACAATTTCCGTGACCAATTGCTGCTGTGATGCGGGCAGTTGCGGTAGGGCATCGCTGGACACCTCGGTGACAATACCAACTAATTGCGGATCTAACTGGGTGTCTCCCAACAAAAAATGGAGAATCCGTTCATTGATGCGTAATGGACAATGGGTGAGTGTCGTTGCATCTCCCAATGCAATCAGGTGCCAGCGGCGGAGCGGGGATTCGGCGGTGATGGCGCTCCAGTGACCATAGGGAAGACGACTGAGGGCAAGCCCCAGGGTGGGCACTGAAGTTGCGGCTGTCGATAATTTAAGGGTCGCGAAGCTGTGGTGTAGTTCCATACCCGCACAGAGCAGCAAAATGGCTCGTTCAAAGGCGGATAAACGAAACAACTGGCAAAGGCGTTCGATCGCGGCCATTGGCTGAATTGGAGGCGGTGCCATGACTGGCGTTGCCTCTGGTTCAAGATAACTAAATACCTGTTCGATCGCAGTCATCAGATAACGATGATTTTGCATCGCCCAATCTGAAGTGGGGGATAGTGTTGACTGTGCCGCGATCGCTTCACCCATGTGCTCATCCTACTGAATTGTAATTTTGGGACCAACGTACCAATCGTAAGTTGCACTATCAGGGTCGGTATCCACCTGCAACTGACTTTCAGCCCCATCCACCATAATCCGGACCAGGTAATCTCCTGGTGGCACATGTTCAAACGGAATTACGAGCGATCGCTCATCTCGATGACGACCCGGAGCATCAAACACATAAGCTCCAGGTTGTTCTACACTCCAAGCATTCAAGACCATGACAACCCGTTGTTTCGCACCAATTAACATATTCGTTTGCAGTTCTAATTGCCCGGAGCGTAGTTCGTCATCGTCATCGATAGATACAGGTTCACCAATGTTAATTAATTGAGGTCGCAATACAAATGGAGCCGCATTAGACTCTTTTTTGAGACGGGATGTATCACTATTAGATGCATAAGGATGGATCACCTGCAAACTTTGCACACCCGCCCGCATGACTTCAGTCGGAATTAGGGAAAAGGGCACGACAACGCGAGTACTACTCACTTCCGTCGGGTTAACATCCAGCCCGCACAGCCGGACTTGGGTTCCCCAGTCCCCTTTTAGTTGTTTACCTGTAATGACCAGCGTGCTATCTGCCAGAATCGGTTCACCCATACCAGCCTGTGCTATGACCTGAGCAATTTGGGGCTGGTTGAAATAGGGCGAGATCCCAGTGGTGCGACGATCGCGAATGGGCAATCCCCGCGCTGGAGATTCATCTCCTGCCAGCAGCACCACCAACACCTTATAGGCGATCGATAGCATGTAGGGGGTCTGAAAAAAGACTGACCAGGCTTTGGATAAATCTTCTAAATTCAGATCCAACGGGACAATATTAATTTGTTGAATTTGCTCCGCTAAGTTTGATTCCTGAAGAAATGGCAATGTTGAGTCGCGACAGGCCACTTGAATCATTTCTGAGGAAATGATTCGTTGATCATTCAGGGCACGAATAACACTACCCATCAAGCGTTGCGGTTCAAGTTCTGTATCGTTGCCATAAAATGTCAACATGTAGTACAAATCCAGTGCCGCCTGCCGTTTTGTTGGCACGCCCCGCGATCGCATTGGAGTGGCATCCATATTGTTCAATGCCGGGTTTGTGATCACTTGATAGAGGAAAATATTGACACCGGATTCGGGTGTGCCATTGCCAATTTCACTGGGGCGCACAGTCGTGACTCGCGATCCTTCAATGTCCGTCTGAACGATCGCCTGTAAGGTGCGTTGAATTGTGGCCGTAATGGTGGCAACCGCAAGGTAATTACTCATGCCGAGATCAGCCCTAATTTGAGTGCTTGGAGTGCCGCTTGCGTGCGACTGGTCACTTCCAATTTTTCAAAAATTGCTGTGAGATAGGCTTTCACAGTGCCGACGGTAATATTGAGTTGGCGCGAGATCACTTCGTTGGAAGCGCCTTGCACTAACCAGTGCAGTACTTCCTGTTCCCGTTCTGTGAGATGAACCGTTGTGGTCTTCGTCAGCGATCGCCCCGCACAGAAATGAAATTGCTGGAAGAATTGGGTTGCGACTTCGGGCGCAAGATAAATTTGATTCCGAAGCACCACCTGGATGGCTTCCAGCAGTTGGGTGGAGAGATTGTGTTTGAAGATGTAACCCCTGGCCCCTGCCTGCATCGCCTTAAATACCCACTCTTCTTCCTGATGCCCGGAGAGCACCAGCACATGACTCAGCTTTGCCTGGGGATGAAGCTGTTGCAAGACTTCGATCCCACTCCCATGCGCCAATTCCATATCCAGCAGAATCAGCATGGGCGACTGTTCCTGCGCCAACTCGATCGCCTGCCGCAGTGTTGCCGCTTGCCCAACTACTTGAAACTGAAGCGATCCTGTACTGCTGTGAAAATCAAGTAAGTTCTTTAAGCCCTGCCGAAAGGCGGGAGAATCATCCACCAGCAAGGTTGAAATGGGATGGGTCAGGGTTGGGGCGGAAACCAGTGTTGAGTACATAAGGGAGTTCCTTAAGAGCAAGAGCAAGCAGGGGGTGTCTGCCGGACGCAGGCATTGATTCGTGACCAATTAGCAAGTGGCGATTCAGGAACTTTTCGGCAATGTAATACAAAATTGAGCACCACCATCAGGTAGATTATTTCCCCATAAACTACCACGATGTTCCAAAATAATTTGGCGGGCAATCGATAATCCCAACCCAGTACCACCTGGACGACGCGAATAATAGGGGGTTCCAATCGAGCGCAAATCTTCTGATGATAGGCCGGGTCCGTTATCACTAATTTTAATTAACACCTCCGTTTGAAAGTTCTGCCACTCCCAGGTAATGCGTCCACCCATAGGCGCAAAGGCGATCGCATTATTGAGTAAGTTTTGAAACACCTGACAAATTTTCCATTCATCCACCTGAAGCCACAACGATTGTGCACCATACCCAACGGTGATCTGTTTCTGCTCAATCCAGGGTTGCATACTCTCCACACACTGCATGATGGATTGACGCAAATCAACATAATCGAGCTGTTCTATGGAATGAACCAATTCGGTGAGATGATTCACACTATTATTCATCTCCTCAACAGTGGAGCGCAAATTTCGGACCCATTCTTGCGATCGCGAATCATTTGCAATTGTTTGCAACAAATCAATATAAAGTAACATTAATGCCAGCGGCGTTCGCAACTGATGACGACTTCGCTGTAAAACTTTGTGTAATTGTTGTTCATAGGCTTCCGACACTCGCTCGAAGCGAGGTGCTAACGCCTGAGCATAAAGACTCATGCCGTATTGCTGATGCTCAGACAAATCGACGGAATGCCAGCAGACTAAATAATAATGTTTCGTTTCACTGCGCCACAAACACCCATACAGGTGATCATGCCATTGAGTGATCAATTCTTGCGGCTGACGTAAATTCACGATTTCAAAAGGTTGAGCCGATGCGAGGGGTGGTTGCGCGATCGCGCCTTCCAGGTAGCGTTGAAATGCCACATCACAACACGGCCAATACGTTGTGCCTTCATATCCCAACCAGTACAATTGACCAGGACAATCAGACATCGGCATCTCAATCTGAATCAGGCAACCGCCACACAGCCCAAATTGCTGAACGAACTGCTCTAAGGATGGTTGAAGTGCAATTGGCAAGAACACAGTGAAGGATGATTAACAGGGGTAATGAAAAAGAGTTTGTAATAAACTGACAAACAACCTAAATAAAATTACGCAACATTGTTCCCAAAACTCAAAACGCTAATCTCCAAGTTTGACGTTACAAATTAAGAAGCTCCCTCCATAGATAGATTTACTTCTAAAGTTAGGCTTACCCCACAACTTTACATACCATCCCAGCCCTGTCAGGATGTTATGAAGCTGAATTGAGATAACTTAATAATTCTTATATAAGCTCCTCAGGCTGGGAATTCCTGACTAAAGTCGAGTTCTATTGCTTAATTCACTTTCCTAAAGTATGGAGTTAGGATTTACGACTCCTGGCACATGATTTCTGCGGCTTCACAAACTCTAGCTGAGTTGCTAACTCAGGAACTGGCTCAAATCTCTCAAGAGCAGATTTCCTTTGAGCACCCTCGTCTGTGGCAGAAGGATAAACCTGGACTCAACCTGTATTGTTATCACGTTCAGGAGGTTGATTGTGTAACGAATTCAAACCAGCGCTGGTTTGAATTAACGTTTTTGATTAGCGCAACGGACTATACAAGCCTGGGAGAACAAAGTTTACTGTCCAACGTACTGATGAGGCTCTCACAGTATCCATCGCTTCCAGAAGCTGTTTTAGACCAATCATTGCGGGGGTTTGGAGCGGTGGGAATGCGGGTGTTCACTCAGGCCCTGGCTGAGGATGTCCAGTTTTGGGCAGTCCTTCGCACCCCACTTCAGTTAGCACTGCATGTCACGCTGACCGTTCCTTACCCAATGCTCAGGCAGGCTGGGCTGGTTTCTTGAGGTTTTTCTACCCTGCTCTACCGCCTCCAGGCAGTCTGCCTCAGGCGATCACCGATTTCATCCCTAAATCCATCTTTTGGAGTGTGAATCATGGCATTGGATTATTTTGCTCCGGGCGTATACGTTGAAGAGGTCGATCGCGGCAGTCGCCCGATCGAGGGCATCAGTATGAGTGTCGCCGGATTTGTTGGGTTCACTGAAGATGTGCGCGGCGATGCCGACCTGTTCAAACCTGTTTTAATCACCAACTGGGGGCAATATCTCGAATGTTTTGCTAGGCCCGGTTCCGATGGCTTCACCGACTTTGATGCCTATCTGCCCTTTGCCGTTCAAGGTTGGTTCCAAAATGGTGGGGGTCGTTGTTGGGTGGTGAGCATTGGCACGCAATTACCCGGAACGCCAGCCCCCAGCGCCGATGAAACGGCAACTCGCCTGCTGACCTCAGCCAAAAAACCGTCCCTAAGTTTCAATCTCAAACCCGCCTCTGAGGAAGCAGGGGCATTGGTCGCGCCGAATAGCGATCGCGTGGTTGTCACCGTGATTGAAAGTGAACCAAAGCCCGTTGAGGAAACCGATCCCGACGCAGAACCCCCCTTCAACACGGGCGAATTCTTCACTGTGGTTGTCAGCCGGAATAACCAGGTATTAGAAACCTTCCCGCACCTGACGATGGACCCCCAGGTCGCTACCGCCGTGGCCGACTACGCCGTGACCGCCCTGGAAGCTTCAGAATACATTGCCGCGGTGGATATTTCCGGTGAACGGGGGCATCCTCTGTCCCGCCGTCCCGCGAATGGCCGATATGAAGTCGCGCCACCGCCTTACATTGCCCCCCCCGATCGCTTGGCCAGAGATTTACACGGAGTCCGGGATGAGCGTCGCGGCATTCAGGGCTTATTTGAAATTGATGAAGTGGCAATGATTGCCTGTCCTGACCTGATGCGAGCCTACCAGAACCAATTGCTGGAGCTAGACCAGATTCACGCCCTCATGGAAATGATGGTGAGTAGCTGCGAAAACTCCTTCCCTGGCCCCGCCTACCGCATGGTGGTGCTCGATCCCCCGCCCGTAAAATTGCGCCGTGGGGAAGACCCAGTGCTACCGGAGGAGCAAAAGCCCCAGGATGTCGCACAATGGTTGAGCCACTTCAATCGGCGATCGATGTTTGGGGCCATGTATTACCCCTGGATCAAAGTTGCCAACCCCCGCAGCAATAATCGCCCCATTATGGTGCCTCCCTGTGGGCACATGATGGGGATCTGGTGCCGCACCGATGAATCTCGTGGAGTTTACAAAGCCCCCGCCAATGAAACCCCCAGAGGCGTGTTAGGGTTGGCCTACGAAACGAATATGCGGGAGCAAGAACTCCTCAACCCCATCGGCATCAACTGTATCCGCAACTTTGCCAACTACAATCGAGGATACAAAGTGTGGGGTGCCCGGACCCTGGTTGAACCCGACAACATCCAATGGCGGTATATTAGCGTGCGGCGCTTAATCAGCTACATTGAAAAGTCGATCGAATTGGGGACTCAGTGGGTCGTGTTTGAACCCAATGATGAAGACCTGTGGGCACGAGTCACCCGCACAGTAGAAGGCTTTTTAACCCGGTTGTGGCGAGATGGAGCTTTGTTTGGTGCCAGTCCTGCCGAAGCCTTTTATGTCAAGTGCGATGGCGAGTTAAACACCCATGAAACGATGATGCTCGGTCGGCTCTATGTAGAAGTGGGGGTTTGTCCGGTTCGTCCGGCGGAATTTGTCATCTTCCGAATCAGCCAGTGGGCACCCAATCAATAATCCCACCGGATTGGGTCAGCGTTTGACCCGTGTTTAACCATTGGTAGCGGTGCGGGCTGTCGTGTCCCTACCAATGGCAACCCTATTTCTGCACTACGTCCCCTCTGTTACTAAGGAACTGACTATGGCTCCAACACTCCAACCCATTACCACCAGCCGCTTTTATGTTGAATTTGATGGCATGACCGACAAACTCATCAAAAGTGTGCAAGAAGTTGCGTTTAAGGGGCAAGTGAAGGGTTACGAGAAAGCCCTTGCTTCCACCAAAAGCGGTAAGTCCCTGCGTCAAAGTACCTCCACCGGATTTGAAGAAAATCCCAACTTCACGATCGAGGTTTACTTGCGGGAAGGTGACATGGATTTTTACAACTGGTTCAAGGGAACGATGCCATCCGACTACTCTGGCGATGGCAAATGGGCCGACAATCGCAAGAATGGCTCGATTACAGCCTATGACCCCGGTGATAAGGTGGTCATGCGTTGGGAAGTGAAAAATGCCTGGATCAAGAGCTATAAGGTTTCCGATTTTGCGGCGGATGGGGGTGATTTAGCGTTTGAAACCTTTGAAATGGTGTGTGAAGATATTCGTCGCGTCAAGTAGGGTGAAGCGATGGGTCAGGCGATCGCCGTAACGCATTAGCAACAGGCTATCGGTGCGTTACGCTGACGCTAACAGCACCCTACGTAGAGATGCAATGTCTTTTATTGCCAGGTTAATAAGGAATGAGAATTAAATAACCTGTAATTTTTGTAGGATGGGCATCTTGCCTGTCCGGGCGGGACACCCGCTCCACAGGTTATTAAATCCACAATCCTAAGCTTAATTGGATGACGTTTGATTTGATTACAGTGGAGGACTCATGGCAAAAGATGAAGTTTTGGCAACATCTAAGTTTTATCTGGAAGTCGATGGCATTCAGGAGTTGATTGTCAAAAAAGTTAGTGGTTTATCAGTGAAGTTTGATGCCGCAGGCGATATGAAGTCGTTTGGGGTCGGTAAGCAAGCCACCAGCTTGATGCAGGCAACGGTGAGTGGTGTCACCAGCGGGACGCTATCCGTGGAATTTGTGGCGACTGTGGACGATCGCCGGATGCATGATTGGTATCGCGAGTCTCACTCCATTGGGGGGCCGTTAGCCGGGAAGGGATCATCCACCGGGGGGGCACGCAAATCCGCTTCGATCACGGTATACAATCAGAAGGGTGACGAGGGCGCACGCTGGAATTTTACGGGTGTGTTTCCTCAGTCCTACACCACCTCGAAGATGGAACCGGGTGCCACAGAATTATTTACGGAGAAGGTGGAGTTTGTTTACGAAACCTGTCACCGCGTTAAATAAACCTCAACCATCGACCCATTGGGGAGGTAAGTCGGCATGACTGTACCCAAATATGAACTTTTAAGTAGCTCTCGATTTTATCTGGAAATCACCTTATCGGACTCGAAGGATGAAATTGATGGCTACTTTATGGATTGTCAGGGATTTAAGCGATCGCAGGAAATTGTCACCATTTGCGAAGTGGCTCCCCAGAAATGGGGCAGTAAGGATGCCAAAGTAGGACGCATGCTACGCACCAAAATTCCTGGCAATTCCAAAAGTGAGAACATCATTCTGAAACGGGGATTGAACATTTCAACCACCTTTTGGAAATGGTTTAAGAATGTCGAAGATGGCAAATGGAACGATACCCGCAAGGATGGCGACATTACCATTTACGACCAAAAAGGCAATGCCAGAGCTAGATTTCGATTCTTTAACGCTTGGCCGACCAGTTACAAAATCTCAGACTTAAAAGCATCCAGTTCTGATTTTGAGTTAGAGGAGGTTGAACTGGCGGTTGAAAGTTTCATTCGGGTTGATCCTCAAGGCAACGAAATTAAGTAAATCGGTGAGCGTGACGTAGTGAACATGATTGTTTAATTGCATTCAGCTTAATAGCATTCAGCGATTTCAGGAGGGAGCGTGCTACAAACCGAATTTGAGTTTACCTTACCCAAGGGCTACCTGGATGAGGATGGCAACCTGCATCGCAAAGGGGTGATGCGACTGGCTACGGCAATGGATGAAATCGTCCCTCTGCGAGATCCGCGAGTTAAGTCCAATCCTGCTTATGCAACAGTCATTATTTTGTCGCGAGTGATTACTAAACTCGGTGCATTGGAGGATGTGTCGCCCCATATTGTGGAAGGCTTTTTTGCTTGCGATTTGAGTTACTTACAAAAATTTTACCGTCAAATTAATGAGTTAGAAGAACCCATTCACTCCACCAATGGAGCCACCGCATCCGATATGGCAGTGATTTCAGAATGAGTACAGCATTAGTATCAGAAGTTACATTCAAATTACCCCGTGGGTTGGTCGATGCGAATGGGGTGGTGCATCAGGATGGAGTCATGCGAATGGCCACGGCCCGTGATGAGTTAGCCGCTCACAAACATCGTTTGGTGCAAAATTACCCAGAGTATTTGATTCTGGCATTGTTGGCCCAGGTCATCACCCGCTTAGGCACCCTGGAAACCGTCACCCCGGAAGACTTGGAGGGGTTATTTACGCAGGATTTGGCCTATCTGCGAGAACTGTATAATCGGGTAAATCAAACCGGGAGTGCCAAATTAGCTGCCCAGTGTCCCCAATGTCATCACCAGTTTCAAACGGAGTTGGTGTTGTCGGGGGAGTCCTGAGCTACCCTCTGGAGCGGTTACACCAGGAGGTAGCGTTTATCGCATTGCATTTTCACTGGTCGCTGGCCGATATTCTGGCCTTGGAACATCACGATCGCCGCCGTTGGGTCCAGGAAATTCAGGCATTGTCGGAACAAAGGTAGGTCGTAGAGGATAGCAAGGTATGGGGATGGGGACAACAGTGCGAGCCATGCTGAAGACGGTGTTAACCACCAGCCTGATTGTAGCGGTGCCGCTGGGGCTGGTGCGATCGCTGGGCGGATTTGAGGCGATCGAGTTAGCCGCCTATGATGATTTTTTACGTCGTCGTCCGGTTGAAGCGATGGATGATCGCATCAGTATCGTGACCATTAGCGACGACGACATTGAACAACTCCAACAATTTCCCATTCACGACAGCACCTTTGCTCAGGTGTTGCAGAAATTAGAACGTTTCAATCCACGGGCGATCGGGTTAGACATTGCTCGTGATGTGCCTCAAGGCCCTCCGGCAGGACGCAACCAGTTAACGAATGTCATTAGCGCCAGTCAAACTATTGTGTCAGGGTGTTTGCTGAGTGGTGGCGAGACAACGGGTTCGCCTCCGGCCCCTGGAACACCAGAAGGAGGAGCCGCCTTTGCCGATTTTCCGATTGATGCGGATACGATAGTCCGACGAGTTTTATTAGTATCAGTTCCAGGCGCATCAACTCGTCCAATTCGAGTCAAACATGCTTGCAATGATCCCAATCCTGCAAATGAAATATATTCCTTAAGTTTTGAGTTGGCCAGGATGTATCTCGAAGGCGAAAATATTAATCCTGAGCCAACCGACCAAGGAGAAATTCGGTTTGGTTCGCAGGTGCTACAACGAATTAACTCTAATTTTGGTAGTTATGCTGATGCGGATGCTAGCGATTATCAAATGATGTTGAATTATCGTGGAGCAGAACCTGTTTTTCGGGAAATTTCAATCGTAGATGTATTGCAAAATAAAATTCAGCCTGAATGGATTCGCGATCGCGTCATTCTGATTGGCAATACCTCCAATGTTTCTAAGGATTTTCTGGCCACTCCCTACTTGAAAACGCAGCTTGGGTTACGCAACATGCATGGAGTGACCGTTCATGCCCATGCCGTTAGTCAAATTCTCAGTGCCGTGTTAGATCAGCGTCCGTTTATCCGGAGTTGGTCAGAACTGGCGGAAATACTCTGGCTCTGGCTCTGGGCTTTGGGGAGTGGCTTACTTGCTTTTTACAATCGCCGTCTGGGTCTCTTTGTGCTTGGCCTCGTTGGGTTGAGTGCGGCTGTGTGGGGGATTTGTTACGGCGTGTTTGTCTCGCAGGGCTTGTGGATCCCCTGGGTGCCGCCGCTGATTGGGATCATTCTCACTGCATTGGGGGTGCGGCTGGCGGACCTCGCCAGTCGGAGTGGGTATGCTCAGGCATTGTACGAGCAGATTCGCGATCAGATGCAGGCGGGAGGTGGGCGCGATCGCAAAGGCGATTACCTGGAACGGTTAGTATTGCGTGCCCGGGCGGTGCGCCAAAAAGAAGCGATGGCAGAAATGTTGCAGGATGACACGCTATCGCTCGCAACAGCTAACCCAGAGATGCGGGCATTGTACGAACAAATCGAGTCTAAGGTGCGACGGGACCTGGCTACTGAGCAGGCGGCCCAAATGACTGCGAACCCCCAACCACGGAGTAGCACTCGGCAAGCAGGCCGCATTCAAGGGTTGCTCAATCGCGCCCAACAACTTCGCAACCAGCCCACTCCATCCAACTCGCAGCCACCGGAGACTCTACCATGACGGATCCTGCCACTCCCACTGCCTTTACCGGCTCAGAGGCACCCAGCGATCGCGGTCTGCCACTCCCGGCGATCGGCCCAGGTGCTTATGCCTGCCCAGCCCAGTTGATTGAGCCAATTCAAGGGGCAGATTTAGCAACCCTGGCTCAACTTGCGGCCCAAGTGCTGCAAGATCCCCTGAAGGTGCAACAACTCAGCGATCGCGTGTTTGAATTGCTCCAGCACGATCTGACCCTGCAACAAGAACGGATTTATGGCTATGGGAGGCGGCTCTGATGGCGGATTTGAATGTTTTGAACTACGTCACGACCAATCGATTCTATGTTGAGATTGAAAGCACTGTGACGGCAGCCTTTAGCGAATGTTCAGGGTTGGACGTGCAGATCGAGAAGGAGGTATATCACGAAGGCGGCGTAAACCATCAGCAACGCATCTTTCTGAAGCAGGCTAAGTTTGGCGACATCACCCTGAAGCGAGGAATTACAGACGATGAGGGATTCTGGAAATGGATTCAGCAAAGCCTCACTGCCGGAGAGTCGCGACGACGAAATATTAATATTCTGGTGTTTAACCAGGCGGGTGAGATCATGCAAGTCTGGAGTTTGATTGGTGCCGTTCCCATTGGTTGGAAAACGCCCTCCCTCAAAGCCGACTCGAATAGCGTTGCACTGGAAGAACTGGTGCTGGCTTACGAGGGATTGAAGGTGAAACATAAAGGACAACGAACGCTGCAAAGTGGCGGTGTGCAGGACCAAAACGTCAAGCGGGAGAACGGTGGCTTCTTCCCCGATTCTGAATAAGGAGAAATCGAATGGCGATCGCCCCTACTCCCCTCTCAGATAACTTCTCCCTCCCCACGGGAGAAATGCCTCTGGGAATTCGCCATCCCTTAGGAATTGCGACTGCACTGGGGCAAACCTGGTTACAGCCCAAATTTCTCACACCCTTAGGCGGGCGATCGCTCACTGTTCTCGATCCAGCAGCATTCTCACTGCCATCAACGGCGGTGGATGAGTGGCAGTCGCCCTTTCAAGATTCGCCCTTCTTTGATCAACCTACCGCAACTGAACTGGGTACGCCAAAAGCCACACCATCAACACCCATACAACGCCAGATCGAGCGTGAATCACATGAGCCGTTTAGTTCTTTCGCTGACCAGGTTACAACAGAAGCAACAGCCCTAACACCGATACAACGCCAGATCGAGGAGCATGAACCGGATGCATCGCGGAGTTCTGTCGGTGAACAGGTTAATGCCATTGAAACTGAACTTCAAATCAGTGATGCACCATTACCAAACTCAATCATCAATCGCGCGATCGCACCCAAATTGACTCCACCACCCAGCAGCAATCAAGCGAATCAGTCACCTATCCCTACCTCCAATTCGGATTCATTGAGTAATCAAGATTCGTCAAATATTGGCGATCGCATGAGTTCCCCTGCAATATCTTCAGATTCAGATATCGCTGCAACAGCCAATCTTTCGACAACAACCAATGACACTGCATTTACAAACACTTTAGAGTCCACAACGCCTGAAGTTAGCTCAGAGAATATTCTGGATACAACAACCGATAAAATTTCATTAGAGCCATCTTTAGAGCGGGAGTTAGGCACAAATTCTGACAACGTTACAGCCGCCGCATCTGCAATTCAGTTCAACGACGTTACAGCCGCCACACCTGCAATTCAGGCTGCATTTCAACCAAGCCCAAACTTTGAAAATATTACAGCCGCCACACCTACAATTCAGACTGCCTCTCCAGAGCCATCGCCGCGATCGGCAAATGCAGCAACCTCACCCGTACAACCCTTAGCCGCAGCCGCAGAAACATTTGACCATCCCTTAACCCAACATGCAGCGACAACAGCAACACCCGTTAATTCTGAAAGTACAACTCAAGCTCCAATCTCATCAGAATCGGTAGGTTTGCCTGAATTAGAGAATTCGCCGATCGCTGAAAGATCTCCATTCAACCAACCTCAATCTGTTAACCCTGTAAAGGCGAGTAACTCCAGCCCAACTGTTCAGCCAAAAAGTAATTCGCAGCCCCTTTCAGAATCAGCGATCGCTGCCACTGATCCAGAAACAGTCACCCCGCCCACTCATTTACAACGCCTTCCAGATGAAACCGCCACCTATGAAAATCGGGACAGCCACTTCAAGGCTCAGTTAGAAAATATTCCATCTGGTGGAATTGACATCACTGGAGAGGCAGTTGAGTCTCCAAACTCTTCCATGTTGGACAACTTTGATGTTGATGCTGCTCCGGTTCCAGTAGCAAATGAAGCCCCATCATACCCAGATGCCGAAATAGAACCAACCGCTTCAGTCCCCACTGAAATTACTGCCATTGCCGCGTCTCCAGTTAGTCTCCAACGGTTTTCAGATGGAGTCACAACGCCCGCAAACTTGAGCGAACCACCAAACTCACCAGTGCTAGAAGCTGTAACGCCCACAAGCTCAAATAGATTAGCAAACCCACCAGCACTAGCAGATACATCAACTCAAAACCTGAGTGAATCAATTCATTCATCAGCGCAGCAGAAGAGTGATACGACTGAAATAGTATCGTCTGAAAACTTAGATTCTCCTGAAAATTTCGTGATGGGTGAGGTTGATTCCCATTCGTCTCTAAATGGTGAGAATACACAAGAAATCGAAGCGGAACAACAGCAAGAAATTGCTCCAGTGACACCCATTAACATCGAGTCTAGCATCCAAACTCGACTGAATACTGCTCCTGTAACTCATACATCCGAGTTCCCTAATTTCGCAGAGACTACCAATCCTGAGAGTCAAGCTGGTGAACCGCTCCCATCTCCTGGAGAATCTGCATTCATGGCTGCAGAAACACAGCAAGCAGGAGAAGTGAATTCAGCCATTCGCGATCGCTCCAGTTTACCCCTGATCCAAGCCAAAACCTTAGGTGATGTCGCTGAAGTTACTACAGATAGTAGATCTCAAGTTCAACCACAGCTAGACTCTCCAGCGTTTGGTTCCCATCCGAGCATTGATGTACATCATATTGATGTACCTGATGCGGTAGAAGTTCAGAATGCTAATCTAACTGAGTCCACATCAGAATCAATTACCTCCACATCAGTGCAGCCAGATGGTGAGAATAAATTCAATGATGCCAGATTTGACTCGCCAGAAATTATTCCATCTATACCAACCACACAAGATACTGAGATAGGTACTGATTCATTCGAGTCAACTACCTCTACATCAGTAAAACCAGATTTTAAATCTAGTTCTGACACGATCGCGTCCGATATTACATCCGACATCGAACCCAGTCATCCATCTACAATCGCCCAACCTCAAATTCAACGCTGGACTGAAACGACAGACGCAACCCCAACTCAGGAGCAGGGGATTACATCGGAAACCGCTCAGTCTACCGAGGGGGATGAGACGGTATTGGCAAGCCCAGACGCGATCGCTCCAGCAGCAACGGCTTCCCCTCCAAGTAATCCACCACACCCATCTGAGCCAGCCACAATTCAGCAAAAAACTGCTGACGCTCCAGCAGCAGCAACGGCTTCCCCTCCAAGTAATCCACCACACCCATCTGAGCCAGCCACAATTCAGCGAAAATCTGCTGATGCCCCATCCCGGCCAAAAGAATATTCCTCTGACCCAGAAGCACAATCCATTGCGAGTGAACCAGAATCCTTCGCGACGGCACCGATGGTAGACTTGCCTGCAACCACGCCAGGTGCAGTTGTTGATGCAGCGATCGCCCCAATTCCTCAACCACCGGATCATCAACCGTCGCAAATTGCCCAGGCTGAAGCGGAGCCTTCTCAGGCAGCAGCAACTCCTTCAGTCACAGACATACCGCAATTACCCACTGTTTTGCAACGGCTCTCAGTGTTGGAACCAATGGCGCAATTGCAACCATTGTCAAAACCTTCTCCCGCATCCGCCGCCATTGCTCCACCAGAACAGCGTTCTCCCGCTACCACTGGGGATATGGTGACAGAAACATCTACACTGCCCCTGATTCAACCGCAGCGAGCAGAGGCTACATCCTCCCAACCCCGTTCCACGTCTGACACCAGGCCAAATCGCGATTCCAGCGATCGCAGTACATTCAATTCGGCTCCGACCGAATCCACCACCTTCAACGATTGGAGAAGTGTGGCGGCCATGTTTGACCAGATGACTGAGGCTTCCCACGCTGAACCGGAAGATGCAGCGGTGCTGCCGCCTGAGTGGGGCTATCCCGACCTGAACATCCAACCAGAACCAGCACCACCAGCCACCACGATCCAGCGATTTACGCCGGATGCGGCCCCGGTGACGGTTGAATCTGACACATCTGAGCAAGAGACTCAGCCCCAGGCCGCTCCAGGACAGTTTGAGCAGCTTGCCCAGGAAATTTATCGGTTACTGCGTCAACGGTTGGCAGTGGAGCGAGAACGGACAGGCAAACCCTATTCGGGTCGTTTAATGTGAGTTCCTCAGGAGGTCAGCAGCAATGGGTTTGAGTAAAGCAACACTCAAAAATGTGGAGCAGGGAGGGAAGGACATCGAGTTTATGTTCAACCCGACGGAATTGAAGTTCAGCCGTACGGTCAGTATTGAGCAATCCCAGGGTTCTCGTACCGATCGCGGCCAGAACAAAAGCAGTTTCAAACATCCCAACCCTTACCAACTCACCATTAGCAACATTATTTTGGATTGCTACGAGAAGCAGGGCGACGAACGCAATGTCTTAAGGGAATTAAAACCGTTCACCGATGCGGTGGCGTTTGTCGAGGGCCAGGGAAAACCCCAACGGCCTCCCATTTATCGCTTTACCTGGGGGAGCAATGCTTATCTCCGCTGTTTCATCAAAAGCTGCACCTTCCGCCTCACCATGTTTCTAGAAACTGGCGTACCAGTTCGAGCCATTTTAGATCTCACATTGGAGCAGGTCAGCGATAAAAATCCTCAACCCTCTCAACGCCCGCCTAACGTGTTGGGCGGCGATCGCAAAAGTCAGGGCAGACCTATGGCCGGACATGATCAAACTGAATTTAACTAACAAATAAAAATCTATGCCAGAGCAAGGAATTAATTCTTACTATACTGCCAATCCAATGCTAAAAATTGGCGGCATGGATGCGCCAGAAAAACTCATGGAAGACATTTTGCAAATCTCAATTGAAGAGAGTTTGCATATACCCAGTATGTTCACGCTGGTGATCAGGAATTCCGCATTTCCAGGGCAAGTTGGGCAATCGGTGGAGCAAACTAGCAATGCTGAGTCTAGCAACCCCATGTGGGAACACGAACGTTTGTTTAGCATTGGTAAAGCGATCAAAATCGGATTTGAGATTGAAACTAAAGGGAATGGTTGGGTAATTGATGGTGAAATTACCGCGATCGAAACTCACTTCACGTCAGGCTCTCAGGCTCCCCTGATTATCCGTGGTTATGATTGTTCCCATCGTTTGTACCGGGGACATCACAATCGTTCATTCCAAAATATTACGGATCAAGATATTGTCAATAAGATTATCGGTGAGGTGGGCATTACGGCAGGCACTATCGACGATACATCAGTAGTGCATGAGTATGTGTTCCAGGAGAATCAAACCAATATTGAATTTCTCCGAGAACGGGCCGCCCGCAATGGATTTGAACTTTTTGTTCAGGATGGTAAATTAAACTTTCGCAAGCCGAGTAAACAGAGGAGCCTGGACCTTGAGTGGTTGAGGGATTTAACCAGCTTTCAGGTGCGGGTTACTAGTGCCGAGCAAGTGAGTAGTGTGGAGGTGCGCGGTTGGGATTACACCCTCAAACAAGCGATCGTTGCGAATAAATCGCAGGCAAACATTCTCACCTCAAACGAGTTTGGTCAGGGAAAAAATAGTAGTTCGGCCTTTCAAGGGCAGCCGACAGGTCCTAAGGTGGTTCTAGTGGATCAGCCAGTTTATACCAATGCTGAAGCGACCAAAATGGCTGAAGCTTTGTTTTACGAACTGAGTGATGAATTTGTTCACGCAGATGCTCAAGCCATTGGTGACTACGAGATTCGTCCAGGCCGAGTCGTTAAGATTGCTGGTCGTGCAATGGGTAAATATGAAGGCGAATACTACGTCACCGAAACCCAGCACGTTTATAGTGAGCGGGTTTATCGAACGGCTTTTAGTGTGCGTGGGCTGCGAGGTGGTAGCTTGCTGTCTTTGTTATCACCCCCCCAGCATCCCCAAGTCGGTCAAACCCTATTGATTGGGATCGTCACCAACAACTCTGACCCGAAAAAGTTGGGACGGGTGCGCGTCAAGCTACCTACTTTGACGGAAGAACATGAAAGTCATTGGGCGCGTGTGGTGGCGATCGGAGCGGGTCAAGATCGCGGCTTTGATTGCCTCCCGGAAGTGGATGATGAAGTATTGGTGGGCTTTGAGCATGGAGATATTCACCGTCCGTTTGTGATTGGCGGACTCTGGAATGGCAAAGATGCCCCCCCGGAAACCGTTACCAATTCCGTCAGTGGTTCTAAAGTTCGCTTACGCACCTTCAAGACTCGTGCGGGTCATTACTTGCAATTTGTGGATGAAGATAAAGGCGCAAGTAAGAAAGGAGTTTGCATCAAAACAGCAGGAGGACACAAAATTTACTTAAATGACACTGAAAAACGCATTGAAGTGACCACCAACGGCGGACATTTTTTGAAATTGAACGATCTTGATTTAAGCATCTCGCTGGAGTCAAAAGGGAGCATTTCGATTAAGGCCAGTACAACTCTCGACTTACAAGCAACTGGCATTGTCACGGTCAAAGGTGCCTTGATTAAGTTGAATTAGGAGATGATGGAATGGGACAATTTGCTGCCCGTGTTACCGATCCGGTTGCCCACCCACTGCCGCCCGTCCTCACGGGTAGCCCCGGTAGCCCGAATGTACTGATTGGTGGCTTGCCTGCCTGGAGGGGCATCCCGCTGGCGGCGGCTCCCGGCCTCCAAAGTGCCAAGCTCACTTCAGACACCGCGATCCAATCAGCAGAAGCCGCCAGCCTTGCCGCTCAGGGAACTCCTGGTGCGCCCGCTGCCAAAACGGCTGAGGAGACCGCGAAAGCAACGGCGGCAACCACAATGGGGGCCATGATTACGGCGATCGCGGGAACCGCAGATATTCATCAATGTATGACTCCGTTGCCAGTTCCCCCTCACGGACCCGGCGTAGTGATCGATGGTAGTGCAACGGTTTTGATCAACGGCTTGCCAGCCTGCTTTCTGGGCAATACGATAGTGGAAGCAGTCGGCCCCCCCAATAAAATTACAATGGGATGCCCAACTGTGTTGATTGGACGTTAACCATTGCCATTCATTCGTTGCGATCGCTGCATCTGCTGTGTGTTTCGTCCCGTATCATTCCTTTGGCCTCCCCTATGAAAGCTCACCCTGCCCGCCGCCCATCAGCACCAGAACCCGCCACACCCCAGATTCAGCCTCAACGTGAACGACAGCAGGGCGATCGCGTTTCCCCCACTATCCACGACTTCTCCCACGTCGATTTGTTCTCCTACGCACCGCAACGTGTCCCTATCCCCAATATCTTGCAAACAAAACTGGGCGCAGCGATCAATCATGACCCGATGCTTGAAGTCGAAGCCGACACTCTCGGTGCACAAGTGGCTCGTGGCTCTCAAGTCACTGTTGTAGGTCAGACCACCAGTGTTGCTCCTCAGTTAAAGCGATACAAACCTGGTGAGCGTATGCCTTTTCAATACAATGGCAAAACCTATGGCGGTCTTGTCGTGAAGGTACGTAAAGAGGCTAAGTCCGACGAAGATGTTGTGTATGAAGTGGATACCAACATGGATGGTGATCAGCAATCACTTGTAATTCAGCACGGGGTTGTGCTTAGTGTCGAAAGTCCATCAATACCTAAGGTTGATAATGAGGTCAAGGAGATCTTGGATATGCCTGTGCGTGTCGTCTCCAAGGAGGAGGCTAAGGATGGTATCAGCGAGGGAGATGTCTTGATTGGCGATGGCATCGTTATTAAGAAACCTAAGGTATCGGATGCTGATAAGCCAACTTACGCCAAAGCCAAGGCAAGTTTTCTGGAGAATGTTGTGCGTGATCTAGTTATCATATCAACCACCAAAAGCGGACGTTCACTACTTGCCTCAATTAAGAGTGTGATCGAGGAGACAGGCAAGCGGGTATACATCGACGTGGTTGATGGTTACACTAGCCGATCCAATGCTGGTCAAATTGGTTCTGGAGGTGAATGGGACGCATCTACGCAACAACCAGGTAAGGCGGCAAGTGCAGCAGTATCCTACAATCCAAATGTGCTTGGGTTGCCTCTAGCTGAGGGAGTTGATCAGGAGGGGGCGGTAGCATTGCAGGATGAATTACTTGCACCAGCACTACAAGATGAATGGGGGCGACCTAAGAATAAGCCCAGTGACGTGACGCTGTTCCATGAGATGGTTCATGCTGATGATATACTTCATGGTCGTTTGTATACTCAAGAAACGGCCAGTGGTCAGTTCGACAAGTCTAAGGTTAGCGAGATGCACGCGGTTGGACTTGAGGAGTACTATGACAAGAACTTTATTGAGGGTAAGACGGATGCTCCGTCGATCTACTCTGAAAACACCTACCGACACGAGCGCGGTGTAGCGCAGCGTGGCTGGTACAAAGATCCATTAGAAATGGAGGAAGCTGACGAGAAGCCTCCCATCTTGGAGGAGGATGCAGTTGAGAAGCCAATCCTCCAGGAACCCAAGCCTGCTGGTTTCTTTAGCTTCAAGAAGACCAAGCAAGCCCGGAAGCAACAAATTGCACTGATCAAGGCTCAGAACGAGAAAGCCCGCAAGCATAACGAGCGCGTTAAGCAGATTAAAGCTGAGCAAGCCGTTGAGGAGAATCGCGAAGCCCTGCTTAAAAATACCGTTCAAAGTAACGTTAAGGCTCAGAAGGCAGCCAAGCTTGATGAACTGGTCAAGTCTCAGGAAAAGGGCATGAAGGAGAAGGAGAAGCAGATTGAAGTCCTGGAGAAGGAGGGCGAAAGCTCAAAGGCAAAGACAACACCGCCGAAGAAACGCAAGCGTCGAGTTGGGGTAACACCACGAGAGATCGCTGGTAAGACGGTGAAGAATGTTGATGGCACTGGCATGAACTGTTTGATCAATGCGATTCTTACAGCCGTTGGGGAGCACTCGGAAGAGCGAGTACAGAGAGCGCGGAATTTCCTGATTAAAAAAGGCGCGACAAAAAAAGGTGAGATGCTGGAACTTGCTGGTGAAGCAGGGGCGCTCCTGATTGCCTATTTGCGTAGCGAGGAACTGATTGATGCTGATCGAGGTGTGCGCGTTTACTATTACATGGGAGGGGATTTGGTTCATCAGGATGTAGCACCTGGCAGCAATCCAATTCAGATCTTCCTTAATATGACAGAGCGCCACTTCTATGCTGTGCTTGATTAAGAGCGATCGCTGCTCTTGTCAGGTACGTTAACGAAGTATCCTGCCAACGCTGGTGAGGAAGAGAAGAAAAGAGCAATCGCGGGATTGGAAAGGCGATCGCTTTTGTGACAAACATTCTTCTATCGCAAATGGTTTCATTCGGCTAAAGTAATTGATACATTGGTTGGCGATTTTAGGCTAGCAAGTGGCGATCGCCCATTCCCAAATGCTCTACTTTAGTTCAACAGGTGATTGCTATGGAACGCTGCTACCGTAAATCTCGCCCCAATCATGACTCAGAGAGTTCCAGCCTTGCACAGACTCAAGCGCAATCAATGAGGACACCGGAGAAAGAGCGATCGCAGCCGCAACCTACCTATCACGACTTCTCCCACGTCGATCTATTCTCCCATGCACCACAGCGCCCTCCAGTCCAGATGAAACTGACCGCTGGAACGTATAATGCTCACTACGAGCAGGAAGTTGAGCCTTTAGGGGTGTCTCAAAGGGCACACCGAGTAGCACAGAGTATGCCCGACGCGGCATTCATTCAACGCAAAGATGAAATAGCAAATGAAGTGCCACCCATCCAACGAAAAATTATTGAGCTATGGAACGTTACAGATGACAAGCCAACCAAAAAAGCGGGTAATAAGTATGCTAACCTCATCAAGCAAAACTGGAGCTGGGTGTCTAATGATATCTTGTCTTACTCAATTGCAAGTCATTTGATTAAGACCTTGATTCGCATTCAAGATTTAGAAACTTTAGTAGGCAGTACGCGAATCTCAAAAGACATTTATGAATACTATAAGGGAGAAGATAAAATTTATACTCTTCTCAATCAGCTTGAACTAGGTGCGACCCTCGCGGATCTCAGGATTGGCATAGAGTTTTTAAAGGGAGATAAAACCAGGCCAACCGCTGAAAACTTAGAATGGTGGAATACAAATCATCCTGCATCAGTGCGGTTATCTTGGAGGAAATGGTTCCCTTACACCAAAAACAATACTTGGGATCCACCCACTTATGACCCGGAAATATCAGTAAGTATCGGTAGTATGTCATTTGGACGCATCCATATGCATTATGGACGCTATCAGGATGCAACAGAGGGAAACATCAACTCTATTCACATCAAGCCACTCTTCACGGATGAGAATTCGCCTCTAGACGACGCTTGGAAGGCACGATGTCATGTACTAGTAGATATCGCATCCCGACCTCCAATACCTGCCCTAGCAATTTTTTAGAATTTAGCACGATCGCCAATTATCAAATTTGTGAAAATTCTAACTTTCGTTAACTGGTCAGGGGATAATAAACAAAAGACGATCGCGTTACCTGCCTAAGCATGGTTTGCTGTCCTCTCGTTGCTGGTAAATTTCTATGAAATCTCGCGCTTACATCCAACGCCGCACTAACACCGAGTCTGCTGATCCGCTCATTGCCCCAGCGAAAGTGCCTTCCAGCAATCTACAACACGAGCAACCTCAAATTCAGGCCCACGACTTTTCCCACGTTGATTTGTTTTCTCATGCGCCGCAACGTGCCCCGATTCAAACAAAGCTGACTGTGGGCGCACCGAATGACCAGTACGAGCAAGAGGCGGACCGTGTGGCGGATCAGGTCCTGAGTATGCCCGACACCGCAGCCCAGCAACCTGTGCAACGGGAAGGAATGGAGGACGACGAACTCCAAATGAAGCCGATCGCCACGATTCAGCGAGAAGAGACCGAAGACGACGAACTCCAAATGAAGCCAGCTTCCACAGAGGTAATGACGGCGGCGACTCCCCTCGAGACCCAATTAAGCGGTAGCAAGGGAGGGGGCAGTTCTTTACCTGATGAAGTTCGCAACTTTATGGAACCTCGTTTTGGAGCCGACTTTAGTCAAGTCCGGGTGCATACCGATACAGAAGCCGTACAAATGAATCAAGATTTGAGCGCCCAAGCGTTTACTCACGGCCAGGACATTTACTTTGGGGCGGGGAAAGCACCCAATAATGATGCGCTGACAGCCCATGAACTGACCCATGTAATTCAGCAAAATGGCGCGATCGCCCACTCCAACGAGGATGGCAAGGTCATATCTGCCAAAAAATAATGTAACATTCGTTGCCAACCGTTTCGTCAGCAATGGCGACTGCCTTGAAGTGTTCCATTTCTGCGATCACGCATTTCGATATCCCTAACTTTCGTCAAATACCGTGAAAAGGTTTAGCCGCATAGAGTTGAGGAGATTTCATTAAACGATTGGTTTATGACATCTCATATTGGCAGTGGCATTCGCTTTCCGCTAAAACCGAGCGTAACGGGCAACCTCCAACTCAGTGCCGCAGGGCAAAACCTGGAAGAATCGATTCATGTGATTCTGCGAACGAGCCTGGGTGAACGGGTCTATCGGCCCGACTTTGGGTCTCGCCTGTCGGAATTGGTGTTTGCGCCACTAAATACCAATACCTTGCTGCTGCTGCGGCTCTACGTCGAGGAAGCCTTAGCCGCCTGGGAACCGCGCATTGAATTGGACGAAATTTTAACGGATCCGGACCCAGTGCGAGGGCGGGTGGATATTACCATCATCTATCACCCGAAAGGCAGCCACGACTCGCGGAGCCTGGTGTATCCCTTTTACTTGCTGCCAGCCGACCTGAATCCGTAATTGACCCCAACTCGTTAGTGAATCGTGCCCCTGTCAACTCAGTCTTTCAGTGTGGGAAACGCCTGTGGAATTTGATTTTTTACCTCAACTCCCCAAATCCAATCTGGACGATCGCACCTTCAAAGATCTGGTGGATGAGTGTTTATTGCGAATTCCCCGTTACTGCCCGGAGTGGACCAACCACAATCCCTCCGATCCCGGTGTGACGTTAATTGAATTATTCGCCTGGTTGACTGATCAAATGTTGCTGCGGTTCAATCAGGTGCCGCGCCGCAACTACATTACCTTTCTAGAGTTGCTGGGTGTTCGGTTGCAGGCTCCGGCCCCGGCCCATACCGTTCTCACCTTTTATCTAACTCGGCCTCAGGATGGCACGCGCTCCGTGCCCCCCATTCCCAGTGGCGCTGAGGTGGCCACCGAACGCACCGAGCAGGAAGCGGCGATCGTCTTCAGCACCAGTCGCGAACTCACCATTGGGCTACCCCTGATTCGCCACTTCCTCACCGAGGAGGCCGCTGGAGATGTGCCGCAGCAGGTGCGCGATCGCCTTACCAATCAGTGGACGCGGGACAACACTGGGCGCTGGCTGGGCCGACAACAGCCCCTATTTCAGATGATGCCCCAGGACCACGATTGTTTTTACCTGGTGTTTGACCCGGCGGAACCGTTGGATGGCAATGTGATTGTGCTGACGATTGAAGGTGAACCCGCTGGGTCCACCGGGATCAATCCCACTCGGCCCCCGCGCCACTGGGAAGCGTGGGATGGGCAGGGTTGGCGATCGGTGCTCTTACGAGAAGACGATGATGGCACCAAAGGGTTTAGTTTTGACGATGTGGAGCGGCGGGGGGCGGCAGGCTTAACCGAAGCGGATGTCACCCTGCATATGCCCCTCACCTGGGCGACTGCCACCTTTGCCGGATATTTTGGCCGCTGGTTACGGTGTCGTTGTTCCCAATCCCAAAGTGAGCGCTTCAGCAGATCGCCCCAGGTGACGACGCTGTCTGCTCAGGCGATTGGTGGGCGAGTGGAAGCCAGTGAATGCGCCCACATCACGAATGAACTGGTGGGTGAAAGCGATGGCACCCCCGGCCAAACGTTCTTCTTGCAGGCGCAGGGCATTTTGGAACGGCAGGAGGGGGAATATTTGCAGGTCACGCCTCCGAATGAGCCACCCCAACGCTGGCAGGAGGTAGAAAACTTCGCCAGTTCGGGACCCAGCGATCGCCACTACACGCTGGATGCTCGCACCGGCCAGATTCAGTTTGGCCCTTTAATTCGGGAACCCAAACACCTCCAGGAGGAGGTCCAATTGCGGCGACAGGTGCAATGGCAGGGCCACACGATGAGCCAATCCCATTTGGAGCGTGTCGAAACCCTGGAACGCCAATATGGTGCCGTCCCCGCCTGGGGAGCGCTACTCCATATGGTTGCTTATCGCAGTGGTGGGGGCGATCGCGGCAATGTGCCCAAACATGCGCTCCACATTCTCAAGACGGCATTGCCCTACGTCAAACAGGTGACGAATTTAGAACGCGCTCGTGATGGGGCGAATGGTGAAAGTTTAGAAGAAGCGGTGTTACGGGTGCCGCGCCTATTACGCACACGCAATCGCGCCGTGACCGCCGAAGATTATGAAACGCTGACGCTGCAAGCCAGTCGGGCAGTGTGTCGGGCCTATTGCCCCACGCAGCAAAATGGCAATGCCCCCGGCCTGGTGACGGTGTATGTGGTGCCACGGGTCAGTCTGCCCACGTTGGATCTGGGCATCCCGCCCGAAGCCTTTGCCCTGAGTGCGCCGCTCCGGTTGGAGGTGGAACAGTTTCTCGGCGATCGCTGCCTGTTGGGCACCCAGGTAAATTTGCGGGAACCCCATTATGTGGGGGTATCGGTGCAGGCGGTCTTGGGAGTCGAACCCGATTATCAGGTGGGGGCAGCCCGCGTGGAGTTGCGGCAAGCGCTGGTGCGATCGCTGTACGAATTGCTCAATCCCATCACCGGGGGACGACACGGTAACGGTTGGGGCATGGGAGTATCGCTGTATCAGTCTGATCTGGTGGGGTTGTTTCAAAGTACGAAAGGGGTGCAATATCTCGACACTCTCCAACTGTTTGAGTTACGGCGAGAAACGGGCTGGCAACGGCAAATGGTAACGACGGGTTTGATCGATCCGGGGCCAACGGGTATCCTGTGTTCCTGGGCGGATGTGCAACGGCAGTCGGCCCATCGGATTCAGTTTTTGGGTGGAGCGGTGGATCTATGAGCCAGCGTGCCGATCGCCGTACTCTCAGCCTGCGCCTGTCGCCGATGTCGGTGCCCAACCCGCCGAATGTGGGAGAAGCCGCTCTGGCGACCTGGGGCGCTTTGGCCGAGACCGGACCCACGACACAAACCAGCCTGTGTGTGTGTCCGGGTGAGGTGGCGGAATTGGTGATTCGGTTAGAGCATCGGGGGGAAGGGCTGCTCAACTATCGCCTGCAAATTACGGGCAACATTCCCGACCACTGGTATGGCCTTTACACCGAAGGAACGGTGTTGCAGCGGGAGCATCCGCTCGAAGCGGTGCTGCGCTTTCGTCCCGATGCCGATTTCTTTGAAGCGCGAGACAATTTAACCCCAGAACAGGTTTTGACCCTGAGTTATCACGGGGAAGTGCGGGTTTACAACGAGGCTACAGATGAACTGCTCGTGAGCGATCGCTTCCGGCTGTTTATTCGGCCCCGCAGTGTGTATCCGCAATTTCTGCCAGCGGTGTACCGTGAAGTGGATTTCATTGGGCGGTTAATGAAGATTTTTGAGGAATCCTTTGAACCCGCCGTTAACACGCTGCAAACTCTGTGGGCTTACCTGGACCCGATGACCGCGCCGGAAGCGTTACTGCCATTTTTGGCGCAGTGGGTGGGCTGGCAAAATGAGTCGGCCTGGACGGTGGAACAACAGCGATCGCTGATCAAGCGGGCCATTGAAATTTATCGGTGGCGCGGTACTCGGCGCGGGTTACAGTTCTATCTGCACATCTACACGGGCCTACCCATGCACCACCCCACGCGATCGCCCCAGCAGCAACCCATCCAAATTCAAACCGCATCCCGGCGCGGCTTTGTGGTGGGTGAAACCGAACTGGGACCGATGGCCATCTTAGGGGGAGGGAAACCCTTTCATTTCCATGTGCGCCTGTGCCCAGACCTCGACCATTGGATCGATGAAGGACTGGTACGTAAAATTATCGAGCAGGAAAAACCCGCCGTTTGCACCTACGACCTCGAAATCGTGCCAACCCCCCTGACTGCCCTGCCCCCGATTCAGGAGACCGTTCATGGCTGATTTTCGTGCTTACCCCCGCCTGGAAGCGTTTGAGCGGCTGCATATCAGCGATGGCCTCACCATTACGGCTGAACGCTGGCAACAAGCGCACAACTACCACCGCCAACGGCAGAATTTTCACTACCAGGCTCTATACGAACCCGGCATTGTGTATGGCTTAGGAGTTGCGCCCCTGCCGGATCAGCCCGATGGTCGCTTACTGCAAATTCAGCCGGGAGTGGCGATCGATATTCAGGGCAATCCCATTATTCTCAAAACGCCGGAGGAGTTTCGGCTCACCTCTGAAGCCAGCGACGGCCAACCGATCTGGGTGTATCTGGTGGTCAACTATGTCGATCCGGATGATTTGCGCCGCGCCCCTGTTGCGAAAACAGTGCAGGAAACCTTTCGGATTGTGGAAAAGCTGCACCTGGACCCGAACGATGTGGAACTGTGCCGCGTGCAGCTATTGCCGGCGGCGATCGCCATTCAAGCCTCGACTGATGTGTTTGCCCCCCAACCAAACCAGCTTGATTTGCGCGGTCGCCCCACCCCCCAACCCTACCGCCAGTATGTGGTGCGGGTGGGTCAGATCAACGGCGATCGCCCCACCGATGCCACGACTTACGCTGGCTTAACCGACCTGCTGCGATCGCTGGCGGGCCTTTACCCCTCCCTCGGTGCCGCTCCCACCGTCCAACCCTTCTCCGCCAAAGCCCTCAGCCGGGAAACGGCGATCGATTGCCATTTGCTGTACCTGCCTTACAACACCCTCCTGACGTTACCCAATCCAGGCTTGCAACGGCTGCAATCCTACCTGGCGACGGGAGCGACGGTGCTGGTCGCTGCGGACTTTGGCGACACCAACTTGCTGAACTTGTTGGACATTGGGCAAGAATTGCACCGGGCACTGATGGAAGCCGAACGGGATGGTGAACTGGAACCCATGACTCGCCAACTCCGCGCCGAAATTGCGGCGAATCAACAGGCGATCGCGCAACAACTGGAGCAACTGGAACAATCCCTCCGGGCGATCGCGGCGGCATGGGGGTTGCCGCTCCACGAATCTGGTGATCTCAGCCTGGATCACCCCCTGCGCTCCCATCCGTTCCTGTTCAGTCAACCGCCGCCACGGCAGGGGCATCCCGTCTACATCAAAAATTGGGGTGGGCTGGTCTTTCTCGTGGGTGATCTCAGCCTGAGTTGGGGCAGAAGCGCCATGCCTCCCATCTCCCGCGAGGTGCTCCGGTCTGCTCAGGAATGGGGCATTAACCTGCTCCACTTTGCCGCCCAACGGCAGCACTGGGTCCAGTCGATGCGACCCCTGCCCCTCGCACCGACCCCTACCCGCGACAGCCTGCAACAACGTGTGAATTAGAGTCTCCTATGCCTGATGCTGCTGCCAGTAAGAAGCAAATTGAAGCCGAACTATCGAGTCGGCAAGTCACGCTGGGAGCGGGACAAACGATCGCCAGCTTGGATGTGACGGTGTACAACGACAGCGATCGCTTTGCGTCATTTCAGGTGAAGTTGTTAGCGGCGGGTGTGCCGACCACTGCCACCAAGTCCTGGTATCGGCTCACACCTTCCGTGTCGTCCAAAATTCCGGCGGGCGATCGCACCCGCTTTCAGGTGGAAATTTTTGACCTACCGCCCATTGCTCAGGAGTTTCAGGGCACCGTGGATTTGACGGTGGAAGTCACCTCTCGCGAACTGCAAAACCAGTACGATCGCCAATCGCTGCGCCTGATCGCCATCGGACGGCAAGGCCAACCGCCCAACCTATCGCTGCTGGTGCCGACGCTCCAGGCCAAGCCCGGCGATCGAGTCGCGATCGTCGGGCAAATTCAAAATCCGACAGCAGTGCCGCTGGAAGCCTTGCTGCGGCTCACCGGGTTGCCCGATGCCTGGTTTCCCGATGGGCTGCAACAATCTCTGCCGCTGCCCCCGGGAAAATTGCAAAAAGTCACCTTTGGCTGCCAGGTGCCACTGCCCACCCAGGCATTGAGCCGGGTTTATCCCCTGCAACTGGAAGCGGTGGGGCGGTTTCCGGGGGTTACGGCTGCCGGACAGTTAGAAATTTTGCCCGCTGGCAGTTTGCACTTTGAGTGTGAGCCGTTGGAAGCCGTCATCCCAGAGCGATTAGGGCTGTGGCAAAACCCGACTCAGGGCACCGCTGACTTTGCCCTCCAGTTTGACAATCGCTCCAATGTGGAACCGGGGCTGCACATTACAGTGCAGGAGCTACAAAAACGGCGGCGGTGGTTTTGGCAGAAGCCGCGATCGCCCAGTGAACCCCTCCCCCCATTGGCCCCCGGAGCCACGCTGGGCACTATGCCCACTCCCCTACCCGTCGGCTTCACCGTTGTCCCTCTGACGCTGAAGCGGCATTTACCGTGGTTAGGCTGGACCCAGGTCAAACGCTATGCAGTGCAGGTCACCAGTCCAACGGCCCAAATTCCGATTGAGCCGAACACCCAAACGCTGCAAGTGCGACTGTTTCCGGTGATTCCCTTCTGGCTACAGGTATTGGGGGCATTGTTAGCGCTAGGACTGGGGGCCTTTCTGTGGAACCTCCTGAATGATCCAGGGCATCGCGGGCCAGTCAACTCAGTGCAGTTCAACGGCCAGGGGTCGGAAGTGTTGAGCGGGTCTGATGATCAAACCATTCGGCGCTGGCGGGTGAACCAAGCGGACCTGACGACGCAAACTCGCATCGGCGGGTTAGAGAAGGCAGTGCGGGTGGTGCGGTATCGTCCGGTGAATAATGACCAGATGGCGATCGGGTTTGAGAATGGCGAATTGCAACTAGCCAACCTGCTCACGGGGCAGCGATCGCGCCTGACGACCGACAAGGACGATCGCGTGTTTGATCTGGTATTTAGTCGCGATGCCCGCACCCTCTACAGCGGCCACGGCAGCGGCCTGGTCTTGCAATGGGATACCCGCCGAATTGGGGAGTCGCTCTCACCACAACGGGCCTACGATACTAAATTTGCGATCGAGGCGATGGCTCTCACCGGCAATGATGATAGCTATCTAGCCGTGGGCGGACGATACAACCGACTGGTGATTCTGGAAACCCGGAAAACCATCAGCACCAGCCGAACCGCCCAATTCTTCAATCTGGATGCTTATCCCTCTGGCAGTTCAACGGATTACATCAGCAGTCTCAGCACTGCCGAACAACAACCTACTCTGTTAGCGATTGGGGATACGCAGGGTAGGCTGAGCCTCTGGGATACGCAAGCCTGCCTGCAAAATCGGGGCCGCTGTAGCGCGATCGCGCCACCCTGGTTAGGGCATGAAGGCAGTCCTGTTCGTTCCGTTGCCCTCAGTAGCGATGGTTGTTTCTTAGCCAGCGGCGGCGACGATGGCCAGGTCAAACTTTGGGCCTTGGATGGTCAGGGTTTGCGCCGTTCCAGCACTCAGGATGGCCGAGTGTTACAACGGGGGCGGCAACCGATTAATGCGGTGGATGTGATCCAGGTGCGCGATCGCCTTTGGGTCACGAGCGGCGGCGATGACAACAGGGTGCGACTGTCCGAGGTGCCGCTGGGCAACGAAGGTCGTCCGGTGGATCGGTGCCCGGTATTTGCGGGGGATGGTGGATGAACGCCAACGAACTTCAGTCCAGTATGCAGACAGATGGCTCACTCAGCTTTCAGCCATTGACGATGATTGTAGCGGCATGGGATGGCGATCGCGTTACCCCCGGCGGCAAGCATTATCTGGGCGTAACCATTACCAACCGGGGGGAGCAGGATGCAGTGGTGCAGGTGCGGCTTGAGTCTACCTCTGCGCTCCTCCTGGACTGGTGCGCTCAACCGGAACAATGGTTAGCCCTCTCCAGCCACAGAAGCGGTGAACTCACCTTCTGCGTTGAGATTCCCGGCGATGCGGTGCCGCAATGGTTGGATTACGAAGTGGTGGCCCGCCCGCAGGGAGCCTACGCCGACTATTTCTTGTCGCCCAATCAGCGGCGGCTGCAAATTCTCGCACCAGAAACCACCGAAAGTACCCAAGATCCCACCTTTAGCCTCACCCCCTTTACCACCCCCGATCGCCCAGTTGTGGTGCAAGGCGGCGAACCGCTCCTGGTGGAATTGATAGTGGAGAATCGGTCGGAACGGGTCGATCGCTTCCGGGTGGAATGTACTGGCTTCCCCGCCGATTGGCCAGTACAGATTGAATACCCCCGCGAATTTGGCGGCTTAGGGTTAGTGCGGCAGGATGACAGTATTGGCATTAATCCCAGCGATCGCGGCAGAGTGCAAGTGACGATCCAGCCGCCAGCCTTGCCCCTGGCCGGGAACTACCTGCCCACCTTTCGGCTGCTCTCGGAAAATAATCCGACCCTGGGGGTATTGGGGCTGGTCTACCTGCGGGTTGTGCCCGTCTACCAGCTCCAGTCCCAATTGCTCCCGCCCCAGGAGCAGGTCCGCGATCGCCCGGTTGAATTCAACCTGCAATTTACCAATCTGGGTAACACTGATCGCCAGATTGAGATTGGCCTTACCCCCCTGAAGCAACCCGGTCCCTGCGAGTATGCTCTGCCCACTCACACCGTGACCCTGCCGCCCCAGTCTGTCGCCCGCCTGCCACTGCGAGCCATGCCGCAACGCTGGTGGCTGCGGCCCTGGTTGGGGGGTGGCAAAGTCTATCCCTTCCGGCTGGACTTTGTTGACCGCGATCGCCAGCCCATCACCCCAGACACCCTGCCAGGACAACTCACCTGGTTGCCGCGTCCCTGGTGGCAATTGCTGCTGGTCGCCCTGGCCGGACTGGGGCTATTGGGCACCCTGGCATTTTTGCTCTGGTGGTTGTTCCTGCGGCCTCCCACTCCCCCCCAATTGCTGGAATTTGCCGCAGAGGATAGTAAATATGCCGAATTAAACGGCGACATGGCCCGGGTCCGCTGGCAGATTGAACGACCCGATCAGATTCAGCGCTTAAAACTGGTGGGCTACAGTCCGGAGGGCGAAATCTTGAGTGGGCCGCTGGTGTATGAGTTCGTCAATGGTCAACTGCCACCAGCGCTGGAACCATTCTGTAAGCAACAAAAAACGCTGTTGACTTGTAATCAGGTCCGCACCGATGCCTTTTTGCCAGGAAAATACATTTTTGAGTTAACGTTAACCGGACGGGGGCGGCAGGCCGCCTCGACGAGTTTGAAGTCGGCTCCGGTGGAAATTACGGCGAAACCTGTGCCCACCGTTACGGCGTTAGTGCCTAAATCGCTGTTTTACCGGGAAGCCGCTCCTGGTCAACCGACTCCGGCGGAACAAGCGATTCCGATCGCGGATCAGGCTGGGGTCCGCCTCGACTGGGCCGTGACCATGCCCCAAGATATCGCCGCCCTCCGCCTCACAGGACGAGACCAGGACGGCAAAATGATCGGCGATCGCTGGTACGAGTTGCCCGCCGCCGGCCAACTGCCCGAAGCCTTGCGCCCTTACTGCTCCCTTGGTCCCACCCTGATTTGTCGGAATGTGCCCACAGGTTTACGGGCCGTGGGGGAGTACCGCTTTGAGCTAAGAGCCGTAGCGATCGCCGATGCGGCTAAAGGAAATCCTCAAGCCGACCCCAACGTCAAACCGATAACGACCGAAACCATTAAAATCCTGCCCCAAACACCACAACTGCTGAGCTTTCAAATCAATGGGCGGGAAGCTCCAGCCAAAGTCTTGATTCCCCTGCGCCAGGGGCAGGCTCCCCCCTTAGTCCAGGTCAGTTGGCGGGTGCAGGGTGGCAGCACGACGCGGGTGGCATTACTCCCCTCTCCCGGCCATGTGCCCCTGACCGGACGGGTGAATTTTCCCCTCAGTCCTACGGGCAACACGACCCTGACCCTCCAGGTGAAGTCCGCCACTGGCGAACCCCTCACCCGTTCGATTACGCTAGAAGTCTTCAATCCCAATCCCCCCGACCCAACAGCGGCGATTACGCAAGCGATCAAATCGGCAGCGCAACAACGCTCTGCCCCCACCGCCTCGCCGTCGCCATCACCCTCGCCAGCGCCGTCTCCGGGTGCGTCTCCCCCGACGGATGCAGCCCCCTTCGGAGTGCCATCGCCAACCGTCCCGAACCGCTTATCGCCATCGGAGCAACCCCCGCAGTTCAATAATTAACTAACCATCATGCTTGTCATGCCATTGCCATGAATGTTGATGCCTTCACACTCAAGCTCAATGGAATCATTCTCACCCTGGTGGGTCTGTTGCTGTTGCCCAGCGCCGCGATCGCCCAACCCCGGTTTCAAAACCTCAAAGATCCCAATTACTGGATTCAACTTTGCAATGCTTTGAGTAAAACCAAACCCGCAGAAGCGTTATCGGCGTGTGAACGGGCGATCGAACTGCGTCCAGGGGATGCGGGCTTGTGGTCGCAATACGGTACTCTGCAATTGCAGCTCAAACAATATCCGGAATCACTGGCAGCCTTCGACCAGGCATTAAGGCGACAGGCGAATAACTCCCAGGTATTGACGGATCAATGCATTGCCCTGACGGAGTTGGTGCAAAAGGAAATGGCGGTGGCCGCCTGTGAAAAAGCCTTGAAGGTGAACGCCAATTGGGGCAGTCGTGCGCCTATCACGGCTCAACGGTATCGCGCGATTAATCTGGATACACCCAAAGCTTATGAGGAAGCGATCGCCTTTTATGATCAGGCGCTCACAAAAGAACCGCAGGACTCTCTGGCGTTGCTGTATCGGGGTGAAGCGTTAAAGAAATTAGGCAGACCGCCCAGCGTCGCGATCGCATCCTATCAACGGGCATTGGAGGGGAATGGCAATTTTGGCAACACGAATCCGGCGATCGTCTGGAATACTCAGGCCCT
Organism: Leptolyngbyaceae cyanobacterium bins.349; assembly: GCA_033764685.1. Lineage (GTDB taxonomy): Bacteria > Cyanobacteriota > Cyanobacteriia > Leptolyngbyales > Leptolyngbyaceae > JSC-12. Next base: position 39,459 of record JANRIS010000011.1, read on the forward strand.
CACCCTGAAGGAAGCAGGCGAACTAGAATTAGCCGTCAAATCCCTCGATCGCGCCCTGCAACTCAACCCCAAAGATGCGGCCACCTGGCTGCAACTGGGAAATACCCTCCGCCAACTGCGTCGCCCCACGGAAGCATTGACGGCTTACAATCGCACCCTGGAATTGCAGCCGACCTGGGCGCAGGCTTTACTAGCCCAATGCACCACCCTCAACCACCTGCGGCAAGCCGAAGCCGCCCTCGCTGCCTGCCAAAAAGCCATTCAGTCCGATGACGATTGGGGCACTGCCGACAGTGCCAATGCCTGGAACCAGCAAAGCGTGGCCCTGGCGATGCTGAACAAACCGGAAGAAGCGCTGGCAGCGGCAAATCGGGCGGTGGGTATGCGTCCCGATCTGGCGATCGCCTGGAGCGATCGCGCGGTGATTCTCTGGTATCTCAAACGGTACCCAGAAGCGTTGGCTTCGGTGCAACAAGCGATCAACCTCAACAATAACGATGCCCGCTCCTGGGCCAACTTAGGCCGCATTTTGCGATCGCTGAATCAGCCGGAGCGGGCACTCGCCGCCTACAACGAAGCGCTGCAACGCAATCCCCAGGATGCTATGACGTGGGCGAACTTGAGTGCAGTTCAGTGGTCCCTGGGAGATCATCCCAATGCGCTGACCTCTGCCAATCAGGCGATTTCCGTCAATCCAAAGTTGATTCAGGGCTGGCAAAATCGCGCGATCGCCCTGGTCGCCCTCAAAAACTACCCCGATGCTCAGCACAGCTACGAACGAGTCATTGAGCTAGATAAAACCAACGCCGATGCCTGGACCGGATTAGGACTCGTCTTTGCCCAGCAGCGCCAGGTTGACAAGGCGCTCCAGGCGCTCCAAACCGCCGTGACCCTCAATCCCCAACAAGCGATCGCCCAACAGGCATTAAAAGCACTGACCGAGACGCAACCGAAGGGGGCGGGGAGTGAACGGGTAAGGGAGTAAGGGGGAGATGAGCCGTTGTGAATCAGGATAAAGTCAAAATAAAGTCGAGATAAGGTCTAATGCACTTTCTGAACTATAGCCGTCACCCTGTGAAACGTGGCAGAGGCGCGTCAGAACACCTACCCAGAATCGGCTTCTCAGCCATTCGACTTGTCCTCAGTGTTCTGACCAAAACTATATTATGTTCCTTATTCCTTAGCCATAGTTGACATCATTCGATGTGGTCTTAACCCAGGTCAGTTTTACCTTCAAATATCAGGAGATACTGGATAGCGTAACGGGCTTAACCTGGTGCGGCTCTAAATTATGCACTTTATTATTATGCACCTTATTGGATTCGGATTCATTCGGTGAACATGGCCAGCACCGAAACACTCATGACGCAACGGGCAGGTGAATTTGTGAAAGCCCAGCGGCAATCAGGAGGCTTTGCCAGCCCAACTGCAACATTGAAAACCATGAGCATTTTAATGGCGGTGGATTCCCAAAAATGGATGGCAACCGTGTGGGAACAGGGATCTGTGATTTTATTCCTGCTATCTCAAGACACATCGAATTTAACGGGTTGTGTATACGCCACCGATCGCGGTTGGACGAATTATTAACCGACACGTACTTTATGCTTTATCAGGTCTTTTGCCAGCAACACCAGAAAGCCGAGGCCAGCGACACAAAACATCCCACCAATGCTGTACAACACTTTCACCCCGATCCCCTGATCCTGGGTGAACTGCTGCCGACTCCCTGAACTCACGAATTCTGCATCCAAAATGGTTTGCTTGCCAACTTGTTTTACCGTGCCAACGACCACGATCGCATCCTGTACCTTAAAGCCACGATACCGATAATCACTATCGTTGGACTGATAAACAACATCAGCCGTTTTGAAATAGTAATCACTACTGGTTTCACTGGCCTCAATTTGCACAGTGCCACCCCTGGTTTCTAGCCAGAGTGGAGGTGTAACGCTCTTAACGGTTCTCCAACTGGGTTCGCTGCTGCTGCGACCTGTCCACGCTTCCTGGTCGTAGGCCACGAGTAAGCGATAGCGGGCGGGTGTGCGATCGCTGATCTGCCCTTCCAAAACTGCATCCATCCCCACATAATTTGCAAGGTTGGTGTGATCAACGATTGGCAATTGGTTGACCCATTGATTTTCGATCGCGAAGCTATGCCCCAACAGCATCAGCAAGCTGCCAGCGCTAATGCCTGCCAAACTCCAGATCATTCCGCCCATCGAATTACGCCACTGACCTTGCTTCCCAGCCATACTGTGCCCCAACATCACAATTGCATTACTACAGGTTTAACCCATTATTTTCAGTTTCCACTATTGGGTTACAGCAATAAAGTCAGCCAGTATAAGCAGATAATTGCTGAGATTGCTTTTTGCGATCGCTGATAAGGCGTTGGTAAATGACAAGATGAATCAAGCAGGAACAGGGACATCTCCAAACTTGAGGTAATGGAGCAGCAATCGCAAGGAATGCTTCCGCATCTCAATCGATTTGGAATAGCACAATGTTTTCCGATGCAGACGAGCTAAATAATGACGCAAACGGGTGTTTTCTCCTTCCACACGGGTCATGTAGATTTTGCTCACAATCTGATCTCCCTCTGGGATAAATCCTGGGTAGACGGGATGACCATCGCTACTGCAAAGTCGTAAACCACTGTTCCAAATCAGCGATCGCGTTAAATTCCAGCAAGGCTTCCCCCAGATTTTCTAGCTGCTCTAGCGACAGCGTATTGATGTGCGATCGCATCTCCGCTGATAATTCTCCAACTTGTCGCGTTAAGAGGCGTAAGATGAGCGATCGTTCTCCTTCCTGACGACCTTCCTGGCGACCTTCTTCCAAAATGTCCTGATATCCCTCTTCGGTCACTCTAAGCAGATGAAAAGATGAGTTGCAGGTTTAACTCATGTACGAGGGGGCAAATAAACGTATTCATCTTGCGGGTTAATTGCTCAAAGCCAACCTGAAGCGGGTAGTGTTCTAGACATGGGGATGGGTGGAAGTCAAACCGCCCGCCCAAACTCGTAGCGATTGATGAACAATCCAATCACAATGTCATGCAACCATTGGGATTTTGAAAAGCAAATTGTCTTGCGAGCCAATCGCTT
>JANRIS010000013.1:0-91857 GCA_033764685.1 Leptolyngbyaceae cyanobacterium bins.349
ACGAAGTCATACGCCCGCAAGTTCAACGCCAAACCGACAATCCCCACCGAGGCCATCCACAAGCCCGTCACTGGCACAAACAGCATGAAGAAGTGCAACCACCGCTTGTTGGAGAACGCAATCCCGAAAATCTGTGACCAGAATCGGTTTGCGGTCACCATCGAGTAGGTTTCTTCTGCCTGCGTGGGCGAGAAGGCTTTGAAGGTGTTGGACGAATCACCATCTTCAAACAGGGTGTTCTCCACGGTTGCCCCATGAATCGCACACAGCAATGCACCCCCCAGGATGCCTGCCACGCCCATCATGTGGAACGGGTTCAAGGTGAAGTTATGGAAGCCCTGGATGAACAGGATGAACCGGAAGATCCCAGCCACGCCCAAACTCGGCGCGAAGAACCAGGACGATTGCCCCAATGGGTACATCAAAAACACGCTGACAAATACCGCAATCGGCCCGGTGAAGGCGATCGCGTTGTAGGGCCGGATGCCCACCAGACGCGCAATCTCAATCTGGCGCAGACAGAAGCCAATCAAACCGAAGGCTCCGTGCAGAGCCACAAAGGCCCACAGTCCACCCAGTTGACACCAGCGGGTGAAGTCCCCTTGAGCTTCGGGCCCCCACAAGAACAGCAGGGAGTGGCCCAGGCTGTCCGCAGGAGTCGAGACGGCCACGGTCAAAAAGTTACAGCCTTCCAGGTAGGAAGAGGCCAAACCGTGGGTGTACCAGGAAGTGACGAAGGTGGTGCCGGTCATCCAGCCCCCGATGGCCATGAAGGCGCAAGGGAACAGGAGGAGGCCAGACCACCCGATGAAGACGAATCGATCTCGCTTGAGCCAGTCGTCGAGGACGTCAAACCATCCTCGAGTCGGCTGCATACGTCCGACTGCTATGGTCATGGATTCAAACCCTCTAGTGTTACTAAAAGTGCAGGTTCTCTAGAGCGAAGAGTTTTATGTCTTACATCATAAGAGAAATCAGAAATTTTACAAACCGATACGTAAGCTCTCATGAAAAAGATGGGATGAAGACCGCCTCCATGTAGCGATCGCCCATTTCTGGAGCAGAGCTTATTGTCTCACTAAACGCTGACACCCACACCATGAATGCTGCCCTGCCGCGGCTGACTTCAGTTGAGAGTGTAAATTTGATTGAAGAACCTGGCTGAGAAGCCTGTCTTCTCTGGTCGTCCGGCGACATAGCTCGTTGTCTTTCAACACATTTAGCCACAAACCTTAATGGTCATGTACTCCAGGATCGTGTGGGCTTGAGCGAAGTGCCAACCCGCGAAGTGCCAACATCTGTGAGCAGCACGACCGACTTTCCCCAGGAAAGGGGCAGTGATCCGATAGAATCAAAGCGGGCGATCGCGCGCTCAATTGTTGAAGATTTCTGAAACTTTTATGTACCCAGTCATTCTGACTGCACCGATCTTATGACTGCACAAGTAACAAGCACAGGGCAAAACGTACTCCGCCAATCTGTAATCGGCTCTCGACGATTGAGCAACTACTGGTGGGCAGTGGTTGTTACGATTGGCGCTTCAGGCTTCTTTTTGGCGGCAATTTCCAGCTATACAAAAATCAATTTGCTGCCCTTCTCGGACCCCACCCAACTGATTTTTATTCCCCAGGGTGTGGCAATGGGCTTTTATGGGCTGGCCGGAACGCTGTTTGGGGTGTACCTCTGGTTGACCATCTTGTGGGATGTCGGCGGTGGTTACAACGAATTTAATAAAGAAACGGGCCAGGTCAAAATTTTTCGCTGGGGCTTTCCGGGGAAAAATCGTCGCATTGAGGTGACCTGTAAAACCAGCGATGTTCAGGCGGTGCGGGTGGATATTCGGGAAGGATTGAATCCGAAACGAGCATTATATTTGCGAGCAAAGGGGCTGCGGGATGTGCCCCTGACCCGCGTAGGACAGCCGATCGACCTGGCAGCGCTAGAAAATCAGGGGGCGGAATTAGCTCGGTTTCTGGGCGTGCCGCTAGAAGGGTTGTAATCTTGGCCTCCCAAACCTTGCAAATCTGATCAAACACCGATCGCATTTTTGGTTCAAATTTGTTTCAAGATTGAGTGTTTGTTTGCATGTGAGCCGTGAACATTTGTTGAATAACAGTTGGTTGAATGACAGTTGTTGGATACCAAATTATGCGTAGTCTTCTCAAGCGCTGGCTGGTGATTGGCCTGATCACCAGTGCCATTTTTGTGAGTGGTTGTTTCCCTCAAACTTCGGCTTCATCGTCGGCCAGTCCTTCACCCACGGACACCGCTTCCCCTCAAGCGATCGCCAGTACGGCACCGGCCAGTTTGCCGAACTTGAACGGCAAAGCGACTGTGGAGATGGTCGTCAAGGGGGAAACAATCACGATAGAACTGGATGGCACTAACGCGCCTGTAACGGCGGGGAATTTTGTGGATTTAGTGCAGCGCGGAGTTTACAACGGGTTAGTTTTCCACCGTGTCGTGCGAGAACCCCAACCCTTCGTGGTGCAGGGCGGCGATCCTCAAAGTAAAGACACCAACTTTCCGGCAGAGCGGTTAGGAACGGGCAGTTTTGTCGATCCGGCAACCGCCAAACCGCGCTACGTTCCCCTGGAGATCAAGCCACAGGGGGCAGACAAACCAATTTATCATCAGACATTTCGGACGGCGGGCATCACAACGAAGCCCAAACTCCAACATACCCGTGGGGCGGTGGCAATGGCCCGTTCCTCCATTCCTGATTCTGCTTCATCTCAGTTTTATATCGCGTTAACGGATCTAAGCTTCCTGGATGGGGACTATGCCGTGTTTGGCTACGTGACCCAGGGCATGGAAACCGTGGACAAAATCCAGCAGGGCGATCGCATTGAGTCGATTCGCGTTGTCAAAGGGGCCGAAGGGCTGAAAAAAGCTTAAACCCATCAAAGGCAGCGGGCAGGGGCAGAAGGCAAAATGATCATCCTTCTGCTCTATTGTTTTGGGTACTTAAGGCATGTTTGGGTACTTCAGGCATGAATATTGTTGTGACTGGAATTGGATTGATTTCTGCATTGGGATCATTAGAACCGACCTGGAAAAATTTATTGAAGGGTCATTCAGGCATAACGTTGCACCAACCTTTTCCCGAACTGGCTCCCAAACCCCTCGCGCTGATCGGCCAATACCCGGCACGGTTGGAGAATTTGACAGCGCAAATCATCCAGGATGCGATCGCCGATGCCAAGCTGGCCCTGCCTTTACCCGACTGTGCGATCGTCATCGGCTCCAGTCGGGGTCATCAAAGCGCCTGGGAGAAACTGGCCCGACTATTTTACGCTCCCTGCTCCGCTCCTCCCGCTCTCCCCTACTCCACCTGGCTCGACACCCTCCCCCACACTGCGGCTGTCACTGCCGCTCACCTGATTGGTACTCAGGCGGCTGTGCGATCGCCGATGGCGGCCTGTGCTACTGGCCTCTGGGCGATCGCGCAGGGGTATGACCTGATTCAATCCGGCGAGTATGACCAGGTGATCGCTGGTGCCGTGGAAGCACCCATTACACCGCTGACGTTAACGGGTTTTGCTCAAATGGGAGCCTTGGCCCAAACGGGGGCATTCCCCTTTGACCGCGATCGCGAAGGGCTAGTGTTGGGGGAAGGGGGCGCGGTGCTGGTGTTGGAGTCGGAAGCCTCAGCGCGCCAACGAAATGCTCAAGTGTATGGGCGCATCGTTGGGGTTGGCCTGACAGCGGACAGCTACCACATCAGCACGCCAGAACCGGGTAGTCAGGCGGCGATCACAGCGGTCACTCACTGCTTACAGCGCAGCAACCTGACCCCGCAGGAGATTCACTTCATTCATGCCCACGGCACCGCCACCCGCTTAAATGACCAGAATGAAGCGCAATTGATTCAGACGTTATTTTCTCCCAATGTGCCCGTTAGTTCCACGAAAGGGGCCACGGGACACGCGATCGGAGGATCGGGAGCGTTGGGAGTGGCCTTGTGTCTCATGGCACTTCAGCAACAGCAACTCCCCCCTACCGTGGGGCTAACTCAACCTGACTTTGACCTCAATTTTGTACGCCAGACTCAACCAGCCCATCTACAAAACGCCCTCTGTTTGGGCTTTGGGTTTGGTGGACAGAATGCAGCGATCGCGCTGGCGACGCTTTGAGTCAAGCTTGTGATCCAGGCCCCTCCGCTGGAGGCGGACATCAACGCCAAAAGGTCATTCAATCCATCCTTCCAGGTTCATGACACCGTCTCTGTTTCTTTTGAAATGTCCAACCGTTCCTCCGCCGGAATCGGTGTGTCTGACCGTGTTGCTGAGGTTGCAGGGTGATGCACCACCTCCGGCATTTTAGTATCCGTGGTGATAATTTCGATCGCTTTACGGGTGGAACGAATCGCATCCAACGCTTCTCGCACCATCACCGCCGAGGGCACCGCCACCACAACTCCCAACAGGCCGCCCACTCTCGCACCCATCAGAATGGAAACGAACACCCAGAAGGGATTCAAACCCGTAACGCTACCCAACACCCTGGGAGCAATGCCATTTTCCACAATTTGCTGCACAATTAGGGCGACCGCCAACACCTGAGCCGCAGTGCCAATGTCGCGTAAGCCCACCAAAAAGGTGACGACCGCGATGCCCACAGAGCCACCAAAGGGCACAACCGCCATTAACCCAATCGTTAACCCAAACAACAGGCCAAAGGGCACCTTGAGCAACCAGAAAATGGAGGTCAGCCCCACAGCCATACAGGTCGAAGAAATAATCTGGCCCAGGAAGTAATTTTGAAAGCTCAGGCGGAGCGTGGCAGAGAAAGGAGCCTGAATTTTGTTGGGCAGCCAGCCCACAATGTTCTCCCAGACTTCGTCGCCGTGTTGCAGTAAGTAAAAGGTGGAAATGACGGTTAACAGGACATCAATCAATTTAGCGACCGTAAATACGGCCAGGTCGAGCGTCAGGTTCAGGGCTTTGCCAGCAATAATTTGGAGCTGACTTTTGAAGCGATCGTTAATTTGGACGATCAACCCATCCAGGCTGACGGGGAGGCCCATGTCAGTGAGGCGTTGATCGAGCATGACGAGTTGGCGTTGCCCGGAGTCGAACCATTCCGGTAAGCGCACGACTAATTGTTGGGCCTGAGCGATCGCCAGAGGCAACAGCGTCACCGCCAACACCAGAACGCCCAACAGCGCCAACAGAAAGACCACGATCGCGGCTTGAGTCCGGGGAGTGCCTCGCCGTTGCAGCCAACTGACGGGGTAGTTCAGGAGAAACGCAAACAGCGACGCCACAATAATTACTACCAACAGCGACTGAAAATAGCTAAAAATTGAGGCAAAAGCCCAGAAGTTCAACACAATCAACGGGGCCGCCAGCGCGATCGCCAGGGCGCGTGACAGGGGGGTGAGAGATTCCCACCAGGTCACCAGGCGACTTTTAGGTTTGGGGGTTCCAGAACTGACCATTCACAGTTGCGATTTTTAACAGTGTTACTGGATATTATGCGGAAAGTCGATCCCCAATTGCATCTGGCTGAATGTTGATTTAAGACAATGCCGTAGAATTGGCCTCAAGTTGTTGCCGAATCTGGTTCGCCAAACGGGCGGCACTATCAGGAATTGCCAGCGCCATCGTGGCCGTTTGCATGGCCAAAAGTGCTTCGGGCTGTTGCCGCAGCAAGCGTAAAACTTCCGCCTGTAATTGTTCGCCTGTTAATTCTTGCTGCTGGAACAACCGTGCCGCTCCAGCATCGGCAAAGACTTTGGCATTATAGGTTTGATGATCGTCTGCCGCAAAGGGGTAGGGAATCAGAATGGAGGGGGTGTGAGCGATCGCCAGTTCCGTCAACGTGCCCGATCCAGCGCGACCGATCACCAAATTGGCTCGATGAAATAATCCGGCCATGTTGGTGTAGAACGGCAACGGAAAATAGTGGGGATGGCTCAGACTCATCGCATCCGGGTCATTGGTTCCCGTTTGATGCACCACCCAAATGCCAGCATCTAACCAGGCAGGAGCCGCCTGACGCACCAGTTGATTGACCGCAACGGCCCCCTGACTGCCACCCACGATCGCCACCAGCGGCACCTCGGCTGGAATGGGCAGGTCAGTTAAAGGAGGCGGTGGGGTTTGCAAAAATTGTGCCCGCACCGGCGTGCCGACATGCAGCGTGCGGCGGGCGCGGGGCAAAAAGCGGGCCGCTTCCGCAAACCCGATCGCCACTTCGGTACACCAGGGACTCAGGAATCGGGTCACTTTACCCGGCAAAGCATTGGACTCGTGCAGCAGGACGGGCAACCCCAGCGATCGCGCCGCAATTACCGCCGGTGCAGCAATGTAGCCGCCTGTGGTAAACACACCATCAAATTTGCCTCGCTGGAGCAGCGATCGCACCTGCACTAGCGATCGAGCAAACTTGGCCAGCACCTTGACCACCGCCAGTCCCCGCGTTTGAAACCCTTCCACATCAACAAAATGGAGCGCATATTGAGCTGGCACCAGTTGTTTTTCCAACCGATCAGGAACGCCCAGCCATTCCATGTGATAGTCGGGCAGTTGTTCGGCTACGGCCAACGCTGGAAACACATGCCCTCCAGTGCCACTGGCAGCAATCAGTAGCCGTTTTGGTGAGTCCAAAGGTTGGCCCTCTCTGCTTGCAGACATTTTTTCAGACTGTCCAAACGTGTTTAATCGATCAGCGAGTCGTCACAAAGTCTACCAAGAATGCGCCTTCATTAACTTAAGATAATGATCCATGCTGGTGAGGCGAACCCTCAGTAGTCTAGTTTTTGAAGTCCAGTTGCTGAAAAAGTTACTCTTTCATTTTTGAACTCCCCCAGGAATTTATGTCAAAGTCCCTCCGCGATCGCCCAGTTCTTTCCCCCCTGTATGGGTGGCCCAATGTTCAGCCGTTGCGGCGTTGCTGGCGGGCATGGCTAATGACAGGCGTGCTGGTGGGGATAACGACCGTGACCCTTCAGCCGACCCAGGCCCAAAGCCCTGCGGGAGCACCCGATCAGCTCAAAACTCTGTTAACGGGGGTGGATGCGGCAGCGAACAGCCAGAATATTCGGTCGGTGGTAGATTTCTTCAGCCCCAACTTTACTCACTCCGATGGGTTAAACCGCCAAACACTGCAAGACTCACTATCGGCGTTGTGGAAGCGTTATCCCAAATTAAACTACCGCACCGAGTTAAAGTCCTGGAAGCGGGAGGGCAACGTCATTGTGGCTGATACCGTCACTTACATCACGGGCACCAAGAAGGAGGGCGATCGCGAGTTCAAGCTCAATGCCCAGTTAGAAGCGCGGCAGCGGGTGGAAAATCAGAAGATTATCAGTCAGGAAGTGCTGAATGAGCGGAGCCAGATTACCAGTGGAGCGAATCCCCCCACGCTCAAGATTAATTTGCCGGATCAGGTCCGGAGTGGCCAGGAATTTACGTTTGATGCGATCGTCCAGGAACCCTTGGGAGATGATCTACTGATGGGAACGGCGCTAGAGGAACCCATCAAGCCAGAAGGATTTTTGAACACGACAACGGCCAATTTAGAGCCATTACCGTCGGGGGGAATTTTCAAAGTCGGACGTGCCCCCAACAATGCTGAACAACACTGGCTATCGGCGGTGGTAGTCCGGCATGACGGCATTACGATGGTGACTCAACGCTTGCGAATTCAAGGCCGGAGATAGGTGAGGGAGTTGGGCGTGGGGCCTGAAATACGGAGTCGAGTGACCAGTCTGGGGACGCGATCGCTGCGCTTCCTGATTTTGTTTGGGGTAGGGTTGCTGCTAATGGTGAGTTGCAGTCGCTCTACCCCCGATCAAGGCAGTAGCAGGGATGGGCGCATCGTCGTTGGCACAACTGCTGTGATCAGCACCCTCGATCCAGCCGATGCCAACACCATTTTTGCTAACAATCTGCTTTACAACTTGGGCGATCGCCTCTATACCTATGCCTCCAGCAACGACCCATCCGGTAGTAATTCATCTAGTAGCGACCCATCCGGTAGTAATTCATCTGGTAGCAATCCCGGCAGGATTACCCTGGAACCGCAGTTAGCCACAGCCCTACCCACCATTAGCCCAGATGGCTTAACCTACACGATTCCGCTACGGCAAGGGGTCGTGTTTCACGATGGCACCCCCTTCAATGCGGCGGCAATGGTCTTCTCTCTGCAACGGTTCATCCAAAATGCCGGAACCCCCTCCTACCTGCTGGCCGATGTGGATACAGTCACAGCCACCGGAGACTACGAACTCACCATCCGGCTGAAACAACCATTCGCGGCATTTACGGCGCTGCTGGCGTTTTCTGGCCTGTGTGCCGTGTCGCCCCAAGCTTACGAAATTCAGGCAGGGTCCTTCAAAGCCAGCGAATTTGTTGGAACGGGTCCCTATCAGTTGGGCTTCTACGGGACTGACCAGATCCGGCTGGAGACCTTTGAGCAATACTGGGGCACGAAACCCGCCAACCAGGGCATTGATATTCAGTTTTTTTCCAGTCCGGCTAATCTCTACAATGCGTTTCGGACGGGGGCGGTGGATGTGGCCTTTCAAAATCTGGCGATCGACCAGATTCGCAATCTGCAAGAACGAGCGGCCACCGAGGGCTGGCAGGTCCTGGCCAGTAGTGGTAGCGGCATTGATTATCTGACGCTGAATCTCAATTCTCCGCCCCTAAACCAATTAGCAGTGCGACAGGCGATCGCGGCTGTGATGGATCGGCCCCTGTTGCAAGACCGCGTATTTATGGGACAGATCGAGCCGCTTTACAGCCTGATTCCTTCCACCCTGGCGGAACAAAAACCTGTATTTGAGCAAACCTTTGGCGATCGCAACACAGCCAAAGCCAAAACACTCCTGACGCAAGCGGGCTATTCTGAGGCGAATCCCCTCAAGCTGGAATTTTGGTATCGGTCCAACCTGGTGAATGATCAACTGGCGGCCATTACCTTACAAGCGATCGCCCAGCGGCAACTAGGAAACCTGCTCCAGTTTGAACTGAAAGGCATTGAATCGACCACGGCTTACCAAAATTTAGACAAAGGCGCATATCCCATTTTCCTGTTGGACTGGTCACCGGATTTCCTCGATGCCGACAATTACATCCAGCCGTTTATGGAATGCTCCAAAGGCTCACCCGAAAATGGTTGTGAAGACGGTTCCAGCTTCTTGCAGGGGTCGTTTTACTACAGCGATCGCGCCAACCAACTGATTACCCGGAGTCGGCAGACCCAAAATCCCGTCGAACGGCAACAGGTATTTGCCGATTTGCAAACGCTGCTAGTTGAAGATGTGCCCTTCATTCCCCTCTGGCAAAGCAAAGATTTTCTCTTTGCTCAACCAAATATTCAGGGCGCAATGCTTCAAGTTACGCAAAAAGTTCCCTTCTGGCCGCTCAAAAAGTCTTAAATCATTCCTGCTCCAGGTAAATAGACCCCTGCTGCTGGCCATTGATGACGATGGGTTGGTAGCGAACCGTCCCCTTGACCACGATTTCTGTTCCAGCCTGGGGGGGAGGTTGTTGGGTGAGAATCCAGACGGTGCCTGTTGCGTCTTGCAGTTGGTACACCGTGCCTTCCAGTAGGGGGACGCGATCGCCCACCGTCCCTTTGACGTAAACGGTAGTAGGCTGGGTCGGAGTTGGGGGGAGATTGGCGATCGCTGTGGTTGGTACGGGGGCCACGACTTGAGCCGGTTCCGAAATAGCGCGACTGTTACACCCGGTTAGCATCAACCAACCCAGGATCAAGGCCCAGGCACCGCAAGGCGGGTTGCGATGCGGAGGTCGCCTGGAGCGTCGCGGTGCTAAAATCCCTTCCATCGCAGAATTCCTTAATGAATCTGAGAAACTGCATAGACACCCTAGCGCAGTGTTAGCATAAATTGCTCAAATGCCAATTCATCTGTCATGTCTACTGCCACTCTGCTCGACGGAAAAGCCCTCGCCCAAAAAATTCAGGCTGAGTTAACCAGTCAGATTCAAGCCACGCAGGATCAAAAAGGTCGTCCGCCTGGATTGGCAGTGTTAATGGTGGGCGATAATCCCGCCAGTGCCGCCTATGTGCGGAACAAAGAACGGGCCTGCACCAATGTCGGTATTGTGTCCTTTGGCAAACAGTTTTCGACGGAGACCACCCAAGCCGAGCTGGAGCAAGCGATCGATGAATTAAACCAGGACGATCGCGTCGATGGCATTCTCGTACAGCTGCCTCTCCCCAACCATCTGGACTCCATTGCCCTATTGAACCGGATTCACCCCGACAAAGATGCCGATGGCTTACATCCGGTGAATTTGGGACGGTTGGTGCGGGGCGAAGCGGGCCTCCGCAGTTGTACTCCGGCTGGCGTAATGCGGTTGTTGCAGGAGTACGAGATTGACCCAATGGGCAAACATGCGGTTGTGATTGGGCGCAGCATTCTGGTGGGCAAACCGCAAGCCTTGATGCTGCTGGAAAAAGATGCCACCGTTACGATCGCCCACTCTAAAACGGCAGATTTGGCCGCGATCGCGCGGTCAGCGGATATTCTGGTCGCCGCGATCGGTCGGCCTGATTTCATTCAGGCCGATATGGTGAAACCTGGGGCGATCGTCATCGACGTGGGCATTAACCGGATTATTGACTATGAGGGCAAATCTCGTTTGGTGGGCGATGTGGATTTTGCCGCCGTTCAATCGGTTGCGGGCTATCTTACCCCCGTTCCGGGTGGGGTTGGCCCATTGACCGTGGCCCTGTTACTCCAAAACACCGTTCAGAGTTATAGCCGTCGCCCTGGGTAACGGGGCAGAGGCCAGTCAGAACGCCGACCGAGTATCCGCTCTTGGCACTTTGAATTGTTCTAAGCGTTCTGACCAAAGCTAATTTATCGAATTCCTAATACCGGGCACTCCACCCCTTAGAATAATTAGGAATAGAAAGCCATTTAACATGACGGAAAATGCATCAAATCAAAGCATGGGGAGGGCTACAGGCATGGTGATGACGGACGACCTACGAGCGTCCCAGCGGGAATCTCAATTTGACCTGGCAACCTATCTGGCCGAACGTCAAGCGCAGGTCGAAGCGGCCCTCGATCGCTCGCTTCCAGTGGTCTACCCCGAAAAAATTTATGACGCGATGCGCTATTCCCTTCTGGCTGGAGGCAAGCGTTTACGTCCGATCCTGTGTCTGGCCACCTGTGAGCTAACCGGCGGCACCCTGGAAATGGCCCTGCCCACCGCCTGTGCCCTGGAAATGATTCATACCATGTCACTGATTCATGATGATCTGCCTGCGATGGATAACGACGATTATCGGCGGGGCAAACTCACCAATCACAAGGTGTTCGGCGAGGATGTGGCGATTCTGGCGGGTGATGGCTTGCTGGCGTATGCCTTTGAACATGTGGCGATCGAAACCCAAAACGTCCCTGCCGATCGCCTGCTAAAAGTCGTGGCGATGCTGGGTCGGGCCGTCGGTGCGGCGGGCCTGGTGGGCGGTCAGGTGGTAGATCTGGACTGCGAAGGGAAAACCGATGTTTCGCTAGAAACATTGAACTTTATTCATAACCACAAAACGGCAGCCTTGCTGGAAGCCTCGGTCACATCAGGGGCGGTGCTGGCGGGTGCATCCGAAGAGAACTTACAGCGACTGCTCCGCTATGCTCAAAACATTGGGTTAGCGTTTCAGATCGTAGACGACATTTTGGATATCACGGCCACCCAGGAAGAACTTGGGAAAACAGCCGGGAAGGATTTGACGGCTCAAAAAGCGACCTATCCCAGCATTTGGGGGTTGGAGGAGTCTCGGCAGCAAGCGGCCCGCCTGGTCAACGAGGCCAAAGCTGAATTGGCTGTTTTTGGTGATCCAGCGGCGGCCCTCATGGCGATCGCAGACTTCATCACCGCCCGGACTCATTAGCACCGCCCCCGGTTGACTTCGCGCTTTGACTTTCGCGCTTTGACTTTCGCGCTTTGACTGGCTCCCTCCCATTTTCCAAAACCACTCTCACCCCCAATCACCACCATGCAAGACATTGGCGACATCTTTCACAATCAGGTGCTACTGGTTGCGATCGCAGCATGTCTCATTGCTCAAGTGCTAAAAGTGTTTGTTGAACTGGCGAAACACGGCAAACTGAATGTGCGATCGCTGGTGGAAACAGGAGGCATGCCCAGTGCCCACTCCGCCTTTGTGACGGCCTTAGCAACGGGTGTTGGGCAGGCATTGGGCTGGGCCAGTCCAGAGTTTGCTGTGGCCGCAGTGTTTGCCGTCATCGTCATGTATGATGCGGCGGGCGTGCGGCAAGCTGCCGGGAAACAAGCCCGTGTCTTGAATCAAATCATTGACGAATTCTTCCAGGGTGATCATCACTTTAATGAAGAGCGACTCAAAGAATTGCTAGGGCACACGCCCTTTCAAGTCATCGCTGGGTCGATTTTGGGAGTAGCGATTTCCTGGGCGGTGGAGTTGGCGTATTAACGATTCAGCGTGAGTTTCCCCGTTCAGAGCGAATGCCTGCATTGAAGACTTGATGCAGTAGATTTTGGGTCACGGCAGTGGGTTGCTCCGCTTGCATGACCGCCCGCACCACAGCCACACGTTCGGCCCCGGCGGCGAGTACGTCTGACACATTACTTTGATCAATTCCGCCGATCGCAAACCAGGGAATCGTCGCGTGGGCGGCGGCATAACGGACATACTCCAGGCCAGCAGCAGCCCGTCCAGCTTTGGTGGGGGTTGCGTACACTGGACCGACCCCGATGTAATCGGCCCCTTCCGCGATCGCCCGTTGCATCTCCTCTGGATTCTTGGTGGAACGTCCAATGATGCGTTGGGCACCCAGCAGTTGACGAGCCAGGGGCAGGGGCAAATCCTGTTGGCCCAGATGCACGCCATCTGCACCCACCGCCAGGGCAATATCGACGCGATCGTTGACAATAAACAGCGCCTTGTACCGATGGCAAAGCTCACAAAGCTGCCGAGCGATCGCCAATCTCACCTCATCATCGGCCTCCTTATCTCGATGCTGCACCAGGGTCAACCCGCCCTGGAGAGCCGCTTCTACCGTTACCAAAATGTGTTCAGAAGGAGAGGTCACTAAATACAATCGGGCCTGTTGCAGCTGCTGAAATTGCTCATGGCGAATGATCTGACTTTCCAGCGCATACACTCGATAGCGCATTTGCTTGCAGGCGATCGCCATTTCAGGCCGATACACCTTGCCGTATTCCTCCAGCACGCGCAAAGCTTCCTGAACCCGACACAAATTGGCTTGTAGCACTTGCTGAACATCGGCTCGCTGTGCCTCGTTGGGATGGGTCAGTTCCGTTCCAGCATCGCCTGGTGTGTCTCGCTCGGCCCGCAGTTCGGGCGTATGCCAGACCGCTAATTCCTGCCGCAGCGCTTTACACTCCTCTGTCAACCCGGCATGATCCAGCCCAAAGCGGCACCATTCCTCGATGATGCGTAATCCTTCCCGCGATCGATCCAGGTTGGCATCCAAAATGCGGTAGAGCGCTGGTTGAACAAATCGACTTTGGCTTTGCATTGTGCCATTCACTCAATTGTGCTAATCACTCAACAGTTCTCTCTCAGCATACCGAGAGAATGGCGCCCTGAAATTAATGCGTCATCTCGCCATAAATGGAGTACAACAGTTTCGTTTAGTTCCATCATGTGAGGCGAAGCATTCGGCAAAAGCTGGAATTCCACAATTGTGATCCCGAATGTTTCGCCGTTACCGCTTTTGAGTTTTACCAACACTGTTTTTAGGTTGGTTAATTCAACCCTAGACGTGTTAGCAACGGGGCGCTGAGTTGTATGACGACACATCACCTTTTACCCACGCCAGCAGCAGTTTACCCAACTCGCTATGGATATTTTTCTGTGGCGATATCGGTCGGCTTGATAGTGCCCCTGGCCAGCCTGATGGTGACAGGGCAACAAGAAGCCGCGATCGCCCAATCAACGGCCCCATCTGCCCAACTGGCTCCGGCTCCATCGCCTCAAGCCACCACGACCCTGCACGTCGATCCGGTCAAGGGGAATGACACCACAGCAGACGGCAGCGATCGCGCCCCGTTCAAAACCATCACCCGTGCCCTGGATGTCGCCGTCCCCAACACGACGATTCAACTGGCCCCTGGTGTATACAGTAACCAAACAGGGGAAGTTTTTCCGCTGGCTCTCCAACCCCGCGTCACGCTTCAGGGCAACGCAGACACCCGTGGACAAGACATTGTAATTCAAGGCGGGGGGACGTTTGCCAGCCCCAACTCATCGCGCCAAAACATCACCATTTTGGGCGGGGCAAACCAGTCCAGTTTGGTAGGAGTCACCCTGACCAATCCCAACCCAGAGGGCTATGCTTTGCAAATCGAAGCCAGCCAGCCCACGATCGCCAATAACACCTTCGTCAACAATCGAGGGGGCGGCATTCTGGTGGTGGGGAGTAGTGGCTCGATCATTCGCAATAATTTCTTTGCTCAAAATGGGGAGAATGGTCTTCGCATTCAAGGAAATGCCCGCCCAACAGTGCAAGACAATATCATTGAGCAAAGCAAAACGGGGATTTGGGTCGGTGATACCGCCGCACCCTTAATTGTTGGGAATCGCATTACTCAAAATCAAACTGGGATTCGCCTGGAGGGGCAGGCCCAACCCAAATTGCGAGTGAACTCTGTGGAAGGCAATGAGCAGTTTGGCCTGGAGGCGATCGCGCAGGCTCGGCCAGATTTGGGAACTGGAGCCGATGCCGATACCAATTTCTTTCGGAATAACGGCAAACAAGACGTGGCGCTGCGAGCGCAACCGACACCAGCCCCGGCCCAACCAACAGAACCCTCTGTGCCACCCGTCCCCGAAGAACCAACCGCCGAGGCTCCTGTGCTGAAGCCAACACGGACCAACGCAACCACCCCAACGGTTTCTCCAGGGGGAGTCAATCAGTCGCCGGATGCCGCACCTGCCCGCCCGTCCCTCGGTTCTGTCGTGGTTCCAGTGGTGACGACTCCGGCTGTGCCGTCTGCACCAGGGGTATCCTTGGGCGATCGCGGGCCGATCCCGGCATCCAGTCCGCCTCTCCCCGCCCCTATAAGACCCATACTTACACCCAGCCAATCAGCGAATCCCCAACCCAACCTCCCATCAAAACCCGCGTCCGGCATTACCTCTACGGCGTTTCCAGTGCCAGCGGCGCTCACCAACCCCAATTCTGCGGCTGTGAATCCTCGCCCCATGCAGATTCAGCGAATGGAGCCTGCCCCGACACAATTGCCGCTGCCGCGACAGCCTGAGGGAGCGGCAGCCAGCACGCCAGCCTTCCCGCCCCCTCTACCGATCGCCCCGATGGCGGAAGAGATTCCTGCACCGCCCAAAGTCGCTCCTCGTCCAGCGGCCCAGCGGCCTCTTGCCCCCGTAGCACCCCCCTTACCGACCCTTGGCACGCCATTTCCGGTGCCCCGTACCATGCAGGCTCCACCGCAACGATTTGTGCCACCAGCGGCTCTACCCGTCCCCCTTCCCGTCATTCCCACCAACGCGACGACGGTGGCACCTGCTCGGTCTATTCCGATTCCTGTGCCGCCACCAGACAGCGATCGCGTCATCCCTATTCGTGCCCCCAAACCCCCTCGCTCCCCCCTCGCCAGCCCCCCTTTGGCCCAGCAGCCCAGCAACCGCACAACCAACGCCCTACTCCCCGTACCTGGCCCCGATGCTCCCATTGGCAATGTCAGTGGGATGCCCAGCGTCTTCACGGCGCGTAGCAATCGACAAGCAATTCCAGGCATTCCCATTACGCCGGAAACTGCTGGTTCAGTAGTGGTGAAATATCGGGTGGTGGTAGTGGCCACGAATAATGTGCAACAGGAACAGATTCGTTCCATTGTGCCAGATGCCTTTCCGGTGATTGTGCGAGGCCAACGGGTCATGCAAGCCGGGGCATTTGGCGATCGCTCAAAAGCCGATCAACTGGTGGCATCCCTCAACATTCAGGGGTTACAAGCTCTGATTGAACCGCTGGAATAGCAATAGCAATTCACCTCCACCCATCACCCCTTTATAGCGGTTTGTACCTGGTTGAAGTACTTCACACCCTTGAAAAGGGCTATATTGACACAGGCTGATGAATTCAATTGGATTCATCAGCCTGCAAGCTGGGTATCTTACTCATCCAAACCCAATTCATCCAAACTCAATTCATCCAAACCCAAAGATCCCCAACTCACAAGCAATTGAGTTTACTCAATCCCCCTCACTTCGCCGCCAGCGGGTCAGCCTGTGCCCAGGTATTTCCCACCAGGTAAATCGCCCGGACATCCTCCGGCAAATTTTCCTCCAGCAGTTGGTATCCCTCCTGGAGACGCACGCGCACCTCGGCGGGTGACATGGCATCCCCTTCTGCCTGCAAATAGGCCGAAATCCGGGTTTCGCTCCAGCCGAAGGTTTGCGCCATCAACACGATCAAACGCAACACAGGAGGCAGTTGGTCCAGTGCCCGTTCCATATAGCACCAGAGTGGCGGTGGAGCGGCCTGCAAGTTGTAGTGGATCGCTTCAACTGGGGGTAACTCGGCCTGATTGATGCAGATTGCAGTTACATTCAGCAACCAGCTTTGCAGGGTAAAACCTGCGGCTCCATCGGGCGATCGCAAATCCAGCCCACCCAGTTCATAAAAAATGTGTCGCCAGGTTTGGGCAAACAAATAATCTGCCTGAACGGGCGATCGCGCAGAATGACGGATCAGCGTGTAGACCATCGGACTGTAGCGACAAAAGATGGCCGCAAAGTATTGGCCTGCGTCTGGATGACGCTGGAACAGAGTTAGCAACTCCTGATCGCTGTAATGCGACAACGACTTGACCAGGGAGTGATTACATTCGGGAAAAGTAGGAATCGTCACGGTTCACACCACGAATGACTGTGAAATGCCCCTCAATATACGCCCATTTCTGAAAATGGCACAACTTTTTTGGAAAGACAGCAGTCGGGAGATAGGGGAAAAGACCGGAGCCAAGGAAATGCCCGTGAACAGAGCAGCGGTTAATCAAATGCCTCAAAGATGCGAGTGAGGACAACATTCGACAGCAGAAAACCTTCAGGATCAGTGAGACAGAGCGTTCCGGCGTGGGGCACTGGCTCAGAGTCAGAAACAGGAGCAAGACTGACCAGCCCCGCTTCTACAAAAGGTTGCAGGCAGTTCCATAACCGCGCGATCGCCGTTGCCCCAAACGTCTGCCTCAACTCCGCCAGATCTAGCCCCTCGGCCAGTCGCAGACCCAGCATGAGCGTGTCTAGCCAATCGGGCGGTGCGTTGGGGGTTGAGACTAAAAACTGAGGACTGAGGACTGAGGATTGCGGGCCATCCCCTCTCCCCCTTTCCCCTTCCCGCTCTCGGCCCCTCTCGGCCACCCACTCGTAGTACTCCCAGGTTTTACGAGGACGGGCAAGGCGCTCCCCATGTAGATAGCTCGTCGCCCCCATGCCGAAGCCATAGAAGGGTTGATTTTTCCAATACACCCGATTGTGACGGCATTGATAGCCTGGTTTGGCATAATTAGAAATTTCGTAATGCTCAAAGCCATTGGCGGTTAATAAACGTTGGGCGGTGCGATACATCTCGGCAGCCAACTCATCCGACGGCAAGGGTTTCATTCCTGGCTGATACTGGCGGCTGAAGGGTGTGCCTGCTTCTACGATCAGGTCATAACAAGAGAGATGGGTCGGGGCAAGCGCGATCGCCTGTTGCAACGAGTCTTCCCACTGCTCCAGGGTTTGCTGAGGGAGACCAGAAATCAGATCGAGGCTGATGTTCGTAAAGTTGGCCTGGTGGATCAGGTCAATGGCGCTGAGAATATCTGCGACGGTGTGCGATCGCCCCGCCCCTTGCAAGAGTTCCGGCTGAAACGCCTGCACCCCCAGACTCACTCGGTTCACGCCCGCCGCCTGATAGCCTTTAAGCTGCTCCAGATCAAATGTTGCCGGATCGATCTCCATCGAAATTTCGGCATTTGCAGCAAGGCCAAACCGCTGGGCCAATTCCGCTAAAATGCGGCCCAACTGCTGCACGGATAACAGCGATGGCGTGCCCCCGCCAAAGAAAACAGTTGCCAGCGGCTCTCCCCACTCCGCAGACTGACGAATTTCTTGACACAAAACGTCAACATAGTGCGAAATGGTGCCTGAATTACTCCCATTAATTCGATCGCCGTGACCCGTGGGGGGTTTGTCGCCGACCACCGCGATCGGAAAGTCGCAGTAATAACAACGTCTGCGGCAAAAGGGAATGTGAATGTAGGCCGAACGGGGAGACATCATTGGGAAAATAGGAGCCAGGAGATCGGGAGGCCGGAAGCGAGGACACTAGCAGGCCACAAGCTGTCTTCATCGTGCCTCCAGCGTACGGATTCCCTACGGGAAAGAACGCGAAGAGTATAATGAATCCATGTCAGCCTGACGCAAGCCAGTCCCAGTGCTTATTTCTGTGATTTTGAATACCGTCTTGTTCTTCGACTGGCACCCATTCAGATTGACAGAACCTCGACTCCATAAGGATTTGAGTATCCATCTCTCCACGTCATCAGATTATGCTTGATGCCATCATTATTATCTCATTCATCCTGGCTGGAGCGGGGATTGGCTTTAACAGCGTCGAGGACTTGCCCAGCACTGTTCTGTCGCAAGTTACCAATGAAACGGCCCTGAGCGTTGTGGTTGCAGGCTTTGGCGCATTGATTGGTTTAGCGATGGGCTTGTCGGTTCAGCAGGCGTACCGTCGCCTGGAGAAGCGAGTGCGAACGATGCCCGCCGATATTCTCCTGAGCCGCGCGATCGGTTTGGTTATCGGCTTGCTGGTTGCCAATCTGTTGTTAGCTCCCACCTTTTTGCTGCCGATTCCAGCCGAATTCTCCTTTATCAAACCGTTGATTGCGCTGGTGGGAAGTGTGCTGTTTGCCTTTTCCGGTATTTCCCTGGCTGATACCCACGGGCGGGCATTGCTCCGGTTAATTAATCCCAATTCCTTTGATACCCTCCTTGTTTCCGAAGGAACGCTCAAGCCCACCCCGCCCAAACTTTTAGACACCAGTTGCATCATTGACGGACGACTAGAAGAGTTACTGGCAACTGGTTTTTTGGAAGGTCAAATTCTAGTTCCGCAATTTATCTTGCAAGAACTTCAAACGATCGCCGATGCCGCCAATGATCAAAAACGAGTGCGGGGGCGACGCGGGTTAGACATCCTGAATCGAATGAGGGACGCTTATCCCGATCGCATCGTGATCAACTCCGCCGATTATGAAGACATCCCTACCGTCGATGCCAAACTCGTCAAACTGGCGCAGGAGATTAACGGCACCCTGCTCACCACCGATTACAACCTGAGCAAAGTGGCCAGTGTGCAACAGGTGCCAGTGCTGAACATTAATGATCTGGCGCAAGCGGTTCGGCCTACTTACCTGCCTGGAGACAGCATTGATTTGAAGATTTTGAAGGAAGGCAAGGAACCGACTCAAGGGGTGGGCTATCTGGAGGACGGCACGATGGTCGTGGTGGAGGAGGGCCGGAGTTACCTGGGTGGCGAAATTCAGGTGATTGTCACCAGTGCCCTGCAAACGTCTGCCGGACGCATGATTTTTGCCCGCCCGAAGGCGTTAACGGTGGCTTCTTAGCGTTGGAAGCCAGAAGCGAAAGAGCAGCATGAGAAAGCGAATTCGAGAGAAGATCTGCGATCGCTGTGCGGCGGGATCACCCGTGATGTATCGCGTGCAGCACGATGATTCTGGAACGTGGCGTTTCGTTTGTCCTGATTGTTGGGCGATCGTCAGTCAGGATAATCCGTTCTACATCTACGGCGGCACCTGGAAAGCGAGAAAGGCGTAGGATCTGTCTTCGCCTTTTTTATCAAACCTCGTCAGGATTGATGCCCAATTGGCGCAAACGTTCAGCGAGTCGTTGAGCTTTGGCTTCTGCTTGTTGAGCTTTGGCCTCTGCTTGTTGAGCATTCATTTCGGCTAGGGCTGCTCGTTCGGCACCCGTGGGGATGACCTGCCCAGCGCGATCGCACCAGCGCAGCCACATTCGAGGTACTGCTTCTTCAAATTCGCCTTCCCACACGGTCAGTCCGACCCCGACTCGCTCCAGCCAAACGGTTTGCCCTACCTGAGTAATTCCAGATGTGGCCGTTAGTTCGGTGTAACCCAGAGGAGAAATTGACCAGACGCGCAGCAAGGCCCCATTCATTTCGCGATCGCCCTGGAGTTGTTGCAGGGGATCAAAAACGACGTAATACGGCACCCCAATCTGAGCGTAAATGTCCTTTTTGGATTGCGTTTTCCCGTTTTGTTGGGCTTTTCGCGTCAGGATCAGTTCATTCCCTTCCTGATTAGAAACAATTTCGACGCACACTTCTGGAACTTTGCCAAACTCCCATACAAAGTAGGAGCGATCGCGCCGTTCGGCAAAGTCCTCTGCCCGTTGCACGCCCAGACTCACAAACACATCAGGTACCACCGGATCGCCCTTGAGTTTGTAAAACAGGCCGACATTCGCTTCTGCAATGAAGGGTAACGGTAGCGCTTGACTGCTATAAAGCGGCTCAACCAGTAAGCGTTGCTGTTGCGCGGATTGAAAATTATCCACGGGGGTATCATCCTCAATCACCAAATGCGAAATGTCGGGCGCAGGAATACTCGTGGAATCTACAAGCTCTTGAGTCATGAACTATCCCAGTTTGGTCGCTGAAGTGCCATCTCTCCATTCTACGCCCCTGCCTGCGGCATCCCTCTTGACAAGGGGGACAGAGGGGGATCGAGTGCAACGCATCTGTCACCTTTTCAATTCCAATCAGTATAACGCCTGCCAGTCCTGGGTAATTTTGTCTCGTCGCATGGGTCAAGCCACCCTCAGAGAATTATTTGCAAACCTACTGAAGCGTAGTTTTGGAGACCATGCGGGTCTTTTTGCGATCGTGCTCAGTCAATTGCTCGCCCGATTGCAATCGGGTGGCCGTGGTTTGGAGGACGGTTGCGGCGGCCTCATCTCCCATCTGGAGCGCCGTTTTGGCGGCAGTTTGCAGCATGGTCACGGCTCCACCCAGGTCGCCCTGTTTCAGCTTGCTTTCGGCGATTTGGGTTTGACGATATTTGGCTAGAGCCAGAACGTGTTGCTGTACCTGAGGATCGGGATTGGGCTGATGATGTTGCAGGTAATCGGCGGACACCAGGAAGGGATCTGATAGTAATCGCTCGGTCTGGGTGGTGGGATCGTCGTACCGGACCTGGAGTTGGGCGATCGCGTGTTGCCCCACATCCATCTGGCTCAAGTAAAGATTAATTAACACAATCCGGGGTGAATCCACCATTAAATCTCCCAGACGCACGATTAACTGGTTGCCCTCCTGCATCACGGGGAGTTCAATGGTGTCGGGAGAAACCTGCGCGATCGGCTTCATTTCAGCCAGACGCACTCCTGGCGACAACGTGATCAATAAATAGCCGTTTGTTAAACCCACCGATTGCAGCCGACTGAACAATCGCCCAAATTCGGCTACGGCTTCCTCTGGTTGCTGGATGTAGGAAAGAGTCCCGCCTCCAGCATCGGCAATACTTTCTAAAATGTCCTGATTCCAGGAGTCGCCAAAGCCGAGCGTGTTGATGGTGAGGTTATAGTCGGCAGCGAGTTTGGCCAGTTTCAAACAGCGATCGTTATCGCCATGCTCGTTTTCGCCATCCGTCAGTAAAAATGCCTGGGAAACGCTGCCCTGTTTGGCCTTAGCCAGTTCCTCAATGCCCAGGCGAATCCCTTCGTCGATCGCCGTCCCGCCGCTGGCTTTGAGTTGATTAATTTGTAGCTTGACACTGGCAGGACTGTCGAGTTCTTGATTAGGCACCAGCACCTTCGCTTTGTGATCAAACCCAATAATCGAAATGCGATCGCCCAACGATAAGCGATCCACAATGCGCTGGGCTGCATCCCGCACCGTTTCCATTGGTCTCCCACTCATGGAGCCACTATGATCCAGGATCAGGCTCAGGTTGAGGGGAGCAGCAGACCGAGTATCATCGGCGATCGCGGAAATGGCCACCGACAACTGCCGCTGACTCGTCGCTTGAGCCACATCCACACTGGTATCACTCAACGCAAACTGCAATCCAACTCTCATAACATGCCTATCCTGGATTCAAATCGCTGCAAGAATTGTTAGAGCACCATCGCAGAGGGCGCAGCAGAGGGCTAAAAACGTCACGTTTGGAGCTAAGTATTCACAGCCCTGTGCTTTGCCGCAATCTTTCACCATCCTAAATCTCAGCTCCATGCTTCGCCTAATCTTGCTTCGATACTCCACCCCGATACAATCCTACTCCTAACATAGCGGTGATCCCTACCAGCGCCGCCTCACTCCCAACTTCCCTTGTCACGTTAGTATGAGTAAACAGCGCTTTTGTTCTAATCAACACGAATAACCTATGTCACCGATCCAGGCTGCTCAATCTCCCTACTACGGAGACGCATATTACAGAACTCCGCCCCCAGACTTGCCATCCCTGTTGTTGAAGGAGCGGATTATTTACCTGGGGTTGCCCCTTGTCTCGTCGGATGACTTTAAGCGGCAACTGGGCGTGGATGTCACCAAGTTGATCATCGCGCAACTCCTGTATTTACAGTTTAACGATCCCGAAAAACCCATTTTCTTCTACATCAACTCTACAGGGACTTCCTGGTATACCGGCGACGCGATCGGGCAGGAAACAGAAGCCTTTGCCATCTGCGACACGATTAACTATATCAAGCCGCCCGTGCATACGATTTGCATTGGTCAAGCGATGGGAACGGCAGCAATGATCTTGTCATCCGGCACGAAGGGGTACCGCGCCAGTCTGCCCCACGCCACCATCGTGCTGAACCAACCCCGGATGGGCATGGGTCGCAGTCAGGCGACGGATATCCAGATCCGGGCAAAGGAAGTGCTGGCCAACAAACAGGCAACTCTGGATATTCTTTCGCGGAATACCGGACAACTACCGGAAAAAATTGCTAAGGATACCGATCGCATGTTGTACATGACTCCTCAACAGGCAAAGGAGTACGGCGTGATTGACCGAGTCCTGGAAAGCGCCAAAGAGCTACCCAAACAAATTCCCGCATTGACATAACAAGCAAGGTCTGCCCCTATGGATGAAATCATGCGTGTTCCGTACAACATCCCTGGCAGTCCTAACTGGCAGTGGGTCAACATTTACACGCGCCTGAGTCAAGAACGCATCATTTTTCTCAACCAACCAGTGACCGCTGGTTTAGCCAATTCTCTGGTTTCCTCTCTGCTTTATCTGGATTCGGAAGACCAGACCAAACCCATTTATATCTACATCAACTCTTACGGTGATCCGGTCGCAGCAGGCATGACGGATGAAAGTTCAGGGTTAATGTCCGTTGCCGCAGGTCTGGCAATTTATGACACGATCCAACATGTGAAGTCTGAGATTGTCACAATTTGCCTGGGGCAAGCGATCGGCATGTCAGCAGTGTTGCTTTCCTCCGGCACGAAAGGCAAACGCGGTAGCCTCCCCAACTCAATGATTGCCCTCAATCACACCCTGTCGGGAACTCGTGGCCAAGCCAGTGATATTCAAGTGAATGCTGGGGAAGTGATCGCCAAACGGGCCTTGATTCTGGAAATTTTGGCCAAAAATACAGGGCAGTCTGTGGAAAAGCTTTCTAAGGACATGGACCGAATCTTTTACATGACACCGCAACAAGCTCAGGAATATGGGTTGATTGACAAGGTGCTGGAAAGTCCCAAGAACATGGGCTTGCCCACAGCGACGGTGATGCGTTAGGTCACGCCGTCACGCTTTTGGGTTACTCCCCCTCGGCTCCCTGGCTTTCTTGCCCCTTTAGCCCGATTCCTCCCTCTATTGTCTCAAGGAGATTGTTATGCCTATTGGAATTCCCAGCGTACCCTATCGTTTGCCAGGTAGCGGGTACGAGCAGTGGATCAACATTTATGAGCGGTTGTTCCGGGAACGCATCATTTTTTTATCGGAAGAAGTGGATGATGGCATTGCCAATGCGATCGTGGCCTACCTGCTTTATCTGGATTCAGACGATCAAACCAAGCCCATTTATCTTTACATCAATTCGCCCGGTGGCTCTGTGACCGCAGGCATGGCGATTTTTGACACGATGCAACACATTAAGTCAGAAGTGGTGACGATTTGTGTTGGGTTAGCGGCCTCAATGGGGGCGTTTCTGCTGGCGGCGGGTAGCAAAGGTAAGCGTTTAGCCCTGCCCCATGCCCGGATTATGATTCACCAACCGTTGGGGGGAAGCCGGGGTCAGGCAACGGACATTGAAATTGAAGCCAAAGAGATTTTGCGGATTCGGAGTCAGTTGAATGTGTTGCTGGCAGACCGAACGGGGCATCCGCTGGAGAAGATTGAGCGGGATACCGATCGCGATTACTTTATGTCAGCCCAGGAAGCGAAGGACTATGGCTTGATTGATCAGGTGATCGAAACAGTGAATCAGCAGTAATCCTGGAATAATTTACCAAATTACCCCAGCGATGGCAGAATTCTTATACTTCTGTCCATCGCTTTTCATGAACCTGGTTGATTGCTATCAAGTTTTAGGGTTATCCGCTGAGGCATCCTTCAACGACATCAAAGCCTCCTACCGTCAATTGGCGCGACGGTATCATCCAGACGTGAGTGCTGGAGATCAACGGGCAAAGGACAAGTTTATTGAAATTACGGCGGCGTACAAATTTTTGTTGAATGCGCTGACGGATTCTGCTACGGGGCACCATCCGGGATACACGAATCCGCCCGTTCAGCGATCGCACCCCCCGGCCCGCGCGGTAACTGAAGCTCCATCTCGGCGGGTACAGATCCAACTTGATCCTCGCCTGTCTCCGTTGGAGAGCCAGTTAAAGGTTAATTCCTACGAACAACTGCAACAGCTATTGAAAAGTCAACGTTTTCCCCGTGCGATCGCGTTAATTGAAGGGTTAGCCCGTCGATTACCGCAAGATCTGGAAGTCACTCAATGGCAGGCGATTGTCTATCAGCGTTGGGCCAGGTACCTGATTCGGGAACGGCAATTCGATAAAGCTCGGCTTTATTTGCAAAAGGCTCTTCGCACCGATCCCCATAATCGCTCCCTCTGGGCCGAAGTGGAAAAAGACTTTCGCACACTGGAACAATGCTTCTAAGTCAAGGGCGAGCAAGCACTGATTACGTTACGGCATGAGAGGCACCCCAGATCATTGAAAATTCGTATCAGGGGTGTCTTTCAAACAAATCCTTTGTTATATTTTAAGTAAAGACAGATTACAGGTTTCTGGAATTTGTCTCTGCCTTAAGATACATGGTTTTTATTCTTTCGTTTACATCTTGAATCATCAGACATATTAAACGCTTTTATCCGACTCCTACCGAGTTTTCTTGAACGATTCTTCTAACCAATTGCAACGGTTAAGCGGTTTATTAAACGTTTCATAGTCCACTTGTAAGCTACGGGGTTTTACTGAGTGATAGCTGTCTCGTCCCGTCCGGCTAAGCGTAATTGGAATACTGTGAGCTTTGCCTCTACACTCTACCTGGTTCCGATTTTGGACTTGCTCCTGTCGGAGATTCCACCCCAGTGGAAGCAGGAAGTTCGCTTGGGGTTGCAGGAAGCTTTGGTCAATGCGGCCAAGCATGGGAATAAGCTTGATCCAAGCAAAACGGTCTTAGTTCGGTTTTCCGTGGTTGCAGATCAGTATTGGTGGGTCATTTCCGATCAGGGAGGTGGTTTCAAGCCTGCCAATGATTGTCTCTCTAATCTGGAAGATACGATTTCTTGCTTTGAGAAGGAATGTGGTCGCGGTCTTTACATTCTGCATCAGGTTTTTGACAAAGTTCAGTGGAATCGTCAGGGGACTGAGTTGCGTCTGTGCAAACAGGTCAAGCATTCTTTGAGGATGCCAGTCGTAACTTGATTTGATTCATCGGCTTGGATTGCATTGAACTGAATATGTGCCCGCCTCGCAGCATTGCATTCAGCGAGGCGGGCTTAAACAAAATGAAACGGAGGGAGTGGTTCTCCGATAGAACAACGCCACAATGTGCTGGTTTGCTTCAGCTTGGTGAGCTGTTCGTGTAGTACTGCCAGTTTGTTCTGACTCACCAAAACGTGTACATGCCGAGAATCTGGCTGAACTGAGATGGGATACAGATGAGCGATCGCCTGCACTATTCTTGTCAATTCTTCGTCCTGCAATTCTCGCTGTTGTTGCTGTGTTTGATATTGCTGCTTTTTGGCTAAAAAATAGTCTTTGCCTTTCAGGTCAGCCCCGATGGGTTGTTCCTCGATGGTCACTGGCTCAAATTTCAGGGTTAGTTCTACTTGGCCAGTCAGGCGGGTCAGGGTGGCCAGGTAAGCTTGCTGATTCGTCTGCAAGTCGGCCATGAGGTCGGGCAATGTTGGAAAACTGGTGAATCGCAGTGGCAACACCGTTGTTTGCAAAAATAATTCCCGAATCACGCGATCGTGCGCGAGCACTGCTTGTAGCAGAATGGCATCATCCTGTTGCAATTCATCAAGCCGTAGATCCGGTTCTACAACGGCGGCAATTTGCTCATGCACAATCCTGTGTAGCGGCGCAGCGACTCCTGCCGGTAAGGTCAGGGTAGTCATTGAACTGTGCAACAGCGCATAGACGTGCATAAGCTACAACACACTATTAAGGAGCCTAAAGAGCCATTAATTAAGGAGCCAGATTCAGCAGGGAGCAGGTCAGGAATTAAGGCGCAGGACGAAACAAATGAGTATGGTCAGGATTGTAGAGGCGCGATCGCGTTTGCGCCAAAGCCAATATTTGACTCGAACGGGCGATCTCTGGCGGCACTGTTGCTGCGGCCAAAGCCGGACTCACCACATAAAGCGTCGTGCGAATTAAATTTTCTCGCTCTGTAATCAAAGCCATTTGCTCCAGGGGCACCAGCCAAATTTTTTCATCCGGCCAACCCAACCGAAAACACACTGCTACAGGCGTTGTCGGCGGGTAGTGTTGCATTAATTCCCGTTGCGACTCCGCCACATGTCGAGCGCTTAAGTATAAACATAAACTGGCTTGATGGGCCGCTAAAGTCGCCAACTCTTCCGCTTCTGGCACCTGTGTTCGGCCACTGACACGGGTCAGAATAATCGATTGCACCAGCCCTGGCAGGGTTAGCTCGACCCGCAGTCGGGCCGCTGCCGCCTGAAATGCGCTGATTCCTGGCACCACCTCGAAGGGAATGTTGGCATCGAGCAAGGCATACATCTGCTCCTGGACTGCACCATATAAACAGGGATCACCAGAATGCAACCGGACAACCGATTTCCCGGCGCGTACTCGTTCAATCATCACGGGCAAAATGTCTTCCAAGGTTTTGTGGGCGGTGCGAATTAGCTCCGCATTCGATCGCACCCCCTCCAACACCTGTTTCGGCACCAGAGAATCGGCAAATAAAATTACATCCGCCTGGGCCAGCAACCGTTGGGCTTTCACGGTTAATAATTCCGGGTCACCGGGGCCAGCACCAACGATGTAAACCGCAGCAGGGAGGGGAGAGTGAGTCATGGAGGGAAAAGAATAGGGAGAAAAAAGAGTAGGGAGGGAAAAGAGTAGGGAGAAAAAAGAGTCTAGGAAGGAAAAAGGTTGGAGCAGAGAAGGGGCGAGGGTGGAGGGTGAGGCAGTAGGGCACGAGCAGAAGCGGGAGCGGAGCAGAAAAGTCTTCCCACTTTTTCCGGAGGAGACACGCAACGCTAGAAGAATGGAGTGGTAGATGCACCCTGATTTAGCCCCGGAGTTAACCCTCTGGGGTTTTCTAATTTAGCTCAGGAGGGACGATTGGGAGATGCGGGAGTTGGATCAGCAGCGACCACATCGGGGAGCGATCGCCCCAACCAGTAAAGGTAAATCAGCCCTAAAACCCCGATCGCAATAGAAACCAGGCTCACGACTTGAGCAATTCTAAGAGGACCGAGCATCAAACTGTCGGTGCGTAAGCCTTCGATCCAAAATCGCCCACAGCCGTAGGCAACTAGATAGACCAAAAACAACGTCCCTGTTTTCAGCTTTGGGTTTCCCTTCAAGTCGCGAAAGAATAGAACCATTAACAAACTAAACACCATCACATTCCAAAGCGACTCATATAAAAAGGTGGGATGAAAATACTCAGCACTGGCATATTCAACCGGACGATTCTGAGGTGGGATATAAAGTTTCCAGGGCAAATCCGTAGGACGACCAAACGCTTCCGAGTTAAAGAAATTGCCCCAGCGCCCGATCGCTTGCCCTAAAGCGAGAGACGGTGCCACCAGATCAGCCATTTGCCAAAACTGCACTTTTTGTAAACGGCAGAAAATTAATGCCGCCAGCAAACCACCGATCATGGCTCCATGAATAGCAATTCCCCCCTTCCAAATCGCCAAAATATCCCCTGGACGTTGGGCATATTCCTGCCATTCAAATAAAACATAGTAAAGCCGCGCACAGGGGATGGCCCCAATCACCAGCCAGATTGCCAAATCACTCACCAGGTCAGGATTGACATGACGACGGCGGGCCAACCATTGGGACAGGGTTACGCCAAGCAATACCGCAGACGCAATTAACAACCCATACCAGCGCACCGATAGAAAGCCCCAATTGAGCAAGGGGACTTCGGGACCGGGCGAGGTAAATTGAAACGCTGCAAATAGAAGTGAGACCATGACTGACCTGAAGAAGAAGCGCCACAGACTTGATTTTAGGTTGCTTGAGAGCATCTTGGGGGCGCTGGAGCGAAAACAAATCTCTACAATTGCGATCGCGGCCATCTCCTGGAAGCAGAAAAAAGTGGGAATTCTGAGAGTAATGCGCCTGGGATCAGCGATCATGCCTTTGCAGCGTCTCAGGCGCATTCTGATCAAGCCGATGCCCATCGAGCGAAACCTTTGACAGCGTTACTGTAACCATTGTTGGAGTTTTTTATGGCCGGTTC
This sequence comes from Leptolyngbyaceae cyanobacterium bins.349, assembly GCA_033764685.1. Lineage (GTDB taxonomy): Bacteria > Cyanobacteriota > Cyanobacteriia > Leptolyngbyales > Leptolyngbyaceae > JSC-12. Next base: position 28,974 of record JANRIS010000013.1, read on the forward strand.
ACCGCACCCCTCGATGTTAGAACCCCAACCCTCCTTACCTGAGCCGTTCACAGCCGCAACCTGGGATATGGCAACCCTGGGCAAAACAGTGGTGCAATTTCGCGATCGCGCCCAACTCACTGCCCTCACCCAGATGACTTCACCCCCGGCTAATGCTCTGAACGCCATGCAGCAGTTGGTTGATGTCATTAGCAGTCTGCGATCGTCCGCTCAGGAGGGGTCATCGCCACCATCGCTAACTCCCGCCACCCTGCACCCCTATGTCAGCGATGAAGCTTACGAACTGCTAGAAGCCCTGCAACAAGCTTCTGCCTCCCCTCCATCCCATGCGGCTGCTATCCCCAGTTGGACACTACTCGACGCTTTAAGTCCCAAATTGCTCTGGGCGGTGGCCCGCAGTTCTTACCCGACGCTGCAATTTGTGGAAGGGGTTCCAGCTAAGGTGTGCTTTCCCCCGACAGAGTGGCAATCTGGCATTCTCAGGCTGGCCGTCATTTTGCAGCTTGAAACGGCTGGGTCCAGGGTGGAATTGGATTTAGCGCTGGGGCGATCGCCCCAACCCGACCTGGAGCCACACTGCCGAATTCAACTGGAGGCGGATCATTTCGCTGGGGTTGAGTACCCCCCCACCTTGGAGGAGGGGTTGCTGTTAGAGCGATCGCCAGAGTGGTTGACCCAGCAACTCCAGGAGACGACCGATCGCCTGGAAAGCGTTCAACCGGCCCTCCACGCCTGGTTGACAGGAGTGCCCGTTGATCTCTTGCTGCCTAACGATGTTTGGCAAGGTGGCACCCTGCGGTTGCGGCTGACTTTTGACTTCCTGCCGCAACCGCAGGGTGCCACTCAACAGGCTCATCTCAACCCCATTGATGCTGAGCTACTGGAAGAACTAGAACCGACCCCATCGACCCGGCTTGAGATGGGCGATCGCTTGTTGGTGCAACCCACCACGCCCATTACCGTGGTAGAAATGCCATTCCCCCCCGCGATCGCGACCACGATGATTCGTCTGGCGGAACCAGCCACTCTAGAAAAATTTATCGGCTATGCCATGCAGCTAGAACTGATCGTCTCCGTTAATCGGCTTCAGGCTCAGGGCCAGCAACCTGGGCAACAAGATGTTCTGTTGCCCCTGGTGCAGGAGGCGGCCAGGTTGGCTGACCTGACCACCGCGATCGCCACCACACACTTTTGTCTGCTGCAACCAGAGTTACTGCTAGACGAGTTGTTGCCTAAATTGTTGTGGCATCTAACCCGTAGTTCCTTCACGGCGACGGAATGGCTGGGGGGAGTGCCAGCGATTGTTTATCAACCTCAAACGAACTGGCAATCTGGAACCTTACGCCTGGTAATGGGGCTAAACCTGCAAACCCATCTGGAACGGGCACAAGCAGAACACTGGTTCATTGATCTGGCAACTGGACGGTTCCTGACGGCGGAGGGGTGGCACCTGGAAGCGGGCGCGATCGCCCAACTGCACCCCCCCACCTCCACAGAACTGGTTCCCATCGAACAGCTTCAGGCGCAACTTCAGCACAATCTGGCGGCGGCACCTGAACTGGCCTGCCTGAGTCAGGGGGTCATGGTGGAATGGCTTACTCCAGCGCACGACTGGCAAGTGGGCCAATTAACCCTCCAGGCGGGATTAGAATTCATTCCCAATCTTTTTTGAGCAATTTGCGGATTCTTGTCCTCTGGAGATGTTGTTAAAGGAGAAGCACTCATAGGTACACCCAACCCGCACTCTGATCGCGGGTTTTTTACTGAGAAAACACGCTAGGCTGAAGTCAGAACGTTCCGATGCAACCCATGAAGACCCTAGCGACCACGTTAACCGCTTTGATTTTGGCCGGATGGATGGGGGCAGCAGCCATTCTTGCAGTCCAAAATTTTACCCCAGTGTCCTTCAAAATTCTGACTTTTCAGTCGATCGAGGTACCGTTTGGGGTGATGTTGGCTTTTAGCGCTGGGATTGGTGCTATAGGTGCTGCGATCGCGCCGATTGTCTTTGGTCCCATTGCAGTCCAAAGTGATGACGATTAATGGAACAGATGGGTTTTAATCAGGCGGATTTTAAGTTAAGGCGTAAACGCGGCCATCAATTAGCAAGCGAGTAATCCCCTTGGCACGCAGATGAGAAGACGTTTTAGAAAGCACTCGCCCATCTGGGAGTTTAATCACTCGTTGAGTGCGGGGGTTAGAGTAGCGTTTGGCAATCCGGTGATTATCAAAGATTGGCAACGTTTTGGCCTGCACTTCTTCGGCGGGAATTTGCCCCAAATCACCAAAATCCTTTAAGGGAGGCGCAATCAATTCGGCGGCGCGATCGACGACAAGGTAGCAGGTCCGTGGGATGGGAGCTTCCGCCAGAGGCAAAATCTGAACGGTGAATCCTTCTTTTAGGCGGCCACCCAGCAGGGGTTGGTCGTCATCGTCGTCAAAGTCTTCATCAAAATCCTCATCGTCATCGTCCTCATCCAAATCATCGGCCAAGTCTTCATCTGGCTCAATCAAGCTTTGCCCTAAAATTTCTTTCAAGACTTCCGCTTCTGCTTCGACTGAGTCATGAGGATGACCAGATGCAACGACCAGCGGCACTTCTAGCTGTTCACCATATGCTACGAACGGTTCACCTTCCACCAGGGGGCGATCGCCGTCAGCACTGGAGCGCCGTTTTTCACTTCGTAAGATTGGCTTCGATTTGACCGGAGGAGCGGGTTCTACGAACACCGGAACTTCCTCTGGTTCTGGGACTGCCATTACCGGCTCAGGTGAGGGGTCGGGGAGCGTCTCCACTTCTTCTGGTTCTAATTGCAGTTCCAAGGTGGGTTCCGCAGTCCGCATTGATCGCTTCTGCTGGATCAGCACCTCATACTCATCGGCAGGCAGCGTACTTTTCAGCAAGCGACTGACGGTGGATGTACTCACGCCATAACGAGTAGCCAAGGAAGAAGAAGTCTCTCCCGTGGTGCGATACAAGTGAAGGATGTCTTGCTTTTCAGAATCAGAGAGTTTTCGAGCCGTCATTCATCGTCCAGGCTCCGGGGTACAACCGTAGCCTGATTCATTGTATGTCGAATCCCTCAGCTTCAACATGGATTACACAGGTTATGGTGACGTTTCTTCAGATTAGCGACGGCGCGAGCCAGCACGACGCGAACGAACCGACAGGTCGTATTCCAGCGCCGCACCAATGCCAAAAAATACACCACTAAATACCCAGGCCACCTCTGGCAAGCTACCACTCTGGTAGTTGGGGTCGCGGGTGGCGTACTTAAACCACATATCCCCCAGATACAGGAAGAAGGCCGCGATCGCGATCATGCGCCAGGACTGAGAGAAGCGACCACCCCAAAACGCCAACAGCAAGGTTGTGGCTAATACGAGTAGCAGCGTATCGCACACCAGATAGAACAGAGTAATCGGCCCTTCTAGAGGTTGGAGTTGTTTTTCGAGATTGGTGGCCCATTCGGGGGGTTGGGGTCGTTGCTCCCCTGCGGGAACGGCCTCCGGGGCGGGGGTGGCCACAGGAGCCGGACTCGCAGGAGCCGCAGGGGCGGGTTGGGCTTGGGCGTAGGCCGGTTGGCCGATCAGCAGTGTGGCCGTAGCTTCAATGGGTTTGTTGGCCAGGGACACCGCGATCGCAATACCGACAATGGCGATCCCCGCAACAACGCCTTTCTGCCAAAGCTCTAAATTGAGCCGACGGGAGAACACTGCCTGCACCATGCCAATCAGCAGAAAAATATACGTCAGAACGAAAAAGAAGTCTCCTGGGGAAACAGCAGGTTCCAGTCCCAGGGACAATTCCCAATAACTGAAAAGCAAATTCCCCAAGAAGTAGAAAAACATTCCCAGCCCAATGTTTAGCCAAACGCTACGCCCACTCACGATTTGGGAACTGCCCCAGTTTCTAAAACACAGAAGCGCGGCCACCAGGAAGGCTGTCGCCTCAAAGATCGATGTACCCAGGGAGTACCACAGAGGCCGGGTTTCCCCTCTGGCAGTAATCCCAAACAGAGCAAAGAAAAGCAGGGCAAGCACAGCCCACCCGACTAAGCCGAGCACGATCACTTGAACGGAGAGGAACGATTTGGAACCAGGAGTTTTTTCGACACTGCTCATAAATTACTTACCAGGGTAGCTGCGGCCAACGGAAATCCCACTGCTGTACTAAAGTCTCAAGTCAGGGTGACATAAATATCAGGCAGGCGATCGTTTAATCAAACATTCTTTAAGCTGTCAGTTCTGATTTTGTGTCTCCGGGTGGGTTGGGGGATGTTTTACAGATTGAAACTCATTGAAACTCATCAAACAGCGTGTTCCGAAACCAGCGTGTTGCTTCCGGTTAATGCCAAATTAATGCCAAAGTTTACCCAGCGGGGATTGGTTCAGCCAACTCTGAAATTGAGATTGTTCCACCGTAGGTAAATCTTGCAACGCATCCATAGCACGGGGCGCAAAGCTCGTATTGCCAAAGTAAGATTTGCCAATGCGGTGGAGTTCTTGCAAGAGGGTGTGTAAGTGATGCTCTTGCCAAATCGGCAGTTGGGTGGGTCCCAGAGGGTCCATGGTGAGTACATATTTGACCGCGTCTGGCGTGTCGGCTTGGGGGAAGCGCCACTGTTTGAACACATCAGAAATGTCTTTTTGAAATAGGCCAGCTTGCCGATTTCCCAATAAGTCTTCCACGTCGATGAAGACCGCTTGAAGCATGAGAATGCACCCTTTAACTAAGGCCGGGTTGGAATTGGTTTCGTGGGTGTCCCCTTCATTCGCAAATTGTTCTAACCGAATTTTGCCCCACACGCTGTAGCGATCGGGTTCTTCCAGCAGGACGCAAGCTTTTCCCTGGTTATCGGTCAGGTCACGCCAAAACGCTTTTGCATCTTCTTCTTGCGCCGCTGTGAATACACTAATCAATCGAAAAGTCTGCCCCTGATAGGTCAGGATTGGGATTTGTTGATCCCGTTTGGGGTGCTGAATGCTTGAAATCTCAACATCCTGACGTTTCAGAATAAACATGACACTCGAAATGACTCCTGTCGGGCTGGGTTAGCGATCGCTGAACAGAGGCTAGCTGAAGGCTGGAAACGCAGCAGGGTTAGGGCTGGAATGCTGAGACGGAATGGTGGTTCATTCCAACCCTACCTTAAGCAATTCCCACTTTTAGATACCTAACGCACATCAACACCAAAATTCCAGGCTATGGTAGCAAGGATTCCAATGGGTAGAGATTTGATGGGGTTCCATCATTCAAAGGAACGTAGATACTGTAAGCTTATAGCCGATGAGTCGGCAAATAACGGCTTCAGACGCTCCTGATGTTAGAGCTAACGTTCAGAGTAACTTAGAACTTCAAGAATGAACTGCTTTATTATTGAACGTTTGCCTAGAATGGTAGAGGAAATCCAATTCATGTTGGTTCAGCGTTAGGGCTCATAGCTCAGAGGATAGAGCAATCGCCTTCTAAGCGATCGGTCACAGGTTCGAATCCTGTTGAGCCCGTTCCCCAATCTGGCTTATTCGTGTCTGGCTTATTCGTGAACGATAGTTTACTCGTGAACCACAATCGGAGTACCCACCGAGGCCCAATGATATAGCCAGCGGGCATGGTTCACCGCAACATTTGTACATCCATGACTTACTGGCGTGCCAAAGCGATGATGCCAGTAGGCTCCATGAATGGCATAGCCCCGGTGGTAGTACAGGGTGTAGGGGACATCGGGGACATCGTAGTCATCACCCTGCATCCGGGCGGATCGATGCCGACTTTGAATCGCGAAGGTTCCGGTGGGGGTGGGGGTGGAGGCTTTGCCGGTAGAAACCAGAATGGCATACACAGGGCGATCGCCTTCCCAGGCATACAAGCGCTGACTGGACAGGTCAATCTCAATCCAGCGTTGCTGCGATCGCTTCAAGTCCATCATCGCTGACTTGAATTGGGCTAGATAGATCACTTGCGCCTGCCCCGGTGGTGCCCCTTGCTCCGCCACCAGACAAATTCCCGTACTGAGAACCAAGCTCAGGCAGAACCGCTCTAGTCTTAAGATTGAACGTGAGATTGAATGTGTCAGGAAGGTCATGTGCGTTGCTCCTGTCCCAATCCTATGCTGATGAACCCCGGCCAGACGATGGGTTTGACGCAAAGCTTTAAACTTTTAGACCTTTCTTCACACCAGGGAATTCTGGGCCATTGGCTAAAAATTAACTGGGAACGAGAAGTTGCACATTGCGGAAGTACTTATAATTTCGCGAACAGTGTTGCAGCCCGTTGGGTTATTACATCCCACCGCTCTGTCTGGATAGCCTGTCGCGGAAACAAATCTCCCGATAAGCCCACGGCGATCGCCCCAGCCTGGAGAAATTCCATCGTATTGGCGAGCGTGACTCCGCCCGTAGGAATCAGGGGAATTTCGCCTAACGGCCCTTGCAAACAACGCACATACTCCGCGCCGCCCACCGCCTGCACCGGAAAAACCTTGACGCAGGTTGCGCCGGCCTGCCATGCCGTTACAATTTCCGTTGGGGTGAGGGCACCCGCCACCAATGGAATATCTTGCGCGATCGCGGTTTGAATCAGGATCGGGTTGACGTGGGGCGTAAACAAAAATTGAGCACCGGCAGCGATCGCGGCTTCGACCTGGGCCACGGTCAGTAAAGTGCCAGCCCCGATCACCGCATGGGGGCACTCCTGACGTAATTGCTGAATCACCTCCCCTGGGCGATCGCTATTCCAGGTAATCTCGATCAGTTGCACCCCACCGGCGATCGCGGCTTTGGCCATCGGCAACCCCCAATCCCATCGCGGAGTCCGAATCACACCAATCACCCTGGACTGGCGAATGGTAGAAAGCCAGGATTGAATCGTCATACTCAACTCCAACGCTAGAAGTTCCGGTGTAACACCTCCACTACAAAATGTTGCGTGTTTTTCAAATTTCTCAATCAATGGTGCGTCTGAAATTCGACCTGGGAACCCTAAGAAAAGTTTGCCTCTAGAAAATGAAATGAACCAGGCAATCGAGAAAAAACGTCTGATCAGAAAATCTTTAATATCATGGTAAACACATTCAATATGCTGTTTATTTGTTGTTCACCAGTTCATTCTTCGTTATGAATTCTGTCCCGCCTTCAGCCAATTCCAACATCGAACAACCCGCTTTTTCTTCCGTCTCGAGCACAGGGCGTGAAGAAGATGGGGTAGACGATCAACTTGCTGAGGGAGATGTGATCCGAGTTGAACTTTACGAAGAAGTCCCAACGTTGAATCGCGAAACAGTCGTTCGAGAAAAAGTTCAAATCACAAAAATCCTGGTGCAGGAATCGTCTGATTTGCAACCTTAGCCCTGTGACTCTACTCACAGAGCTGGAAACTGTCCCTTAGCCATGCAGGAAAATGTACTATCAATCTTCTGCAAGACCGAATGACCCGTCAGAACCAGACTCTGACCGTCTCAAAACCTTGTTGGATAACCTCAATAATTTGAGGGGAAAGCTGAAAAATTTTACGGTAATTGATGAGCTAGGGCAGCCCATTGGCGAAATCAGCGACCTGATTCTAGATGCCGGACACCAACTCAACCTGGTGATTGCCCAACCGGATGACCGGGATCGACAATCTTCTGTGTTATTGAATGGACGACGAATTAAAAAAGTCAGCGTCCAAACTCAATCTGTTTTCGTCGATATCACCAAGGCCGATGCCCATCTGCTGCCGGAATATCTGTTACCAGAGGAGGCCCCTCTTGTGGCACCTCCCGTGGCGCAGACCGATCCCCTGTCGCCACTCCAGCCCCCCGAGCGAGAGGTCATGGCCGCACCAGCCGCCGCGACTCCTGATTTTAGTCTCGATGTGATGGAGGCTTCCGTAGAGCCAGCCTCAACGACCTATGATGACGATCTAAGCTTCGAGCCAGCTCAAACCCCTGAAGCCCACGATTGGAATCGGCGGGAAGATGAGGTGTTGGCAGATTTGCCCGCTGCGGCAGCGTCATTAGACTTTCCAGAGCCACAAACTGCATCAACGGATAGTTTTGCAGAAGACTTGGATGATCTTTCCACACTGGAACTGTCAAACGAGGCGCGATCGCTAGACGAGTTTGCTTTCCTGGGCAACGACTCCACCGCGATCGCAGACGTAGATGCAGAACCAGGGCTAACGTTGGATGCAGCGATCTCCCCCCTAACACTGGATGCGTTGCCAGATCTCAGCGTTGACCAGGAAGCGCCCCCTGCCAACGAAATGGACGAATGGGACGAATTCGATCGCATCATGGCCGTTCCTCCAGCCAGCATGGACACGGCGGATGCATTGACAGCGGCCCCAGAAGACTTCACTCTGGCCGGCCCGACAACTCCAGACACCGTTGACGACCATCCTTTACCAGAGTCCTTTACTCTGGTCGATGAAAGCACACCAGATCTGGATCTGCCCGATGTGGATAATCTCACCCTGGAAGAACAGGTGAATGCTCTGCCAGAGGCTCCCCTTGGTACATCAGATAATCTAGCAACCTTCGACTTTACGACGGCAGCGACCGATTTACCAGAACTAAACTTTGATGCACCAGAGGCACAGGCCAACGCTTTACCAGAGCTAGGGTTTGATGAACCCCAGCTTTTCGTTGATGATCTGCCAGAACTAAATTTTGATGAGCCAAACGCATCAGCAATGAATCTGTCAGAGTTATCGTTTGAGGATGCAGAACCGCCAACAACCGATTTGCCAGAGTTGTCTTTTGAGGAAGCCGCAACATCGGCGATGGACTTGTCAGACTTATCGTTTGACGAATCAGAACCCCAAACGACCGAACTACCAGAGTTAATGTTTGAGGCAGCAGACACTCAGGAGGCAGCAGACACTCCAATAGATTTGCCAGAGCTGTCTTTTGAGGAAGCCGCAACACCAGTGATGGATTTGTCGGACTTATCGTTTGACGAGTCAGAATCCCAGACGACTGACCCGCCAGAGTTGACGTTTGAGGATGCAGAACCCGAAGCGATCGCCCTGCCAGAGTTAACGTTTGACGAATCTAGCCGCCTTGGAGACTTCGAGTTCTCATCCGACACTTCTTTAGCGGACCCTGATCGCACCCCAGCAGATCGTCTCCCTGACCTGAATTTAGCGATGCAATTGGATGAACTGGCCCCAGAATCCGGTTTTCCAGCAGACGAAACCCTACCTGAAATCACCCCTGAAGAGGCGATCGCCGCTGAATGGGCCGCGTTTGATCAAGAAATGGGACTGTCTGTCGAGAATTCTGGCTTGGAATCGGATGATTTGAGTCAGCCCGCTCCTCGCACTGAGTTCGACACGCTGGAGTTTGAGGAGCGGCAGGATCCCTCAATGAGTTATGGCCTGGTGGGAGATGCCGATGAGCTTGCTTTCATGGAGGATGGTGAGGAATCGGAGTCAGATCTCAATACCATTTCCAGTCTGGCGGATCTCGACTTCACAGCAGAAACTCCCGTCGCTTTGGATGTAGCTGATGGGGATACTCTTGCCAGTGAAACCGGAGATGAGTCGTTTGACTTCGGCTCGGATGCCGCCCTGGATTTGGATTTACCTAGCCTGGATGAAAACTTAACGACACCAGAATCAGAGCTGGATTCGTTGGATTTGCAGCCGGAAGCAGAACCGGACGATGTCTTTGCTGCTGCCGCAACGGACGCGATCGCCTTTGACCTGGAAACAACCCCAACGTCTGATTTTGACCTGGCTCTGTCTGAAGAAGCCCCTCCTGCATTTACCCTGGACCAGGGCGACGAATTGACATCATCTCTGGATTTAGAGCTTCCAGACTCAGCAGAAACCGCGATCGATTTCAACCTGGATGAACCCACGAGCCTCGACTCAGACAATGCCAATAGCTCGGCTGATTTCGATTCTCAACGGCCTGAACTTCCACCTCTAAATCTAGATGAGTTGGAATTAAGCAGTGCGCCGCTCGGCTTACCCACCGTTGAATCTTCCTTTGTCGTCGAGCCACCACCCTTGGCTGAAGAACTGGGGGTATTGGACACGGCACAGACTGCACCAGAATCAGAGTTTGGGTTAGCAAGCATTCCTGCTCAAACCTTTGATTTGTTGGGTGACAACCTGGCAAGTGGAGATCTGTCGGCAGGTAGCGAAATCACTGCCAGCGAAACCACGTTACCCATTGATGCCATCGACGCGATCGTACCCCTTCTGGAAGAACGGCTGAAAGTGGAATACGAACGCCGCAAGGTGGGAGAGGTCATTATCCGGAAGCAGATTGAAACTCGCATGGTGCAGGTGCCTGTACGATACGAGAAATTGGTGATTGAGCAGGTAGGAGATACCTCTAAAACCCTGGCAGAAGTGGATTTGAGTCAGGGCATGCTGGACACTGTGGACGTGGGGGCTAGTGGTAAACCTGTGGTGAGCGGCGAGTTCAAGTCGCCCAAAACCGCAAGCTACGTACTGGATGCGATCGCGAAAACCTTGCAGCATCGGTGCAAAAAGGTCCGCATTGAAATTGAGCTAGAAGATCCGAAATTGCAGCAGGCGTACCAGGATTGGCTGAATCAATGTAGCCAGATGTAGACAGATCTGCCACAATCGCTAAACGCAATCAACAAACACAATCACAGTAAAAAGGACAGCCTGAATCAGGCTGTCCTTTTTACTGATTGACTTTTTAACTTACAACACGCGATATGCAACTTTTTTGCCGTTTTTGGTTCCCGCTGCCCTACCGTCAAACCCTGCGACAAAACTAGATTGGCCGCTTGGGTGGCTGCCCCCCAACCCCCCCGAACGTGAGGGACGGCTGCGTCCCCCACACCCCCTCCAGAGGGCACGACTGGGGCGATGCAACGGGACTGGGATGGAGCCGTTCTCGGGTGATACCCCGATTGGAACTAAGAAGGTTGCCGCAACTCTGTCCCAAACCCAGTCCAGTGCGTACCACTCAAACTCCTGTTCGGGGGGCGTGGGGGAGTGAGGACCCCACGAAACGGGGGACCGGGGGGCTTCCCCCCGGCAGAAATTTAGGGTTAGTAACGTTGCACATGGCGTTACGACGTTACTAACGAATGTCTGAAGCTACAAAACCCATCCCTTGTGGACCTTAGGTGCTCAGATGCGGAAATGCCAATCCCACAAGGAATGTGAATGGTTTAAGCGATCGAGGCCACTTTCACATCGCTATTGGCCAACAGGTCTTGTAACTCATCCGCATCAACGGTTTCCTTTTCAACCAGCATTTGCGCCAGTCGATCCAGCACCCCACGGTTTTGCGTCAATACCAGTTTGGCCCGTCGATATGCCTGATCCACAAGATTTCGCACTTCATCATCGATCGCGGCTGCCGTTTCCTCAGAGAAGTCCCGTTCGGCTGCAATGTCACGGCCCAGGAACATATTGCCCTGTTGACGGCCTAGAGCGACTGGTCCTAAGCGATCGCTCATGCCAAACCGAGTCACCATCTGACGCGCGACCCGCGCAACTTGCTGAAGGTCGTTAGAAGCCCCCGTAGTCACTTCCTCTTCACCAAAGATGATTTCTTCCGCAATCCGACCACCCAACGCTACGGCCATCTGGTTTTGCAGATAAGAACGGGAATACAATCCAGAATCCATTCGGTCTTCACTGGGAGTAAACCAGGTTAAACCACCAGCACGACCGCGCGGAATGATGCTGATTTTTTGCACAGGGTCGTAGTCGGGCATCAGGGCACCCACCAGAGCATGTCCGGCTTCGTGGTAAGCCACCAACTCCTTCCGCTTTTCGCTCATCACCCGATCTTTCTTCTCTGGACCCGCAAGGACGCGATCGATCGCATCGTTCACTTCATCCATTGAGATTTCGGTCAGGTTACGACGGGCTGCCAGAATCGCCGCCTCGTTCAACAGGTTAGACAAATCGGCACCAGTGAAGCCGGGAGTCCGCCGAGCAATCTTCTCCAGGTCTACATCCTTCGCCAAAGTCTTGCCGCGAGCATGAACCCGCAGAATTTCTAACCGACCAGCATAATCGGGGCGATCAACCACCACCTGACGGTCAAATCGACCGGGACGAAGCAAAGCCGCATCCAATACATCGGGACGGTTGGTAGCCGCAATGATGATAATGCCCGTATTGCCTTCAAACCCATCCATTTCAGTTAACAACTGGTTCAGGGTTTGTTCCCGTTCATCATTACCACCGCCTAAACCAGCCCCCCGTTGACGGCCCACTGCATCAATTTCATCAATGAACACGATACAGGGCGCATTAGCTTTGGCTTGCTCAAACAGGTCACGGACGCGAGACGCACCCACCCCGACGAACATTTCCACAAACTCAGAACCGGAGATGGAGAAGAAGGGCACTCCCGCTTCACCCGCTACGGCCCGCGCTAAGAGGGTTTTACCTGTGCCTGGAGGACCAACCAACAAGACACCCTTAGGAATCTTGGCTCCTACCGCCGTGAAGCGATCGGCGTTTTTCAAGAAATCCACGACTTCGTTCAGTTCCAGCTTTGCCTGATCAATCCCAGCAACATCACCAAACGTTACCTGGGTTTGTGGCTCCATCTGGACACGAGCCTTGGATTTACCAAAGTTCATTGCCTGACTACCAGGGCCATTTTGCGCCCGTCGCAGCAGGAAGAACAGGCCAACCAGCAAAAGAATTGGGAAAAAGAGGCTACTCAGCGCTCTAAACCAGAAATCGCCGCCTTCCGATTGCGGCATTACCGAGATGTCTACCCCATTCTTGGTCAGGATGTTGACCAGTTCAGGATCGCTCGGAGGCAGGTTCACAATGTATTCGGTGTCTCCGCTGCGATAACGTGCCTGGGCGCGATCGGCACTAATCCGAACTTTGGGAATTTGGGTATTTTCTTCGCCAACCTTAGCAGGCTTACCAGCTTCTACTCGGCTAAGGAATTCACTGACAGCAACTGTGTCGCGGGTGGGTGTCTGCCCACCACCTAAAAATGATGTTGCCAGCGAAATTACCACGATCGCTAGCAGTGCATATAAACCAACATTTCTCCACCGCTTATTCACCGGGGTTCGTCCTCCTATATGATGGGGAGCATTTTTTCTATTCTACTGTGTTAACCAATCTTAACGTATTCTCAGGAAAGGGAACAGGGAGTCGGAAATAGGGGTGGGGAGTCAGAACTGACTTCTTTCCTCTCTGCCATCAATACCGAATTCGCGGATCGATATACGCATTCACAATATCGATCGCAATGCTGGCGATCGCGACAATGGCCGCGAAAAAAATGACAATCCCTTGAACGGTGGGGTAGTCTCGTTGAGCAATGGCGCGAAATAGGCGATTGGCCAGACCGGGCCAGGAAAAGGTCACTTCGGTCAAAATTGCCCCTCCCAGCAAAGCCGCAAAGGTGAGGCCCAGAATCGTCACCACTGGAATCAACGCATTTTTGAGCGCATGAGACCGAAGAATCCGAGATTCGGGGATGCCACGGGCACGGGCCGCTTCCACATAGTCTGACTGGAGAGTTTGCTTCAGGTTGACCCGCACAATTCGTTCAAAAATGCCACTGATTAATAAGCCCAACGTCAGGCAGGGCAACGTGAGGTAGTAAAGAGCAGTAAAAAACTGCGGGAGATTCCCTTGCAGCAGACTATCTACTGTATATAGGCCCGTGAGATTTTGTGGAGGCAGAGCCGTAACCGGAAAGCGCGTCCCCAGGGGAAACCAACCTAATTGCACTGCAAAAATGAGTTGCAGCACCATCCCAAACCAGAACATGGGGACCGAGTAAGTCAGAATGCCAAACAACCGTCCGGCAGCATCTAAACCCGTATTGGGGCGCGATGCCGTTATCAGCCCAACAGTGATACCGACCAGAAGCGCGATCGCCATCCCATAAATGGCTAACTCCACAGTTGCCGGAAAAAACTTCTGAATAATCTCCCAGACACTTTGGTCTTTACTAATCAGGGATTTACCCAGATCAAAGCGCAATAAAGCCCCCAGATAATTCAGGTATTGCACCAGCAACGCTTGATTCAAGCCTAACTGTTCTCGTAGGGCATCTTTCGCGGCTTGCGGGGCGCGGGGTCCTAGCAAGGCATCCACCGGATCACCCGGAGTCGCCCGCAGGAGCAGAAATACCAGCGTTGTAATCAGCCACAACATCAACGGAGCCAGTAGCAGGCGAGTCAGGATGTAGTAGCGCAGGGAACTAGAGCGAGACATGAGGCGCAGGTTCAGGATTAACGTTAAGCATCGCAGTGGGCTGAGTACAGCAAGTGACTTCAGAAATCATTATGCTGGAGTCTGAAGCTGGCATCGTAATTATTTGGGGAGATTACGGATGGACACTCAGAAGACGATGACGAATCCACTCAGCAAAAATCCACTTTGGCAACGGGTGCAGTGGGTGGCTGACCCGGTTAGTTATATGGAACAGGCTGCCCAGGAACATCCTGATCTGTTTACAGCCCAGATTACAGGCTTCAATCAGTCCCTCGTCTTCGTCAACACGCCGGAGGGAATGCAGGAACTCCTGACCAACGATCGCAAAACCTATGCAGCTTTGGGCGTGTGGAATCGGTTTCTCAGTCCGTTGTTGGGTGATTATTCCGTCATTATGCTGGAGCGCGATCGCCATCGTAAACGCCGTCAGTTGTTGATGCCTCCCTTCCACGGCGATCGCATGAAGGCTTACGGTGAGTTAATCATGACTTTGGCCCAACAAGTTTTTGATCAACTCCCACTGAATCAACCCTTCTCGGCGCGGGATGTGATGCAATCCATTTCGCTACAAGTGATTATGCAATCGGTATTTGGGGTGTATGAGGGCGATCGCTACGAACAACTGAAGTCTCAACTCACCAAACTTGCCGATTCATTTCGTTCGCCGCTGGCTTCTAGCATGTTGTTCTTCACAGTCCTCCAGCAGGATTGGGGGGCCTGGAGTCCGTGGGGAAAATTTGTTCGCGAGCGGCAGCAGATGGATGATTTGATTTATGCCGAAATTCGCGATCGGCGGGCTAACCCTGACCCCAACCGCATCGACATTCTCTCTCTGTTGTTGTCTGCTACCGACGAAGCCGGCCAACCCATGACGGATCAAGAACTGCGAGATGAACTCGTCACCCTCATGTTTGCCGGACATGAAACAACTGCCACAGCGATGTCCTGGGCATTGTACTGGATGTATCAGCGGCCAGAAGTGCAAGAAAAACTGCTGCACGAGTTGGACAATGCTGACCTCAGCGATTCGACGGGGCTATTTCGCCTGCCGTACTTGACCGCCATCTGTAACGAAACCCTGCGGATTCATCCCGTCGCCATGTTGACTTTTCCCCGTGTGGTGCAGGAACCGACTAAGTTAATCGGGCACTCGCTTGCACCAGACACGATCGTCGTGGGTTGTATGTACCTGCTGCACCAGCGAGAAGATTTGTATCCCAACCCGAAGGAATTTCGGCCAGAGCGTTTCTTAGAACGCCAGTATTCACCTTACGAGTTCATTCCCTTTGGCAGTGGTGCCCGTCGTTGTATCGGCGAAGCCCTGGCCCAATTTGAAATGAAACTGGTGCTGGCTACCGTTCTACGCCGCTACAAGCTGGCTCTGGCAGACACCCAACCCGAAATTCCGCGTCGGCGTGGAGTCACCCTGGCTCCTGCCCGTGGTGTCAAGATGGTAAAAACTGGCACATTGGAGTCATAAAGGGTTGATGGAATGCGGGCCAATCAGCCGGAAATGCTGCCTAGAATCAGCGCCTTCATCCTGATGGTCTACATTTTGGCCTAGGAGATGCTAACAGTCGCCGCGTCCTGATGGGCTAGATTTTGGCTCAGGAGATTTTCACACTAGCCAGGAAATCCTACAGTAGATGGCTGACCCATTGTTCTAGCAAGCCTGGGGAACCGTACCAGAGGCGATCGCCCTTGGGCGCATGGGTCGCGCCTTCAATAGTCAGGTTTTCGGCTCCTTTCAGATGAGCCGATGCGATCGGAGTAATGCCATCGCCCCAACAGTTGCCGTTGCCGCAGGTAATTTTGTAACTGTTGTAGGCAAACCATTGCCCCGGACGGCGATCGCCAAAAATCGCTTTCCCGGCCACACAGACATATCGTACATCTGAAGCATAGAAAGCACCAGGATAGGTTTGATTGACAAAATCAAGATTTTGGCGCGTCCACCGTTCCAAACTGGTATGGGGTGTGCCCAGCGTGACGAGGGTTTGAATGAAGGGACGAGCATGCCACACAGTTTCGGCTTGTCTGGGCTGAACGCTGTAAGGTTTCTCGCCCAGATAAATGCGGGCCAGCCACCCCCCGGCTGAATGCCCGATCAAATTCACCTGGTCGCGACCCGTCTGCTGCCGCAATTGTTGAACGGTGGCATCAATTTTGTGAATAATCGGTGCGACCGATCGCCCACCGATCGTTGGAATCCAATCATGCCAGCGAATGGGTACCGTAACAGTGGGAATGTGGAGTTGGTTCAACGTGGCTTCTAGCGTTTGATACTCGCTGGCACCTGCCAGGTAGCCAGGAAGAATGACGGAGGGTAGCGTCATGGTGACTGTCAAAAAACGTAAAGAACAAATTCACTTAGAATCGTAAAGCATTGAACTGATGGATGGGGTTAAACGCTGGACTTGTGAGGATTGGAACGCTTTACGGTATTAGTGCGGGGCCAGGAGATCCGGAGTTGTTGACAGTGAAAGCCTTACGGATTTTGCAACAGGCTGCGGTGGTGGCCTATCCACTGGGAGTGCGCGGGAAACCAGGTTTTGCAGAACAGATTGTGGCCCCGTGGCTGAAGCCGGAGCAAATTCGCCTGCCACTGACTTTCCCTTACGTGCAGGAGCAGGAGGTGCTGGAAGCCGCCTGGGCGATCGCGGCTCAACAGGTCTGGACTTACCTGGAACAAGGCCAGGATGTGGTATTTGCCTCCGAAGGTGATGTAAGTTTTTACAGCACTTTCACCTATCTAGCCCAAACGCTACTGCAACAGCAGCCTGGAGCCAAGATCGCAGCGATTCCGGGAGTGTGTTCCCCGTTGGCAGCAGTTGCATCGCTTGGCCTACCACTCACCTTGCGGGGCGATCGCCTGGTGGTGTTACCCGCTCTCTATCAGGCAGAGGAACTGGAGGCTGTGCTCACTTGGGCAGATGTCGTGGTCTTGATGAAAGTCAGTTCTGTTTACCCTCAGGTGTGGTCAGTCTTGCAACGGCAGGGGTTACTCAACCGCAGTTACGTCGTTGAATGGGCAACGCTACCGCAACAGGTGATTCACACCCCGCTTCAGCCCGATCTCAATTTGCATTACTTTTCACTGTTAATTGTTCACGCGACTAATGGTTCACGCAATTAATGGTTCACGCGATCAATGGTTCACGCGATTAATGGTTCACACGACCTATGACCCATTGCAACCTTTTCAGGGGCCGCATCGTCTTGGCGAAGGGGTGACAGTTGTTGATAATAGCGTTGGTGAGACACGCAACCACCCATCACCCCATCGCCTGTGCTAGAACGCTCTTAAGGTCTGAGATCCTTCTGCCTCCACAACGATTTACTGCACCATGTCAAACTTCTCGTCCCTCAAAAATGTGCCGCCAGTCCTGCAAAATCTAACCCCTGAGAAAGCCTGGAAAAAACTCCAGGACCCCTTAGCGATCGCCATTCTGGCCTCGTTAGGCGTTCATGGGTTGCTGTGGTTTGGGTTGCCGCTGTTGCCATCTTCAACCACCAAACCCACAGAACAGCGCACGTTGAATGTAGTAGAACTCAGCCCACTGGAACAACAGGCACGTTTACCAGACTCCACCGCCTTGCTAAAACCCATTCCTCCCCGGTCTAGTGCTCAAACGTCGGGTGCATCAACTGCCGATGTACCCCTCGTTCCGGTTGATCCGTCCCTCCCTGATCCCAATCCGTTCTATCAAATTCCCGAAACCTCTAGCAGTCGGTCAACCACGGATTATTCAACAACCCGGCGATCGACTTCCAAATCAACCACTCGTCAGGAACAGACCCCAAAAGATGCTGAAACTGAGGCGACCCAAACGGATGAAACCGCTTCAGATAAAACTTCGACTAGTTCGGCAGATTTGGCCGATCCCAACGGCAAGCCCTTGAGTAAAAATCGGGAAGCTCAAGAAAAACTCGCTTTGCAACAAAGCTTTGCCTTTAATGCCGCAGGCACCACCGATCAGGATTTTGTCGCCAACTCTCAAATTGCAGCCAACCAGATCGCAGATAAGTTCAACATTCGGGATTGGGAAAAACCCATCGCTACCCGTAGTGCTTACCCCCCTGAAGCGTGCCAGTTTCAGCATGAGGGCAAACCTGTGCAAGGGATTACTGGGTTAGTCGTCGTCATGCAGCCTGATGGCTCCCTCTCAGACACCGCCCTACTGGTCAAGTCATCCGGCTTTAAGGGGTTGGATGAGGCGGCGCGGAAGTATGTTGAGCGGCAATGGAGTGACATTGTGAAACAGCACAACGTTGAACCGGGCAATAAACCGCAAGCGTTCCCCCTGGCGATCGCTGTGGAACCCGCAGAAGGCGATTGTGCAGGGACTCAGAAGCCAGCTTCTTAATGGGAAGGTGAACGTTCGGGCCGCAGGAGGGAAGAGACACGCTGATGGAGCAGACAGCAGCCGACAACCCTTTAAGGAGTTGGGCCTGGAGTTTGCTCGCAGCCGATCTTAGGACTGCTGGGCAGGAGTTAAGGGACGCGCTGGTTCCGATTTAGGCTGCTCCTCAGGTTTAACTGGTTGGGGTATAGCAACTGGCGATGGCAGCGGCGATCGCGCTGAGGGAGATGCCGTGGGTTGAGGGGCAGCAACGACAGGAAACTGAGTCGTTGGCGTGGCTCTCAGCGTTGGCGTGGATTTGGCGGTGGGCACAGGTTGAGGCGTGGCTGGAGCGGTAACGGTTTGAGGCACTTCCAGTTTGGGCGTTTCCGCTTTGGGCGTTTCCATCTTAGGAGTCTCTACCTTAGGCGTTTCCACCTTAGGCATTTCCACAGATTTCGGTCGCTCTATTTCACCCGTCTTTGGCACAATTTCGACAGGTTTGGGAGGTGCCACAGGAGCAGATGATGGCACAGGCGCAGATATAGAACTGGGGGGTGGAATCACAGGGACAGAGACGGGCTTTTTCTCCCTGGGTTCTTTACGGAAACGACTCAGTAAATCCTTCACGGGTGACTTCGCCGGTTTAGGTGCCGGGGTTGGGGTGGGAGCCGCCGCTTCCGGCGATTCTACAGATTTTGGTGAAGCGATCGCGTTGGGTGTGGCCTCCGGCTTTGGCGTGGCTTTCGGCTTTGGAGTCGATTCTTTGGTCGCGGTTGGGCTGATAGAGGCTGGGCTAGGCGATGGCTGGCTGACTGGGACAGATTTCACCGTTGGAGCCGGACTGGTGGATGGCACCGGAGTTGGGGTTGCCTTCACCACTGGAGCAACGGGAACGGGAACCGGGGCTGGACTCGGTTTGGCGGCTGGCGTGGCAGATGGCGTAGGGCTGGGAATTGGGGCAGGCATGGGGGGCTTATAATTCGCATCCACCATGCCGCGAGCATCGGCCACACTCAAATCACCTCGCACCAGCTTAGACAATGCATCTTTGCCACCTGGTTCATAGGTGATCACCCGCGCCGTGTTGTTAAATACATTCTTTACCGAATTCCCGTTTTCATCTAAAAACTCAAGCTGCACCCAGTTCTTACCTGGTTTAAATCCTTTCAAATAAATGGGCTGCCATTGGTCCAGCACAAAACTATCACCGTTCACAGTACAGCGAATTCGCCAATCGGCAATGTCATCTTTCTGGGTTTCCTGTGCCACCAAATGCAGAGGAGCGTTGGTTAGATAAAAATCCAGCATGATCGGTTCTGCCCCGTAGGTTGCTTGCGGGCGGCTGTAGGTGAGGAGGGGCAGGTTAGAGTCAGGACTGTGATCTCCAGTTTTTGTGAAGACATGGAAGGTCGTTTGAGCGTAAGCACCCTCGTTCTTAAAACTTTCGTGCCAGGGGCGAGAGGCAAACGCACGAATGGTGTGGGTGCCAGGGGCCAGTTTTTCGAGAACAAGGGGCTTGGTGGGGTCGTAAACCGCTTGATACGGCTGGTTATCTAGAAAGACGTGAAGATGGGGTCCCAGGCCCAAGTTCTTATCTTTGAATAGGTCCAAGTCTCTAACCTGAAATTGCACAGAAACCGTATCGTCGTTTAACACTTCATTGGGCCGGGGACTTTGAATGGTGACTTGGGGCTGATTGTTATCAAAGCTCTGTCGCAATTCCTGAATTGCTGCCGGAGGAGCCACTTCAGTCAGTTTGCCAGCGAGTTTACTTGGTTGTGCGACTTCTGTACGAGAGGTTTGTTTTTTGCCCCAGGCCGCGATCGCTGGCTGAGTGGCGATCGGATGCAGGGTTAGCAGCATCATTAATACAGTGGCAGTCGAAGCTTTGGCAAGTTTGCCCCAGTCCATCGTTCCAAACACCAGCAATCTGCTCCTTATGGCTATCCATAGGGAACTATAGCGGAATCGCTGGGTTCCGTCCCAGAGTCCTCATATTTCTCAGCGATCGCCAGGAGCAGAAGTCAGCGGCAATGGGCAGACAAGCAGCAGTAGGGAATGGGCAAAAGCCACGTAGACCAAACCAAATTTCAATAAAGACCGCCACAAATGTAATGCAAAACACAGGCCCAACTGAAGACAATATCCTTTCACCTATGAATTGGAATGTTTAGCGTCATGAATACAAAATACTCTATGCTTCTGCATCCAAAAGGGTGAATTGGAGGATGTTGAAATCGGAAAAATTAACAAGAAAGATTAAGTAAATTAATCTCCCTAAATTGTGCGATCGCGGCAAATTTGTGCATGAAACTGGTTTCACTTTTCAAAATAGACTCATTCCTCCTACGAAATAGAGTGAACTCAATTATTTCGGTATCAGAATAGTCATTTTCTCCAATTCAAATGTTTTCTAATGTTCGATATTGTTTCGTTTTGTTTCTTTAGTTCGATCAAGACTTGACTTTTATTGAGTCACCTGGATTCGCAAGTCAAGCTACATCTTCGATTCAGGGGTTTTTAATTATTGTTAACCCCCTCCAAACGGATGTGAAGCGATCCTATAATGACTCGATGAGAACCCCAATCAGGCTTCTAAACCTTACCTTTAGGACTTTCTAAGGTTTAAAGGGTTTAGATACTCTGATCTCCTGATTCCCTCAATAGGGCGTTGGACGGTTCTCTCCGCAGTGCAGCAACCCTGGAATCATCTCAATTGTTTTCAAGTCTGCTGCGATGCCTTCAGGAGGGAACACGGAGCCGTCAATCAGAGTAGGTCTGTAAGGGGGGATTCCTCGTTCCTTGTCTAGAGAGAGGAGAGTCTCAATGACAACTACCCCACAGCGGGAGAATAAAGCGAGGATTGTTGTCGATAAAGATCCAGTTCCTACTTCCTTTGAGAAGTGGGCACAGCCTGGACACTTCGACCGCGGTCTTTCAAGAGGCCCCAAAACCACAACCTGGATTTGGAATCTTCACGCTCTCGCTCACGACTTTGATAGCCATACTTCTGACTTAGAAGACGTATCTCGTAAGATCTTCAGCGCTCACTTCGGTCACTTAGCCGTTGTTTTCATCTGGCTGAGTGGGATGTATTTCCACGGCGCGAAGTTTTCAAACTATGAAGCTTGGTTGGCTAACCCGACTGCTATTAAACCCAGCGCTCAGGTTGTCTGGCCGATTGTTGGTCAAGAAATTTTGAATGCGGATGTTGGCGGTGGTTTCCACGGGATCCAGATCACCTCTGGTTTGTTCTACCTGTGGCGTGCTGCTGGCTTTACAAACAGCTATCAGCTTTATGTCACCGCGATTGGTGGTCTGGTGGCAGCAGGCTTGATGCTGTTCGCAGGCTGGTTCCATTACCACAAGCGGGCACCCAAGCTGGAGTGGTTCCAGAACGTTGAGTCCATGCTCAACCACCACCTGGCTGGTCTGTTCGGTCTAGGATCCTTGTCCTGGGCGGGTCACCAGATCCATGTGGCGTTGCCTGTGAACAAGATGCTGGATGCTGGCATTGCACCGAAGGACATTCCCCTGCCCCATGAGTACGCTTTCAGCACGGCTCGGATGGCAGAGTTCTTCCCCAGCTTCAAGCAAGGGTTGACTCCCTTCTTCACTCTGAACTGGGGTGTCTACTCCGACTTCTTGACCTTCAAGGGCGGATTGAACCCTGTTACGGGTGGTCTGTGGCTGACTGATACGGCGCACCATCACCTGGCGATCGCTGTATTGTTCCTGGTTGCCGGTCACATGTACCGTACCAACTGGGGCATTGGTCACAGCATCAAGGAAATTCTGGAGGCTCACAAGGATCCCGTCATTATTACTGGCGAAGGTCACAAAGGTCTCTACGAAGTGCTGACCACCTCCTGGCACGCTCAACTGGCGATCAACCTGGCAATGGTTGGCTCTCTGAGCATTATTGTTGCCCAGCACATGTATGCCATGCCGCCATATCCCTACATGGCAACCGACTATGCGACCCAACTGTCTCTGTTTACCCACCACATGTGGCTCGGAGGCTTCTTCATTGTGGGTGGTGCAGCACACGGAGCCATTTACATGGTGCGTGACTACGATCCTGCCGTAAACCGCGGCAACGTGTTGGACAACGTCCTGCGTCATCGGGATGCCATCATTTCCCACCTGAACTGGGTGTGTATCTTCCTGGGCGTCCACAGCTGCGGCCTGTACGTCCACAACGACACCATGCGGGCGTTGGGTCGTCCCCAGGATATGTTCTCTGACACTGCAATCCAGCTTCAGCCCGTGTTTGCTCAGTGGGTGCAAAACTTGCACACCCTGGCTCCTGGTGGCACCGCTCCCAACGCCCTGGCTCCTGCAAGCTTCGCGTTTGGTGGTGATGTAGTCGCCGTGGGTGGCAAGGTTGCCATGATGCCGATCGCTCTGGGTACGGCAGATTTCATGGTTCACCACATTCATGCCTTCACGATTCATGTCACCGTACTGATTCTGTTGAAAGGTGTGCTGTTTGCGCGTAGCTCTCGTCTGATTCCAGACAAAGCGAACCTCGGTTTCCGTTTCCCCTGCGACGGTCCCGGTCGTGGCGGCACCTGCCAGGTTTCTGGTTGGGACCATGTCTTCCTGGGTCTGTTCTGGATGTACAACTCCATCTCCGTCGCGATTTTCCACTTCTCATGGAAGATGCAGTCGGATGTGTGGGGTACGGTGAATCCTGATGGTTCTGTGGCTCACATCACAGCGGGTAACTTTGCCCAAAGCGCCATCACCATCAATGGTTGGTTGCGTGATTTCCTGTGGGCACAGGCAACTCAAGTCATCACCTCTTACGGTTCTGCCCTGTCTGCTTATGGCCTCATGTTCCTGGGCGCTCACTTCGTTTGGGCCTTCAGCCTCATGTTCCTGTTTAGCGGTCGCGGTTACTGGCAAGAGTTGATCGAGTCCATTGTTTGGGCACACAATAAGTTGAAAGTGGCTCCTTCCATTCAGCCTCGCGCTCTGAGCATCATTCAGGGACGGGCCGTGGGTGTAGCTCACTATCTCCTGGGAGGAATTGCTACAACTTGGGCATTCTTCCTGGCTCGCACACTTGCATTGGGCTAACGCGAGGAGAACAAATAACAAATGGCAACTAAATTCCCCAAATTTAGCCAGGACCTCGCTCAAGATCCGACGACTCGTCGGCTCTGGTACGGGATCGCCACAGCCCACGACTTTGAAAGCCATGACGGCATGACGGAAGAGAATCTTTACCAAAAGATTTTCTCCTCCCATTTCGGGCACGTCGCCATCATCTTTCTGTGGACTTCTGGCCTTCTGTTCCACGTAGCTTGGCAAGGCAACTTTGAACAGTGGACGAAAGATCCACTGAATACCCGTCCCATTGCTCACGCGATTTGGGACCCTCAATTCGGTAAGTCGGCGATCGATGCCTTTTCTCAAGGCGGCGCAAACTACCCCGTAGACATCGCGTATTCCGGTGTTTACCACTGGTGGTACACCATCGGGATGCGGACGGCTGGCGATTTGTACAGCGGCGCAGTGTTCTTGCTGATTCTGTCGGCAGTGTTCCTGTTCGCTGGCTGGTTGCACCTGCAACCCAAGTTCCGTCCTAGCCTGTCCTGGTTCAAGAACGCTGAGTCTCGCCTCAACCACCACTTGGCTGGTCTGTTTGGGGTTAGCTCCCTGGCTTGGGCTGGACACCTGATCCACGTCGCGATTCCTGAATCCCGTGGTCAGCATGTCGGTTGGGATAACTTCTTGACTGCTCTGCCTCACCCCGCTGGTTTGGCTCCTTTCTTTACCGGCAATTGGGCAGTGTATGCCGAGAATCCTGATACTACGAACCATATCTTTGGTACTGGTACAGGTTCTGGAACTGCAATCCTGACTTTCCTGGGCGGCTTCCATCCGCAAACAGAGTCGCTCTGGTTGACGGATATGGCTCATCACCATCTGGCGATCGCGGTGCTGTTTATCGTGGCGGGTCACATGTACCGCACGAACTTCGGCATCGGTCACAGCATCAAAGAAATGCTGGACAGCAAAGCTGGATTGGTGGGTGGTCGTAGCGAAGGACAGTTCAACCTGCCCCACCAGGGTCTGTATGAGACCTACAACAACTCCCTCCACTTCCAATTGGGTATCCACTTGGCGGCTCTGGGTGTTGTCACCTCGCTGGTGGCGCAGCACATGTACTCGCTGCCTCCCTATGCCTTCATGGCCAAAGATTTCACCACACAAGCGGCACTCTATACCCATCACCAGTACATTGCTGGGTTCCTGATGGTCGGTGCCTTTGCTCACGGTGCCATCTTCTGGGTACGTGATTACGATCCCGAATTGAACAAGGGCAACGTATTGGATCGTGTGTTGAACCACAAGGAAGCCATCATCTCTCACCTGAGTTGGGTTTCCCTGTTCCTCGGTTTCCACACCCTCGGTCTGTATGTGCACAACGATGTTGTGGTTGCTTTCGGTACGCCTGAGAAGCAAATTCTGGTTGAGCCTGTGTTTGCCCAGTTCATCCAAGCCTCTCACGGGAAGTTGGTTTACGGCATGAATGCGCTGCTGTCTAACCCTGACAGTATCGCTTCCACCGCTTGGCCCAACTACGGTAACGTTTGGCTACCCGGCTGGTTGGATGCCATCAACAGTGGCGCGAACTCCTTGTTCTTGACCATTGGTCCTGGTGACTTCCTTGTCCACCACGCGATCGCGCTGGGTCTGCACACCACCACCTTGATCCTGGTCAAAGGTGCGCTGGATGCACGCGGCTCCAAGCTGATGCCCGATAAGAAGGACTTCGGCTTCGCCTTCCCTTGCGATGGTCCTGGTCGTGGTGGTACTTGCGACATCTCCGCTTGGGACTCCTTCTACCTCGCCATGTTCTGGATGCTGAATACCATTGGTTGGGTCACCTTCTACTGGCACTGGAAGCATCTGGGGATCTGGTCGGGTAACGTGTCTCAGTTCAACGAAAGCTCCACCTACCTGATGGGTTGGTTACGCGATTACCTCTGGCTGTATTCCGCTCCGCTGATCAACGGGTACAACCCTTACGGCATGAACAACCTGTCGGTTTGGGCATGGATGTTCCTCTTCGGACACCTGGTCTGGGCCACCGGATTCATGTTCCTGATCTCCTGGCGTGGTTACTGGCAAGAGTTGATCGAGACCCTGGTTTGGGCACACGAGCGCACTCCGTTGGCGAACCTGATCCGCTGGAAAGATAAGCCTGTTGCAATGTCGATCGTGCAAGGTCGCGTTGTGGGTCTGGCTCACTTTACAGTCGGCTATGTGTTAACCTACGCCGCGTTTGTCATCGCCTCGACTGCTGGTAAGTTCGGTTAAGTCTGAGCTGGTTGACTAACTAAAGAATCCCCTGCCTCACGGTAGGGGATTTTTAGTTTGGGAATATTAGCTGGGTGGTCATAAGAACCAAAGACTTTCATAGCAGCAGTACACCCATTCCTGACAGGCTAAGATCTGAAGCAAGTAAAACCAGGAATCTCGGTATGAAAATCAAAGCGATCATCTGGCAAGAAGATGGCATGTGGTGCGCGTCAGTTCCGGCTTTACCAGGTTGCCACACATGGGGAGAAAGTTATGAACAGTTGCTTGAGATGCTGGAAGATGCGGTTCAGGGTTGGTTAGATGTTGCAAGTCAACAGAAGGAATTAAAGCCAGACCAGGAAATGGTTGAGTTATCCCTATGAAGTCTATTTCTGGTAAGGCGTTTTGCAAAATTGTTGAGAAGTTTGGTTGGGAGCTAAAACGAGTTACTGGCAGATAGTTGCAATATGTAACTTACGCTGCCTTTGTGATTGCTTTAACTGCTAGTAAATTCAGTTGAATTTGAGTTAACTCACTAAAAATTCCTTGCCCTATGGTGGAGGATTTCTGTTTTGGGAATACTAATTTGGGTGAGCAAGATGTCCACGTGTCAATTGACAGAACCTTTCAACTTCGATAAAGCTTTCTCCTCCTGTTAAGCCATCCTATAGCTTTCTTCTTTTTACTCTATGGATATAACTTCTATTATCTTGTTAATTTTAGGCGTGGTAATTGGAGCAGGAATTGCTTGTACATATCTTCTCTACTTCTTCAAACAGGAGCAAAAGAATTTAGAGAAGCAGAAGCGGCAATCGCAGACAACATATGACTATGAGGCTAAATTAAAAAGAGAATTAGAATCTATGCGTCTTGAGTATCAAGAAAGACTTAAACGAGAAACAGACTTACTTAAGAAGGACTTTGAGATTCTATTTATTACTAAGCAGCAGGAAGCTAAAAATAAAGTACTTGAAGAAGCTTTAAAGGATTACGAGAGAAAGTTGAGAAAAGAAACCGAAACATTACGTCTTGAGTATCAAGAGAGGCTTAAACGAGAAACAGACTTGCTCAAGCATCAACTTGATGTCGAAGCTATGAAAAAGCATCAAGAAATCAAGAACAGTGCGGAAGAAGAAGGATTGGCGAAGTTTAATCAGGAAAAGAAGAAGTTAGAAGAGGAGTTTTTCAGAAAATATGAAATCCAGCTTCTTGAATGGAAACAACAAGCAGAAAAAGAAATTCGTGCATCTAGTTTGTTAGCAAGCCGAAATACAATTAAGGGAAAAATTTCTGAGCAAATCTTACCCTTGCTTCCCGGTCTGATATACGAATTGAGCGAAATGCGATTTATTGGTAGTCCTGTAGACTACATCATTTTTGATGGTTACAATGAAGCAAAGAACGGACAGGAAGAAATAAAGTCTATCATCTTAGCAGATGTCAAGCGAGGGAGACGAGCCAAACTATCTCCAATTCAGAGAAAAATTAGAGACGCTATAGATAAGGGTAGATTTAGGTGGGAAACAATTATTATTCGAGATGATTTATCTGTTTCTATAGAGCAGTAAGATAACGAGGTAATTGCTCCTCCCTTTATCCTATGACTGAAATTACACTCACTGATAACAAACTTAAAGAACTACTCAAGCTGGCGCTGACTGAAGTACTACAGGAGCAGCGAGAATTGTTTGCTGAGGTGGTGCTAAGCTGTTCATCATTCAAACTGGGTATTCAGGAGGCTGAAACCCTTTGCTGGTTTGGAGCATCTCGCAAATTTAAATGCATAACAGCTTAGAGGTGTTAGAAGATGTTGCTCTAGCAAAAGCAATCAAGGAAGGAGAAGAAACTGAGTTAGTCAGCAGAGATGCCATCTTTGAGATTCTGCAATCTGGGCAGGTTCAAACCCAAGCATGAAGGTTGAATTTCGGAAGAGTTTTGAGAAGGATCTCTGAAAGCTGCGAGACGCTGATGTACTAGCCAAAGTTCGGTAAGTGATTGAAGCTGTGGAAAATTCAGCCAATTTGAGTGAGTTAAACAACTTGAAGAAGCTTGAATCTAAGGAGAAGTGTTACCGAATCAGAATCGACGATTACAGAATCGGCATCACATCTGATGGTGACATCGTTACCTTTGTGAGAGTGTTACATCGGAAAAAAATTATCGGCATTTTCCTTAAAGCGATCGCCCCTCTCCCAACCCCAATCGCCCCTCTAAGCGCCTTTAACTTGAGAAATAACCAGATTGAGAGTAACCAAGCTTGAAATGACAAATGGCGGCGATCCAAATGTTTCCACCGCCATGCAGACAGCGGATCACTAGATCAGCTTGATGGCTTTGAAGCCAAAGTACAACCCCATTGCAGTTGCAAAGGCACCACCTAAAATCACCACGTAAGCAATTGCGCCACCCATCGGATCGATCTCCTTCATAGAACTAACAAAACTATACCGAAGAATTGCTCCGCTTCGTACAGTAGAATCAGCCAACAGACGCTTTCTTCACAGGTTCTCCCAGCAAAAGTTTTATGCAGTCCGTGATTCCGGTTCAGCTTCCCCAACATTCCTACCAGGTGGCGATCGCGCCCCATAGCCTTGATACGCTTGGCACCAAGTTGCACTCGCTCAATCTGGGTAAAAAAGTGCTGTTGGTTTCCAATCCAGACATCTTCGACCACTACGGAGCGCGGGCGATCGCATCTCTGCAAGATGCAGGATTTGATGTGGCATCCTGTATTTTGCCTGCCGGAGAACAGTACAAAACCCCTGCCACCCTGCAAACAATTTATGATGCCGCTCTGGATCACCGGATTGAGCGGTCCTCTACATTTGTCGCGTTAGGCGGGGGGGTGATTGGAGACATGACGGGGTTTGCAGCCGCAACCTGGCTGCGCGGCGTGAATGTGGTGCAGGTGCCGACATCTCTGTTAGCAATGGTAGATGCGGCGATCGGCGGCAAGACGGGCGTGAACCATCCCAGGGGCAAAAACTTGATTGGAGCGTTTCATCAGCCACGTCTGGTGCTGATCGATCCGGAGGTATTGCACACCCTCCCCGCCCGCGAATTTCGGGCCGCGATCGCAGAGGTGATTAAATACGGCGTGATTTGGGATGCGGAGTTATTTGCCCAACTGGAACAGGCTCCCCATCTGGATCGCCTTGCGGCCCTGGATAAAACCCTGGTTCACGAGATTTTAACCCGGTCTTGTCAGGCAAAAGCCCATGTAGTCAGCAAAGACGAAAAAGAAGCGGGGTTGCGGGCGATTTTGAACTACGGCCATACAATCGGCCATGCCGTCGAAAGTCTGACGGAATATAAGGTGGTGAATCATGGGGAGGCTGTTGCCATCGGTATGGTTGCCGCCGGCCAAATTGCGGTGAAATTGGGCCTGTGGGATCAGGAGAGTTGCGATCGCCAGTTTGCCCTGATCCAAAAAGCAGGCTTACCAACGCACATTCCCAGTAACGTCAACCTGGACGCGATTCTAGTCTCCCTCCAAAGCGACAAAAAAGTAGCAGCCGGACGAGTCAAATTTGTGTTGCCAACGCAGATTGGTGCCGCGATCGTCACTGACCAGGTTTCTGCTCCAACCATTCAGGCAACTTTAGAACCGATGATGGCCCTTTAGGATAGAGCTTTCAATCCTCTGAAAACTTTGCAACCTCTGAAAACCTTGAAAACTTTAGTTTCTGGCGACTGGCAGTTCCACGGTAAAACATGTGTGACCGTTCCCACTTGCAACAGAGACTCTTCCACCAATCCGGAGGGCCAATTTCTTCACCAACGCTAACCCCAGCCCGGTCCCGCCATGTCGATGTGGATCATTCGTGGGAATGCGGTAGAACTTATCAAACACTTGCCCTAACTGGTCTGGCGAAATTTCGATTCCAAAATTCGTCACACTAATGCGAACCCAGGAGGAAGCCAACTGACGCGCTTTAGAATTACTTTCTTTTCCTAGCTGTGAAATTGTCTCATCAGCGACGACCATCTCAGCCGACAATCGAATGCGTTCCTGAGTTGGAGTGTATTTGCAGGCATTAGTCAGTAATTCAACCAGGATGCGTTCCAGGCTCTGCAAGTCCGACAGCACCACAGGTAAATCGGATGCAATATTTACTTCAAACCGTTGGGCCTGATTGACGGCCTGTTCCTCAAAGGGACGGACCAGCCGTTTCAGGTAAGGGGATAACTTAATGGGTTGCACCGTCAGTTGATGGGTGCCCGCCTCCAATTGTTGCAAATCGAGGAGATCGGTGATCAGGCCAATCTCACGGTTGCACTCATCATTGAGAATTTTCAAATAGTGAGCAATCTTGGTGGAATTGGGCGAGGGTTTGTTGGGATCGGGCAAGAGTCCTTCCCGGCCCAACGCCAGGGTTAACATTTGAATTGCCATTTTAATGGTGGAAATGGGCGTTCGCAATTCGTGAGACACGGTACTCAAAAAGTCATCTTTAAGATGGTTGATGTGTTCCAACATTTCCACCTGACTCTGAGCCGCTTGATAAAGCCTCGCCTGCCGCATAGCGATCGCACACTGGTTGGTAACTTGTTGCACCAATCGAACTTCTAACTCGTCAAAGATTTGTTCACCAGGGCGGAATAGCCATAAATCACCCAGCACACCATGATGATCAAAAATGGGACAGGCCAGCACCGTTTGCCCAACCATAGAAGGACCAGCGTGGTTAGCCAACACACAAAATTGAACATAGGAACAACTCAGCAGCTGATCGTAAATGTCTGGGTGACTGGTTGCCATTTCAATGATCCTTCCCTGCGCGGAGGGAAAGATGGTGGTGTGATCGTAGGCGATCGTACAAGTGCTGCGGCTAGTATCGTATAACCCTGTATCACAGTAATCTAAGCTCAGCAGAGTCGCTAATTCCTCGACTACCGTTTCTAAAATATGATTTTCATCCAGGGAGTCTCGGACTTTGTCAGTAATGCGTTTCAGCATTGACTCACTGGCCAAAGCCTGAGAGAGTTGGGCCGTTCGTTTTCTAACGGTGGACTCTAGTTCCGCGTTCAATTGTTGAACTTGCTGATACAGATGGGAATGTCCAATCGCAATCATGAGTTGCTCGGCAGCGGATTGAATCAGTTCCACCTCTGGCGCTTGCCAAGCTTTTTGATGGTGGCGCACCAAACTTAAACTGCCCCAGAGCGACTGCCCAATTTTTAGGGGTAACAGGAGCCAGGAACCGGGCGATACTTCAGCAAACTGCCGATTAATCTCGTCGCTAACCAGGGATACATTCTCAATGTGAACAGTTTCAAATGCCTTAAGCCGCTCTGCCAGGGGGTTATTCCGGTCTGAAATATCGCGTTCCATAAAACTGGGAGCCTGAGGATCGCGGCGGTATTCTGCTAGATGTCGCCACAGGCACTCATCTGCCAGATAGCGCACAATTTCAACGCGATCGACCTGCAACAGTTCTCCCAACTCATGCGCCGCGATGGTGACGAGGTCATGCAAATCCAGGGTGTGACGAATTCGCTGGGCGATCGCGCCAACTAACCGTTCCTGCTCAGCCAGGTGTAAAGCCGAATTCAGTCCCATTTCGGGGGGGGCAGGGTTGGCGGGTTTCACAATCTCTGATTGCGATCGGGAATGAGTTAAAACGCAGGGTGACAAACTTCCAGGATCCTGATTCAGGTTATCCACCGGGTCGGCATGGTGGTACCTGAAGACGATGCCTGTGCCTGGAACACGACTAGGGAGTATGGTGTGGTCAGAACTCATGAAACTGACGAGTAAGAACAAAGAATTGAACGAGGAACCTACCTGTAGACGTGAGGTGACAAACTGTCTACCAACCAATAGCCTGGAATCATCGAAGTGATGCATAACCAGAGATCGGTCAAAAAACCAATCCCTGCTGACACTATTCCACAACCACATCCGCCCGTAATCGTCACAATCACGGAATCTCTATCCGACGGCTTCCTTGGAAAAACGCAGTTGAATGATTCAGGTAGTCATGATTCAGGTAGTCATGATTCAGGTTTGTTGTTTACGTTCGTGGCACCATCCCACATCACGGTTCTACCCAATTCAGCTTACTCTTCCACCTGATAGCCCAATTCTGCTAACTGTCCGGCAGATTGGCGCCACTTTGGTTGCACCTTAACAAACAATTCTAAGTAAACTTTACCGGCAATTAATTTCTGGATCTGCTCGCGGGCAGCGGTTCCGATCGCCTTTAGCATACTGCCACCTTTGCCAATCAGGATGCCTTTCTGCGAGGTGCGCTCCACTTGAATGGTGGCCAGCACACGGGTAATGGTTGGTTCCTCGATCACCCGCTCAATCGCGATCGCGGTCGAGTGCGGCACCTCTTCGCGCGTCATCAGTAACACTTGCTCTCGAATTAATTCACCCATGATGAATCGTTCGGGTTGATCGGTGACTAAATCGGGCGGGTAGTAATAGGGACCAGGTTCCAGGTGATCAATCAATCGTTGAAGGAGGGCCTCTAGCCCCTGATTAGTCAACGCTGAAAATTTAACCACGTCCCAGCCATACGGCTCGGCCAGAGTGTGATAACTCTGATCCAGAGCTTCACCTGTGTCATGCTGCTGGTCAGTTTTATTCAGACCTAGCACCACGGGCACCTGGCTTTGGCTGGCCAATTCTGCAATGAAGCGATCGCCCTTGCCTGCCGCAACCGTACTATCCACCACGAATAACAAAACATCGACTGAGCGCATGGCCCCCTGAGCATTCTTGACCAGGACTTCCCCCAACTGATGCTGGGGCTTATGGATACCGGGCGTATCGACGAAAATAATCTGGGCTGTGGCGGTCGTGAGGATGCCCCGCAACCGATTGCGAGTCGTCTGGGCCACGGGTGAGGTAATGGCAATCTTTTGCCCGACCAGTTGATTCATCAACGTTGATTTGCCCACGTTGGGGCGGCCCACAATCCCGACAAAGCCTGACTTGAACCCCAGCGGCGCCGCCGGAATTAGCCCAGATTCAATGGCGATCGCACCGTCACCCACCTGTACATCCATACCCCTCTCCCAAACAGTTGAACAAGTACGGCTGTGGGGGCTAAAACCTTTAATTCTGCTTAAGCTTCTTTTCCCACAGAACCCGTTAGAGTCAGAGTCAGATTCTAATCTGCTGCTTTCCCGTTGTCATCTGCCGATCGACGATGGGATATCAGTTTGGGTAGTGGCGATACACTTCGTGGCCCATTATCCAAATTTTTTCGCGTCGATCATCACTGTGTTGGGAGCACGGGCAAATCTATGGAGCAACAAAAACGCATTGGAATATTGACCAGTGGAGGGGATTGTGCCGGACTCAATGCTGCCATTCGGGCCGTTGTCCATGCAGCCACAGATTCCTACGGTTGGGAAGTGTTTGGCATTCGACAGGCAACACACGGGCTGATGGTGCGGCCACCACAGGCATTGCCGCTGACACCGGAGAAGATAGATCCTTACTTAACCACTGGCGGCACCATGCTAGGCACAACCAACAAAGGCGATCCCTTTGCGTTTCCGATGGGGGATGGCACCGTCTGCGATCGCTCTCACGAGATTATCGAAGGCTATCACCTGCTGGGCCTCGATGCCTTGATTGGGATTGGGGGCGATGGCAGTCTCGCAATTCTCCGCCGATTGGCCCAACAGGGCGGCTTAAACCTGGTGGGAATTCCTAAAACCATTGATAACGATGTCGGCGTAACGGAATGCTCCATCGGCTTTGATACCGCCGTCAGCGTGGCAACAGAGGCCGTTGATCGATTACAGTTCACTGCTGCCAGCCACAGCCGCGTCATGATTCTAGAAGTCATGGGCCGGGATGCCGGACATATTGCCATGTGTGCCGGGATCGCGGGTGGGGCCGATATTATTCTGATTCCAGAAATTTCCTATACCCTCGATGGCATTTGTGAAACTATTAAACGTCGGCAGCAGCATGGAAAAAATTACTGCCTGATCGTGGTGGCCGAAGCCGTGCGGACTGAAACGGGCGATCGCGTCACCATCAAGGATGCGGACGGCTGCCGTTTGGGGGGAATTGGGCAATACTTATCAGAGGCCATTTGTCACCAGATTGGCGCAGAAACGCGAGTCACCGTATTGGGCCATACGCAGCGAGGCGGCATCCCAACGTATCTGGATCGCTTAATTGCCACCTGTTTTGGTGCTGCCGCCGTCGAACTGATTGCCAAAGAAAAATATGATCACGTCGTGACGTGGCAACAACGCTCTGTCGTGGCCGTTCCCATTGAAGAAGCCATCTCTAAATACTCCGTCGTGAATCCTCAAGGGACCCTGGCCACGACGGCTCGTCGCATGGGAATCTTCCTTGGCAGTTAAATTTAAGGGATAGTAATGATTGGAGTTATCCTTTATTACTGTCTCTATGGTTTTTGTGCTGACAAATGATGACGGAATTGATGCGCCGGGACTGGCAGCTCTACATCGCGCGGTGCAAAAAGCAGGATTAGAAGCCGTTGTCGTGGCCCCTCAAGACCACCGCTCCGGTTGTGGGCACCAGGTAACAACGACTCAGCCCATTCGAGTTGAGCAACGGGATGAGCGGGCCTTTGCGATCGCGGGTACACCCGCCGATTGTGTGCGGCTGGCCCTGAGTCACCTGGTGCCCAACGTGCAATGGGTCCTTTCGGGCATTAACTCTGGCGGCAACCTGGGAGCAGACGTTTACATTTCTGGCACCGTTGCAGCAGTACGAGAAGCTGCCCTACATCGGATTCCCGGCATCGCCTTTTCGCATTACCGTCAAGGTAAACGAGAAATTGATTGGGATTTTGCGTCTCATCTGGTCCAGCCATTGATTCAGCAATTACTGGCACACGCGATTACGCCAGGGGGCTTCTGGAATGTCAACCTACCTCATCTCCAGGCTGGAGCAACAAAACCCGATGTTGTCTTTTGCGAACCTTGCACTCAACCCCTACCCGTCGCTTATCGGAACGAGGCTGAGGGGTTTTATTACGTTGGAAACTATGCTGAACGACAGCGCGACCCCGGAGGAGACGTAGATGTTTGCTTTTCTGGTCAAATTTCCGTTACAAAACTACGTCTTTAGATGGATGCGAACAGAAAGATTCTGTTCGTGATCACCTCCGTAACCCCAAACATTTGATGTATCTTTTCAAGACAGTGTAAGGTGGAATTAACGAATTGTTGGAATCCCATTTACCTCCACAGAATCGGCTTTTAACCCCGCAGGTTTTCTACAAGGTCGATGGGGATGTGTACAACTTATTTGACACCCGTGAGTGAAATCACGTAGATTAGAGGTGTTCTGTTCCCTGAGTTACAACAACCTTTTCTTAAGAAGTGTTTAATTTGAGAAGATTGTTTGTGGTGAGATTGCTTTTGAAGCTGGCAATGTTCGGTTGTTAGTCCACTGTGACTTTAGTAAAGGGATAGGTCAGGGTCCACATATGCTTTTAATTCGTGATGTTGTAAAAGAAGCATTTACCGCAGGTTGTTTGAGTATTGAAGCAGAAGAACAACTGCGCCAACTGCTCCGAACAAAATACGATGCAAAAGATTTTAGAGCTTTCATGCTGCTACAACACGCGGTGGCTTCGGGGCTGGTTCGCCAAGAGTCTCGCGAGTTAGCAGAACGTCAGTGCCAGCTTGCAGTTGCTTCTTAAGTTGCAGTCGCTTCTTAGGTTTGAGTTTGGCCCGACTTGACCGACACTTACGAAAACTTATACGACAACTTAAAAGTAGTCAATCCAAAGAATGGCAAGAGCGTTAACCTTTCTGGTTCTGCTCTTGCCATTCTTTGTTTCAATGATGGATTGAATGAAATGGAGTCAGGTTCGATCGCGTTAGAAGGCCACCGCTTCTACTGCGCGTGCTTTCTTACTGGAGACGGGTACTGGTTCTTCAGTCGTCTGCATCAGGAAAACCAGCAACGGATTACTTTGAAACTCACGCCGCACCGTTTTCACTAGCTCCCGCTCGATTTGGGCCTGTAGCCCCGCCCAATCAACTTCCAACCGACCATTGCCGAAGGAGCGAGCATAATCTTTCCAGCGATCGCGCAACACCGAGTCAATACTGTCCCGAAGTTTGTCCTGTATTTGCACTTTGCCAATCGATGTCACCACACCCCGCAGATGAATTTCTGGTTGGGCAATCAGTTGTCCCTGCCAATCCAGTACGGCGGCAACAGTGACCACGCCATCTCCCGCTAATTGTTGACGTTCCTTCAACACCTGAGCATTGACCACCCCAGAACGGGAGGAATCCACCAGTTCAATCCCAGAAGGAACTTTACCGCCAATCCGAATGCTGGACTCCGTCAGCTCTACGACATCTCCGTTGTCAATCACGACCATGTTCTCCGCTGGAATGCCCAGGCTTTGTGCGGTTTGGGAATGCTTGACTAACATCCGATGTTCGCCATGAACTGGCAGGAAGAACTTGGGACGGGTTAACCCAATCATTAATTTCTGATCTTCCTGGCACCCATGCCCCGAAACGTGAATGCCCTGTTCCCGCCCGTAGATGACTTTCGCACCCTTCATCATCAACTTGTCAATCGTATTGACAACGGCGATCGTGTTACCGGGGATCGGATTGGCTGAAAACACCACAGTATCACCAGGGCGAATTTTTACCTGGCGGTGTTCGTTATTGGCGATCCGGGTCAGGGCAGATAGGGGTTCCCCCTGCGAACCCGTCGTCAAAATCAACACATGCTCATCAGCCAGTTTATGAATCACATTCATGGGTTGGAGGAGGTCATCCTCGCATTTGATATAGCCCAACTTCCGAGCATGAGCGATCACATTCAACATAGAGCGACCTAGCACACCCACTACACGCCCATGTTTTTTGGCCAATTCCAAAATCATGTTGATGCGATGAACCGACGACGCAAAAGTTGTCACCAGTAACCGCCCCTGAGCCTGCCCAAACACGCGATCGAGATTGGGAAAAACCGATCGCTCAGATGGCGTGTACCCAGGAATTTCCGAGTTAGTGGAATCGCTAATCAAACAATGAACACCCTGCTCCCCGTACTCCGCTAGGCGTTGAAAGTCAAAATACTCACCATCTACCGGAGTGTGGTCAATCTTGAAATCGCCCGTATGAATCACCACACCAACAGGGGTACGAATGGCCACTGTGAAGCTATCGGCCATTGAGTGCGTGTTACGGATGAATTCTACAAAGAAGGATTTACCAACTCGCACAACTTCCCGTGGCGAAACAGTTCGTAACTCTGTCCGCTCAACCACACCAGCCTCTTCCAGCTTGTCCTCCAACAAGGCCATTGCTAATCGAGGGCCATAAATCACAGGAATATCGAACTGCTTCAGGTGAAAGGGAATACCACCAATATGATCTTCATGGCCGTGGGTGACGATCATGCCCTTAATTTTGTGGCGATTCTCCCGCAGATAAGTCATGTCCGGCAGGACAATGTTAACCCCATGCATTCCATCTGTAGGAAACGCGAGACCCGCATCAAGCAGCAGCAATTCATCGTTGACTTCAAAAACGCAAGTATTTTTACCAATCTCGTGCAGTCCACCAAGGGGAATAATTTTGAGGGTTGGGGTGGTTTTAGTTTCTGTCATTTGTGTCCTTTAAACAAAAGAATAGTGAAAACGTTGAGGGATTTGATGAAGCCAATGTTCGTGATGATCGATTTAGGAGAGTTGGGATCAGAGGAGTAGCTGACGAAAAGCCCACGGAAGGTTGGAGACAGTGAAAGCAGTGTTTCACTCAAAGCCTTTGGCTAAAAACCTACTGGAAAACCTGAGATTAACGGTTCCCCAAACCTGAAAAGAGCAGCAGCCAAGCAATTATTCAATTGTCAACAAAACTTGTAGATTTCGCTTCCAGTCGGCATTAGCGTTATACCAATGCAAGTGATCTCATAACGGATTGCAAGGTTTCAGTGACATCCGTTGAAGCATCACAGAGCGGGGAGCGAGTAGAACCAACCTGCCATCCCTGAAGTTGTAGGGCCGCTTTCACTGGGATTGGATTCGCCATCAAAAACAGCGCCTTGAAAAGCGGAAGAAATTGGAGATGAAGCTGGAGGGCTGAGTGAACATCCCCCTGAACAAAGGATTGGATCATCTGCTGAAGCTGAGGACCAATCAGGTGGCTTGCCACACTAACGACTCCCTGAGCGCCGACAGCCAACATTGGGAGGGTCAATGAATCATCACCTGAGTAAATTGAGAAGTCAGGTGGAACCAGACTGCGAATTTGACTTACTTGATCCAGATTACCACTTGCCTCTTTAACTGACACAATATTCGGCACTTCTGCCAACTGAGCGATTGTTTCAGGTAGCAGATTCTGTCCGGTTCGCCCCGGAACGTTATACAGCATAACAGGGAGATCGGGGACGGCTGCTGCGATCGCCTTGAAGTGCTGATACAAACCAGACTGGGGAGGCTTGTTGTAATAGGGAACAACTTGCAACGTGCCATCTACTCCTAGTTTAGCGGCTTTGCGCGTTGCCTCGATCGCTTCCTGAGTAGAATTTGAACCCGTTCCCACAATAATCTTGGCTTTGCCAGATACGGCCTGGGTAATTAACTGGAATAAATCGTGCTCCTCAGCCCAGGATAAAGTAGGAGATTCTCCAGTTGTACCACACACTACCAGCGCATCCGAGCCATGCTCCACCAAGTGAACGGCTAGCTTTTCGGCCACCAGATAGTTCACAGTGCCATCCACGTTGAATGGCGTGATCATTGCGGTTATCACTCGTCCAAAATTCACCACACACTTACCCAATAAAGGCTATTTGTTCGTCACAGTTAATGCGTCACATTTAATACAAGAATCAGACCATGAATCGGCTTGATTTTAAAGACTAACCGATGGAGCGATCGCAGCGGGCGGTTGCAACCAGCCCTTTTGAATTAGCAATTCAGCAATTTGCACCGCATTCAGGGCAGCCCCTTTCCGGATCTGGTCGCCACAGAGCCAGAGTTCCAGACCACAATCGTGAGATAAATCCTGGCGAATGCGCCCCACCAGCACCTCATCCTTGCCACTAGCATCCATCGGCATTGGGAAATAGTTGGCCGCCCAATCTTCAACCAGCTTCACTCCTGGGGCTTGTTCCAGAATTGCTCTGGCCTGAGATACACTAAAAGGCTGCTCAAATTCCAGATTAATCGCTTCTGAGTGCGCTCGCAAAACAGGAACCCGAACGCAAGTGGCGGTAATCCGCAATTGAGCATCTCCAAAAATTTTGCGCGTTTCGTTCACCATTTTCATTTCTTCCTCACAGTACCCCTGGTCCGTTAGCTTGGAGTTATGCGGGAACAAATTAAACGCGAGGGGGTAAGGAAAGATGTCAATCGCTGGCTCTTTCCCTTGCAAGATGGCTTCAGCCTGAGTTTTCACTTCTTCCATCGCGCGTGCCCCAGCGCCACTGGCTGACTGATACGTCGCTGCCACAATCCGTCGAATTGGCTGCACCTGATGCAGGGGATAAGTGGCCACTGCCATGAGAATTGTGGTGCAGTTGGGGTTGGCGATTAGCCCCTGGTGATGAGATGCCGCTTCAGAGTTCACCTCCGGCACGACTAGGGGCACGTTAGGGTCCATCCGAAAGGCGCTGGAGTTGTCAATGACTACCGCTCCTGCCGCGATCGCTTTTCCTGCCCAGGCTCTGGAGGTAGAAGCCCCTGCTGAAGCCAGCACAATGTCAACATCGTCAAAGGAGTGATCATCCACGGCCTGCACCGTTAAGCGATCGCCCTTAAAGTTAAGCGACTGACCAGCAGAGCGAGGCGATGCCAACAGCTTCAACTCAGCCAGGGGAAACTGACGCTGCTCTAGCAAATCTAATAACTCCGCGCCGACCGCGCCAGTTGCGCCCAAAATTGCGACTCGATAAGACTTAACCAACCTGAAACCTCCAACGGGTTGCCAATAATGTAACAGTATTTTTCAGCACTTTTTTGCTAACGCCCTGTCTATCAATCCTGCCCATCCAATTAATATTTAGTGAAATATTTTTAGTTCAATACCCTGGTTGACTGACAAATCTTTCTGTAAGTTGGGTTGAGCACCGTGAAACCCAACACCAGCCTTGGTCTTATTGGGGTACGCTGTTGCCAACCCAACCTACGCAGGAATCAGGGTTTTGAGAGTTTTGTCAGTCAATCAGGTTCAATGCCAGTTGAATACTGATCGATTTAATAAATGTTAGTTAATTTACCTGCGTCAATTTACTACCTTGAAAGTTTTATGGCGATTACAGGCCAAGAGGATGCACCGCCTTGAGATCGTCGTGGTGAATTTGCTTAAGTGTTCCCTAATTTTGTTCGATTTTAACGGATTTTGCCTGCGTCTCTACATTCTTCCTTCCCGTCATGAACGGGAAGGAAGCTAGACATGACCCGATAAGGCAGTTGTCTCTCAACGAAACGTTTGGCCTCAGGCGATTTGGAAGAAACCTGCAAGATTATCCGTCAAGCCGAATCAGAATCCGTTACTATAGCTAATTGCGGTATTCAGCAGCGCTGACCCGTATTTGTTCACGCTCCAACTCTTCAACTGCGATCTAGAAACCGATGAAAGTTACCCAGGAAAAGCTTCCCGCCAGTCAAATTGGCCTGGAAATTGAAGTCACCCCAGAAATGTCTAAGAAAGTTTACGAGCGAGTTGTGCAGGAGTTTACCCGCTCTGCTAATATTCCTGGGTTTCGGAAGGGTAAAGTTCCCAGACAAGTCCTAATTCAGCGAATTGGTTCCAGTCGGATCAAAGCGGCGGCTGTCGAAGAATTGGTCGAAGATGGCTTAAAGGAAGCGGTCAAGCAGGAAAACATTGAAGTGCTTGGGAACTATCAGCTGCGCTCTTCCTTTGAAGATCTCGTTAGTCAGTTTGAGCCGGGGCAGGCGTTGACGTTCTCCGCCTCTGTTGATGTACAGCCAGAAGTCACCGTGACCGATTACACGGGGTTGCAGGTACAAGCGGAAGAGGTGAAACCTGATCCAGAGCGGGTAGAAAAAGTCCTCCAGGAATACCAGGACCAATTCGCAACCCTGGTGCCCGTGGAAGGGCGATCGGCCCAGATGAAAGATGTCGCGGTTGTGGACTTCAAAGGCGTATTACCCAGCGATGATCCTGACCAGGAGCCGGAGGAAGTTCCTGGTGGGCAAGCCGAAGACTTTCAACTGGAACTGTTGGAAGGACGATTCATCGAAGGGTTTATTGATGGCGTGGTAGGAATGAATCCTGGTGAAACTAAGGATATCGAGGCCACCTTTCCCGACACCTACCCCCAACCGAAAGTAGCAGGGCGAAAAGCCATTTTCACCATTACGTTAAAGGAATTGAAAGAGAAGGAACTGCCGGAGTTAGACGATGAGTTCGCTCAAGAGGTGAGTGAATTTGCAACGATCGCAGAGCTACGAGAGTCCTTGGAGAAGCGATTTACCGAAGAGGCAGAGGACAAGACGCGAGCCAATCAGGAACAGGCCATTTTGAAGGAACTGCTCAATCATATTGAAGTGGATATTCCCGAAACGCTAATTGAACGGGAAGTAAATTTCATGGTGCAGCAGACTGCCATGCAGCTCCAGAATCAGGGGATTGATATTAAGCAGTTCTTCACGCAGGAGTTGGTCGGGCGATTACGGCAACAATCCCGTCCGGATGCGATCGAGCGCATTCAGCGGACTCTGGGGTTGGGAGAGATTGCTAAGCAGCAGGAGATTGTGGCGACGGAAGACGAGATTACCGCCAGAGTGAATGAGGTGCTGGAGGAATTAGGCGAAAACCGTGCCAATATCGATCCTGATCGCTTGAAGAGTGTAATCTCCGAAGATGTCTTGAAAGAAAAAATTATGGATTGGCTAATTGAGCATTCCACCATTGAGATGGTGCCCGAAGGCAGTCTCTCGCCAACGGAGGAAGAATCTGAAGCTGATACTGCACTGGAGGCATCGGGTGCCACCCTCTCTGCGGAGGTGATCGATTCGGAGGTGATCGATACTGTGGCTGAACCAATTGGCGATGAGGCACCTGCGACCACTGTAGAAGATGTCGCATTAGAAGCAGAGGAGTCCCCAGAATCAGAAGATTTGGCTGAGCAAGCTGAAGCGAAGAAAAAGCGATCGCCCAAAGCAGGGAAAGCAGACCCTGCGGACGATGGAGAACCGGAAGAGAGCGACGGTGAATTCACGGATGAGCCACAAGCCAAAGCTAAATCTCGCAAAGGCACAAAAAAGAAGACAAATGAGGACTAGTGCTGGCAGACTCAGGCTGGATTTGTCAGAATAAGTCAGGATTTGTCTCATGTGGAAGGTTGTGGTGAGAGACCATTCTCATCAGGAATCTCCTCTCCAGTGGCAACAAGTCCGAAATCACTTAAGGCATAATTAGAGGTATCCATTGCGATCGCCGCAATTATGGCGCAGCCGCAAATTCGCTAAATCTTGGGCAAGTTGCCAGTTATGTTGATATCTGAGTCTGTTGATTACACCATTACCAGCTTGAATAACCTGGATGTTTATTCCAGTGCGATCGATAACGTTGTTCCGGTTGTGATCGAGCAGGCTGGTCGAGGTGAACGCGCCTTTGACATCTACTCCCGTTTGCTGCGGGAGCGTATCGTTTTTCTAGGAACCCCCATTGACGACACAGTTTCTGACTCTGTGGTTGCCCAACTATTGTTTTTAGAAGCTGAAGATCCTGAAAAGGACATTCAGATCTATATCAATTCTCCGGGCGGTTCCGTTACAGCTGGTATGGCAATTTATGACACGATGCAACAGGTTCGTTGCGATATTGCTACAATCTGCTTTGGGTTGGCAGCTAGTATGGGAGCGTTCCTCCTGACGGCTGGTACGCATGGGAAGCGGATGTCCCTCCCAAGTTCACGCATTATGATTCACCAGCCTTTAGGGGGTGCCCAAGGGCAAGCAGTAGACATTGAGATCCAGGCTAAAGAAATTCTTTATCACAAGCGGACACTGAATGAGCTACTGTCGTATCACACGAAACAATCGTTTGAGAAAGTCGAAGCCGACACAGAACGCGACTTTTTTATGTCCGCGACTGAGGCAAAAGAATACGGTCTGATTGACCAAGTAATCTCTAGACAAAATCTCCCCAAAGCGGGAGAGCCTGTTGCTGCACTGTAAGAAAGAGGCACTCATGTCCAAATATGACTCCCATCTCAAATGTTCCTTTTGCGGCAAATCGCAAGAGCAAGTTCGGAAGCTAATCGCTGGACCGGGAGTCTACATCTGTGATGAATGTGTAGACCTTTGTAACGAAATTTTGGATGAGGAGTTGTTTGATTCCAGCGCTACCACTCCTCAACCGGTCCCTCGGCGTGAGCCTTCTACAGAGAAACGCAAAACTCGCACTTCCCATATTTCCCTGAATCAGATTCCTAAACCCAGAGAGATTAAGAAATATCTGGATGATCATGTGATTGGGCAGGATGACGCGAAGAAGATTCTTTCCGTCGCTGTTTACAATCACTACAAACGTCTCAGCTTTTTGGAAGCGAAAGGAAACGGCAAGGTTTCGGCTGAGGATGCAGTCGAGTTACAGAAGTCTAATATCTTACTAATCGGGCCAACTGGGTGTGGCAAAACTTTACTGGCTCAAACCCTGGCAGAAATCTTAGACGTTCCTTTTGCGGTAGCTGATGCGACTACGCTGACTGAGGCAGGCTATGTTGGGGAAGACGTGGAGAACATTCTCTTGCGTCTGCTCCAGGTTGCCGATTTGGATGTTGAAGAGGCCCAACGCGGCATCATCTATATCGATGAGATCGACAAGATTGCTCGTAAGAGCGAAAATCCATCCATTACCAGGGATGTCTCTGGAGAGGGTGTGCAACAAGCGCTGTTGAAGATGTTGGAAGGCACGATCGCCAATGTTCCACCCCAGGGAGGCCGCAAGCACCCTTATCAAGATTGTATTCAGATTGACACCAGCAATATTCTGTTTGTTTGTGGTGGGGCTTTCGTTGGATTAGATAAGGCGATTGAGCAGCGGATTGGGAAAAAGTCTATTGGTTTTATTCAGCCTGGAGATAATCAATCTAAGGATAAGCGGACGGCTGACATTTTGAAACATCTGGAACCTGATGACCTGGTGAAGTTTGGCATGATTCCTGAGTTCATCGGTCGGGTGCCAGTCATGGCGGTAGTTGATCCGCTGGATGAAGAAGCCCTGACAGAAATCTTGACTGAGCCACGCAATGCGCTGGTGAAGCAGTATCAAAAGCTACTGAAGATGGATAATGTCATGCTGGAGTTTAAGCCGGATGCCATTCGGGCGATCGCTCAGGAGGCTTATCGGCGTAAAACAGGTGCGCGTGCGCTCCGGAGCATCGTGGAAGAATTGATGCTGGATGTCATGTATGAACTGCCGTCCCGGAAAGATGTCACTCGTTGCATGATTACACGAGAAATGGTTGAGAAGCGCTCTACTGCTGAGTTGCTGCTGCATCCATCCT
Organism: Leptolyngbyaceae cyanobacterium bins.349; assembly: GCA_033764685.1. Taxonomy (GTDB): domain Bacteria; phylum Cyanobacteriota; class Cyanobacteriia; order Leptolyngbyales; family Leptolyngbyaceae; genus JSC-12. The sequence continues at coordinate 73,288 of JANRIS010000013.1, forward strand.
CGATTCCCAAACCAGAATCAGCGTAGCCCGAAAATTAATCTCATCTTTTGTAGAGACGTAGGGTAACTGCGTCTCTACAATGCTTTAAGGCCACTGAAATGTAATTATCTCTGACTATGCCATTCCTTCAAGTTCGCGGAGTGAATCATTACTATGAATGGATCACGGATTCGGGTCAACCTGAACCCACGGGTAAACCTGTGATGGTATTTGTTCATGGCTGGGGCGGCTCTGCTCGGTATTGGGAGAGTACGGCCCGTGCGATCGCCGATGCCTTTGACGGGCTGCTGTACGATTTGCGCGGGTTTGGCCGTTCCAACGAAATTCCTGCTAATCACCCAACCGCATCGGACTTCTACGAACTGGAAACCTTTGCAGATGAATTAGCAGAATTACTCGATGCCCTGCATTTGCCCAAAGTTTACCTGAATGCCCACTCGGCTGGAGCCTCAATCGCCACCTTTTTTCTGAACCGTTATCCAGAACGGGTAGAAAAGGCCATTCTGACCTGTAGCGGCATTTTTGAATACGACGAAAAATCATTTAATGCGTTCCATCGCTTTGGTGGGTATGTGGTGAAATATCGGCCCCGCTGGTTGTATCAACTGCCTTTAATGGATCGTTTGTTTATGCAGCGTTTTCTGCATCGGCCTGTCCCTTCAGGTATCAGCCGCGCCTTTCTCAATGATTTCTTAATGGCAGACTATGCAACCGCTTTGGGAACGATTTATACCTCGGTGAGCAAACGGGCTTCTGAGATTATGCCGCAGGAATTTGCTCGTTTATCTGTACCGACGCTGCTGGTCGCAGGAGAGCGAGACATCATTATTCCCGCACAATTGGGACAGCAAGCCGCACTTTTGAATCAGCGCAACATTCAGTTGGTGATTATGCCAAACACGGCTCACTTCCCGATGCTGGAAGATGCGTCCACCTACCTGGATCATGTGCGAGCTTTTTTGGGAGTTGCCACAATGCAGCCTGTTCGTTCTTGAACGGCGATTGGGACAACGATCGCACCAGGGAATTTTCAACCAACGTGGGTAATGTGATGCGTCACCAAACCCACAAGAATTTCATGGAGCCATGCAACCGGGTGAAGATTCTACAAACCGGACTCAGCCAGCGATACACCTATCCAGGGTAGAGGTTAAGTTAGCACAATAAGCAGTGCTTACCCCCACAAAGAGATTAGAATCCTATGCGATCGCTCCTCGCCCGCCCTCAAACTAGCGCTCATGCAGCTATTGTAATTCAGCCGATCGGCGCGCTGAACGCCGGAACCGTGATGCAGTTTCACCATGAGTTAAATGGGGCTTTAGCGAATGGCCATCATCCAAATCTCCTGATTGATATGCGTCAGGTCGAACACATTGATAGTGCTGGTGTAATGGCGCTCGTTTCGGCTGTAAAACTGACGAAAAAATTTAACAAGCAATTTTTGCTTTGTTCGGTGTCTCGCCCCGTACGGATGATTCTAGAGCTAACACAACTCGACAGCATTTTAGAAATTATTGAAGCCCCGTAAGAGTATTGAGGCAGTGTAATCGTTCTACAGCGGAATCGGCATTCCCAAGCGAGGTTCAGTATACTGGGCAATATTACCGTCGTCTTTGCACATCTGAAGTAGTTTAGATGAGACTTGCATCGTCCCCTGCTTCTGTGCAAACGATAAAACGGCTGTTGCTCAAAAGGTATTGTCGTGGCGATCGCAGTTGAATCTCTCCTGACTTCTGATATTTTGCGTCCAGCACGATACCTGGGCAATGAACTGGGTTCAGTCCATAAACCCTGGGGCGCTGCCGTCATTCGCTGGTGCCTCACCTACCCAGAGGTTTACGAGGTGGGGGCATCCAATCTAGGGCATATCATTCTTTACAACATTTTGAATGCCCAACCGCGCCAACTGTGCGATCGGGCGTATCTGCCTGGAACCGATCTGGTTGCCAAACTTCGTCAAACCCAAACGCCTCTGTTTGCCGTCGAAACCCGTCGTCCCTTGCGGGAATTTGATATCCTTGGCTTCAGTTTGAGTTATGAGTTAGGTGCCACCAACATTCTGGAAATGTTGGATTTAGCTGGCATTCCCCTCACCTGGAAAGAGCGGCAGGAAAGTTCTGAATCTTATCCGCTGATTTTTGCGGGTGGGCAAACGGCCACTTCCAATCCAGAACCCTACGCCGATTTCTTTGACTTTATTGCCCTGGGGGATGGAGAAGAACTTTTGCCAGAGATCGGCTTGGTGCTGGAAGAGGGCAAGACCGCAGGGCTAAATCGGATTGATTTGTTGCTGGATTTGGCGCAAATTCCGGGTGTGTATGTGCCGCAGTTTTATGACATGGCTCCGGATGGATCGGTCCATCCCACTCGGGCTGATGTACCAGTCCGCATTCTACGCAGAGTTGCAACTCCCATTCCGGCCTACTCAATCGGACTGGTGCCCTACGTAGAAACCGTCCACGATCGCCTCACGGTCGAAATCCGCCGGGGTTGCACCCGGGGTTGCCGCTTCTGCCAACCGGGGATGTTAACTCGTCCAGCGCGGGATGTCGCCCCTGAGGCTGTCATCGACTCCATTACAGAAGGCATGCGGGCGACTGGATACAATGAGTTCTCTCTACTGTCCCTCAGTTGCTCGGACTATCTTGCCCTACCCGCCGTGGGCATGGAGATTAAGAATCAGTTGAAGGACGAAAATATTTCCTTATCTTTGCCCAGTCAGCGGGTCGATCGCTTTGATGAAAACATTGCCAATATCATCGGTGGTACGCGCAACACAGGTTTAACCTTTGCTCCCGAAGCTGGAACGCAACGATTGCGGGATATCATTAACAAAGGCTTAACCAATGAAGAACTGTTACGCGGGGTGAAAACGGCCTGTGAGCAGGGATGGGACCGCGTTAAGCTCTATTTCATGATTGGGCTACCCGGTGAGACCGATGTGGATGTGTTGGGAATTGCCGAAACTGTGCGGTGGCTGCAACAGGAATGCCGGATCAGGGGTCGCAAACCCATTGGATTTAACCTGACGATTTCTAATTTCACCCCCAAACCCCACACTCCGTTTCAATGGCATTCGGTTTCAACCAGTGAGTTTGAGCGCAAGCAGGCATTACTGAAGGACGCTTTTCGTAGCATTCGGGGCTTAAAGGTCAATTTTACGGATGTGCGGATTTCGGCAATGGAGGACTTTGTGGGACGGGGCGATCGCCGCTTATCCTCCGTCGTGCGGCGGGCCTGGGAGTTGGGCGCTGGCATGGATGCTTGGTGGGAAAGTTTGGAACGGGCCTTTGCCGCCTGGACGCAAGCGATCGCCGAATCCGGCTTGACCTGGAAATACCGCCAGGTAGAAAGCGGTGAATGGAATGTGTTTGATGGCAAGGCAGGCGATCGCAGCCAAGCGGCAGCGGGTGAACCTGCTGCGTTGTCGGCTGGGGGGCTTGCGGCACTTTACGATGCACCATTGCCCTGGGACCATCTGGATACTGGCATTGATAAACAATGGCTCAAAGACGATCTGCAACGGGCACTCGCAGCGGCAACGGTCCCCGATTGTTCATTCGATGGCTGCTCCCATTGCGGCGTATGCGGACTAGATTTTGGTCATAACGTTGTCGTCCCGCCGCCCACGATTCCCGACTTTGCAGGGCAGTTTGTGCCCAATCAAACTCGTGCCCAGCGGTTACGGGTGTGGTTAGGTAAGCAGGGCGAGATGGCCTATCTCAGTCATCTGGATCTGATGCGGTTACTCGATCGCGCGGTGCGGCGGGCGGCCATTCCAATTACGTTCAGCGGCGGTTTTCATCCGGGGCCTCGCATCATTCCAGCCAATGCCCTACCCTTGGGGGCCACCAGTTCCGGCGAAATTGTGGATTTTGAATTGACTCGATTCATCTCGCTGGCGGACTTTCAATCACGCCTGATGGCTCAATTACCAGCATCAATTCCAGTCTATCGGGTGGAAGAGGTTGACCGAACCGCTCCCGCTGCCACTCAATTGCTGGAACAAGCAGAGTATGTGGTGACTGTTGCCGTGGCCAACCCAACCGCCGTGGCCCCCACCTGGCAAACCTGGCAGGCCGGGGTGGCGGCGGTGCTGGCACAGTCAGAAATCTTGAGCGAACACACCACTAAGTCAGGAAAAGTGCAAACGATCAACTTGCGCGATCGCCTGTTTCATCTCACGCTGAACGGTGAACCGTTGAATCCAGAGTTGCCGATGCTGGAGGCGGCTCTAGGTTACGTGGGCAGTTGCCGCAATGACGGCACCCTACTCCGCCCCGAACAGATGGTTCACATGATAGAACGGGGCATGGGAACTGAGTTGCAATTGCTAAATGTGCATCGAGTTCGCTTGATTTTGGCATCTGTTGCGTCGGTTGCATCGGTGAACACTTAATGAATGTTGATTTTTGAATTTTCGTAGCGCTCACGGCTCCGCACGTTATAATGCTTCTCAACAGAAGTTGTTGCGAACTCAAACACGTCTGCGGGAAATTGCCATACAGATAGTGTTTAGTCCGGTCGCAGCTTGCTTCATGAGATTTCTATTTTCAGCAAGACTTAATACCCCAAAAGCAGATGGGTGTTTAAGCATATGATTTTGGGCTAGGTTTTGCGCGATCGTGGCTGGCTCTCTGAGGCTAATTTATTTTCTTTAGTCTGGGCTAGAGTGCGTTGCGTTGGATCTGCCTAGCTTCGTGAATTTGTAAAGGGTTGTCATACTGAAGCCATCGAGAGGTGCCGATATTACTCTCTGGCGATCGCAAAAATTTTGAGGAATCTGAATGCCAAAACAAATTATCATCGCAGAGCAGCATCGCATCGCTGCCGTTTTTTCAGAAGATCAAATTCAAGAACTGATTGTAGCGACGGGCACTCACCAGGTGGGAGATGTATACCTGGGTGTGGTCGAAAATGTCTTACCGGGGATAGATGCGGCATTTGTCAACATTGGAGATGCGGAACGCAATGGCTTTATTCATGTGAGTGATTTGGGGCCATTGAAACTACAGCGGCAGGCTGGCTCCATCACCGAATTGCTGCGGCCTCAGCAGAAAGTGTTGGTTCAGGTGATGAAAGAACCCACTGGCAACAAAGGCCCCCGCTTAACCGGCAATCTCTCTCTGCCCGGTCGGTATCTGGTGCTCATGCCCAACGGCAAAGGAGTCAATCTTTCCCGTCGCATTCGGAATGAAAACGAACGCAATCGCCTGAGAGCACTGGCGATTTTGATCAAGCCGGATGGCATGGGCATGGTGGTGCGAACCGAAGCCGAAGGGATGCCGGAAGATGCGATTATCGAGGATCTAGAATCGCTTCAGGAACAATGGGAGAACATCTGCCGCGAAGGTGGTAGCACCCGCGCACCCGCCTTGCTCAACCGGGATGATGACTTCATCCAACGGGTCTTGCGAGACGTTTATAGCAACGATGTCAACCGGATTGTGGTTGATTCTCACACGGGGTTAAGACGGGTCAAACAACATTTGATGACCTGGGGCGGTGGCAAGTTGCCCCCCGGTGTCCTCATTGATCAGCACCGCGATCGCATTCCTGTGCTCGAATATTTTCGGGTGAATGCCGCCATTCGAGAAGCCCTGAAACCGAGGGTTGACCTACCCTCCGGTGGGTACATCATTATCGAGCGGACGGAAGCCTTGACGGTCATCGACGTGAACTCTGGCTCCTTCACGCGATCAGCCACAGCGCGCGAGACGGTTTTGTGGACGAACTGTGAAGCCGCGACTGAAATTGCCCGCCAACTACGGTTACGCAACATTGCCGGGGTGATTATTGTCGATTTCATTGATATGGAATCTCGGCGTGATCAGCTGCAAGTGCTAGAACACTTCAACCGGGCACTGCGATCGGATAAGGCCCGACCTCAAATCGCGCAACTCACCGAACTGGGCCTGATCGAACTGACCCGAAAACGACAAGGGAAAAATATTTACGAATTATTTGGTCGCGCCTGCCCCACCTGTGGCGGCTTAGGGCATCTGGTCCATCTTCCGGGAGAAGCCAGCGAAAGTTCCGAAGAAGAAGCCCCGGAACGGGTTACGCCAGTTCCAGTGCGAGAATATCGGTCTGAGCGTAGTGGTCGAGGTCGGGAGCTGCCTGACATCCCTCTACCAATGGAATTACCCTGGGAAGGGCGGGATGAAGACGAGGATGAGGATGCGCCTGAATTTGGCAGTCATCCCAGTTATCAAGATACGGGGAACAATAACCGTCGCCGTCGCCGTCGCCGGATTGGAGAGGAATTGACGCGCGAACGAGGCAGCCGTGGCAATTGGGAGGAAGGTGGACGGTTTCAGCCACCAGGACTACCATCCAACGGCAATGGAGGCGCTGGGCCAGAAGCGGAGTCAGACGAATTTACCGAGCCGAAACTGCGACCAGAGCCAACAGGACGCGGACGGCGCGGACGCGGACGGCGCGAAACTCCGATTGAACGCGAGACTGAGTTTACCACTGAGACCAACCTGGAGAAAGAGGTCGTGCCAACGGAGGTAGAGGAGAAGCGTGGGCGATCGCGGCGGGAACCCAAACCCAGTGAACCACCTGAACTGGTGACTGTCGAAATGACCCCCGAAGAGCAGGATGTGTACGCCTGGATGGGCATCTCACCGCTAGTGTTGGCCCAACAGGAAGTGAAAAACCCCCGCTCCGCATTGATTTCAGTGGTGCTACCCGGCGAAGCGCCTGCCTCTGCCCCCGTTTCTGCTGTGACAAACCGTCTGGCAACATCGGTGGAAGAGGCAGCCGTGGACATTGAAATTACGTCTCCCCAAACGGCAAAACCAGAGCTAGAGCCAGAGCTAGAGCCAGAGACGGAGGCCGAAAACATCGATTCTGCCGAGAGTCAGGAGAATGGGTCAGAGTCTGAGGCATCCGAAGTTGGGGTACCGCGTCGCCGTCGCCGTCGTTCCTCCGCGACAACTTAAGCGATGACTGAATTCGCGATGACTGAGTTACTTGTCTAACATGCCAATACCACGAAAGCGTCGGTCATCCACGCCTCAACTTACCATCCCCGGCTTAATGGATGCCGCCACAGGGCAGGTAGTGGCAGGTGTGGATGAAGTTGGGCGTGGTGCTTTGTTCGGTCCTGTCGTTGCTGCCGCAGTGATTATTCCAGAGACGGCGCTAGCGTCTCTGAGGGCCAGCGGTGTGACGGATAGTAAACAATTATCAGCACCTCAGCGAACAGCCCTGGTGCAGGAAATTCGCCAGCAAGCTGTAGATTACCGTATTGGCTATGCTTCAGTCCGAGAGATTGATCGCCTCAATATTTTGCAAGCCTCACTTTTGGCGATGAAACGAGCAATTATGCGTTTAGAGGTACAGCCGGATCTTTGCTTAATTGATGGCAATCAACGCATCCCAGGGCTGGTGCTGCCTCAACAGACGGTCGTTAAAGGGGATCAGATGTCCCTGGCGATCGCCGCCGCCAGCATTCTCGCCAAAGTTTGGCGAGATGAACTGATCACTCGTCTAGCTCAACACTATCCAGAGTACGATCTAGCCACCAACAAAGGTTATGGCACAGCCGCTCATCAACGGGCGATCGCAGCCCACGGCATTACCCCATATCACCGTAAATCTTTTAGTCCCTGCCAACAGGCGATCGCGGATTAGATTAAGAGCAAAGACTGAGGCTGCTGGAAGGGCAAACGACCCTTCGCCTGGACACGAAAATACTTAAGTTATTCGCTTTTTATAGTTTAAGGGATGTGCGCGAAAATAAAATCCTAGAACAAAATACCTGTACGGGCAGGTTTAGCAAAAAATGATTGGCTGATAGCCCGAACTCTAGCGAAACCTGCCCCAACCGTGAGGGGATATTTCTTCTTGGAAATCGCCTAAGGATTAATGGCCACCTGGTTGGAGCCAATAGTTGCCTCCACCTCGTCAAAGTTTTGACCCATTGCCCAGGTTTGATAGTCCGAAACCAGTTGGTGCATGAGTCGTTGCTTGACAGTCAGCAATACACTCTTAAGCAACCCATTGCCTGTCGTTTCCAGAATGGACTTAGGCGTAAACAGAAATGGCGGCGGTAAATCCACCCGCACTTCTAAATCGGCTCTGCCCTGAAGATGGGTCGTGCCGCCGACGCTATGGGGGTAGAGCTTACCCACCAGATCTAAGGTAAAGCGATCGTTAATGTAATCCATCCCCCGCATTTCGCAACGAACAGACCGGAGATGAACCGTGCCATTTGGATCGGCCCAAACCCGCAAATCCACGATTGGTTGCAGACTCAGAGTCATAAAAGTGAGAGGCCGCATCTTCAAACGAAACAAATCGTTACCCAATGTTTCGATGCGGTTAGCAGTTGTCAGAGCATTCACAAGGCGGTGGGGCTGACGCAAATAGTGGTGAATCGGCACAGGCTGTTCTACCACAGGAATATCAACCGATTGGGAGGCGAGGAAGCGAGTATCCATCTGAGGAGGAGCCAAATAGAGAATACTAAGACCGTGAGTATTATTCTAAATAAATGTAAAGAATATGGGAAAGTTCTTTGGAGATAACCCTCACTATACCCTTTGACAGGGTGACATTTTGCAGGGGTAGCCATGTTTTACTGAGGATGAAACGTTGTCTCTCAGACGATTGATTGTCGTGTAACGCTAGAACGAAAACGCTAAAGGATAAGTGCTATGGCTGTGTCGATCGCCCACTTGGGTCCTTCGGGTACCAATGCTGAAACAGCAGCATTGCAGTATGCCGAGTGGCTGACAACCCAAACTCAACAGGAGTACACCTTATGCCATTATCCAAGCAATGCCCAAACTCTACAGGCCGTCGCGCAGGGGCAGGTTGACCTGGCCGTGGTGCCCGTCGAAAACTCGATTGAGGGCAGTGTGACCATGACGCTGGATACCTTCTGGCGGTTAGATGGCTTACAAATTCAATCGGCGCTGGAACTGCGGATTGTCCATGCGTTTCTGTCCTATGCCCCCACAGTGGCCACCATCCAAACTGTGTACTCTCATCCGCAGGCGCTGTCTCAATGTCAGGAGTGGTTAGAAACGAACCTTCCGGAAGCGCATCGAGTGCCGATGCAGTCTACCACCGAAGCCCTCCGGCATTTGGCAGAAGACCCTGCGATCGCAGCCATTTCTACGCTTCGAGCCGCAGAACTGTATCAGGTGCCGATTCTGGCTTGCCCGATCAACGATCATCCAGAAAACTGCACTCGCTTTTGGGTTGTGAATATGCAACCCTCGACCGGGGGAAGCTACACCTCGATCGCCTTTGCTGTGCATGACGTACCCGGAGCATTGGTAAAGCCATTGCAAATCTTTGCCGATCGCCACATCAATATGAGTCGCATTGAATCGCGTCCGACCAAACGCTTACTAGGAGACTATCTATTTTTTGTCGATTTGGAGGCAGATATACGCGATGATCGCTTCCAGGAAGCCTTGGCAGAACTGGTACAGGCAACGGAAACGTTAAAAGTACTTGGCAGCTACGACATTCTACCCATTCAGCCAACGTTGTAGAAGGAGCGGTGTAAGCGGAGTCTCGGCCAAACAGCCATCAACGGGTAGGGGCGCATTTTGCCATCCAATCATCGCACCGATGCCAACTGTCTGCCAAACTCGCCTGCCCAGTTGACGGTGTTATTTCATCCCCCATCCCCTACTTCAGCGTGTCCTCAAGGGTATCTTTGAGCACTGTCCGGGCAGCAAGATGGTTGCGGGTGGAAGTTAAAATTTCGGCTTCACGCTCTAAACGGGCTGCCGTATCCTGCATTTCCAATAAAGTTTGTTGTTCTTCGGCAACCCCATATAAGTTGCTGGCTACCCAATAGGACAAGTCAAGGGGCAAATCGGGAATGGAGTCAGGCAGTTCAATCTCCTGCCCCGTCAACTTAGCCGATAACCGCACAACATCTCGCAGCAACTGACTAACATCGTTTGCCAGGGGTTGCAAATCTCGTTCAGTTGGCGCATCTTCAATCCATTCTACTAAGCCAATTCGGTAAGGTTTTTCGCGCACATATTCAAGAACCCGGAAGCGCTGTTGACCAACAGTCCGAATTTTCATGCGGTCGTCGGGCAACCGTTGAAACTGCACAATCTCTGCACAACAGCCAACGGTTGCAGGTTTTCCCTGCACCTGGTCATACATCAGCACGCCAAAGCGGCGGTCTGCTTCCAGAATAGTGTTCATCATTATCCGGTAGCGGAACTCAAAAATGTGCAGCGGGAGAGGTCTTCCTGGAAATAGAACCAACTCCGGTAGTGGAAACAAAGGGAGTTCTCGGACCGCGATCGACGAATAGGGTGCCATTAGTCTCCTGCTAAAGACGGCGATTATCCTTTAATGTAACTTATCTGCACCGAGGATTGGGATGTGGAGAGCCTAGCTTTGTCAGAAGTCGGTTGGAGAATTGACGTGGTTAAAAAATTGGGTAGTATAAATGACTTGTGTTAGCGAACCTGGCATTTCGTAAACTGAGTGGAAATGAATTAAAAAGCGGCTTTGACATGACTGTTTCTAATCTCCAGGTGTACTGCCCCAATTTAAACTGCTCGGCCCCCCTCAATCCGATGGGAAATCAGGTGTGTGATCGGTGCCAAACACCTCTGGTTTACCGTTATTTATGGGCAGTGGGAGCAGCGGTTTTATCCATTCCTGTGGGCAGTCTGGTGGCAGGGCGTTACCACATCAAAGCGCCTCAGGTCTGGTTGGATACGCAACCCTCGCTTCAACCTGATTTTCCTGACCTGGACCTACCAGATGATGTGCAGGCTTACCTACATCTCAGTCCGCAACGGTTGCATGTGCCGGAAGTGTATGGAGTGTGTGCGGTATCGGTGGGGTCAGAGAACCGCGATCGCAGTGTGATTTTGCTGGAAAATGCCCCTCTGGATCGGCAGGGGAATTTGTATCCAGCGTTGGCTCAGGCGTGGATATCGGCGACTGCGGTGCGGCAGGTGTACTGGTTGTGGCAACTGTTGGAGTTATGGCAACTGTTAGCCGTTCAGGGAGCCAAAGCGAGTTTGCTGGTTGCCGATAATATTCGTGTGGAAGGGTGGCGAGTTCGCTTATGCCAACTGTTTTGGGATGAGGGCATTGTGGCTGGGTCCGAGGGTGACAGGGAACCCGTTCCACCGTTGAGTCTGGCCGATCTCGCCATTCTCTGGCTGAGTTGGGTCGATCAGGCTCAGCCTGCTGTTTCTGATGCGTTGCGCGATCTTTGCTATGAAATGCGAAGTGACCAAGTCGAGGTTGCGGCGATCGCGGCTCAACTGAATCGCTTACTCTTGCAACAGGCGGCCCAACTGCCCCTCCGGCTACAAATTACCAGCCGCACCGACGCCGGGCCGCAACATCAACACAATGAAGATACCTGTTATCCGCCGGCGATCGAGGGCAGTGTGGTACCGGATGACACCCACTCGCACTTGGCGATCGTGTGTGACGGCATTGGTGGTCATGAAGGGGGAGAAGTGGCCAGCCAGATGGCTGTACAAACCCTCAAGCTTCAGGCGCAGGCATTGCTGAGAGAAATTACCGAGCAACCCGAACCCCTCGCCCCGGCAGTAGTCGCAGATCAGTTAAAGGCCGCTGTGCGGGTAATTAATGATCTAATTTCAACCCAGAATGACAATCAGGGGCGAGAAGCCCGCCGCCGCATGGGTACTACCCTGGTCATGGGATTGCAGTTACCCCAACGGGTGCAGGTCAGCGAAACGGTACAGGCGGAGAACAGCCATGAATTGTATCTGGTAAATGTGGGGGATAGTCGGGCCTACTGGATTACACCGCGCTATTGCCATTGCCTGACCCTGGATGATGATGTGGCCATGCGAGAAGTGCGAATGGGCCGCATGATTTACCGAGAAGCGCTGCAACGGCCCGATGCCGGATCGCTGATTCAGGCGGTGGGCACCCGCGATGCAGAGTTTTTGCATCCAGCCGTCCAACGATTCATTCTGGAGGAGGACGGCATTTTGCTGCTGTGCTCAGACGGGTTGAGCGACAATGGCTGGGTCGAAGCTGAATGGGCCACTGTTTTGTCGGATGTGTTTCGAGGCAAGCGATCGCTGGAGCGGGCCGCCGAGGACTGGATTAAACTGGCCAACCAGAACAATGGCCATGATAACGTCACGGTTGTCTTGCTGCGGTGTCATGTGTCATCGCCGACTCCAGATCTGCAACTGCCGATCGCAGAACCGGAAGCCTCTGATTGGTCGGATGCATCCAGAGCCTTATTGCAACCGGACGGAGCCGAAACCCCGATCGCCCCCGCTCCGGCCAAACGGCGTTCCATGCCCCGATGGCTATGGCTATCGCTGATTGGGATTGGTCTCCTGCTGGGGGGAATTGCGATCTGGAGTCAGATCCATGCCAGCCGTAACCCACCAGCCCAACCATCGGAACAGCCCAGCCCATAAAGCAACAGTTCGGTGAGTGACCTGGGAGGAGGTTCTCCTCTCGGTGCAGTCTTATGCAAAGATAAAAAGGTTGTGGTTATGAGACAGTTCACAGCCGCGATCGCTGGTTGATCAAAGCCGTTGTGAAAATGCCAGATTATGCAAATTGATACTGAGTCGTTCTCCGTTGGAGATCAAGTTCGCGTCAAAGAGTCGGTTGTGGTTTACCATCATCCCGACCACCGGAACGATGCATTTGACCTCAAAGGTCAGGAAGGTGAAGTCATTCAGATTGTGAAAGAACTGAATGGACAGCCGATTAGTGCCAACTTTCCTTATGTAATCAAGTTTACGAAGAAATTTCGTGCTCATTTACAGGCGCACGAGTTGGAGAAGGTTTAGCGCGTTGTCTGGGCTGCTGTTGCCTTAGCGGCTAGCACAACGGAATCCTGCAAAAATCTCCCGGACATGGGGATGGTACCAATTGCGGAAGGTGGGACGTAAACTCCAGGGTTGAGTCGCCCAACTACCGCCCCGTAAAACTCGGTGGTGGTGATCAAAATACGCCTGGGAGTAGCCACGGTAAGGGTAGGGGGTGAAATGGGGATAACCCATAAACCAGGAGTTTGTCCATTCCCACACAATGCCAGATTGAGCCACCCTGCGATCGCTTTGGATCGCCTTCTCCCATTCGGCTTCCGTGGGTAAGCGTTTGCCAACATAGTTTGCATACGCTTCCGCCTCGTACCAGTTGACCCCACACACGGGTCGTTGATCACCGTCAGCAGCGGCTGACCAGTACAGCGGCTGGCTGACAGCGCTGGATTGCACCCAGGCCCATCCTGCTTCAGACCACCAGTGCGGCTCGTGATACCCGCCCGCCTGCATAAATTGTCGATAGGCTCCACAGGAGACAGGGGCCTGATCAATCCAGTAGTCTGCCACCTCCACTAGATGCACTGGACGCTCGTTATCCAGGGCGATCGCGGTTTCGTTGCCCATATTGAAGGAACCCGCCGGAATGAAGATCATGGATGGGGGGGGAGGGGGGGAAGTAGTTGGGGCGGGAATGAGTGGATGAGTGGATGAGGCCGTGGGTACAACCTGGGGCGTGCAACTCTTGGCCCAGTCGGCCCCTTTGCCCTGTAAGGCCAGCACGATCGCGATCGTTTCACTATGCTGGCTTTCATGTTGCAATAGCCACAGCCACAGGCGCTCCTGTTGGGCCAGGGGCGCTGTTCTCAAGTACGCGAACACCTGGGTGCGGATGGTATCCAGGTAGGCTTGGATGTCTGCGAAGGTGGGTAAATTAACGCGATCGCGTTTGGGCAGGGTATCAGCCGCAAACAAGCGGCGATAGGCGGGAAATTGGGGCGACATCCCGGCGAGGTGTTCCAAAATCCATAATCCTTCGGTGTAGGCAATGTGCCCCAAATGCCAGCCGATCGGGCTGAAATCGGGATGAGCCTGACAACAGAGGGTGTCGTGGTCAATGCCGGAAAACAAAGAAAGAGTCGTCTGGCGGCATTGCTCCAGCCATTGCCGCAATTGTTCGCGATCGCAAGCCAGGGAATCGCCGATCAAGGTCTGAGATGATGAATCACGCATTTATAGCGAAATGATTTGGGTGCTGAGGTCAGAGTTTACCGTGAGCAGACTGCGATCGCCAAATGCCACCCAGTCCGCCTCGAATAGCGGTTCCGAGGCAATTAACACGGCTTCGGCAAAGGGAGACTGCGGCGACAACCAGTATAAGGTCGGCACCGGATCACGATTGGCAAACCGGGAAGCGACCAATTGTTGCCCATCACTGACGATGATATTGGCTGAAAACTCAGTCTCGTATTTATCGCCGAGTTCTGCCAGGAGCGCGATCGTTTGGTGGAGCGCTGTTGGTAAGGAACCTGTATCGGTCAACTGATCCAGCAACAGGGCAAAAATATGTTCTGAATCAGTGGTGCCATGAATCAATTGGTAAGCCGGATCGGTCAGCCGTTCTCGCAGGGGGCGGTACAGGGTTTTGCGAAAGTCGCCAATGAAACCGTTGTGAATGAAGGAAATGCGATCGCGCTGAAACGGCTGACAATTCACCATATCTACGGATTGTCCCGATGTCGCACTCCGAATCGTCGCCAGCATACAGCCCGATTCAATGTAACGGCTGAGGCTGGGCAAATTTAGATCATTCCAGACGGGCAAAATCGTTTTGTAACTAAAAGGTTCGGTGTCTCGCTGAGGATGGTACCAACCCACACCAAACCCATCCGCATTCACCACACCCGAAGTCATCTCACGCGGTTGGTAACTCTGCACAATCAAGGAATGGTCCGGTTCGTATAGTAAGCGTTCGAGGGGCAGCGGTCTGCCCAGGTAGCCCATTAATCGACACATATTTCTTCTATCAACCGCAAAACTCCTGCGATCTTGACACAAATAAACCGTCAGCGACCAATCTCCTGAGTAAGAGGATGCCGATAAGTAAGAGGATGCCGAATTTTCAAGGTTCAACCGTAAATTGAACCCATCTCCTGATCCGGCGTTGCTGAATGCAAGTATGATTTGCCCTCATCCCCAACCCTTCTCCCCAAGGAGAAGGGCGCTAGAAATCTTGTTCCCTCGCCCCTTGGGAGAGGGCTAGGGTGAGGGCGAATTCTGATATTCATACCTCAATTCAGCAACGCCCCTGATCCTGGCCCCTTTCTCTGTTTCTGTTGATAGCCCATTTCTGTTGATAGCCCGTTTCTGTTGATAGACTGATAGGATGAAGTTCATTGCACATTTTGATTGACTCCTATGCTCAAACGCTCTGCTGTTGACAGCACGCAAGTAATGCGTCGCGCTGATGAACTGATTGCCGCGGCTTCTAACCGTTACCGGATCACGGTCCAGGTGGCAAATCGGGCAAAGCGTCGTCGGTTTGAAGATTTTGATAACAATGAAGACTCTTCCATGAAGCCTGTGATGCGGGCCATTATCGAAATGTCAGATGAACTGACCCAGCCCGAAATTATTGGCGAGTAAGGACATTGGCTGTGCGACGACAGTTTGCTACGGCCTTGCTCCTGTGGACGATCGCACCACTGCTGGCCCTCTCCAGTTGGAGTGGGGGAAGCCCGGAAGCCGCGATCGCCCAGATTATTCGTACAGAGGGCGTGAGTCGCCGAGTCTATGAGCAATTGCCCGACTTACCACGGGAAAATCAGTACGTAAATCGGGAAACGGGTAAGGTCTCCGAGGACGAAACGCTGGTCAATCGGTTGGTGCGTTACCACTTGTATGTCAGAGGTCGCCCCCCGTTCTATCGGTTGGATTGGAAACTGACCCTGGCCGAATATCTCGGCTTTGCTGGACAATTAAACGATTCTGAATATCCCGGTGCGGCCAAGCTCAACAAAAATCCGATGACAGGCGATTTGGCCGCCATTCGTCAGCTCAATCGTGCCCAACGAGACGCACTGGTGCAGGCATTGGTAGATGCGTTCACCCCTCAAGGACGGGTACCTCAGGCCGTTCCCAAACCTGTGATTCAGCTTCCTGCTAAGCCCAAGTAAGTTGGCAATGGAACGGCTGATTAAAGCGGGTCAAGGGTGGCGAGTCGGTTGGGATGCAGCGGCTCTCATTTACCCGGCCTTAGTTGGCACTGAGGATTGGTCGTTGGAACTGACGGCGGCAGAATGGCAGGATTTTGTCCGGTTGTTCAGTCAGCTTGTTGAAGCGATGCGTGCAATGCAAGCTGAGTTAATGGCCGAAGAAACGATCGCGATCGAAGTAGAAAGTGACCTCCTGTGGCTAGAAGCTGAGGGCTACCCCCACGCCTACACCCTCCACCTGATTTTGCTCACGGGGCGACGCGCCGAAGGCACCTGGACACCTTCAGCCGTGTCTGGACTCTGGCAAGCGATGCAAGCGATGCAAGTTTTTTGAGTTAAGGACATCATCATACCTGCTGCCCTAAACTTTTAGTTGGGCTAAACGTCGGCCATAGGCGATCGCGGCAAAGGCCATCAGATTCATAAACACGCTGTATACGGCTGCCGGAACTGCCATATCAGGATTTTTCAGTAACCCTGCCGTAATGGCGATCGCCAGCGTCCCATTTTGAATGCCCACCTCAATGGCAATACAAATTTGCTGCGGAATGGGTAATTTTGCCAACTTGCTGATGTAGAAGCTGATCCCAGTTGACAAAAAATTGAGCAACAATGCTCCTACCCCGACCTGCACAAAAAAGCTCGGCAGCCGTTGCCACTCAGCAATCAAAATGGCCAGCACAATCAGCACCAGGAACGCGATCGCCAGCCGACTAATCACCCGTTCTAATTTTGCTGCCAGGATAGGAACCTGATGCCGAATGACCATCCCAATACTGACTGGAAAGAGCGTAATCAGAAACACCTGCCCCATCATTTGCCCGACTGGCAAGGTAATGGCTGATGCTTGCCCCATAAAGTACTGAAGCGCCATCTGGGTCAAAATGGGAATTGTAAAAACGGTAATCGTGCTGCTAAATGCTGTCAGCGTAATCGAAAGCGCCACATCGCCCCTGGCAAAATAAGTAATTAAATTGGAGGAGGGACCACCCGGACAAATAGCCAGGATCATCAACCCGACCGCGATCGCGGGTTGCATTGGCACTACCTGAGTAATTGCAAAGCCAATCAACGGTAATAGCACGAGTTGACATAACAACCCAATCACAACGGCTTTGGGGTAACGACGAATCCGCCGAAAGTCATCTGGAACTAAAGTCAGCCCCATCCCCAACATAATGATCGCCAGTGCTGTCGGTAAAAGAACGGCAGTTAAGATATTTGCCTGCATGAAGGAAGCCTGTTGCCATAATGATGATGAGGAATAAAAAATAGTGTACTGGGTGATGGTTCACGCGAAGCGATCGCACGAACCCTGCCAGACTGGTAGGTTTTTTTCACCCATCAAACAAATCAATTTCTTGCAAAAACTGCACTCTGCCCATGCTATATTTGTAAAGCGCGATTGCGAACCACTGTTCGGAATGGCACCTCTTAATCGGGGCGTAGCGCAGCTTGGTAGCGCACTACTTTGGGGTAGTAGGGGTCGTGGGTTCGAATCCCGCCGCTCCGATAGGTCGAAAACCGTCTGTTATGGGCGGTTTTGGCGTTTTAAAGGGATCGCGCTTTGCGCTTGCTGTGTCAGATCTGTGTCATTCGCTGCATCCTATCCAATCGACACAGTAAAGGCGATGAGTATTTATGCATGAAGCTGGCATTCTCAAAACGGGCGTGTCAGGCGCAAGCAACCTGGCTCCGTCCAATCCTGATTTAATGTCCTCAAGCTCAATCTGGCTCTAGATGCATTGGGTCGCTAAACCATGTATCACCCATCCAATCCTTCACCTGACAGCACCTACATTCGTCCTGCCTATCGGGGCAAGCACAAAATCTTCATTGGCATGGCTCCGGGTGTCGGCAAAACGTATCGAATGCTGGAGGAGGGGCATCGCCTTCGACAGGAAGGCATTGACGTGGTAATTGGGTTACTCGAAACCCATAATCGGCAGGAGACCGCACAACGGGCAGAAGGGCTGGAAACATTGCCACGTCAGCAAATTAACTGTTCTGGCGTTATTTTGTCTGAAATGGACACAGATGGGATCTTGGTTCGTCAACCGCAACTGGTTCTGATTGATGAACTTGCCCATACCAATGTCCCCGGTTCTCAGCGAGAAAAACGCTATCAGGATGTAGAAGTTGTTTTGGCAGCAGGGATTGATGTTTTTTCAACCGTCAACATTCAGCATCTAGAAAGCTTGAATGACCTGGTTGCTCGAATTACCGGGGTAGTAGTGCGTGAACGAATCCCCGATCGCTTACTGGAAGAAGTCGACCAAGTAGTCGTTATTGATGTCACACCAGAAACCCTAGAAGATCGCCTGAAAGACGGAAAAATCTATGCCCTTGAAAAAGTTGATCAATCCCTACAAAATTTCTTCCAGCGACGCAATCTGATTGCTTTAAGGGAACTGGCATTACGAGAAGTCGCTGACAACATCGAAGAAGGGGCGCTTGAGCAAGCATCCAATGGAACAAAAGCAGATGCCCCATTTTGCAGCATCCATGAACGAGTGTTAGTTTGTGTTTCAACCTATCCGAATGCAATTCAACTGATTCGAAGAGGTGCCCGAATCGCC
>JANRIS010000017.1:0-12637 GCA_033764685.1 Leptolyngbyaceae cyanobacterium bins.349
ATGGCTTCAAGGGCGGCCTTCGTCTTGAATTCGGCACTGTATTGTTTTCGCTGCATCGTTTCTACCACTCAGTATTTTCTCTGACCCATTGTGCAGCGGTTCTCTCTTATTGCTTTGTCCAGTTTATGGGGGACATCATAACCAGTTATTTCCTGGGAATCGGCTAAAACTTGAATTAGAGAGAGCTTGGGCTGAGATGTCCACCACTCAGCAACTTCCGTATCAAGCCAAAGAACTGGATAATCAGTCAGTTGGAGAATCTTCGTTTCTATATCGGAAGCCTCTGTTAAATAGGCCATTTCCCCGCTATTGCCCCATTTGTTGTGCAGGAATCAGACAAATAATTTGCTCGTTCGGCTTTACTGACTCATCTAAAATTCTGATTTGCTTTTCCTGGCAAAGTTCTTGAATCAATTGTTCAATCTCAGCATCAGCCAACTTAGGAAATTGTCCTAGCGTAGTTTGAGTAACGACTCTTCTAGCAATTAGATGATGTGTTTTGATGAAATTAAGTAGAAATGCCTTTTCTCTTTCTAAAGCTGGCTTGATGATAGGTGATTTTGGAAAGAAACCTAAGTCTTGTAGAAGAGAGCAACTTTTCAGTACCTCAGAATCTCTTACTAAGGCTTCAAGTTCACTCAACTTCAATGTTTTTCCAGAAATTACTAATTCCTGCGAATGAACTGAGTTGACTAGGCGATCGTAGGTCGCCAAATGGTGAACAGATTCTAAATCAGGCTTCACATGGCGATTGCGAGGAGAATCGATGAAGATTTCCTTGAACAATTTGTAGCCTTTTGTATTTGTTTTTCCGTTTCCTTCTGCACGAACCAGATACATTTCCTGACATACTTTTTCTTTTTCTGCTAAAGCACAGGAATTCATTGTATGAAAAAAGGTTTTACTGGGATTTTCTGCCCAAATCAATCCCTTTTTTGTATTTTCTTGTGGTTCTCGATATGAGAATGAATAACTTGCAAAAGTTGGGCTAGGAAGTAGTTTTGGCTGAATATTTTGCATCTGTAAAGCAGCCAAAGCTCTACTCAGCATTGATACTAACTCCGGCTCTGAAAAGTGGCGAATTCGTGTAATCTTCTGCTCAGTTTTACTAAACTCTTTCTCCCATAAAAGCCTGAAGGCAGCAGTTAAATCTGTTTCGATAGGAACGTTTGGTGGGAGACCAGGAATTACTTTCTCCAGCTTATGGTGAAGAAGCAACTGATGGGCTAAAACTAATGCTAACCGAGGAGTTGTCTTACCACCAGGAAATTTTCTCTCTAATACGTCCCTAGTAAGGGGATAAATATTTGAGTCTGGTTTTGGACTTCCCTGAGAATGTAATGGACGCAATCTGATTGCCCAAAGTGATTCTGCCTGTTCCAAGGTGATTGGTTTCAGGATAACTGATTTTTCGACTCTGTCTTTATCTGATTGTTCGATTCGATTACGATTTCTTCGCCATACATCTGTAACAATGCTGATAATAATCAGGAAGTTTTTCAACCTTTCGTTATGGAAAGAGGTATTAATATTGAAGACTGGTTGAATGTCTTCTGTTTTGTCTGATAACTGTTTACTCTCGACTTGATCGAAGCAGAGAACTATAGGATAGGTAGACGTTGAAATCTTACCAAGATTAGCTAGAATTCCTTGAGCCGCAGCTTCGCTATCGATTGATTTCTTAATCTTTAGAGTTTTGAGATCATCTTCATCCAGATCCTCACCTCGTAACCAGCTACAGGCGGTGAAATACAAATCTGGATTGTTCAAATCATGCAAGGCACCAAAAAACTCTTTTGCCTGGTAAATTCCTGTTGGATAAGCGCTCTTGAAGTTGTTGATAAATAAATTTCTCTCGCCCAACAATTTTCTCATCAGGCTGCGATCGCTAAATACCGATAAGCTCTTGAGCCACAACATTAACTGTGACTCTTGCTCTCCCTCTGGTTTATGCATCAAGCTATCAACTGTTTGCCGTAACGTGTGCCGCCAGATATGGTCATTGTCAACAAAGGGAGGAATATAGACAAAGAATGCTTTAGAGTTAAGGGTATCTTTGAGGCGTTTGAGTAAGTAGCTCTTGCCAGAACCTGCATCACCTGCCAATAGAACTGTTCGTGTGTAATGGTCTTTGGCAACCAGGTTTAATAGTTGAGTAATTTGATCGATCGCTTCTTGGTGAATTGAATCGACAGTCGAAGTTACAGTTGTATCATCCTCCTGCCAAAAATTACCTGTTTTGAACGTGACCGGATCAAACGGATTGGCTTCTTGCTGAATGATTTCGTCGATTGTTGCCACGCTGTAACCTCCAACAGGTATGTAAGCAGGTATCAAATGATCAGAGGGCTGACGGATTATTCGTTTACAATCAGAAAGAACAACGGCCCACCTGAATCTTGAGGAATTCCAGCTTGAATCGCCTCTGACTCGTACTGACTGGCTCCTACCAAAGAACTCAATTCCAACTTGTCCTGTTTCTGTAGACGGTAGAGAGCCTGATCTAATTCATCCCTAGAAAAGGGCGGTTGTAACTTCTTCCTCAAATGAAAAATAGGCAGATAATTATCTGTGCGAAGTTCCTGGTCGAGATCCCGGATAATTTGCAGAATCTTTTCATCTGTCGGTTTTTCCTGCGGAATTGTGGCTGAGGCCGGTTGCTGTTCTGTAACAGCGGCACCTCTTGTCGCTTTCCGCAAGAAGTTTAAGTAGTTTCCTAGCAAGTTAAGACTAATTGTGGTGTTGCCGCTAGGATTACACTCGTCGCGTAAATACTCTGAGCCTCTCTCTGTTAACCAAACTTCCTTAATTTGCGCTTTCTCCGCCTCCACTAACCCCTTCACCTCAAGTTCTTGAATCAAAGGCTGAGATTCACTAGCAGGTATTTTCTTGATTTGTCCTGGAGTTATACTATTTGCTGCACACGCTTTAAGGATAAGAAGATGTCTTTCCGCTAAAGGCAATTCTTCCGATTCCTGTTTGAGTAAGGCTTTGCCAGCAGTTGAAATTCTGAACCGTTTCACATCACGGGAGTACCCAATAAGTTCTCTTTCGCCTAAACTTACGCAAACTCTATCCCGCTTTGAAGAAGGCATTTTCTCACTGATTGCCAGTTTGGTAATCGGTGCGCGGTGATCAGCATACCCTAGGAGCTTTAGCAGGAACTTGAGTTCATTGGTTTGCATAGGCTATATCCCTAACAGGGTGAGTTAATTAATAACCTGACTATAAACAATAGTTCCCAGATCGCAGCCAGAATAAGAGAATTTTTGGTAAAGAATTTACTGGCTTTGTGTAGATTGGTTCAAAATTTTCAAATGGAGTTGATGAATTGTCAGCAGAAGGCGATTCTCTTCACCCCAATACACTGATTAGAAATTCTTCTCCAGATAGTCCCAGATCCCCATTGACAACAAAGGTCAGAGTACCGATATTTCAAATCTGCGGTTTGCGTCTATAGAAACGTTATATGTAATGCACACCAGGTGTATGAGATAGAGTTCAAGGAGCAAGAGCTATGTCTAACTAGCTTGTCAGAATGACAAGATTTAAAGTATGATGCCCTTGTAGAAAATAGTACTCCTGACCCATTTCTAGCCAGACTTAAACTTTTCAATAGGTTGTTCTGTCAAGGAATTGCGAACGATGAGCATCATCACTATCCACTGCCGCTTGGTCGCTTCAGAGCCTGTTCGTCGTTGCTTATGGGATCTGATGACCAAGATGAACACTCCTTTGATCAACGACCTGTTGAAGCGAGTTAGTCAGCATCCTGACTTTGAAACCTGGCAACGTCGAGGGACTGTTCCAAAAGAAAGTGTGAAAGAGCTTTGTGAAACACTCAAAGCGATTTACCTAGGTCAGCCCGGATGATTTTATGCTTCTGCCATCCTCATGGTGACCTACACCTATGAATCATGGTTAGCACTTCAACAAAACCGTCGTCGTCGTTTGGACGGAAAACAGCATTGGTTAGAGGTGGTCAAAAGCGATGTTGAACTCCTTGAGTTGACCGGTTACACAGTGGAAGCCCTCAAGCAACAAGCACAAAGACTCCTCAGCCAACTCAATGAAGAGCCTGAATCTCAAACGCCTCCCAAATCGAAGAAGGGTAAGCAGGTCCGCTCTTCCAACAATGCCAGTCTAATAGCGCGTTTGTTTAAGGCTCATGAGGTTGCGAATGACACTTTGACCAAATGTGCGATCGCTTACCTGATTAAGAATGGCGGTTCAATTCCTGAAACTGAAGAAGACCCCGAAAAATTTACTCAACGTATTCGTTCCAAACAAGAAGAAATTGAGCAACTTACAGTTCAGCTTCAGGCTCGGCTACCCAAAGGGAGAGACTTAACGGGAGAAGAGTTTTTGGAAACCTTGGCAATTGTCACTCAGCAAGTTCCTGAAAGCGTTGCCCAAGCCCGCGAGTGGCAAGCCAAATTGCTCACCCGACCTGTGTCTCTGCCTTATCCCATCATTTATGGCAGTTCTACCGACATCCGTTGGGGCAGGACAGCAAAAGGCAGAATTACGGTCAGCTTCAATGGGGTCGATAAGTATCTCAAGGAGCATGACTCTAACATTCAGGAGTGGTTCAAGACCCACAAAGAACTGCCATTCCGGGTGTACTGCGACCAACGACAATTACCATTTTTTCAGCGATTTCTGGAAGATTGGCAAGCCTATCAATCCAATCAAGAGACTTATCCAGCAGGTTTACTTACCCTCAGTTCAGCGATCCTGGGTTGGAGGGAAGGTGAAGGCAAAGGTGATCCCTGGAACGTCAATCATCTGGTCTTATATTGCACATTGGATACACGCTTAATGACTGCAGAGGGTACTTTGCAAGTTCAACAGGAGAAAGCTGCTAAAGCAAGCAAAAATCTGACGCATGCAAACCCTGATCCTCGCAACCAAGCAACACTCAATCGCCTGCAGCATTTGCCTCAGCGCCCTAGCAAAAAACTTTACCGGGGCAAACCTGAAATTTTGGTAGGACTTAGTATTGGATTGGCTGACCCTGTAACCGTTGCCCTAGTGAACGGTAGCACTGGAGAGGCATTAACTTATTGCACACCCCATACTTTATTGGGTGATCGCTACCGCTTGCTCACCCGCCATCGTCAACAGCAGACGCGAAACGCGTTACAACGCCACAAGAATCAGAAGCGTGGCATCACGTACCAACCGTCAGAATCAGAACTGGGTCAGTATGTCGATCGCTTATTGGCAAAGGAAATTGTGCAACTTGCTCAACGTTACCAAGCGAGCAGCATCGTGATTCCCGACCTCATGAACCTGCGGGAAATACTGAATAGTGAAATTACAGCAAGGGCAGAACAGCAATGTCCCGGTTCCACTGAAGCTCAGAACCGATTCGCCAGAGAGTACCGCAAGAAGATTCATCGCTGGAGCTACAACAGGTTAATTGAAGCCATCTGTAGTAAAGCAAATCAGCTTGGCATTATAGTTGAGACAGGGTTTCAACCGTCTCAGGGTGGTCGCCAAGAACAGGCAAAGGACTTAGCAATCGCCGCCTATTATTCTCGTGCGGTCATCACAAAATAATTATTTTTTCAGTACGTTTGAACCTGAACAAGTTAATATATGGACTAACAGCACCGCTTAGGCGGGAAATGTGGGTCAGTTTGATCGTTGTGAGACGATCGTGCTTTCCGACCCTGATAGCTGTCCACTCACTGACTGCCATCCTGGTACAGATCTATATAAGATTTGCGTGGGGATGGGAAAGTTGCATTCGTTGAGTCTCTTCTTTGAATGTAGCGTAGGTTGCGCCCAGCAGAAGTGAGTCAAGCCTTCACTCGTTGAGGGTACAGAAGCTTCACCTATCTCCTTTGATGAGGTAGGCAGAGTGACTGAAGTGGCAGTTATTGAATCGCCTCCGATCAAGGGGGAGTCCTCCATAATTTTTGGCAAACCAAAGCAAGGGTAAAATCCCTGGGAGGTTCGCCAAAACCTTAGAATTCTTTTCTGGTCAGCTTTCAATGATTTGAAGATTGCCAGAATTATCTTGTAAGAAAGTTGGAAGAGTACTTTTTAGACAGGTTTGCCAGAAGTAGCTTTAAGAAGCTTACAGGAAAGGAATTCTAGCGCTGGGAGTCGCAATCGTCCTTCCAGGGATGGGTGGGCTGAAAGGGGGAACAGCAGTGCCACGTCTGCGATCGCGCCAAGTCGCAATCGTCCTTCCAGGGATGGGTGGGCTGAAAGCTTTAAACGACTGGTGAAAGGAGAGTCTTTAGGGGAAGTCGCAATCGTCCTTCCAGGGATGGGTGGGCTGAAAGGAAAAGATTGAGCGATCGTGCGGATGCTGTCAGGGGGTCGCAATCGTCCTTCCAGGGATGGGTGGGCTGAAAGTCGCTCGGATGCAGTATGTACCTCCACCTGGAATCCCAGTCGCAATCGTCCTTCCAGGGATGGGTGGGCTGAAAGGTAAAGGCTTTGATTCTGTGTTGTTTTATCCGGTCAAGTCGCAATCGTCCTTCCAGGGATGGGTGGGCTGAAAGAGCCATTCATCCAGCCACAGCTTCCTGTCTTGGTAGAGTCGCAATCGTCCTTCCAGGGATGGGTGGGCTGAAAGGACTGCGTTTCAAGCCAAAGACTTCCACGCCTTCGTGATAGTGCTCCCAGAAACATATGAATCGAAAGAAGCCAAAGCGACCGATAATCTGCTTAAACTTATAGTGGAGGACTGAAAGGCGCACTTCGTTCGGGATTGTCGTCGAACGAAATTATTGTGCTAATTCAACGTGTGTTGTTCAGCAAGTGCGAACTCTAATGGTTATGTTGAGGCATTTGCAAGATCTGGAAGAAAAGCATGAGTTAAAAACGACACTAATTTGCGAATTTACCGAATTGGAAATTTGCCGACATTAGTTTGCGAATTGCCGCCTAAAATGGCTAAACGACCCGAAAACGACACTAATTTGCAAATCGCGACACTTAATGTGCGAACGTACAACTCAACAAATCGGGATGACTGGATTCGAACCAGCGGCCCCTTCGTCCCGAACGAAGTGCGCTACCAAGCTGCGCTACATCCCGTTAGTTGCCTCATTGTAATCTAGTGTGCCTATCTTGTCTAATTCGTGATTATGACATGACTTTAGCTCATTAATTTTGTTTGACATGAAGAGGTTGCTAGGTCTGCATCCAGCATGTATCTGCGGAGTGAAGCTTAATACCAATTTACAAATTTGTGGAAGTTAAACCTGCCAATTCAGGGCAACTCGTTACAATAAGGCTTGTTCTACTGCAATTTGGGCACCTGTCTTGGCTGACTCCACCCAACCCACCTTCATCCTGGTCGATGGGCATTCCCTTGCCTTCCGGTCTTACTTCGCCTTTGCCAAAGGGCGCGATGGCGGCCTCCGGACCAAATCGGGCATTCCCACTAGCGTTTCTTACGGGTTTCTCAAATCCCTGCTGGAAGTGATGGAAACGGAGAAACCCCAATACGTGGCGATCGCTTTTGATCCTGGAGAAAAAACGTTTCGTCATGACCACGATGCCAGCTACAAGGAAGGCAGACCCGACGCGCCGGAAGACTTCATGCCCGATCTGGAGAATTTGCAGGAACTCTTGCAAGCGCTGGATTTGCCGATTGTGATGCAGTCTGGCTACGAGGCCGATGATGTGATTGGGACGCTGGCTCGACGGGCACATGCGGAGGGGATGCGCGTCAAAATTTTGAGTGGCGATCGCGATCTCTTTCAACTGGTCGATCCCGACAGCAACACCACCATTCTTTACATGAGTACCGTGTACGGGAAAGGATTGCAATCGCTGAAGGAGTACGGAGCAGAACAGGTGAAGGAAAAAATGGGCGTGTTACCCTCCCAGGTGGTCGATTTCAAAGCCCTCTGTGGTGACTCCTCGGATAATATTCCTGGGGTGAAAGGGATTGGCGAAAAAACAGCAGTACAACTGCTGACCCAGTTCGGCTCCCTGGAACAAATTTATGCCTCAATTGAGTCCATCAAAGGTGCGACGCGCAAAAAGCTCGAAGAAGGCCGGGATGCCGCTGTGCGATCGCAGTACCTGGCCCAAATTCATCTGGATGTGCCCATTAACGTTGATTTTGAAGCCTGTCGCTTGCATGGTTTTAACGATCAAGCCGTGCTTCCGTTGCTGGAAAAACTGGAGTTTCGCTCCTTCATCAGTCGGATTCAAAAAGTCCACCAGCAATTTAGTGGGGCCGCGATAGAACCTTCAGAGCCAGATGCCGCTGAGGTTGCCACTACCGCACCGGAACCTGTCGTGACGGATGATGACTTAGATTTCTTCACGGCAGAAGAAACCGCCGCCGCTAACCCCGTGCAGTTTCTGACGTTGCAACCCTTGATTGTGGACACGCCCGAAAAATTGTACGAACTGATCGCCATTCTGGAAACGCGGAATCAGCCAGAGACCATGACATCCTGGGATACAGAAACTACCGCGATCGATCCGCGCGACGCTGAATTAGTCGGCATTGGGTGTTGTTGGGGCGAGGCCCTTTCTGACGTAGCCTACATTCCGTTGCATCATGCCCACGGCACCAATTTGGACAAAGCCCTGGCGCTAGATGCGCTGCGCCCGATTTTAGCCGATGACACCTATCCCAAAGCCCTACAAAACGCCAAATTCGATCGCCTGGTGCTGCGCCACCACGGGATTGAATTGGCGGGTGTGCAGTTTGACACCATGTTGATGAGCTACGTGCTCAACCCCGAAGCCAAACATAACCTGGGGGATCTGAGCCTCAGTTGGCTCAACTTGATGACCACCAGCTACACCGAACTCGTCCCCAAAGGCAAAACGATCGCCGCGATTGCGATTCCGGCGGTGGCCCAATATTGCGGCATGGATGCCTACACGGTATACCGTCTGGTGCCGCTACTTCACCAGAAATTAAGCGAAAATCCCCAACTCTCCCAGCTATTCAGCGACGTTGAGGCACCTCTGGAACTCGTGCTGGCGGACATGGAGTGGCAGGGAGTCCGGATTGACCAGGACTATTTGCGAGAGTTTTCGCAGCAAATAGAAGCTGACCTGATCAACATTGAAAAACGCGCCTATGCAGCCGCGGGACAATCCTTTAGCCTCGGTTCGCCCAAACAATTAAGCGATTTGCTATTCAACACGCTGGGCCTGGACAGACGCAAATCGCGCAAGATCAAAACGGGTTACTCGACCGATGCCGCCACCCTGGAAAAATTACAGGATGACCATCCCGTGGTTGAAGCGATCGTCGAGTATCGCACCATGACCAAGTTGAAGTCCACCTACGTCGATGCCTTGCCGAATCTGGTGCGGCCAGATACCGGACGAGTGCACACCGACTTTAACCAGGCCGTCACCACTACGGGTCGATTATCTTCTTCCGACCCAAATTTACAAAATATTCCCATTCGCACCGCCTTCAGTCGGCAGATTCGTAAAGCCTTCATTCCCGAACCGGGTTGGTGCATGATGGCGGCGGACTATTCCCAAATCGAACTCCGCATTTTGGCTCACCTCAGCCAGGAACCCGTACTGATTGAAACTTATCGTAAAAATGAGGATATCCATCGGCTCACCGCGCAATTGTTATTGGAAAAAGACGATATTTCCTCAGAAGAACGGCGCTTGGGCAAAATCATCAATTTTGGGGTGATTTATGGCATGGGTGCCCAACGGTTTGCGCGGGAGTCGGGGGTCGATCGCAAAGTGGCCCAGGAATTCATCGAACGCTTCAACTCACGCTACTCTAAAGTGTTTCAATACCTCCAACAGATGCAACGAGAAGCGATCGCCCGGGGCTATGTAGAAACCATTCTCGGTCGGCGGCGCTACTTCAATTTTGCCAGTGATAATTTGAAGCGCCTGCGGGGATCTGACCCCGCCGAAATTGATTTAGCCAAAGTCAAAGTGCGGGATCAGTTCGACGCTCAATTGTTGCGAGCCGCGGCCAATGCCCCCATTCAAGGCTCCAGCGCAGACATTATTAAAATCGCCATGATCCACCTGCACGAACTGCTCAAACACCATGAAGCGAATTTGTTATTGCAGGTGCATGATGAACTGGTGTTTGAAATGGCCCCGCCTGAAGTCGATACACTACAACCCCAAATTCAATCAACGATGGCTGCCGCCGTCCAGCTTTCCATTCCATTAGGGGTTGAAATCCGCGTGGGCCACAATTGGATGGAAGCCAAATAGGGCCATTTGTCCAACGAATGCATTGCTGGCACCCGTTAAATTGGCACTCGTTAGATCGTCTTTGCCACCTTGCAAATGGCGACAGCTACAATGCATGACCGATTGATGCTGGTAGTTGTCGCCGCTCTGGGTGGGGCAATTTGGGCTGCGATCGCTCACACACCTTCCTTAAAGGCGGCATTCCCAAGCAAGCCAATCTACGATATACTAAGCGTAGTCGTTATGAGTTTAGTTAAAAGTATGGCTACCTCACCAGTCGAGAAACCAGTCGAAAACGTTGTCATTATTGGTTCTGGTCCGGCAGGCTATACCGCCGCGATTTATGCTGCACGAGCAAACCTAAAACCCTTCGTGTTTGAAGGTTTCCAGGCCGGAGGGCTACCCGGTGGGCAACTCATGACCACAACGGAAGTCGAAAATTTCCCCGGCTTCCCGGAAGGGATCACAGGTCCCATGCTGATGACTCGCATGAAAGAGCAGGCATTACGGTGGGGCGCAGAGTTAGTCACTGAAGACGTAACGGAAGTGGATTTTAGCCAGCGGCCTTTTTTGATTCGCTCGGAAAGTTGGGAAATGCGGGCGCACAGCGTGATTATTGCCACAGGAGCCACAGCTAAGCGCCTTGGTCTGGCCAGCGAACATCAATTTTGGAGTCGTGGCATTTCGGCCTGTGCAATTTGCGATGGGGCTACTCCGATTTTCCGCTCGGCTGAACTGGCCGTTGTCGGCGGGGGAGACTCTGCGGCAGAGGAAGCAGTTTACCTGACCAAGTACGGTTCCCATGTGCATCTGCTGGTGCGGGGCGAAAAAATGCGTGCCAGCAAAGCCATGCAGGATCGGGTGTTGCAGAATGACAAGATTACCGTTCACTGGAATACCGAGATTTTGGATGTGTTTGGGGAACTCGATCACATGAAGGGCATCAAACTGAAGAATAACCAGACGGGTGAAGCAAGTGAATTGCACGTCAAAGGCTTGTTCTACGCGATCGGTCATACGCCCAACACGTCTCTCTTCAAAGGCCAAATTGAATTAGATGACGTAGGGTACATCAAAACTCAGCATGGCTCTGTCGAAACCAATATCGAAGGGGTGTATGCGGCTGGAGATGTGCAGGATCATGAATATCGGCAGGCGATTACCGCCGCCGGAACGGGTTGTATGGCGGCGATGTTGGCAGAGCGCTATCTCTCTGTCAACGGCTTAGTGCAGGAATTTCACCAAACCAAAGAAGCCGAAACCCATGCAGCAGTTGCCCCAGAGAAGAAAACCGAAGAGCAGCAATCGACCGAGTTTGATCCAGCCGCAACTCGGCACTCTGGTAGTTTTGCCTTGCGGAAGTTGTACCACGAGAGCGATCGCCCCATTCTGGTACTCTATTCCTCACCCCAATGCGGCCCTTGCCACACGTTGAAACCCATGCTCGGTAAAGTGATCGACGAATTTGATGGCAAAATTCACTACGTCAATATTGACATTGAGCAAGATCCTGAAATTGCCGAAGCCGCTGGTGTAATTGGCACTCCGACTGTGCATGTGTTTAAGCTCAAGGAGAAGGTCGGTGAGCTAAAAGGGGTGAAGCAAAAGAGCCAGTACCGGGAAGTGATTCAGGCTTATCTGTAATGGGTTCAGGGTCCAAGTTCTCCAAACCCTGGACCCTTAATTGCTTGAGTGCATCTCACTTTTGTAGCCCTCACCCTAAATCCCTCTCCCAGAGCGGGAGAGGGACTTTCAATCCGACTCCCCTTCTCCTTTTATGGGAGAAGGGGTTGGGGGATGAGGGCAAATTCGCAAAATTGGGATGCTGTGTAGTAATAAAACGGATCGCCAATTTCACCTCCTGCAATCCCTATTCTGCCGTTATACTTTCGGGGTTGAGAGAAAAACGGATCGCCAATTTTACTCATTTCCCCGTAATCTTTGACGAATTCTCTAATAAAACGGATCGCCAATTCTCGAAAGTGCTTCGGAGTAGGTCTTTCAAACAGCTACTTCAACCCAAAAATAGCTGACAACTTAAGAGACCCTCAGAGGATGTTCTCATTACCGGACTATACCCGATTCAAAGTTATTTAACTTTGAATCGGGTTCTATTGGTCATACTAAGGATCATGGATTAAATAACCTGTGGTATGGTGTCTCATCCGCCTGGATGGGCAAGATTTCATCCCACAAAAATTGCAAGTTATTTGTTCTCATTCCTAATTCGAGTCACCTCAATCTCGAAAGGAAACAACGAGTAGCTCCATTGGAAACCTCCGTGTATTTCTGTCAAACAATCAGCCATCCACAATCAATACTATACGGTAGTGTTCTAGACATGGGGATGGGTGGAAGTCAAACCGCCCGCCCAAACTCGTAGCGATTGATGAACAATCCAATCACAATGTCATGCAACCATTGGGATTTTGAAAAGCAAATTGTCTTGCGAGCCAATCGC
>JANRIS010000018.1:0-7107 GCA_033764685.1 Leptolyngbyaceae cyanobacterium bins.349
GTGCCATGTTTAATCACGTCGATCCCATCACAATCAGGGCAATGAATCGGTTCTAGAACCATCGCTTTAACCCTCACCCTTTACTCCTGTTTTCACCTCCGCTTATCTTAAACTGAAAACAACACGTTTAGAACACTACCAACAGCGACCGGAGTCGGCGCGATGGCTGGAGTTGCGGGTGCTGGTGCTGCGACAGTAGCGGGTGGTGCATCAGGAGCCGCCATTATGAGCACTCTTGCTGGCATTGGCGGTGTTGTAGGTGGTGGTGCGATCGCTGGAACTGCAGTCGTTGCATTAGCACCCGTTGCGGTGGCTGGAGTTCTTGGATTTGGTGCTTACAAGTTGTTAGGCGGCAAACGAGGATAGAGCAGGTTTCTATGCCTGAATTTCAAGTTGTGTGGACAAGCCCAAAGGATAGTCTTAATGAGACTTTCAGCTATCTAGATTTGGAAGTTGACTCCGATGAGGAGATCTACCGCTTTGGCTTGGTTACCCCAACAGGTTTATGGGATGCAGACCGGACACAGGCAGAGGAAATACGATCGCAGCTTCGGCACATTTGCCAGACTAACAGCGGGCTTTGTGGGCATAATATTCGCCGCTTTGATTACCCGCATCTCATTCGCAAGTGGGCTGAACTAGAACCCCTACTGGTTATCGATACCCTGGAACTCTCGGTACTTGCCTTTCCCCTGCACCCGTCTCACAAGCTGCAGAAAGACTACAAGCTCAGTCAATATGCCAGCAATAACCCCCTGGAAGATGCTCAAGCAACCCGGTTCTTGCTCCAACAAATTCTGCAAACCCTGGCAGAACAACCAGAAGCTTTACAACTGACCTACTGCTGGTTGCTCAGTTGTGGCAGTGAGGCGGCTGATTGTGCCTACCAGTTCCTTTTTCAGCAGTTGGGGCTTCAGATTACAAGCCCTCCTCAACTGGACGAATTACCTGAAGGCGAGATCGCTCAAATGGAACGGGGGTATCTGGAACATCTGTGGCAGCATCCGAATGAACTGAACTTTGACGATCGCTTGAGCCTCGCAGCACTGCTGTCGTGGAATTATGCCCGTCATCAAACTAGCTCAAGGCAGGCCCCTTCTACCTGGTTGTACCATCTCCCCCGATTTCAAACCCTTCTGGATGCCCTGTTTCCCGTGGAACCAGAAGGATTTACCTACCAACCCTACTTTCAAGAGTTTGATATCCCAGGCTTCCGTCCCCATCAGGAAGAAGCCGTGCAGGCAATTCTGGCGGAAAAGCGTCCCTTGATTTTAATGGCAACCGGGGGTGGAAAATCGCTCTGTTACCAGCTTCCAGCCTTGATGTACTATCGACGGCAACGGGGATTAACCGTTTGTGTTTCCCCCTTGCAAGCCCTGATGGAGGATCAGGTTGCGGATCTGGATGCTGCCGGACTTGATTTTGCCACCTTTATCAATGGCACTTTATCGGCTGAAGAGCGATCGCAGCGGCTTGAACAAATTCGGGATGGATGGAAGGGACTGCTTTACATCAGCCCATAGCAGTTGCGATCGCTCAGTATTCGGGCACTGTTGCGCGAACGGCTTCCCGTGTTGTGGATCGTGGATGAGGCTCATTGCATGAGCCAATGGGGACATGATTTCCGTCCTGACTATCGCTACATTCCCAAATTCATTTATGAACTCTACCAGGAGCGACAACAACCCCTCCCTCGACTGGCGTTACTGACGGCGACCGCAACGGCGGCAGTGCGAGAAGATATGCGGCAACTCTTTGCTCAGTATCGGCTGGACATTCGGCAAGAGATTATTGCAGGTATCAACCGCGAGAACCTGGAGTATCACGTTGTTCCAGCCCAGGGAAACAAGGATAGACAAATCGTAGAGGCGGTGAGGCAGGCATTAACACAAGAAGGTTGTGTCCTGGTCTACACCACCACCCGTAAGGATGCTGAGCGACTAGCAACATTGCTGAACCAGCATGAAATGGTTGCTCGCCACTACCACGGTAAATTGCCCCGGCAAGACAAGAATGAAGTGCTACGCGCCTTCAAGCAAGGGGATCTCAATGTGGTAACAGCCACCTGCGCGTTTGGCATGGGAATTAACCGCAAGAACGTGCGGGCAGTCATCCATCACAGTATGAGTAGCAGCTTGGAGGCGTACACCCAGGAAGCCGGACGCGCAGGGCGAGATGGGCTGCCTGCCAGTTGTACCTTACTGTTTGACGAGGAGGATGCGGACACCATCTTCTTTCTCAGAAGCCTGAATCAATTAAGTGATACTGATTTGCGGAACCTGTTTCTCGCAGTTCGGAATTTGCGAGATCGCATTCACAAAACAACTCGTGTTTCAGAAGATTGGTTCTGGGTCACGCCAGAGGAAATTTTTCAAACCAGCGATTTGGATGAGAAATTTGCCTCTGAGGACGAGCAGCGAGATACCAAGATCAAGGTTGCCTTGCACCATTTAGAGCGATTCCAACTGATAGAACGGGCAGAAAACCTGTCCAGCGTAGTGCAATTTAGTTTGATGCACACCAACCCACAAGAAGCCTGCCAAGTATTTGAGCAATACAGCCGCAACCATAGCTTTTCGGAAGTTCAAACTGAGCAATTCCGCCGCCTAATCTATGCAATGCATCTCGCCAAAGCGCATTGCCAGCAGCAAGATGAGCCGTTTCCCTTGGAACGATTGAGTGACGACTCAGGAATTGCTGTGCCGGAGTTGAGCGATCGCATTCGGGAGCTACAACAGGCAGGAGTTTGTTCTTCTAAAATTCCCCTCACCCTGCTGATTACAAAAGGGGTCAGAGGTGATGCGCGGAATGAACACGATCGCCTCCGCCAGTTGGAGCAGAATTTATTGGAGGAGTTGCTGCCGATGATGGGCGATCGTCCCAGTTTGCAGATTAATTTACGCGGATTGGCAACTCGCCTTGACCCAGACCTAAGTCGTAAAGTCAGTGCGACAGCGTTGATGGATATTTTGGACGGATGGCAATCGTTGAAATGGGTTCAGCTCCAACGGCTGAGCCCAGGGATTATTCGGTTAGAGAATCTAGAGGCGATGAATTGGTTAAGTCGGCATCAGGAGCTATCCGGTGCAATCATTAAGGTTCTTTATCAGCAGATGGGAACTCGAACAGGCACCCGCCAACGATTGGAAATTGATCTGGGACAGCTTTTGCAAGCGGTTCAACGACGGACTCAACCCCTGAGTTGGACAGAGAGCGAACTTAAATCTGCTCTGCTCTGGTTGCATCAGCGCCAGATACTGAGACTCGCAGATGGCTTGAGTCTGTTTCATCAGTTGCTCAAAGTACGGGTGTTTCGAGGAGCCAGAATTACAACCATCAATCGCCGTTATCTTGAACTGCAAGACCATTACCGGGAACAAGCTCGACGTACGCATTTGATGGTGGAATATGGTCGGGCGACAGACGGTAAAACTCGTCTGCAACTGATTAACGATTATTTCAACCTCTCCCCTCAAGAATTTGCTCAGACCTATCCGGATCTCCATGCCGATGCCGTCCATCGCCCGGTCACTCAGGCGGACTATGATCGCATCATGTGTCCGCTCAATCCCGCCCAACAGGCGATCGTCCAAGCCGAATATCCCGCATTGGTTGTAATCGCGGGACCAGGCTCAGGCAAAACACGCACGATTGTTCATCGCATTGCTTACCTGGTCAAGGTGAAACGAGTTCAGCCCGACCGCATTTTGGTGCTAGCTTACAACCGTAATGCGGTTCAAGAACTCAAATCCCGGCTGCAATCCCTGATTGGATCGCTTGCATTTGATTTGCGGGTGTTTACCTTCCACGGTCTCGCCTTATCTCTGCTGGGACGCACAGTAGGACAGGAACAGCAAAATCAACAACGGGATGAATTGATCTTTAACCAACTGCTCAAGGATGCTTGTGCCCTTTTAGAGCAGAAAGATGATCCGGAGGAAATGGAGACTCAAATCCGGCGAGTGCAGCTATTGGGCAACCTGGAGTATATTTTCGTGGATGAGTACCAGGATGTTGCTGAGGATGAATATCGCCTGATTCAATTGATTGCCGGATTTGGACAGTCCGAGGATGAAAGTCGTTCTGTCCAAATCAACCTGTGTGCGATCGGCGATGATGACCAGAATATTTACGAGTTCAGAAACACTAGCCCGCGCTACATCATCCAGTTTGAAACCGAGTACAAGGCAAAGCGACTACTGCTCACCGAGAATTACCGTTCGACAGAACCCATTATTGTTGCCGCAAATGCCTTGATTCAACACAATCAACAACGCTGCAAGCGATCGCCTGATGAGCAAGTGCGAATCAACTCCGAACGACAAGGACAGGGTGGACAGCCTGTTTTAGCCTTGCAGTTCAATGACACCTCTGCCCAAGCAACCTGGATCTATGGGCAAATCCAATCCTGGTTGGCAGCAGGCATACCGGCCAAGGAAATTGTAATTTTGGCGCACCATTGGAAGTTGTTAAGTCCTGTACGAGCACTGTTAGAGCAAGCGAACATTCCCACCTGTCCTCTGAAAAACGAAATTCCTCTGGTTCGACATTGGGTGAGCTGGCGCTTAATTGACAAGTTGAAGGAGGCAGGCGCAGGGCGAATTTTAGAGGGTCAGGAATCGGTCCATGCGCGGTTTCATGCTCTGTTTCAAGCTTGGAAGCGGAATGAAACAGAGCCTACCGTTCAAACGTTACTCAAGATTGGCAGCATCCTGGACGAGGAACGTAATTATGGCGAGGATGAGGTAATTCCAATCAGTGCCAGCGAGATATTGACCGCATTGTTTGAGTTCAACCGGAGTGGACGCAGTTTTGCTCAAGACAATTCGGTGTTGGTGAGTAGTTGTCATGGCGTGAAGGGTTTGGAGTTCCGCAAAGTTATTCTTCTAACCGATGGGTTTAAGACCCGTAGCCACGAAATCGAAGCCGAACGACGATTATTTTATGTGGCAATGACCCGCGCCAAGGAAGAATTAGTCCTGTGCTCAACCCATCCGAGCCAACTCATTCAGGAAACAGGTCTCCATCCAGAACAGATGAGTCAACCTCAACAAAGCTTACCCCAGTTCATGCTTTACCTGGATTTGACACCGGAGGATGTGAATCTAGGGTATTCAGAGACTCAGAAGGAGAGTAATCAAGCCATTATTCGAGCATTACAGGAAGGAGATCCTCTATCGCTCACGGCTAATCAACGGAAAAATGGCTGGGAGATACGGACAATGGACGGTAGTGTAGTTGGCTCACTCTCCAAGAATGCAGTTAAAGATCTGATGCAGCAAAGGATTTGCCCTCATACCTTTCAATTTCAACCTGGGGAAGTAACTGTACGCAGCATCTATTGGCACTTGAAAGTCGATCAGGTAACGACCGATCCTCTGGAGAACTGGTTTGTCGTCATTCCTCAAATTCGAATTTGTCGTTCGTAGCTCCTAACGCTTCGACTTACAGCAATTCTCAGAATGGTTAGCCACACGGGAGGGGCGAAAGGCCATTCGCCCGTACAAAGGATGTGGTTTATTCAAGCAGGAATGGCTGTAATGTTCCTTTAAAGATGAATTCCTATTCGTATCCTTATTCAGCTTTCTAGACAGGATTCTAGATTAGGCTTCCAGTGACTGCCGTTAATCCTGCTTTAGGCGTTGATGGCTAATCGAAAATTCTTCTGGGATTGTTCCAAACATTCTTATTAGGTACTCGCAGTTTTTTGTTGAGTACTCACCAATTCTCGTTGAGTACTCGCGAATTTTTATTGAGTACTCGCGAATTTTTATTGAGTACTCAAAATTACTTTACAACTGTAATTTTATGAGGTTTAATCCAATCAAATGACCAATTCTTATTGACAGATAATTGAATCGCTCTATTGATATGCCAGTGGAGCAAAACTAGGAGAAATAAAAAGCTTTCATTAACGATAATCATTACGATTAACTCACTGATGTCGAAATGTTTTACTTTGGCACTCCTTCTGCAAGAATTGATGGCGTAATCTGCAATCTTTTAATGAAAATCTGTAATCTGTCAGATGAAGATTTTGATGCACAATTTGTATGTCTTTCGGAGCTAGAAGCAGAGGAGTTAGTTGTCAGGCTAATTCAAGAATTGATTTCTGGTTTAAATGGGGAAGTACTTGCCTTTCATCTTGATGAGATAAGAAAAAATCAAACCTCAAATAGTGAATAGAAAAACTTTTGATCTATGCAAATTATTCGCGCAGTGGGATACACTCAGCATCCATATATTTCAGATAAAGACCTGAAGAAAAACCGTATTCCTAAAGATTTTAGGCTTCTTTTTACTGAGGATATGCGGCTAGTTGAGCCGGTGTTCTTCTTTCTTCTTGAGCGGTGCGCTTCTGCTGGCGTGATGAGATCCAAAAATACTCAGAAAACTTACACTGATCATCTATACGAAGCATTTTCCTATTTTGAGGCAGCAGTTATCCATTGGAATGAAGTTAGTAGCGATGATCTTCGTGCTTATTCAACTGCACTTCACTCCACCATTAGTTGGCGCACGAAGCAGCTGCTAGAACCTACAACGATCAGCGCCCGTATGCGAACAATTGTGCAATTTTACGAGTGGGCATATGGAGAGAAGTTAACTAAGGAATCGATGCGAGATCGAGTTATCTATGTTCCCGTTTCAGCAGATAGCAGATTTCTTGCTCACATTTCTTCTAATAATCATTTGGTAGAGACTTCTAGCTTAATACCTAAAGTTCAGTCCAAAGATGAGGTTAGTGCTATTGGTAAGTGTGACTTACCCAAATTGATGCACGAGTTAGGTCCCTTACCACCTGGGGAAGGACAGGAGATAACTGATCCGCGCCCAACTCGCACACGTTTAGCAGCGACTATTTCTTTGAATGCGGGATTACGTATTGATGAAGTTTGCGGACTGACAAAGTGGCAAGCTCTGAATCTAAAGCCTTCCTTACATGAGCCGATGGCTCTAGTTCCCCTATACGGTAGTGTTCTAGACATGGGGATGGGTGGAAGTCAAACCGCCCGCCCAAACTCGTAGCGATTGATGAACAATCCAATCACAATGTCATGCAACCATTGGGATTTTGAAAAGCAAATTGTCTTGCGAGCCAATCGC
>JANRIS010000019.1:0-250105 GCA_033764685.1 Leptolyngbyaceae cyanobacterium bins.349
AGGAGATTCTGAATGCGTTCCCATTGGTCATCCCGTAGTGCATAGCGGCACGTCATCTTGGTACACCTCTCGTGAAGCTTGACTGAGCACAGCCATCGATTCTACCTTGGGTTGATAGTTAATTGATGACACGCCCTAGGAACCCGGTAAAACTTATCAAATACGTGGGCCAGTTCTCTGGGGGGAATTTCGACCCCTGTATTCCTGACCATGATTTGAATGGTTGCGGGTGGT
The DNA here is from genome assembly GCA_033764685.1 of Leptolyngbyaceae cyanobacterium bins.349. GTDB lineage: Bacteria > Cyanobacteriota > Cyanobacteriia > Leptolyngbyales > Leptolyngbyaceae > JSC-12. Next base: position 235 of record JANRIS010000019.1, read on the forward strand.
GCTGGAGGGTGGGGCGTTTTGGCCACCGCGATCGCGATCACTTCTCCGGGGGGCGTGTATTTGCAGGCATTTTGCAGCAGTTCTGTCAGAATCCGTTCCAGGTATTGCAGGTCTGTGGTGACGGGGGGCAGATCCGCAGCGACTTCACACTGTAGTTGCTGGTTTTGGTGGTAAATCTTTTGCTCAAACGGCTCGGCGATCGCGAGAATCCAATCTTGTAACCGAATGGTTGCCCATAGCATCGGGTCGGCATCGGCCTCCAACCGGGAAAGATCCAGAAGATCATTAATTAAAGCCGTTTCCCGATTGCATTCATGGTTCAAAATTTGAAAATATTGGGCTGCGCGATCAGCTTGAGCATCTGTACTGGTGTGATTTGAAGCTAAGGTGCCTGTATCGTGCAGAATTATTTCCAACATTTGCGTCGCCATCTTAATGTTTGACATCGGCGTTCGCAACTCGTGGGAAACCGTATTGAGAAAATCATCCTTCAGTTGATTTAGGCGTTCTAATTCTCGAACCTGAGCTTGGGCTGCCTGGTACAGGCGAGATTGACGCAGCGCGATCGCACACTGATTGGCCACCTGCTGCACCAGTCGAGTTTCTAAATCATTAAAAGTATCTCCCTTCGGTTTGAACAACCAGAGATTGCCTAAAACTCGCTCATTATCCAGGAGCGGACAGGCCAGAATGGTGTAGAAACTAGCATCGGGCCGAATCGGGTCGTGTTCCATTAAGCACGCATACACAGACTCGCTTTTCATCAATTGCAAATGAATGGCCACCTCTGTGATTTTGAAACTGGCTCCTTGAGTTGGCGCTAAGGTCCGGGTGCTTTCATGGGTGATGGTGCAAACGGTGTAATCTTCTGAGTAGAGGGCGGCATCACAACAGGCAACCTCCAACCCGGCAGCTAGTTCTTGGACCGCCGCTTGCAGAATTTGATCCTCATCCAAACTATCGCGCACGCGATCGGTAATTCGTTTGAGCAACGCTTCAAACAACAGCGATTGTTGTAATTGTGCAGTTCGTTCCTGAATTTGCTGTTCCAGGCTGAGGTTAAAGGCTTGGATTTGTTGAAACAGGTCGGATTGGTGAATGGCAATGCTGACCTGATCCGCGATCGCCATCAACAAATCCACTTCCCAGGGTTGCCACTGCCGGGGTTGATCATACTGATGCGCCACCAGCAAGCCCCAAAAAGATTGTTGATGCAGAATCGGCACGATCAGTTGAGCCTGGGCTGTTTGGCCTAATAAACCACTAATCGGACAATCTTCTGCTTGAGTCCAGTCGAGGTCAGAGACGGGGAACAGCCTCCGCTCAAAGGGACAGGGACGATCGCAAGCGTGACAATTGGTATAGTAGGCAGCGTGCCCCAAGGAAGGACATCCCGGCACCAGAGCCTCTGCCTTGATCCCACTGGTGTCATCAGGCTGAAGTTGATACACCAGGACGCGATCGCACCCCAGAACATTCAACACTTCATGTACGGTTGTATTTAGAATGATGTCCAGGTCTAAAGTCTGGCGAATATGCTGAGTAATCGTGATGAATAGTTGTTCCCGTTCAGATTTTTGTTGAATCTCCTGTTCAATTTGTTTACGTTCGGTCACATCCCAGATATAGCCATGCCATAGCACACTACCATCGGCAAGTTTTTCCGGTCTGGAGTGCCCTTCGACCCAGCGGGTACCGATTTCCGGCAATGTCACCCGATACTCCTCATGCCAGATTTTCAGAGTGGCGTAGGATTGTTGAATCGAAGTCTTGATGCGGGCCAGATCGTCAGGATGGAGCATGGCGAATACGGGTGCCGCGGTTTGTTGAACCTCGGCTGGAGTGACCCCATAAATCTGCCGGATGGCTTCACTGGCATAGGGAAAACAAGTGTGCCCGTCTACATCAAACCGAAATTGATAAATTACGCCTGGAATTTGCTCTGAAAGTTTCCGCAGCATTTCATCGCGTTTTCGTAATTCCTGTTCTACCTGTTTGCGATCGCCAATGTCTTTAGCAAAGGCCAAGCCAAGCTGAATCTGTCCTGCTTCATCCCGCAGGACGGAAGCTGTCAAGCTGACCCAGCGAATGGTTTGATCTTTACAGATGAACCGTTTTTCCAATTGGTAACTATCTCGCAATTCGGCAATACATTCTTGAATCAGAGCAATTTCGGCTGGAATATCGTCAGGATGGGTAAAATCAGTGAACTGCAATTGCAGTAGTTCTTCTGCGGTATAGCCCAGCATTTGTTGAAAACAGGCATTGCTGAGGGTCAGTTTTGCAGTCACTCCCGAACACATGGCAATTCCCAGTTCCGCATTTTCAAAAATGGCCCGCAATTGTTTCTCGCTGTCGTGCAGAGCCAGTTCCAGTTGTTTTTCGTGGGTGATGTCCTGCACCACCCCATGCCATGCGATCGCGCCGTCGGCCCGTTGTTCTGGTTGGGATGCAGCCCGCAACCACTTCAGTTGGCCGGAGGGCGCAATACTCCGCCATTCATACAGGAAGGGGCTTAAGTGTTGGCGGCTGTGCTCGACTGCCTTCAGGTAGCCCGGTCGGTCTTCTGGGATGATCTGGGTGATGATCAGCAGCGGGTTTTGCCGTAGCACTTGTACAGAAACTTCGTGAATGGTTTCAACCGCTTCGCTCACATATTCAAACCAGAGGTGGCCATCCGCGGCTTGCACCAGGGTGTAGATGATGGCTGGGGCGTGTCGGCTAAATTGCGTCAGCCAATGTTCGCTCTGGTGCAGGGAGTCTTCCAGGCGTTTGCGATCGGTGATGTCTTGCACAATGGTGAAATAGCCTAAAAACTGACCGTTATAATCGATCAGGGGCGTGTTGTACCATTCGCAAATAATGGTTCTGCCGTCTTTGGTCAGGTTTTCGTTGATGCCGTGGGCGTTCATGTCCCCCTGTCTCATGCGGTGTTGCAGGTCTTGCACATAGGGCTTGGCGGCAGCGGGGATGAAACTTTCATAGGGTAATTTGCCTAAAACTTCCTTGGATGAGTAGCCAAAGATGCGCTCTGCCGAAGTATTCCAGTAGCTCACGCGAAAGTCTGGCTCATTCATCACACAGCCCATCGGCATCCGTTCCAGGACTAATTTCAGCCGTTGTTCGCTCTGGCGCAGGCGCATTTCAGTTTGTTGTCGTTCTGCGATTTCTTGCCGTAACCGAGTATTGGTGGCTTCTAGTGCCTGAGTGCGTTCCTGGACTCGCTGTTCCAGTTCCTGGTTAAGTTGCAAAATTTCGGCTTCGGCCCGTTTGCGATCGCTAATATCGCGCAGTATCGACAAGTGTTGATGGGGAAGAACGTGGGCTGTGGCTGCATATTCCACGGTGCGAGTGGTGCCATCGGCCCGCACAATCTGGAACTCGCCCCTCACCTGCCCCTGAGTCAGAAACTGTTGCCATGCCTGGTCAAAATCTTCTGTCTGCGCCGAAAAGTCACGAATTTGTTTGCCGAGTAACTGCGCCCTGGGCAGACCGAGTAGGTCACAGGCTGCCGCATTGGCATTGATATATCGACCGGCATCGTCGGCAATTAGCATGGCATCGATCGCGCCTTCAAACAGGGCCTGTAAGGGGCGATCGTCTATTCGCTGAGGCGAGGAGGGTAAACTCAACGATGGCTCAGCAGGGTCGGTAAACGGAGAATTACTGAGGGAGGTCATAAAGGAAAGCAGGATGCAAGCAGCGATTAATTCAATGCCGTTGATGGGTCGAAGAAGCGTGATCAACCTGATGGAACAATCTTTTTAGACAGCTTCTATCGATCAAATACCCAGTGAGCGGGTAATTCCATTTTCCTACTAAACTTCTGGATCAGGGGTGAGACCCCCCTCGATCAATCAGGTTTGCCGATAGCCTTGAACTACCGTTGCAAACTCCGGGGATCTAACGCATCTCGTAACCCATCCCCCAACAGGTTAAAGGCCAGCACCGTCAGGATGATCAGCAGGGCGGGTGCCCAGACCAACCAGGGTTGCAGTACTAGAATTGAGGCGTTTGTGGCGATGGAAAGCATGTTGCCCCAGGAGGGGTCGGGTTGCTGAATGCCCAACCCAATCAAGCTAAGAACCGACTCTGCCACAATAAAATCGGGAATGGCTAGGGTGGCGGAAATAATCACAAAGGTCGCGGTTTGGGGCAGGACATGACGCAGGATAATGTAGAGCGATCGCCCACCCATCGCCCGCGAAGCCTGAACAAACTCCCGTTCTTTAATCGACAGCACTTCCCCCCGAATGACTCGCGCCAGACCCGCCCAGCGAATAAATGAGGTGATCAAAATAATCAACAAAAAGCGTTGAGCGCTGCTGAGTCCGGGGGGCAATACTGCCGCCAATGCGACCAATAAATAGATACTGGGAATGGTCATCAGCACTTCCACCAGGCGCATCAGAATGGTATCCGTCCAACCGCCGAAATAGCCGGAAATCCCGCCGACCAACATGCCCAACGGAAACGAAATGATGATCCCAACCAGGCCAATGCTGAGACTGATCCGCCCACCGTACAGCAAGCGACTGAATTGATCCCTGGCCTGATCATCGGTGCCCAAAAGATTGAATTTTCCAGGTCCAGCGGTGCCAAATAGATGAAGATTGGCGGGAATACCAGGAAACAGTTCGACCTCTTCAAACTTGGGGTTGGTGAAGGAGAACTGGGTTGGTAGCGGCAGCTTGATCTGAAATAGGCGATAGTCGGAACCGGAAACGAAGAGCCGAATGGGAGAGGGCTGACTGAAATCAACCAGGAGTTGGCGATCGCCCGTGTTCAAGTCTACCGGGCCTTGAGTGGTGGGATAGACGTGGGGACCAATGAACTGGCCCGATTTCTGGTCTTGCCAGTACACCTGGGTCGGTGGCAACAGGGCACCATCAGTCTGGGAAGCGTAGGGATCGTAAGGGGCGACAAACTCGGCGGCAATTACCAGGACGTAAAACAGGATCAAAATGACCGCCCCAATTCGCGCCAGATTGTTATTCTTCAGTCGTTTCCACCAGTTCATAACAGGCCAGTTCAGCAGGTTTGATAGTTCAACTTAGCATACCAGTGCGGGTTCGTCTTCCAGTTCTAGAGCCTGTCCCCACTGTTCGTATTCCTGTAACCGCGCGATCGCCCGATCAATGATATCCAGTCCTTGTTGCACATTCTCGATCGTGCTGAGTTGTCCTCGCAGTTCTGCTGCACCCATAAAGCCTTTGGCGTACCAGGTCATGTGTTTCCGAGCCTGTCGCACGCCGCGATCGCCCTTGTAGTCGTACAACATTTGTAAATGCTCCCGCGCACACTCCAGACGTTCAACGGGAGTAGGTGCAGGCTTTGCTTCGCCAGTCTTCAGGAAATAATCTACTTCTCCCACCAAAAACGGATAGCCCAGCGTGCCCCGTGAGCACATCACCCCATCAGCTCCGGTTTGCTCCAGACATTTCACGGCTGCTGCTACAGAAAAAATATCCCCATTGGCAATCACGGGAATGGTAAGAACTTCCTTCACTTTGGCAATCCATTCCCACTTAGCAGAACCGTTATAACCCTGAGCACGAGTCCGGCCATGCACTGTGATCATCTTGGCCCCGGCCTCTTCCATCCGCTTGGCAAAGTCCAGAATGTTAATCTCTTTGTCTGTCCAACCGATCCGGGTTTTGACTGTTACCGGGACGTTAACGGCATTCACCACCGATCGCACAATTTCCCCCGCCAATTCGGGTTGCCGCAGTAAGGAAGATCCACCGCCATTTTTGGTAATCTTATTCACCGGACAGCCCATATTAATATCCACCGTGTCGGCCCCTTCCGCTACGGCCATCTGGGCCGCTTCTGCCAAAAAATCAGGCCGACAATCAAACAGTTGAATACTAATGGGTCGCTCGTTGGGGTCAACCTCCATAATCTTGGGCAACTCTTTGACGTAGTGCAGCCCCGTCGCGTTAACCATTTCCGTATACATCATAGAAGTCGGCGCATACCGCCGCACCAACCGCCGAAATACCAGATCGGTGACTCCCGATAATGGCGATTGCAACACGCGACTATTCACCGCAACCGTTCCAATCTGAAGCGGTTGAGATAGTCGTTCTTTGAGGGCAGGCGATAGCGTAACCATAATGATTTGAACTCAGTGATGAGATTTTGTCGCGTTAGCCTTCCATTTTACAAAGTGCAGCGAAAGAAAGCATGGGTAATGTAGGCTTGGCTATTTGCATGTAGGTATGAAGTCACATGGGATTGGATTGTAACTCAGTTAAATCATTTCTAGATAAGATTCCGCGATACAGGTATTCAAATCAGGTGTGAGTAGGATAGTACAACTCTTATAGTACGGTTCTCCTCAATGCCTAAATCGGTTGGCAGATCTACATTAGGAATGTGGATGAGCAAGGTTGATAGATGAATTAAGCAATTCACTTCTAGGCAATTTGCTATCCAAACAACGCTTGTTCCAGTAACAGTTTGTGACTTAAACATTTACCTGCATTCAATTGATTTGATTGCAATTTGTTGCTGAGTTATTTCGAGGTGAGAGTTATGACATTGATTCGTTGGCAACCCTGGCAAGAAATTGATGTGTTGCGTCGTCAATTTGATGACTTGTTTGAAGAATTGGCTCCCATTAGCCGGATGGCGGGTAGAACCAATGGGCATCCCTGGACCCCCGCGATCGAACTGAAAAGTTCTGGCGATGCGGTTGTGTTACGGGCCGAGCTTCCGGGGATCGAAGCTGGGAACCTGGATGTGCAAGTGACCCGCGAAGCGGTTTCGATTTCTGGCGAGTACAAGTCTGAAACCAAGACAGAAGACCAGGAACATCACATCCATCGGTCTGAGTTCCGCTATGGTAGCTTCCACCGCGTAGTGCCCTTACCTACTGCTGTGCAGAACGATCAGGTGAAGGCTGAGTTCAAGGATGGCATTTTGACCCTGACGTTGCCCAAAGTGGAAGCTGAGAAGCCGAAAGTCGTGAAAGTAAATCTGACCGAAGCGGCTTCGACTGAATCTGCTTCCTAAGCGATTCTGGTGGAATTACGTCCTGGTTTGAGTCGTGAGTGCTAAGTGTAGATAAGAACTGGCTGAGGATTGGTTTGGCCCAGTCCTCAGTTTTTGTATGGCATCAAATTTTGATTGAATAGAACACCTGTTTTGTAGTTATGCTATACAGGAGTACGATTAGAACAGGCGATCGCGCACCTCTACACCTGACTCAGCGGCCATGATCAACGTTCTCCACCTTTCCGACATCCACATGGGCAGTGGCTTTTCCCACGGGCGAGTGAATCCTGAAACAGGGTTAAACACACGCCTGGAAGACTTTGTGCAGACTCTCAGCCGTTGCATCGATCGCGCCCTAGAAGAACCCGTTGATTTGGTGCTGTTTGGGGGCGATGCCTTTCCCGATGCCACCCCACCCCCCTACGTGCATCAAGCCTTTGCCAGTCAGTTTCGCCGCCTTGCCGATGCCAACATTCCTACGGTATTGCTGGTGGGCAACCATGACCAGCATTCCCAGGGGCAGGGGGGCGCGAGTCTGTGCATCTACCGCACATTGGGGGTTCCCGGCTTTGTGGTGGGCGATCGCCTGGAAACCCATCGGATTCAAACTCGTAACGGTCTTGTACAGGTGATCACCCTCCCCTGGCTGACTCGTTCCACCCTGCTGACCCGTCCTGATGCCGAAGGATTGTCGATGGGGGATGTCAACCAATTATTGAGCGATCGCCTGCGGGTGGCCTTAGAAGGCGAAATTCGGCAACTTGATGCTGAATTTCCTACTGTGCTGTTGGCCCATGCCATGATCGATACCGCAATGGTTGGAGCCGAACGCTTTTTAGCCGTCGGCAAAGGGTTTACCCTGCCCATGTCTCTGCTGTCTCGCCCCTGTTTTGACTATGTGGCTCTGGGCCACGTCCATCGCCATCAGGTGTTGTGCGAAAATCCGCCGATTGTCTATCCCGGCAGCATCGAGCGGGTGGACTTTAGCGAGGAAAAGGAGGCCAAAGGCTACGTCATGGTGAAACTGCAACGGCAGGCGACCCAGTTTGAATTCTGCCCGTTGCCCGTTCGGCCTTTCCGCACGATTGAACTGGATCTGACGGATGTGGATGAGCCAGAAGCCAGATTGCTGAAAGCACTCCAGCCAGAAGTGATTGACGATGCGGTGGTGCGGCTGATTTACTATTTTCGCTTTGAGCAACTGGAGCAGATTTCGACTACGGCTCTACACGAAGCCTTAGCGATCGCCCATACTTACACCATCCAACCTGAACTCATCAACCAACACTCCCGCTCGCGCCTGCCAGAGTTGGATGTCAGCAAGCAGCTTGATCCCCTGGCAGCATTGCAAACCTACCTGACCAATCGGGAAGACCTGAAAGACCTTGAAGCCGAAATTCTCCAGGCAGCTCAGGGCTTGCTCACCCATGATGCGATCGAGTTTCTAGAGTGCCCAGAAGTCCTGGTTTGGGAGACTGAAGCTGATGTAGTAGACACCCAGTTAAACCTGTTGTAACTCGACCTGCAATCATAACGGCGCGAGAGTTATAACCGTAGCTCTAGGCAAGGGGGCGAAGGTTTGAGCCGATTTAGAGTCATCCAACTGGGGCCAAAAGACTCTAACCAGAACTAAAGACAGAGTGCAGCGAACCGTTCGGAGGAGAAATTCCCCCAACGGGATCACCCCACGGGGGTCATGTGCATTTTGTCAAGACGTGGGAAAACTAAAAGTACAAGGTAAATCGCAATTGATACCATAATTTCTGAGGTCCAAATCTATGCAATCCCAATCTCACATTCAAACGATTGACCCGAATCACTTGCCCTCTAAAGATCATTCCATTGCTGGGTTATTCACGGGAACCGGCTTCTCTCTCTTTGGTTTCCTGATGTTGATCGTGTTATTAGCGTAAGTTTGAGTTTTTGATGCAAGTTCTGAGAACGACCCGGTAATAAGATGAAGGGAGTCCCTTTTCTAACCGAACTCCCGTGACTGAACTCAGTGCCTCCCTTGCCCGGACTCCCCTCTATCGCCTGTCAAAAGATCTTGATGCGCGGATGACTGAATTTTCAGGGTGGGAGATGCCCGTTCAATACAGTGGCATTACTCGCGAGCATCAGGCCGTCCGCACTGCCGCTGGGATGTTTGATATTTCCCACATGGGGAAGTTTCGCTTTCGAGGTCGCACTGTTTTAGAGCAGTTGCAGCCGCTGGTGCCATCGGATCTGAGCCGTTTGCAACCGGGAGACGCACAATACACCGTGTTGCTCAACCAGAAAGCGGGCATTATTGATGATTTGATCTTTTACTATCAAGGTCTGGATGACCAGGGTGATCAACGGTGGGTGGCGATCGTTAATGCTGCAACCACCCATAAGGACAAAACCTGGTTGCTAGACCATTTGGATACGACCCAACTGGAGTTTCAGGATGAGTCTAAAGACTATGTCCTAATTGCTGTACAGGGTCCAGATGCCGTTGAGCAGTTGCAAGCCCTGGTCGCTGAAGATTTGACTCCAATCAAACCATTTGGGCATCTGGAAGGCACGGTGCTGGGGCAACCTGGGTTTTTAGCGCGGACAGGCTATACCGGCGAAGATGGGTTTGAAGTTATGGTGTCGCCCGATGTTGGGGTAGAACTGTGGCAAAGTTTGCTTTCAGCGGGGGTTGTGCCGTGCGGGTTGGGCGCACGAGATACCCTGCGCCTGGAAGCGGCAATGGCTCTATATGGTCAGGATATTGATGATTCCACCACCCCCTTAGAAGCTGGGTTGGGCTGGCTGGTGCATTTGGATAGCAAAGGCGATTTTATTGGACGCTCAATTCTAGAGCAGCAAAAGCAGAATGGGGTGTCTCGCCGCTTGGTGGGCTTGCAAATGCCGGGACGCAATATTGCTCGTCATGGTTATCCGGTGTTGGCAGATGGACAAACGGTAGGTGTGGTTACGAGTGGTACGTTGTCACCCACCCTGGGCACCGCGATCGCCCTGGCCTATGTGCCGACTCCCCTTTCCAAACCGGGGCAAATCGTCGATGTGGAGATTCGGGGCAAACACTATCCGGGGGCGATCGTCAAAAAACCCTTTTATCGTCGTCAGAAATAGAGAGATTTAGGGTATGAGTTATAAGGGAAGCTTGCATTGAAGGATTTCTCATGGCTTTGGACTATCCAGATGATCTGAAATATCTTGACTCGCATGAATATGCTCGCCTTGATGGCGAAATTGCCACCATTGGGATCACGGCCTTTGCGGTTGACCAATTGGGGGATATTGTTTTTCTTGAATTGCCAGAGGTGGGGGATGCCCTTGAAAAAGGTGAAAAATTTGGCACGATCGAATCCGTCAAAGCGGTAGAAGATTTGAACGCACCCGTCACTGGAACCGTGATTGAAGTGAATTCACCCCTGACGGATGCCCCTGAACAAATTGGCGATGACCCCTATGGCGAAGGTTGGCTACTCAAAGTTCGGATTGACGATGCTTCTGAGTTGGACGATACCTTAACCGCAGAGGAATATCGAGAACAGGTAGAAGGCGAATAGTGTAGTAGAAGCGATCGCGAATTTAGCAACCGTAGGGCGGGCATCTTGCCCGCGCAGGCTAGAAGCCTACACTACGAAAGGTCGGCGTATTCATGCCGAGGTCGAGTAGACCCAATTCACAAATAAAACTAGCTTTGGTCAGAATGCTGAGGACAAGGAAAGCGTGGCAAAGCCACTGTTGGGTGGGCGTTCTGCATCGTCTTCGCCACGTTAAACATGGCGAAGACGATGACTTACAAACAAAATAGGGACGCTTTACACAACGTCCCTGTCAGAATTCATACCGTGTTGAAGGGATTCTACACAGGGCTACTAGTCAGTTGAGTCACCAAGTTCATTACCGTGCTACGGCTGAGTTTAGCTTCCCCTTGAGAGAGGGCATCCAGGGTTGCATGAGCCAGCGCCAGAGGAATTCGGCAGAAGTCAAGGGCGGGGCCTAAGGGCAGGGCGGCTGTATAAGCATCGGCCATGGCCAGATTGTTCCGAGCATAGGTGTGCATTTGCTCGTGGGTCCAACCGATGGGATAAAAATCAACGCCTCTGGTTAAATCTTCTGTATGGTTTCGCAAAATGTTAACGGCTTGTAGCCCTCGACCAAAGCCGATCGCGTGCATTCGGTTGGTTTGAGTGCCGTCATACCAGGCCCAGAGGTCAGATAACAGCAAGCCGACGGAGCCGGCCACACTGAAGGTGTATTGGTCCAGATCTGCTTCTGTGCGAACCGTCCAATTGACAGAAGCCCAGTGAGCCATGCGATCGGACATAGCGGCTGTGGCATCCCAAACACGCGGAGCAATACTTTCTGGAGCCAGGAGCGCCCATTCTCCCACACGGTAAGACACTTCTGGGAGCAGGTCTTGATACTCATGCAGGGGAGCAGTTAGGTCGTTGGCAGTAAAGTTGTGGGTTGAAGATTGCAGAGTCAGGCTAATAATGTTTAGCAGTTTGGCCTTCAACGGACGCTCTAGATCGGGGTGGTCTTCAATTTCATCGATCGCGCGCATACAAAGATAAGCAGAAGCCACCGCCTCTTGTAATCCTGAAGGTAAGCGACTGATGGGAATAAAAAATGTCCGACTAGTCTCCTCCAACACTTCTAACGCACTCTTGCACAACTGCATTGATTCACTCCTCTGACTCATTACACCACGTTGGCACTAAATATACCGCAATCCGTTTCGTTTGCAATGAAAATGTCTTGCTTCAGGTAAAAACTCCTTCTTTCCCAAGTTCACAAACATTCAATTATTTTCTAGAAGTGAGTGAATAAATTAGAAAAGAAATAGATGCATTCTGCCTTAAGATTTTTTGGAAACAATAGTTTAATCTTGCTTCGCTTCCAGATTTTTCATCAGTAGAAATACTTGGAAGGACGAGCGCTAAACTGATCAATTCCTAATTTAAAGATGCAAACCATGAAAATTAACCATTAACTGCTAATGAAAGGAACGGGCTTGTTTGAACCGATGCCCTCTTACCGCACATCATCAAGACTTCGCATCATCACTAGGACATAGGTGGGCAAAATCATCAATAGCGATCGCTGGGTTGGTGCTTATTCAATGCGCATCCTATGGCAGCTCTGATTTAGGTTGACCATCTCCAGTCAAAAAAGTTTCAAGGGTCAGAAGCGGCAGTTGAAATACTAGCCAACGTCGATTTCTGACCCGGAAGATTCACTTCATCATCACCGACTAAAGCTGAACACAGCACCCAGCGATCGGGTGATATTTTGAGGGTTCATGGCATCTTCGGCGGCAGTGGGTTCATAACCACAATGCACCATACAATCCGCACACTTCGGATTTCCACTCTTGCGTCCGTATTGGCTCCAATCGGTATTGTCGATCAATTCTTGATAGGTTTTGTAATGCCCTTCATTTAGCAAATAACAGGGCTTTTGCCAGCCTAATACGCTGTAACTGGGCATTCCCCAGGGTGTGCATTCATAATCCTTTTCACCGGTTAGAAAATCCAGGAATAAAGGGTTGTGGTTGAAATTCCAATTTTTGCTTCCGGCTCTATAGGGAGCCAAAATTTCGCGGAACAGCGCTTTAGTTTGTTCCCGCTTGAGGAAGTGTTCCTGATCCGGTGCCCACTCGTAGCTGTAACCGGGAGAGATCATCATGCCATCAGTGCCGAGGGTTGCCACAAAGTCGAAAAATTCCTGCATTTCCTGGGGATCAGCCCCCTCAAAAATAGTGGTGTTTGTGGTGACACGAAAGCCTTTAGCTTTGGCGGCTTTAATGGCTTTGACGGCGGTGTCGAATACGCCTTTGCGATCGACACACTGGTCATGCAAGTCTCTTAATCCATCTAAATGCACACTGAAACTGAAATAGGTGGAGGGTTCAAATTTGTCTAAACTTTTTTCCAACAAAATGCCATTAGTGCAGAGATAAACAAATTTTTTACGTTCCACCAGGCCCCGCACAATTTCGTCAATTTGAGGATGCAACAGAGGCTCACCACCGGGAATGGCAACCATCGGAGCACCGCACTCTTCCACTGCAGTAAAACATTCTTCGGGCGTCAAATTTTGCTTAAGAATTTCGGTGGGGTGTTGAATTTTGCCACAACCAGAACAGGCAAGATTACAGCGGAATAGCGGTTCTAGCATGAGGGTTAAGGGATATTTCTTCCGTCCCTTTAACCGCTGAGTCACGATGTATTTGCCAATCTCAAGCGCCTGCTGAAAATGAATTGCCATGTCTGCGTCACTCCTCAAGGGTAAATAAACGGGAACCGGATTGTGAGGTGGGTTTTCCAAGACGTTTACAGTAACGATTGGTGCCCAATCACCTATCACCTGATGTCATCAAACTTATGCGTAGTTTTTCGTTACAAACCACTCTACGGCATCTTGCAAGGCGGTAACAATTGGAGTTTGGGGGAGATTTAGGTCCTGTACGGCTTTGGCGGAGCTGTAGTACATGTATTGCCCTGCCATGCGCACTCCATCGATTGGCACTGAGGGGGGTTTACCCAGAGGGGCCAACAGGGTTTCATCCACCCAGGCGATCGAGAGCGGAATCCAGGCCGGGATCGATCGCCTGGGTGCTGGTAATCCAGTGATTTTGCTCAGTTGATGCAGCATGTCTGGCAGGGGCATGTTTTGGTGCCCCAAAATGTAGCGATCGCCGGTTTTGCCCTTCTGGTAGGCCAGCCAATGTCCCCAGGCCACATCCTGCACATGGATAAGGTTTAAGCCCGTGTGCAAGTAAAAGGGCATTTGTCGCCGCAGGAACCGCAAGATGATGTCGCCAGTCGGGGTGGGTTTGATGTCCCAGGGGCCGATTGGGGTACTGGGATTCACAATTACGACATCTTGCCCTGCCTGAACGGCCTTGACCGCTTCCTGTTCGGCCCAATATTTCGACTGTTTATAGTATCCGATTAATTTCTCCACCGGACTTTGATAGGTTTCATTGGCAATGCCGTTTTCCTTGACCCCGATCGCCGCCACAGAACTGGTATACACCGTTCGTTTGACCCCTGCCTGTCGGGCGGCGGCCAAAATATTGCGAGTCCCTACCACATTGAACTCGTACAGTTTGTCCTTGTCGGCTTGCAATAGGGAATAATGCGCTGCGACATGGAACACGACATCACAGCCCCGCATTTTGTCGGCCAGGTCGCGATCGCTCAGTGACCCTGCGATCAGTTCCACATCTAATCCCTGCAAGTTGTCCAGCACACTATGCGGACGGACCAGCGCCCGCACCTGGCACCCCTGTTCCAGCAAGAGCCGCACCAGGTTAGCGCCAACGAAACCAGTTCCACCCGTGACAAATGCTGTTAAACGTTCCACGCCCTACTCCCGATTTCCTACTTCCTACTTCCCTGGCCCCCAACCCTTAACCCCCAGCCCTTTTCTCACCATCTGCCGGAAGTCATCAAACACGGCATAAAAGACAGGAATGACGATCAGGCTGAGAATGGTGGAGGTGACGAGGCCACCCATAATGGTGGTTGCCATCGGGGTTCGTAACTCGGCTCCGGCTCCCCAACCCAGGGCGATCGGGACCATCCCCAGGAGGGTAGCGGCGGTCGTCATCAGGATGGGGCGAAGCCGAACGGGTCCCGCAATCAGAATCGCTTCGGTTCGAGACATGCCCGCCCGCCGCAATTGGTTGATGTAATCGACGAGGAGAATGGCGCTTTTGTTGGTGAGTCCCAAGAGCAGGATGATCCCGATGATGGAGATCATGCCGAAGTCAGTCCGGAAGATCAGGGATGGCATCAGGGCACCCACCAGGGAAAGGGGTAGGGAGATGGCAACGACCAGCGGATCAAGAATGCTTTTGAACAGTAGCACCAGCACAACCATGATGCACAACACAGATAAAGCCAGCGTGCCTTTGAAACTGTCAAAAATTTCGTCTACCCGGGCTGAATCACTCCCTCGTTCCAGCGAAACGGTTTGGGCGGCACCCTGTTTCTGAATTTCATCTAAAGCAATGCGTTCTACCTGACGGGTGGCTTTACCAAGGGCCACTCCCTGACCTAAATTGGCACTGACATAAGCAATGCGTCGTCCTTTGGTGCGTTCAATCTGGGTGACTTTACCCTGGTCGGTGGTGCCCCCGGTAATCGTAATATCTGTTAGACCGGAAATTTTTTCCATGCGTTGTTGAATGGCGGTGGCAATGGTGCTGAGTTGCTGGAGATCATTGCCAACCAGAACGACTTGTAGTGGTTTTTCGCCACCTGTGTCGATGAATTGAATATCTTCTACGCTAGTGCTGACATCTTTGAGGATGGGCAAATTCTGCCGCACTTGATCCTGGACTTCAGCCGTTTTGATTGTGCGATCGCCCTTCAAGGTGACGTACAACGTTCCCTGGTTTGGCCGTTGACGGGTGCCCACTGTGGTAAACACATCAGCAACAGCGGGATTTTGGCGAACCGATGTTTCCAGTTGCTTGGCTATATCCACCGATTGTTTCAAGGGGTCAAAGGTCGGCAGTTGGATCGCCCCCAGAGCTGCCGGATTCACACCCGGAGGTAAACCCGCAGGCGATTGACCAGGGATGGTTGGGGGATTTTGTCCCGCTTGTCCTGCTTGCTGCGCCAGTTTTGCCAGGTCGGCGGCATTGGGGGGGATGGGCAGGGGAGCGGTAAAGCGGATGTTGAATTCGCCGCGATCGAGCTTGGGAATAAATCCGGTGGGAATCAGGGGAATTAGCGCTACCCCCGCCACAAAGCTGGCGATCGCAAAGCTAATCACCAACACGCGATGCCGCAGCGACCAATCCAGCACATTGCGATACCAGCCCACAAAGCCTTTGTGATACTGCTCCGGATTGATCACCAGCGATGCGGGCGCTGGTGCCTCTGAGCCTTGATCAGAGACGCGATCGGAGACGGCATCTAAATCAGGGTCACTGGAGGCTGGCTTCCCAGGTTGACCTGGTTTTTGCTTGGCTCGCAACCAATAGGCCGCCAGCATGGGGGAAAGCGTACGGGCCACCAGCAAAGAAATAATTACCGCTGCCGAAATCGTAATGCTAAAGGGGCGGAAGAATTGCCCAATGACCCCTTCCATTAAGGCCACGGGCAGAAATACGGCAACCACGGTAAATGTTGCGGCGGTAACGGTTAACCCAATTTCGGTGGTGGCTTCAATGACGGCCTGACGGGGTGGTTTGCCATCCTCAATGTGACGCACAATGTTCTCCACATCGACGATCGCATCGTCCACAATGATCCCAATCACCAAAGCTAAAGCCAGCAGCGTAATGGTTTCCAGGTTGAAGCCAAAGATTGCCATCACAATAAAGGTGCCGAACAGGGAGGTGGGAATGGCCAGGGCTGAAATAATCGTGGCTTTCCAGTTCCACAAAAAGGGGTACATCACGATCACCGAAAGCACGATCGCCTCGATCAGCGCGTCGATGGTAGAGTGAGTCGCCTGGTTGATGTATTCCGCCTGGGTAAAGGCTTGTGCCAGTTTCACGGTCGGTAATTGCTGCTGAAGAGTTTTAACCGCCCCATCGACTTCCCGGACCACTTCCAGGGTATTCGCCTCACTGGTTTTGATCACCTCAAAAGCCAGCACGTTTTTGCCATCCCAGCGTACGGCTGAACTGCCAGGGGGCAAAACATTCTGCTCGGCTTGCCCCGCAACAGGTTCCACCTCATCCACCTTGACTCCTGCCGGAACCCCTAATAGATTGACCTTGAGTACTCCCGGAACTTTTGCGATCGCGGGCACAATTTCAGTCTGTGTCGTTTGCGTCAGCGTTGGTAATTGCTCATTCGCACTGATGATGGCGTAGCTCACGACTGCCGCCTCGTTCAGGTTGATCGGAGTCACGTTATATTGCGCTTGGGTTGGCAGTTTTGCTTGCTCCAGAGCTTGCTCCACAGCCTGAGTTGCTTTGTCTAACTTCGTTCCCACTTCAAACGATAGGCTGACCACAGACCGCCCCGGAAAGGTGGAAGACTGAATGTTGGTCAGTCCTTGTTTCCCATCTAATGGCTTCACAGCATTTTCAATGGGAACTGTTAATTGAGTTTCGGTCGCTGTGGCGGCGGTGAGCGGGGCTTGAGCATTCACTACCACCACCGGAAAGGTAATGTCGGGAAATAGCGCAAACTTGAGGGAGCTAAAGGCAAAAAAGCCTGCTACCATCACCGCAATCCAGAAGCCCAGCGTGATCCAGGGATATTGAATAGCCAGTTTGGAAATGTTAAACCGCTCTCGATTAGACTTGCGCTGAGATGAGTGAGCCATTAGCAGGGAATTCCGACAAAATTTTAGAGAGTAAATGCGAAAGCTATTGCAATCCTAACTGCATCCATCGCGGTTCAGAAAATACCAGATCGGATGATTTGCTAGGTTTAGTTTAGGGTTAATTTACACTTATTCAAAATTGGGAAGGGAGTGCCGGATGAAAATTGGTTCCGAGGCTCACAAAGAGCTACTTTGCCGCAGTTTTATGGACAGTCATTTGGCCTACGAGCCAGCGACTTTACCCTGGCCTGATTTGGACAGTAACGCGATTGAGCGGATTCGCAAAATTCCATTTTGGGATGAAGCCCTCTACACCGAACGGAAGGCCGGAGTCATGCTCAAAGCGTATGCCGATCGCGTAGATGA
This sequence comes from Leptolyngbyaceae cyanobacterium bins.349, assembly GCA_033764685.1. GTDB lineage: Bacteria > Cyanobacteriota > Cyanobacteriia > Leptolyngbyales > Leptolyngbyaceae > JSC-12. The sequence continues at coordinate 17,887 of JANRIS010000019.1, forward strand.
CCCCATGATGCGGGCGGCGATCGCGCTTCAGGCCGCAGAGGAAGCCCGTCATGGTCGCGTGATCGAGTATATGATCAATCACTACGGCATCGAAGTCCCCGAACGCCCAGAAAAGCCACTGCCGACCAATCTGGAACCCGCTTTCATCAAGTTTGGCTACGGTGAATGTTTCGACTCTTTCTTTGCCTTTGGCTTATTTGGGATCGCCCGTCAAACTGATTTTATTCCCGAAGCGTTATTCAATATTTTTAATACGCTGGTGGATGAAGAAGCTCGGCACATGGTCTTTTTCGTCAACTGGATTGCTCATAAGCAAGTGGTTGAAGGGCGTGCCCTGCTGCGGCCCTACACCTCCTTCCGGCAATATACGGGTGCTGCCCTGCGTCGTCTGGATAGTTTCCAGGGCATGAGCAAAAAGGGGAAGAAAAGTACCAACAAAAAAGGGTTTACGGCATCTGGAGCCAAGGCTGTCAAAGTTGATCTCAGTCTGGAAACGTTTCTGGAAATGTGCATTTCTGAGAACGAGCAGCGCATGAGCGTTTATCCAGCAGAATTACTGCGACCTGACTTTTTACCAGCGATCGCTGCCGTTGCGCTCAATACCGTCAAACTTTTGCCCAGGCGGAAAACCAGCCCCATTGCAGATCCGGCTTAGTGTTCCGTCAGGAAAATTTTGACGGGTCGAAGACCCGCAAAATTTAACCCCAATCAACAACCTGAATTTTGGCTACCCGTCAATCATTAATTGACTGACCACTAGGCGATTCCCCCGCTTCTCTTCTTCCTCGCGCCGCCAGTTTTTATGCTCAATGTCTCTATGCTCAATATCCAAACTATTTTGGTGCCCCAGGGGGCTGAACATCGGGCGGTTTGTCGAGGGTTGGGAAATGTGCTGCATCCCCCGGCGGTGTTTCCGGTGCCTGTGGGGGCGATCGCGTTAACGGCCCATCTAGAGCAGTTGCAGCAGTCGGGCTGTTTTTGGCAGGGGCAGCAGGTTTTGATCATGGGGCTGTGTGGTGGGCTGTCTCCGACGGTAGGCGTGGGCGCTGGCGTACTCTATGACGCTTGCACGATGGCCCCACCGGACGGGGCAACGGCATGGCTCCCCTGCGATCACACTTTGAACGCGGCAATTCGGTGTGTCCTGGGGGAGGCCATCCAATCAGTGCAGGCCGTGACCAGCGATCGGGTAGTGGCTCGAGCCTCAGAAAAGGCCGACTTGGCTCAGCAGTCGGGGGCGATCGTCGTGGATATGGAAGGGTACGCCGCTTTACAAGTCCTGCTAGGCTGGGGAGTTGCAGTCGCTACGTTACGAGTCGTGAGCGATGACTGCCAGCATGATATTCCGAACCTTGCCGCTGCCTTTGACGACCGGGGGGCGCTGCAACCAATGGCCCTGGCGATCGCCATGCTCAAACAACCGATCGCAGCCCTCCGCCTTATCCGTGGATCAACGGAAAGCTTAAAGATTCTGCAAAATCTCACTTCTGAACTATTTGAAAATTGAATTGAAGTAATACAGGCGTTCTATAATGTGAGCAAGTTGTTCACTTTGGAGTGCTCATGTCTGCCTTAACCCACCGGGAACGTCAACTCCTCGACTTCCTGGATTCCTACATTCAGCAGAACGGATTTTCCCCATCCGTGCGTCTCATCCGCGAGGCGATGGGCTACCGCTCCAATTCCCCTGTGCAAGTGTATTTAAACCGTCTGGAGCAAAAGGGTGCCATTTACCGGGAGAAGGGAAAGGCTCGTACCGTCCGGTTAATGCACTCTGCGGAGCACTCAGAGGGCGTTTTCCTGAAAGGCACGATCGCGGCAGGAGGTGTAGTCGAATCGTTCCCCGATCACTCTGCTGAACCGATTCAATTACCAGAACCCTTCAACAAACCTGGTAATTATGCGCTCCGGGTCATGGGCGACAGCATGATTGAATCTCATATTTGCTCAGGAGATTTTGTGATTTTGCGTCCGGTTTCTGATGTGCAAACACTCAAGCCTGGAAGTATTGTGGCGGCGCGCGTGGAAGGCGAAGGGACGACCCTGAAACATTTCTATCTCAAAGAAGGACGGGCATTTTTGAAGCCTGCCAACTTCAACTTCAAAACTTATGAGGAAGATGCCAGCCGCGTACAGGTGCAGGGTGTTTTAGTGGGCATCTGGCGGGAGTATTGAAGCGTGCGGATTCAATCAGGTCGAACATTTAGTCTCCTGGAAGGGCAAATAGCCGTTCGCCCGGACGAGAAGGTTGCTGATTGTTCGCTTCAATTTCGCTTCAATGCGGTTCGCTTGGCAACTCTGGTGTTTGAGGGGCTGCCAACGGATGAACCAGGAAGGCGTAATCCTGCACAATTTGATTGCCAATTAAATGCTCTTGAATAATTCGTTCAATTACCTCTGGAGTGGCGCTGTGATACCAAACGCCATCTGGGTATACCACCAAAATTGGGCCTTGCTGGCATACCCGTAAACAATTGGCTTTGGTGCGAAATACACAAATTGGCTGAATGTCGGTGGGCTGATCCAGCTTGAGTTCCTTTAAGCGCTGCTTCAGATAATCCCAGGCTTGTAAACCGACGACTTTGTCGCAACATTTGGGTTTGGTTTGGTCAGCACAAATCAAAACATGCCGTTGAATCTGGGGTAAGCCTAATGCTTCAACGCAGGTAGCCAGGGAACCAGAGGTGCAAGGATCAGAATCAGACATGGGGTGATCGCAGTCTCAAAACAGTCACGCTATCACCTTAAATCGAAAAGGTCACCTGTTGCTACTGGAGCCAACCGGTGACCTTGAACATTAGAGATTGATGAAATCAAGAGATTTACGATATCAGGAGATGCCTGATATCAACGGAGACAAACGGGCTGAAGACCGACCGTTGGTTTAGTCTTCATCCTCGAAGTCGTCCTCGTCTTCGTCAGCCGTACTGCTGCTACCGCCACCGATTAACTCATCATCGTCATCGTCAATGATGGAGGATGAAAAGTCAGTCTTGGTATCAGGGGTCATGCCAAAGGTGAGGCCGTAGCTGGCGTGGTCTTCAAAACTATCCAGGCCATAGGTCCGAGCGGTGCGATCGTCTAACACCACATCCGTGAGGTCGGTATCATCATCGAAGACACCGATCGCATCGTAGGATAAATCCACATCGGGGCTGCCGATCTCCTCGTAAGCATTGAAGCCAGTTCCCGCAGGAATCAACCGGCCAATGATCACGTTTTCCTTCAAGCCCCGCAACCAGTCAGACTTGCCTTCGATCGCGGCCTCCGTCAAGACCCGAGTTGTTTCCTGGAAGCTGGCCGCCGAGATAAAGCTATCCGTGTTCAAGGATGCCTTCGTAATCCCCAACAGAACTGGCGTGTACTCCGCAGGCGCACCACCCGTGATCGACATCGCCTCGTTGACCTGCTCCACTTGATACAGTTCCACCAGTTCACCGGGCAGCATCGTGGTGTCGCCGCCATCATCCACCCGCGCTTTGGAGGTCATCTGGCGTACAACCACTTCAATGTGCTTGTCAGAAATATCAATGCCCTGAGACTGGTACACAGACTGCACCTCGTTCACCAGGAACATTTGCACTTCGCGCAAGCTATGCATGGCAGAATCATGCACACCCAGGGTTTCGCGGTTCGCCTTGAACATCACTTCCAGTAATTCGTGTGGGTTGGCCGGACCATCCGTCAACCGCTCACCTGCCGCGACTTCCTGCCCATCGGACACAATCACGTTCTGCCCAGGATTGATCTGGTACTCCCGCAAATTACCGTCCGTTTCGATCACCTTCACTTCAACCGAGTCATCATCCCCGTAAACAACCTGTGCCGTTCCGGCCCGTTCCGCCAAGACGCAGGCTTCTCGTGGTTTGCGGGCTTCCAACAATTCTTCAATTCTGGGTAGACCCTGAATGATGTCCCCGGTTTTGGTTCGTTCAAAGACCAGCAGCACCAGATTGTCACCCCGCTGGACCAGATCACCATCGTCAATGTGAAGCACGGCACCGGGAGACACCCGATAAGGACGCGCCAATCTCATGGTGACTTCGCCATCACCTACGTGCACCACCTGTCCAGAATCTTCTAAAGACAACCCATCAGTAATTTCTGATCCGGCTACCAGTAAATCTCCAGCCCGGACCGTCGGTGTTTTGCCTTGAGTGCTAATGGTTAAGAGGTCGGCGTTCCGCACCACCAATACTCGTCGAATTGCCTCGGCCCCTTCATGAATGCCTCGGATTTCACCGGATTCTTTACACTGAATTTCGGTTCGGGCAACCACGGCTCCCGGCGCAATTTGATCCCCGTCTTTGACTAAAACGCGAGTCAAAGTGCTGCCCTGGGTTTGGTCAGCCGCAATATCTCGACGAATTACCAGTGATTCTAGAATCACCAGTTGTAACCGCAACAAATCGGGATCGGTTTCGTCCGGTAGCAGTTCAATGTCGGCGGCCAGTTGGGGGGCATCCTGTTCGATTTCCAGCACAAGCTGAATTTTCATGAGTTCCAGCCCTTCCACTGACTTGACCCGCTCTCCATCCTTGTAAGGTAACCGTTGAATCGCTCTTAACCGAATCGATCGCCCGGATTCTTCATTACTGGATTCTTGACTGGGAACGGATGGCTCGTCGGGTACGGTGAATTCTGTCACAGGCCGCAACAGCATGGCTGGACCTTCAGGCGTTTCTACATACTCCACATATTTCAGCTCGTCCAGCACTAATCCCGGCATGATCTGTTGTCCAGGATTCACCAGAAGTGCCTCACGGGTAATGATGTCATCCGGGTTGTCGATCATGTGCAAATCGCCCGGTTTGATCACAATCTCGCGCAGAATGTCATTCTTCTGCGTCACTTCGATCACGCCATTACTCTGACAGAAGATGTCTTTGACGACTTCGGTCCCAGCTTCCACGTATTGCCCGTCTTCCACGAGCAGCAGTGAAATATCTTTGTTGACTTCGTGGGCCTCTTCCGGAATCCAGATTAAGGTGCCACCTTTAACAACTTCGTACCCCTGCTTGGCTTTGCCCCGCTTACCAACTTCAACCCCAGAATATTTGACGATACCACCCGTTTGAGTGCGGTAGCTGTCATCAATCAGTTCGGCAACAACCTGATTATTGGTGACTTTGGTGCCGGGGGTGGCTTTGAGGGAGAAGACCTGATTGTGGTTCGTCTCGATCAAATAATGGTCCCGTCCCTGGTAGCTTTCTACTCGCACTTGGGCCTGATCGAGCAAGACCGAGGCCGTGATGATTTCGACTTCTCGCCCGCCTTTGCTGCCCTCAACCTCCTGGGGTAGGCGCACAATGCCACCGTGTTCCGTGACAAGTTTGGTTTCAGCCAGGACTCCCCCCGCTTCGATGCGATCGCCGTTTTTCACCACAGGTTCTGCACCGGGCGGCAAGTTATACACTTCCCCGGAGAGAATCCACAGCAGACCACCCCGTTGAGCAATGCGTGTGGTGTTGCCCTGACGGTCTTTCTTTTCCTCCGGTACCAAATCAGCAAATCGAACTTCTCCGGCAATGTCAGAAGCCACGTCTTTCGCGGCTTTTTCCGTGGTCTTGCGAGAACGCCCCGTTAAAGGGACTTCGGCCAGAATTTGGGCATCTTTCACGGTTTGCCCATCCCGCACCAGCAAGGTCGCCCCTTGGGCGACCGAAAATATTTGCTGCTGCCCGTTTGCACCCTCCAAGATCACTTTAGAGTTAGCCTCTACTGATTCCACGACAAGGGCATCTTCACCGTGGCGTGTCCGGAAAGACCGCGTCCGCAGGCGTTTGGGAAACCGAATTGTACCAGCAAATTGCGCCCGTTCTTGCCGGGCCATTTCGCCGGTAAACACCCCACCCGTGTGGAAGGTCCGCATGGTCAACTGAGTACCCGGTTCACCAATTGACTGCGCGGCAATAATCCCAACGGCTTCCCCAATGTCTACCATCTTGGCGTGGGCCAGACTCCAGCCATAACATTGCTGACACACCGATCGCGCCGCTTCACAGGTCAGAGGCGATCGCACGATCACTTCATCAACGTTACTGGCTCCAATCGCTTCGGCTAACTCATCCGAAATTGACTCGTTCCGGGCTGCCACCACTTCACCTGTCTCAGGGTGAACGATATCTTGAGCCACAACTCGTCCCAACAACCGATTTTTGAGGGGAATGAGTACGCGATCGCCATCCCGCATACTCCGCACCGTCACACCCCGCTGGGTGCCACAATCCACTTCCCGAATAATCACGTCCTGAGACACGTCCACCAAACGACGGGTTAGGTAACCCGAGTCTGCCGTTCTCAGTGCCGTATCGACCAACCCTTTCCGCGCTCCATAAGAGGAAATAATGTATTCTGTTACCGTCAGACCTTCACGAAAATTGGTCTTAATCGGTAAGTCGATAATTTCCCCCTGCGGATTTGCCATCAAACCCCGCATTCCCACCAACTGCCGCACCTGAGAGATATTCCCCCGTGCGCCCGAAAAAGCCATCATATACACGGAGTTGAGGGGATTATTCATTTTGAAGTTACGAACCACTTCATCCTTCAACTCTTCGTTCGTGCCATTCCAGGTATCGATTACCTTTTGGAACCGCTCAACTTCGGTAATTTCTCCCCGGATGTAGCGTTCTTCTGTTTCCCGAATCGTTTCCTCTGCCGCTTCCAATAACTTCCGTTTCGTCGCCGGAATCTGCAAGTCATCTACACTAATGGAAACCCCTGCACGAGTGGCAAACTTGAAGCCTAAATCCTTCAAACGATCTGCCATCTGAGCCGTTCTTGCCGTGCCATGATTTGTGAATGCCCAAGAAATCATCTTGGTCAATTCCTTCTTATTGATGACCTGATTCCGGAAAACTGGTTGGTTGTTACGCTCTGCCATGATTGAACCCCGCTCCCATAACTGCAATTTCAGATTGTCGCCAGTTGATTTCAGGAACTCAGTCCGAGTTCCTGGTTCCTGAAATCCAGCATTTCGTTAGCCTGCCAGGGCATCTTGAACGGTTTTGTTGTAGATAATTCGACCTGGAGTGGTCCGAATATATTGAGAGATCAGATTGCCGTCGGCATCCAAACGCACTCGTCGCGATCTGTAGATGCGAGTCACAACTCCATCAGCAGAAGTCTCCTCCTTCAGCACCTCGCTATCTGGAGTATCCGATTCTGCCTCCCCATCAAACCGCACCCAAACATAGGCATGCAGATCAACTTGCTGTTGTTCGTAAGCTGTAATCGCATCTTCCAGGTTGGCAAAGTAACTACCTACACCTTTGCTAGCATCTGGGTTTTCTGCGGTCAGGTAGTAACAACCCAACACCATGTCCTGACTCGGCGTGATGATTGGACGCCCCGTTGCGGGGGACAAAATATTATTGGATGCCAGCATGAGCAACCGGGCTTCTGCCTGCGCTTCAATCGATAGGGGGACGTGGACGGCCATCTGGTCACCATCGAAGTCAGCGTTAAAGGCAGGACAGACCAGAGGATGAAGTTGAATCGCCCGCCCCTCTACCAGAATAGGTTCAAAGGCTTGAATCCCTAATCGGTGCAGGGTAGGTGCTCGGTTCAGTAATACTGGGTGTCCCTCAATTACCTCCTCCAATACATCCCACACGACAGGGTCATTCCGTTGGATTAATTTCTTGGCGGCCTTGATATTATTCACCAAACCCTGACGGATCAGGCGATGGATGACAAAGGGTTGGAACAGCTCGATCGCCATTTCCCTGGGCAGTCCACACTGGTGAATCTTGAGCTTAGGCCCTACCACAATCACAGAACGACCAGAGTAGTCCACCCGTTTACCTAAGAGGTTTTGGCGGAAACGACCCTGCTTCCCTTCAATAATGTCGGAAAGAGACTTGAGGGGGCGATTATTAGCACCCACCACTGTGCGGCCCCGTCGCCCGTTGTCAATCAATGCATCAACCGCTTCCTGCAACATCCGCTTTTCATTTCGCACAATGATCTCTGGCGCCAGAATTTCTTGCAGTCGAGCTAAACGATTGTTTCGGTTGATCACTCGGCGGTACAGGTCATTCAAGTCAGATGTGGCAAAGCGACCACCATCTAGTTGCACCATCGGGCGCAGATCGGGTGGAATGACCGGAATCACTGTTAACACCATCCACTCTGGTAGCGAACCAGTGGCGATGAAGTTATCGATTACCCGTAGGCGCTTGATTAACTTTGCCCGCTTTTGCCCCTTAGAGGTGGAAATTTCTTCCCGCAGTTTCTCTGCTTCTTCTTCCAGGTTGATGTCCTGCAGCAAACGTTGCAGAGCTTCTGCCCCAATGCCCACCTCAACTCCGGTCAACTGCGAATCTTCACTGTACAGTTGGTCCTCAATCTCAATCCACTGGTCTTCCGTCAACAGTTGCTTGTAAGCTAGATTCTCTGCGTTGCCAGGATTGAGCACAACGTAAGCATTGAAGTAAACAATTTGTTCGGCATCCCGCAATGGCATATCCAGCAGGATCGCCATGTAGCTAGGAATGCCTTTCAAATACCAAACATGAGCTACGGGAGCTGCCAATTTGATGTAACCCATCCGGTGCCGCCGCACACGGGACTCGGTGACTTCCACACCACATCGCTCGCAGACGATGCCCCGATGACGCACACGCTTGTATTTTCCGCAGTGGCATTCCCAGTCTTTCGCCGGACCGAAAATGCGTTCACAAAATAGGCCGTCCATTTCCGGCTTCAACGTCCGGTAGTTGATCGTTTCCGGCTTTGTCACCTCACCCACGGCTTGCCCGTTTGGTAAGGTGCGCTCTCCCCACTGCCGAATCCGCTCTGGAGATGCCAGACCGATCTTCACATAGTCAAAACGCTGCTCTAGCTTCGGCATCGTATGTGTTCCTTATCAAATTTTAGAAGAGGGTTTAGGGGTAGGAGCCGAGCCTAGAACGGGATAACCAATCATTCTAGGCCCGACTAAATTATTCGTCTCCGTCATCCATCTCATCGCGGGAGATCGATTCATAGGTCGGACGGGAAGGCGCACGGCGAGTGTTTACATCTGCCATCAAATCCACTTCAGTATCACGACTGGTACCATCCTCGCGGGTGTCTAACTTATGAACGGCAACATCCAAACAGAGGGATTGCAATTCTCGCATCAACACCTTGAAGGATTCGGGTGTGCCGGGGCGAGGAATCGCCTTGCCCTTGACGATCGCATTCAACGCTTCGTTCCGGCCCTGCATATCGTCCGATTTGACGGTCAGCAACTCCTGCAAAATGTAGGCGGCCCCAAAGGCTTCCAATGCCCACACTTCCATTTCCCCAAAGCGCTGTCCCCCCTGTTGGGCTTTACCCCCCAGAGGTTGCTGCGTCACCAACGAGTAAGGACCCGTCGAACGAGCGTGAATCTTGTCGTCTACCAGGTGAACCAGCTTCAGCATGTAGGCCACCCCAACCGTAACGGGCCGATCAAACGGTTCGCCAGTCCGCCCATCAAACACTTGAATTTTGCCGGGATTATCGGGGTTAAATACCCAGTCTGCCCCGCGCACTTCGCTCGCATCTTGCAGCTTGGCGTGAACCGTTTCACGGGATTTTTCTTCCCCATGCATTTCGTCAAAGGGCACGACCTTGAAGCGAACCCCGAGATTCTCCGCCGCCCAGCCCAGGAGACACTCGTATACCTGACCCACATTCATTCGAGATGGCACCCCCAGCGGGTTCAGCACAATGTCTACACAACTGCCATCGGGTAAGTAGGGCATATCCTCTAGCGGCAGGATTCGGGAAATAATTCCCTTATTGCCGTGACGACCGGCCATCTTGTCCCCAACCTGGATTTTCCGCTTTTGCGCTACATAGACCCGCACCACCATATTGGCTCCCGGTGGCAATTCGTCTCCCTGTTCCCGCGTGAAGACCCGCACGTCTACCACACGACCTTTTTCACCGTTGGGTACTCGCAGCGAGTTATCTCGGACATCCCGCGCCTTTTCCCCAAAGATGGCCCGCAGCAATTTTTCTTCTGGTGGCTGGTCAGATTCCCCTTTCGGTGTCACTTTCCCTACCAGGATGTCGCTTTGTTCCACCCAGGCTCCAATCCGAATGATGCCGGTTTCATCAAGTTGACGCAGGGCATCTTCACCGACGTTGGGAATTTCGCGGGTGATCTCTTCGGGGCCAAGTTTTGTTTGGCGGGCCTCAATCTCGTACTTCTCGATGTGAATGGAGGTGTATACGTCGTCATAGACTAACCGCTCACTGATCAGGATGGCATCTTCGTAGTTGTAGCCTTCCCAGGGCATATAGGCGACGATGATGTTTTGGCCCAAAGCCAGTTCTCCTTCCTGGGTCGCAGAACCGTCTGCCATGACTTGCCCAACCGAAACGCGATCGCCGATGAAGACGATCGGGCGCTGGTTCAAACAGGTGTCCTGGTTGGAGCGCTGATACTTCTGCACCTGATATTCATGATCCTTGCCCTGGTCATCTCGCACTCGAATGCGATCGGCAGACACAAAGGTCACTTCTCCATCCGTCCGGCTCACGATCACCATCCCGGAGTCACGGGCCGCTTGAGCTTCCAGTCCGGTTCCCACTAAAGGCCGTTCTGGGCGGAGCAGGGGGACGGCCTGCCGTTGCATGTTAGAACCCATCAGTGCCCGGTTGGCATCATCGTGTTCCAGAAAGGGAATCAGCGAAGTTGCCACCGAGATAATCTGAACAGGAGATACGGCAACATAATCCACCTCATCGGGGGTCGTCGTGGTGAAGTCTTGCCGATAGCGAACAGGCACCTGTTCCCCTTGAATGCGACCTTCCTCGTCCATCGGAATGTCACCAGGAGCGACCCGCAGATCATCCTCTTCATCGGCAGTCATATAAGAGGGGGCTTGATCCTTCAGGACGCGGCCATTCTCGACTTTATAAAACGGTGTTTCGATGAATCCGTAGGCATTGACGCGGGCATGAGTGGCCAGCGAACCAATCAAACCTGCGTTTGGACCTTCTGGCGTTTCAATCGGGCAAATTCGACCATAGTGGGAGGGGTGAATATCCCGCACCGCGAAACCAGCCCGTTCCCGTGTTAGGCCACCAGGACCCAGAGCACTTAACCGCCGTTTGTGGGTCAGTTCTGCTAACGGATTGGTTTGATCCATGAATTGGGATAACTGAGATGACCCAAAGAATTCCTTAATCGCCGCGACTAGGGGCTTCGGGTTCACCAGGGAGGCCGGGGTTAAGGCATCAGCATCGGAAACGGTCATCCGTTCTCGAATGATTCGTTCCAGGCGATTCAGCCCAACTCTGACCTGATTTTGCAACAGTTCACCCACCGAACGAACACGACGGTTGCCTAAGTGGTCGATGTCGTCGATCGAGCCAATGTCAAACTCCAGATTGATCAGATAATCGATCGCCGCCAAAATGTCTTGCGGAGTCAGCACTCGCATGGGTTCAGGCACATTCAAGCGCAACTTGCGGTTCAGCTTGTAACGGCCCACCTTACCCAGGTCATACCGTTTGGGATCAAAAAAGCGAGAATCCAAAAGTTGCTGACCTCCAGAAACCGTGGGCGGTTCACCCGGGCGCAGTTTCCGGTACAGTTCCATCAAGGCTTCTTCTTCGCCGTACTGACCTTCCTTCTCGATCGTTTTTTGGAAGTATTCAGGGTGGCGCAGAGCATCAAAAATTTCCCCGTCCGTCAGGCCCAATGCCTTGAGCAACACCTGAGCAGAAAGTTTCCGAGTTTTGTCAATCCGGACCCAAACGAGGTCATTCTTGTCGGTCTCAAACTTTAACCAGGCACCCCGGTTAGGGATCAAGCTGGCATTGTAGGTCCGACGACCGTTTTTGTCTGTTTCGGACTTGTAGTAAACTCCAGGGCTACGAACAATCTGGTTGACGATTACCCGTTCAGCCCCGTTGATAATGAAAGTACCGCGATCGGTCATGAGGGGCAGATCGCCGATGAAAACCTCTTGCTCCTTGATTTCTCCCGTTTCTTTGTTAATTAGACGGGTTGGCACATACATCTGAACGGCATAGGTACTATCCCGCCGCTTTGCTTCATCCACGTCATATTTAGGTCGCTTGAGCTTAAAGTCTTTGCCAATGAAGTGGAGTTCAAGCTTGCCAGTATAGTCAGTGATGGGAGAAAAACTATCCAGTTCCTCAATCAGTCCTTCTTCAAGGAACCAGCGGAAACTCTCCCGCTGAATCTCAACCAAGTCCGGAAGGGTAAAGGCGGGTGTGTTGAAGTTAGTCATGCGTCGTCTTACGGATGGATTGTGCCCAGCGCGAGTGCTGGATTATAGAAGATCAACTGTATACAAGTCAATGCCAAACCGAGAGAATTCTCAATTTGTGAGTAATTTACGGGGGTAACTTGGAAAACCCAGAATATGAATGGAAAGGTATCGGAAGTAGGAGCGGATTAAAGAGAACATTGGCTGACCAGGTAGGGCCGATGGAGAGATGGAGGCAGGCAAAGCATACGGACGCGATAAGCCCCGACAGCAAGGCTGTGGAGCACCTAGCGAATGAATAAACTTTCAGCGGTTATAGCTTGACCAATTGACACTCCTATTCATTATGACTTAGAGAACGACAAGTGGCAGAGATCAGTAGCAAAAATCTGATATGCCGTCAACCAAATTCTGTCAAAAACCCAATGAATCCTCACAAGTTACGAAGTTTTTGGATTGTTTCTATGCTGCGAGCGATCGTGGTAGCGGCAAGCCGAAGAGTTGACAGGCATTTTGAGTGGTGAGTACTGCCAAGTCTTCAACCGGCATGGATCGAAGATGAGCGACTTGCTCGGCGACATATCTGACGTAGGCGGGTTCATTCCGTTTGCCCCGCATGGGCACCGGAGCCAAAAAAGGACAGTCGGTTTCGATCAATAGGCGATCGCCCGGAACCATCCGAGCAGACTCTTGAATTTGAGTTGCCTTTTTGAAGGTCACGGTGCCACTGAAGCTGATATAGAAACCAAGATCAACGAACCATTCCGTTTCTGCGGGTGTTCCTCCCCAGCAGTGCATTACCCCTCGGACGGGACCCTGCCTCTGCCAAAACTGACGCAGACAATCGGCCATCGCCGCGGCGGCATCCCGGCAGTGAATGATCACAGGCCGATTGAGCTGCTGGGCGATCGCGAGTTGGGCCTCAAACGCCTCAATTTGTTGAGCCTGGTTACTGGCTTTAAAGTAATCCAGGCCAGTTTCGCCAATGGCCACTACCCGCGAATCGGATTGTGCCAGACCCAAAATTTTGTCAGCCATCGCCGCCGTCCATTTTTGCTCGACATCCAGCGGATGCAACCCCACCGCGAAAAAGAGTTCAGGATAGCGATTAGCGATCGCTTGAATCTGCTTAAACTCAGCCGGTTCCACGCAAGAATGTACGAGACGCACAACGCCAGCATCGCGCCAACGCTGAACAACACCTTCCAAGTCATCCTGAAAGGTGTCGAAGTTGATATGAACATGAGTATCAACTAACTCCATTGGAGGGTCACCAAACTACTGCATAAATTAAAAGTGAACGGCAAGCCACGCTTAGGAATGCAGATCTTTGCCCACCAAAGATGTTCAGTTTTTCGCTATGACGCTGCTGATTGGGTTGTTTCAACCTTTTTCAACGCCTTCATTAAGCGAGATTTTTTCCTCGCTCCAGTATTCCGGTGCAATGCTCCAGTCTTAACCGCTTTGTCAATTCGGCTGTAGGCGAGCGCCATCTGCTCTTGAACCGTTTGTAATGACTCAGGGGTTGGGCTTGCTGCATGAGTGTCAACCGCAGCAAAATATTTCTTCATCAGGGTTTTCACCGCTGACTTGTAACTCTTGTTGCGGAGACGGTTGCGCTCCGCAATCTGTACGCGCTTAATGGCAGACTTGATGTTAGCCACGGGATATCCTAAAAACTCTACCTATTGAACACAGTCGGGCAAAAGTACCTAATGCCAGGTATATAACTATAGCATCTCTTTTGACAAAGAACTCAATCCCAAAGGAATTCAGGTTAAGATCAACTAACGAGAGCGGCATACTGATTTCCTCCACGTTGGTCTGGAGTTCCCCTTAGATCACTGTTCTCGACCGGGCAACCCACTAGATTGGCACTTCGAACTCCATGTTGCGAATTATCACTCAGCGGGCTGAAGCACGAGCAGAATTGCGTCGTATCTGTGACCGCACCCATGATGACCAAGTCCTCCATAAGGAGGCAACGGTGCGGGAAGTGCTTCAGGCTGTACAACGCCAAGGGGATAGGGCAGTTTTGCACTACACCTCAGAATTTGATCGGCTCGACTTTAAGCCGGATGAACTACGGGTCAGTGGTTCAGAGCTTGATGCTGCGTACCAGCAGGTTTCAAAAGAATTGTTAGATGCAATTCGGCTGGCCTGTCGGCAGATCGAAGCTTTCCATCGTCAACGGATTCCCAAAAGTTGGGTGAATTTTGGTGAGGATGAGATCGTTTTGGGTAAGCGATACACGCCTGTTGATCGGGCTGGTATCTACGTGCCCGGTGGGCAGGCTTCTTACCCCAGCACTGTTTTGATGAATGCGATTCCGGCCAAAGTGGCCAAGGTGCCGCGGATTGTCATGGTTACCCCTCCAGGGTCCGACAAGGGGATTAATCCGGCAGTGTTGGTCGCGGCTCAGGAAGCAGGCATTGAAGAAATTTACCGGGTGGGCGGGGCGCAGGCGATCGCAGCTCTGGCCTATGGCACTGAAACCATTCCCAAGGTAGACGTGATCACGGGGCCGGGAAATATTTACGTCACCTTGGCGAAGAAGTTAGTGTTTGGGACCGTTGGAATTGATTCCTTAGCTGGCCCATCCGAAGTACTGGTGATTGCTGATAAGACCGCAAATCCAGTGTTTGTGGCGGCAGATATGCTGGCCCAGGCAGAACATGACCAGATAGCTTCAGCGATTTTGCTGACGGATGACTCAGTGTTGGCGCGAAAAGTGGTGGATGAAGTCGAACGTCAACTGATTGATCATCCACGCCGATTGTTAACCGAAAAGGCGATCGCGCATTATGGTCTCGTTGTGGTCGTGGAATCTTTAGATGTGGCGGCAGAACTCTCAAACGAGTTTGCGCCGGAACATTTAGAACTGGAAGTGGCCGATCCCTGGGCCTTGCTGGATAAGATCCGCCATGCCGGAGCGATTTTCCTCGGTTCCTCGACTCCGGAGGCGGTAGGAGACTACCTGGCGGGTCCGAATCACACCCTGCCCACCTCCGGGGCCGCTCGCTATGCATCACCCCTGGGAGTGGAAACTTTTATGAAGCACTCCAGCCTGATCCAGTATTCGCAGACGGCTCTGCAAAAGGTGGCCGGCGCGATCGATTTACTGGCAACGGCTGAAGGCTTGCAATCCCACGCTGATTCGGTGCGGCTACGAGTTCGAGGTAATCAGGAATTGCCGTAAGCGAGCAATTGCAAAGGTTTGACCCAGATGGAGCGGAAGCAGTGATACACCCTCAATGCGAGATTGGATCCAGCCTTCCCCCCATCGCCATTCATGAAATCCATCAATTCCTTGACTCAGAAGCAGGCGAAGAGTGTTCTCTCCAGCCTGCTCCACTGTATGTTGAATTGGCACAATTCCGATCCAACTGGTAAAAACTAACCCCGACTGCAATTGCTCCGGTAAACCATGCGAAAAACGTTGTGGGAATAACCACTGGCGCAATCGGGCAGATTGTAATAGATGGTCTCGCAATGCTTGCTCCGATGCTGGAACCTCAATGCGAATCTGACTCTGCTGAAACGTCCCAAACATGAGTTGCCATACCAAAAGAACAGTGCGCTTCTAGTATGGCAGACCAGACGGGTCCGAGTCTTAACTGGCGATTCCGCGAGGTACTCCTTCCAAAGCTTCCTCTTCTGTATCAAAAATTTCAAACACCGAATCCATCATTGTCACCTCAAACACCAGGCGAGCTTCTGGATGAACGTTACAAATACGGAAACTACCTCGAACTTTGTCTGCATCTCGCATCCCGGCAACCAGGGAGGTTAGCCCCGAACTATCGATAAAATTAACTTGACCAAGATTAACAACCACATGATGACTCAGCTTGGAAATGCACTCCTGGAGTTTGAGCCGAAATTGCCAAGCCGTAGTAATGTCTAAGCGACCGGATGGAGTTAGAACAATGACTACCGTGCCATCCTGGGTTGTATGAGTCTTCTGCTCCATGTGAATGGATTTCTGCTCCATAGGGATCGCCTACCCTCTCCTAAACGCTACGGATAATTGGGTGATACCGAACTTAAGATCCACAATGAGCCTCAATCGCACATCTCTGAGCGGGAAAACGGCTCAAGGACTGCTCTCGCAACACCAAAAACTCTATAACGAGTCTGGTGGGCATGGCTAAGGGAACTTGTTTGTGAAAACGGTCATCCTGCTCAATCTAGTTTTGACACAAAATCCCAAAATTACAACAGACTACGCTTGATTTTAGCGAGCTTTTTACTTTTCCCTAGCCAGGTATGCCCTAAGTTAGTTCTACGCAGATTGTTTCCAGTTGAGCCAGTCTTGCGGTTTCAGGAAGGTGTTATACAGTTCTGCCTCAGGTGAGTTCGGTTCTGGCTCATAGCCATATTCCCACCGCACTAGAGGTGGTAGAGACATCAAAATTGATTCGGTGCGCCCATTGGTCTGGAGGCCAAAGATTGTGCCCCGGTCGTATACCAGGTTGAATTCAACGTAGCGTCCCCGTCGGTAGAGCTGAAAATTTCGTTCCCGATCGCCGTACTCCAGGGACTGTCGTCGTTCTGCAATCGGCACGTAGGCGGGCAGGAAGGCGTTGCCACAATCATTGATAAAGGCGAATAAGCTGTCCCAGGTGCGTCCGTTCACTGGCCCGATGGATTGGCTAAAGCGGGATGCGATCGTATCGGTTTGAGAGCCAGGGTACGAAACGGGATACAGTTTGCCCTGGGTATCCTGATAGTCAAAGAACAAGCCCCCGACACCACGAGTTTCATTCCGGTGTTTGAGATAAAAATATTCATCGCACCAGAGCTTAAATGCCTGATAGTAGTGAGGATGGTGAGCATCGCAGGTTTGCTTCAAGGTGCGGTGGAAGTGAGTTACATCGTCTACAAAGGGGTAGTAGGGGGTCAGGTCGATGCCGCCGCCAAACCACCATACTGGACCTGCCTCAAAATAGCGGTAGTTGAGATGGACGGTAGGGATGTAGGGGTTGCGGGGATGCAACACCATTGATGTCCCTGTGGCATAAAATCCATGCCCTGCGGCTTCTGGCCGTTGAACCAGGATAGAAGGTGGCAAGTCTTTCCCCCAGACCTCAGAAAAGTTAACCCCACCCTGCTCAAATACGTCTCCCTCTCGAATCACACGGGAGCGCCCGCCACCGCCTTCCTCCCGTTGCCAGGAATCTTCACGAAACTTACCCACACCATCCAATTGTTCCAAGCCTTCACAAATGCGGTCTTGTAGCTGCCGCATAAACTGGCTGACTCGCTGCCGAGAATCCTTAGG
This sequence comes from Leptolyngbyaceae cyanobacterium bins.349, assembly GCA_033764685.1. Lineage (GTDB taxonomy): Bacteria > Cyanobacteriota > Cyanobacteriia > Leptolyngbyales > Leptolyngbyaceae > JSC-12. Next base: position 35,392 of record JANRIS010000019.1, read on the forward strand.
GGGAAATACCTGGTTGGATGCAGTGGTTTCAGAGGTGGAAAACGCGGTCATATCTTAAAAATCCCAGTGGTATAGCGTTAATTATTGTGTCAGGATGCAACTGCTGGGTCGCCACCCCCGGACGCTGCCAGTAGGGGAATGGCAATGACACCCAATTCTAGATCTGACCACAGTTAGCGGCAGACGTGCTTAAAGAAATGTTTCGCAAGATTCTAGTATGAACGTTCGGGAGATTGGTGAGCAAGGGTTACTCCAACGACTTCAAGCCTTTTGTCCCACTGATGTGATTGGAGACGATGCGGCTGTTTTGACAGTCCAGCCTGGGTATTCTCTGGTAGTGACAACGGATGTGCTGGTGGATGGAGTCCATTTTAGCGATCGCACGACGGCCCCAGAAGACGCAGGTTGGCGGGCAGCGGCTGCAAATTTGTCGGATTTAGCGGCGATGGGCGCAACTCCACTGGGGCTGACCGTCGGTTTAGGGTTGCCAGGGGACGTGGCCGTAGAGTGGGTGGAGCGATTGTACGGGGGGATTGCTGCCTGCTTACAACGGTTTTCTACGCCGATTGTGGGAGGAGATGTGGTGCGATCGCCTGTTAGGACGATTGCCATTACTGCGTTTGGTCAGGCGGTGCCGGAGCAAATCATTCGTCGCTCTGGAGCGCTCCCTCATCAAGCCATCATTGCTACGGGGTATCACGGAGCTGCACGCGCCGGGTTAGAACTGTTGCTCAATCCAACACGCAATTCAACGCTGACGCTGACCCGTGATCAGCAGGACTTTTGGCGGCGATCGCACCAGCGCCCGATGCCCCGTCTGGATGTATTGCCGTTGTTGGGGAAACACCCTGAATTTGCCATTGCGGGTATGGATAGCAGCGACGGTTTAGCGGATGCGGTCCTGCAAATTTGCCGTGCCAGTAGTGTCGGGGCAACTCTGGAGCGATCGCAACTTCCAATTCCGCCCGGTCTGATGGACTGGGTGGGAGAAGAACAGGCCATTAATTGGACCCTGTATGGTGGGGAAGACTTTGAACTAGTTCTGTGTCTGCCGTGTGAGGCAGCGCACGCGCTGGTGGCTGAATTAGGAGCAGGAGCGGCTGTGGTCGGCATGACAACTGTCAATCCAGAGGTGTATCTGGTTGATTCAACGAGTGAGGACTCACACCAGCATCTGACCCTAGATCAGGGATTTCAACATTATCCGTAGTCAGTAAACGTCGTGAGATCAGGTAGGGCCATCTCAGCGATTGGGTGGAGAATTTGCATGATTTTCATGAAACTTTCATGACTTCATAACCTGTGAAGGGTAAAAAAATCTTATAATAGGAATGTATCAAATGATACAAAAATAATGAGCTTGTTCAAAACGTAAAGATTTCCATGTCTTGCGAATGATGTAAAGAAGAGCACAACCCTAACGAGTTAAGTTATTGCATTCGTTGATGTAAAACTTGCATTAAGTGCTTGCTAAGTAAGCATTTTAACGGACTTTTTGAGTGGTCATTTGATGCCATTTCATGGTTCAACAGAGGTAGGGGCTGATAAGAGAATAGGGTTTAGTAGAAGGAATTGATATGAAGGCTCGAATTGACAAAAAACAATCGGTGGACGCTGATCCAATCAGTACCAATCATCCCAACTTTGATTTTGAGTTGTGGATTAAGCAGGTGCGTCCTCAATTGTTAGCTTCTGTTCAGAAGCGTGGTGTTCGCTAAGACAAATCAGTTAAGCCGTGAATGAATCTATGCTTGAGGCGATCGCGGTTAATCCTCACGTTCTGGTTTGCCAGCACCGGACTTGTAAGAAACAAGGTGCGGTTGCCGTATTACAAGCGTTCAAGTCATTGGATCTACGAGGCTGGACGGTTTTAGCCAGCTCTTGTATGGGGCAATGTGGCAATGGACCCATGATTCGGGTTCTACCAGATGATGTTTGGTATTGGCGAGTGCGTCCGGAGGAAGTGAAGGCGATCGCGCAGCAGCATCTACTCGGTGGTCAGCCAGTTCGGCAGATGGTTTATCCTACCATGCACTCCTAGGCATTCCCGCGATCGCTAGTTTCCCGATCGCGTCGCAGAAAAGGGACTTCCACAAGGTATCCTGGTTGGCCATCCACTTGAACGGTGAGACCGGCTCCGCCTGCCTTCGTGCGAACATAGCCTAACCCAAAGTAGCCATCTGCGGTTTGGGTGACGCTGGTTAACACCCCCACCTTTTCTGCGTTGACGGTAAGGGGGGTGCCAGGTTCAGCGATCGCGTCGGCAAGGTGAATCCCCCAAATTTGTTGTTTTACCCCTTTATAGGTGTCGAGGCGGGCGATGGTTTCCTGCCCGATGTAGCATCCTTTATTAATTGAAATCGCTTGCCAAAGACAGGCTTCTACCGCATTGTAATCTTCGGTGAGTTCTTGATCGGGCATCGGTCGCCCTTGTTGAATCCGACAATGTTCCCAGATGCGATCGCCCATCGGGATGGCGCCCTTCGCAAGCAGCGCTTCCCAGACGGAGGCCGCATTAGCCGCATCCATAATCAACGTATATCCCGCTGTTGCCAACCCACTCCCGACTGCCAGTCGCACAACTTGCCCCGCCAACTCAACTGTCCGATGGCTGGCATCAGCGGTATTATCTGTTTCCACACCAAACTGCTGCAATAAACTGCGACATTCAGGGCCAACCAAACTAAACATCGCGGTCTGTTCTGTCACGTCCTGAAGTTCTACCTTGTCACCAAAGAAAATATAGCGATCCAGCCATTTCATCAAATAATCACGTCGATTCGGAGACACCACCACCATCACCGCTTCCTCTAGAACGTACACGCTGGCAAGATCGATGGTGCGGGCTGTCGATGTCACAAAAACCGTGTCACATCCCTGCCCCGGTTGCAAAGATTGAATGTTATTAGTGCTTTGATTATGGAGAAACGTCTTGCGGTCTGCACCCGTGAGTTGGAGTCTGCCCCAGTGGGAGCGATCGCAGATCGCTCCGCCCTGTTGCACGGCCTGGAGTGCGGCTGCATCATTGCCAAAACTAACTGGAATGCTTGAATCTGCTGCAAATACCGCTCCACTGCTCAATTGAATTTCGGACAATTGATGATTCATCGCCTTCAACATAATTTCTGCCATCACTCACTTTAAACCTTCCGTTCAGGCATTTTGCGTAAGCCCTCTCCGTTAAGTCCTGATTCTATGCTGGTAATGAGGCAAAAATCTGGTCAACCAGTTGGCGCGTTTTGGCATCCAATCGATCCCAATCGACTTCACCCATCTCATCAAACAAACTGGCATCGACTTCTACCCCCTGACTTGCAGGTTGCCCAAACCCTTTGGCTCGTGAGGTGCCTGATTCAGTGTCGTAATCTCGAAAACAGATGCGGTAACACAGTTCCCACAAATCTACACGAACCTGGTGAGTACCCTGGGATAAACACAGTTGGTAGCCGGGATACGGTGCAGGCAAGGCTGCCAGCATCTGCTCAACTTCGGCCATCCGAGCGATCGCTGCGGGGCTATTCTCCTGATTCAGCCGCGCTAGTTCATCTCGAAGCTGCATCACCTGCGCTTTGGTGGCATCGTCAATTCCTTCCGCCCACGCTGGAATATCCTCATACTGACCCTTCCAGGTTGATTCATCCAGGTGCTTGCCAATATTGGCGACTAACCGGATAAATGTCGGCTGCATGACAGCCTCTGCCTGTCGCCAAACATCCATATTTTGAAACTTTGGCATTGCGATCGCCCCAGCCTTAGAATCACCTGCATCTTTATTTAGAGTATCTACTGCTCAAACCCGGAGAGTAATTACTCAAGGTTTTGTAACAAACTGGCAACGAGAACATGGTCCTAACACCCCATGAATTTGCTGCAATCTATAGTCCAAACCCTTGACCAGTATAGAAAAGTCTAAATCTATAGGGGATTCCCTACTAAAGCGAATAAAAAAACCTATTACAGAATAGTCACATTCTCAACATTTATGTTTAATCTTCTTTACAAATTGGGGTAACCTAGTCATAGGTACAAATCCTCATTGGAGTTTTTACCTTGACGTTGGCTTAGTCTGTCGATGATAGGTTCCGGGTTCGTAAATGTCGCTGTCTAGTTTGATTTTCCGTTGTTTGAGCGACTACCCTGACAAGCTCAGTTACCGCTTTCAAGCGTGTCTGGCAGTGCCAGTCCTCCACTTGGGTAAGTGGGCTCCTCCACGGATTAAGTGCTGGTTGCAATTCGTTAAGCAACCTCAACGCCAATATCCCCACGATCCCTTGTGTCGCTTACCAACATGAGTACGCAATTTCCTTGGTTAACCACGATTACGCTACTGCCTCTGGTAGCTTCCGCTTTAATTCCTGTGCTACCCGACAAACAGGGTAAAACCGTTCGCTGGTACGCACTTTCTGTAGCGTTGATTGATTTTGCTCTGATTATCTATACCTTCTGGCAAAATTACGATTTCTCCAGTCCTGATTTTCAGCTTACAGAGTCCTTTGCCTGGGTGCCTCAGCTAGGGTTGAATTGGTCTCTTGCCGTTGATGGCCTCTCGATGCCCCTGGTTGTCCTGGCGGGGTTAGTGACAACCCTCTCTATCCTGGCTTCCTGGAAGGTGACGAAAAAGCCTCGCCTGTTCTACTTCCTCATGCTGACCATGTATAGTGCTCAGATCGGCGTCTTCTGTGCCCAAGATCTGTTGCTCTTCTTCTTAATGTGGGAACTGGAACTGGTTCCTGTCTATGTTTTGATTTCAGTCTGGGGTGGCCCTAAGCGGCTTTACGCAGCAACCAAGTTTATTCTTTACACCGCAATTGGTTCTATTTTTATTCTGGTTGCCGCTTTAGCGATGGCATTCTATGGTGATACCGTTACGTTTGACATGCGTGAACTGGCCCTGAAAGATTACTCCCTCACCTTTGAATTGCTGGTTTATGCTGCCTTATTAATTGCCTACGGTGTGAAACTGCCGGTTTTCCCACTTCATACCTGGTTACCGGATGCTCATGGTGAGGCCTCTGCCCCTGTTTCGATGATTTTGGCGGGCGTACTGCTGAAGATGGGGGGCTACGCATTGATCCGGATGAATGTGGAAATGTTGCCCGATGCCAACGTTTACTTCGCCCCACTGCTGGCGGTCTTGGGTGTAGTCAACATTGTCTACGGAGCATTGGTTTCCTTCGGTCAGCGCAACCTGAAGCGTCGTCTGGCCTATTCCTCTATCTCTCATATGGGCTTTGTGTTGCTAGGAGTTGCCTCTTATACAGAGGTGGGTCTGAGTGGGGCGATGCTGCAAATGGTGTCTCACGGGCTGATTGCGGCGGCGTTGTTCTTCCTGGCAGGTGTGGCCTACGATCGCACCCACACCTTATCGATGGATAAGATGGGTGGTCTAGCTAAATCCATGCCAATTGTGTTTGCCCTGTTCACCATTGGGGCAATGGCTTCCCTGGCGTTGCCCGGTATGAGTGGATTTGCCAGCGAGATCATGGTATTCCTGGGCATGGCTTCCAGTGACTCCTACACTTCCACTTTCAAGTTGGTGATGGTGGTGCTGTCTGCCGTGGGAGTGGTGTTGACCCCGATTTACCTGCTCTCAATGTTGCGGGAAGTATTTTACGGTCAGGAGCATCCTGAATTGAAAGAAGACCTCGCAGAAACGGGTGGTTTTCTCTGGGATGCTAAACCTCGCGAAATCTTTGTAACAGCTTGTTTGCTGGTTCCCGTCATAGGGATTGGGTTGTACCCCAAACTGTTGACCCAAACCTATGATGTTAAAACAGTGCAGGTGGCCAGTCGGGCCAGAACCGTTGTCTCTACTGTCGCACAGCAACCCTTGGCTAGCTTCTCCCAAGTTTCGGTGGCTCCTCAGTTGCCCAAGGCTCCTACGGCTGAGTTGTTGGGATTGGTGAAATAAGTTTCGATTCTTGCACGAGTACCTCAAATTCGGCCTGGACTATTCAGTTAGTCCAGGCTTTTTTATGATAAATAGCAACGGTGCATGAATTCTGCCAGGTTGCGGTGTCAGGGAACATTGGTTTCGGTGGCACGGGTTTAAAGGAACTGTTTTAAGAAAGGAGTGGGGCCAGTATGGGATTTTTACGGGATTGGGGGTTTAGTGCCAACAGTTGGCAGGGGCAACGGGGGGAATATTGGGTGTTGGTGCAGGTGGTGTTAATTCTGGGATTTGCCTTTTTGCCCAGCTATCCATTCGGGGTTTTGCCGAAACCGCCTTTGGGATATGGAATTTGGGCGATCGCGGTTGTACTGGCAGGAGTGGGACTGGTGCTATTTGTGAAGGGCTTGCTGGATTTGGGGCACAATCTGACTCCCCTGCCCCACCCTCGGAATCAGGGTGAACTGGTGCAATCAGGAGTTTACGGGCTGGTCCGTCATCCGGTTTATAGTGGGGTGATTTTTGTCGCGATCGCCTGGGCACTCTATTTATGGAGCCTATCTCATCTGATCGGTGCGGTGGTCCTGCTGCTATTTTTTGAGGCAAAAGCACGCCAGGAAGAAGCCTGGTTAACCCAGAAACATCCCGATTACCTGGAGTATCAGCAACGGGTGAAAAAGCTGATTCCGTGGGTTTATTAATCTAAACTAAATGAGGCGCATCCAACTTGGGAAGACGACTGCTGTGCAGAAGTCAGAATTAGTCGGGGTGATCGCGTTATGAAGCTGACTTCTAAAAACAATCCAGTTACCTGGAGACTATGACTAAAGTTTTAATTGTGGATGACAGCCCGACGGTGCGCGAAATGGTGTCAGACCAACTCCGCAAAAGTGGATTTGAGGTGATTGAGGCGGTGGATGGGGATGAAGCGATCGCCAAAATTCAGGCCGCGATTCCCGATATTGTGGTCACAGATATTGTGATGCCGCGCAAAAATGGCTACGAGTTGACGCGCTGGATTAAGAATGAACCCAGCACAAAACACATTCCCGTTGTCATGTGTACCAGCAAAAGCGAGGAATTTGATGTGTATTGGGGCATGAAGCAGGGTGCAGATGCCTACATTACCAAACCTTACCATCCACCCGATTTGGTTGATGCCGTCAAGCGATTATTGAAATAAGTCAATTTCCTGGAAAAAATATTCCCCGATGGTTGGGGCAGGTTTCGTTAGAGTTCTGGCGATTAGCCAATCATTCTGTGCTAAACCTGCCCGTACAATTCCCTCTTAACCTTGGCGCAGTTTCTCTAGAACAGACCGATCTTCCAGGGTAGAGGTATCACCGGAAACTTCTTCACCAGATGCCAGCGATCGCAAGAGGCGACGCATAATTTTGCCCGATCGCGTTTTGGGTAGGGCCTCGGCAAAGCGGATCTCACCGGGACGGGCGATCGCGCCAATCTCATTGACGACGTGCTTTTTCAACTCATTCTTGAGGTCTTCACTGGCATCCATATGGCCTTCCAGGGTGACAAACGCCACAATGTCCTGGCCTTTCAGTTCATCTGGTTTGCCAACCACGGCGGCTTCTGCCACTGCCGGATGGGACACCAACGCCGACTCAATTTCCATTGTTCCCAGGCGATGCCCTGCCACATTGATCACATCATCGACGCGACCCATCACCCAAAAGTATCCATCTTGATCCTGACGGGCACCATCTCCCGCAAAGTAGAGGTACTGTCCATTACGGGGGGGCAAATGTTCCCAGTAGGTGCGGCGGAAGCGATCGGGATCACCATACACCGTTCGCATCATTCCTGGCCACGGGTGCGTCACCGCCAGATACCCGCCTTCATTCGCAGGCACGCTGTTCCCTTCTAAATCCACCACTTCCGCCAGAATGCCAGGGAAGGGCAGCGTGGCCGATCCGGGTTTGGTGGGAATCGCTCCCGGTAGCGCTGTAATCATAATGCCGCCCGTTTCGGTTTGCCACCAGGTGTCTACAATTGGGCAACGCTCTTTGCCGATGATGCGGTGGTACCACATCCAGGCTTCCGGGTTGATGGGTTCTCCGACGGTTCCCAACAAGCGCAGCGAGGAGAGATTGCGAGCGTTGGGGTGATGTTCGCCCATCTTGATGAAGGCCCGGATGGCAGTAGGAGCGGTGTAGAAAATATTGACTCCATATTTTTCAATCACATCCCAGAAGCACCCAGGATTGGCAGACCGGGGCGCACCTTCGTACATCAGGGTGGTGGCTCCATTGGAGAGGGGGCCATAAACGATGTAGCTGTGTCCGGTAATCCAGCCAACATCGGCGGTACACCAATAGACATCGGTATCGCGCAGGTCGAAGATCCATTTGGTGGTCATGTGGGTGTAGAGATTATAGCCACCCGTGGTGTGGACCACGCCTTTGGGTTTGCCGGTACTGCCGGAGGTGTAGAGAATGAACAGCATGTCTTCGCTGTCCATTGGTTCTGCCGGACAATCTGCCGATGCACCTTGTTGTAAATCGTGCCACCAATGATCGCGGCCCGGTTCCATGTTGACTTTTTGGGCGGTGCGTTGCACCACCAGCACATTTTCCACACTGGGAGCGCTATGGTTGGCCAGGGCTTTATCCACCTGGTCTTTCAACGGCACGATCGCATCTTTGCGCCATCCCCCATCCGCCGTGACGACTACTTTGGCCTGGGCATCCACCAGGCGATCGCGCAAGGCTTCAGCACTAAAACCCCCAAACACGACTGAGTGGGGCGCACCAATCCGGGCACAGGCCAGCATCGCGATCGCGGCTTCGGGAATCATCGGCATATAAATCCCGACGCGATCGCCCTTTTTCACACCTAATTGCTTCAGGACATTGGCAAACTGGCAAACTTCCCGGTGCAGTTGGGCATAAGTGAGGGTGCGAGAGTCCCCCGGTTCGCCTTCCCAAATCAGCGCCGCTTTGTTGCGTCGCCAGGTGGTGAGGTGGCGATCTAAACAGTTATAAGAAATATTGATTTTGCCATTGACGAACCACTTGACGAAGGGCGGTTGCCAATCCATCACCGTGTCCCATTGCTGAAACCAGTGCAGTTCAGTGTCGGCGAGTCCGGCCCAGAATGCCTGGGGGTCGGCCTTGGCCTGATCGTAAAGTTGGCGATAGTTGTCCAGGTTTTTAATCTGGGCCTGCTGGGAAAATTCTGCGGGTGGTTGAAATAAACGATCTTCATGCAGGATGGATTCAATCGTCGGCTGAGACATCGGTTTATCAAGATGATTCTAAATTGGCAATCTCTGATTTTAGAGCGATGATTCACCAATTGAATATTGTGCCCGTGAGATTTTAGATTTCGTTGCGATCGCGCCGGGGGCTTCATCAGGTCAGGGATGGTGATGACCTCTGACCATTGGCAGTTTGATCTGGATCAGTCAAATCGTAGATTTTAGGGTTTGACTAACGAATGAAACGTGCGATCGCGGACGGTTACACCTGTTGAATGGCAGACAGCAGTTCATCGGGATGATGAATGAGCGCGTTGGGGTTTTCGGCGGCGAGTGCCTGACTGGAATTAAACCCCCAACTGACCGCGATCGCGCAAATTCCAATTTTACGAGCGGCTTCGATGTCACGAGTTTCATCGCCCACATAAATCACCTCCATTGAGTTGAGTTTGTGGCGCTTGAGTAAGCGCTGAATAATACGACCTTTACCAAACAAAGCCAACCCAGAATCGACAAAATCAAACACTTCATTCAGTCCCTGAAGCTGTAAAAATGTATTGACATTTTGGCGAGAATTGGAAGTCACAATGCCTAGAGCGTAGCCCTGCTGCTTCAGGGACAGGAGGCTCGTCTTCATGCCAGGAATGAGATGCAATTGATCAATTTCTCGATTCAATTCTCGGCGTAAGCGCAGCAATAAAAACGGCAATTTGAATGGAGAAATTCGGGCACGTTGCATCACTTCACGGGAACTCAAATTTTTTAATTCTGTAATCTCTTCCGATCGCGTGATTGGGTAGCCGAATTCTGCGGCTAATTGATTAGAAATTCGCAGGACGGTTTCAAAAGAATCGGCGATCGTGCCATCAAAATCAAAAATAATAACCTTCACGACAGTGTTGAATAGAGGTTGATTGGGCGATCGCGGGCATCGACTTTAACTAACTTTTAACTCAATTTAACCTATCTGTAGTAGACAGTAGTAGACATATGAGCACGACAGTCGGCCAGTGCTTTGGCCACAAGCTATTTAAATTTAGACATGAAGGTAGACTCGGCAAATTCAGTGGCCCGTTCGATGCAGGCTGTGGCTGAAAACCGCAATTTCTGGAACTGTACGATCGCGGCACACAAACGCTTGACAGTCGGTTGCGGGAATCACAATCCGGTCCGCAAGTTTTCGAGTCTCCCACCTATAAATAATAATCGCATCCGGCGGGACCTGTGCCTTGCACGAGCACTTATCCATTACGCAGACGTCGCTAGAAACCCGATGGGCATTAGGATTTAGTAGCAAGTTGCGCCGCGGCTGACGACCCAGATCTACTCCCCGTAGCTGATTTGCTTCAAAAATGCGTTGCGCTTCCTGTTGAATGATGGGCAAAAACCGCCAGGTCAGCATTAAGCTCAAGACCAAAAAGGCCGGGAGTCGCGCGGCTTGTAAGGCTCGCACTAAATCGGTAGGGGGCGTTGTCAATGCCAGCAGTGGCGTGGGAAGTAAAATTGCAATCAGTCGTAATCCATACAACGTTGCAGCTTGAGGATTGTTAAGGAGTCCGATGCCGATCGCCAAAAACACCAACAACGCGATCGCTCCGGACAAAATCCCCTGGGCCATTTGTCGCATATTCTGACGAGTGACACACAGCAGCAGTAACACCAGCAACACTCCTACTAAGACTCCCATCGCCCAGACATTTTTCAATGAAAATGCGATGCCAGTGATGACTAAACTGACAATGATTTTGGCTAAAGGATTGACTCTAGTGAGAAACCGATTGTGAGCGGTGTGGTGTTGAGGTTGGGTGGGTGAGTTGGTCCTATAACGTTGATTGGTCATCGGTTGGTCATCAGTTGGTCATCGGTTGGTCATCGCTTAGTCATCGGCTGGTCATCGGTTTAGCCAGTCATTGGTTTGTCATTTATAATTTTCGACTTTATTCACTCCCAATACTATTTATTCTCAATACTGTTGAGGCACAAAGAATTGCTCGTTGATGGGAGGACGCAGATATTTGTGAGCGGCGGGTTTGCGAGGGGGTAATTCAAGCGACTCTGGTGTAATGTCCTGGTAAGGAATTTTGGTGAGCAGATGATGGAACAAATTGAGTCGCGATCGCTTCTTGTCATCGGCTTCCACGGTAAACCAGGGGGCTTCGGGGATGTTGGTGTGGGCAAACATGGCATCCTTCGCCATCGAAAAATCTTCCCAGCGATCGCGGGACTCCAGATCCATCGGGCTGAGTTTCCAGCGTTTGGCTGGATCTTTCACTCGCGCCTGAAAGCGCCGTTCCTGCTCTTCATCGCTAACGGAGAACCAGTATTTCAGCAAAATAATGCCCGATCGCACCAGCATTCGTTCAAATTCAGGACAGGACTGCATAAACTCCTGATATTCATCATCGGTGCAGAACCCCATCACCCGTTCGACTCCGGCGCGATTGTACCAACTGCGATCAAACAACACAATTTCGCCCGCCGCTGGTAAATGTGCAACATAGCGTTGAAAATACCACTGGGTTTTCTCCACATCGGAGGGTTTACTCAGGGCCACCACGCGACACCCACGGGGGTTGAGGCAATCCACAATGCGCTTAATCGATCCCCCTTTACCGGCGGCATCCCGACCTTCAAACAAAATGGCAACCCGCAAGCCCTGATGTTTCACCCAATATTGCAATTTCACCAGTTCGGTTTGCAGCCGAGCCAACTCTGCTTCGTAAAACTCCTTGGTCAACTTTTTATGCTTGACTGTAGGAGTTTCCGGGTCTGAGCCAAATGCAGTGGTCAGTTCTTTGGTGAGGGGATAGGTGACGAGGTCGGCAATTTTTTTGGATTTTGCTTTCTTGCCTTTCTTCTTCGATTTTTTCTCGCTGGCGATCGCGGGTTCATGCGGATTCATTTCGCCAGAAACTGCTCCATCGGGTGTATCGGCTGCCATGAATGCTTTCTCCTGGGTTTAGAGCATCTTCCAGGATATAAGCAAAATTTGGGCGACCTCAATTTCTTGAGCAAGAGTTAAGATCTGCGGCGGCGAAATCGCTGGCGGCGAGGATGGACGGTTGGGGCGCAGCTTTTAGAAGTCAGGCGATCGCGGGTGCAACGCCTGAAGCCAAATGCTTCACCCGGAGAGGATCAGGCTTTTTGACGTTCTTTTTTCGTTTTTTCCTTGTCTTTTTGTTTGGCGCGTTTGGCTTCTGCTTTGGTGGCTTTCTCTGCTTCGATCGCTTCCAACCGGACGCGCTCTTTTTCTTCGGCGATTTTGTCCAGGTAATAGTGATAATCACCCCGGTAAAGCAGCAATTCACCGTCCCGGATTTCCACAATTTTGTTCGCCACCTGGGAGATGAAATAGCGATCGTGGGAGACGATGATAGCCGTCCCGTCGTAGTTTTGCAGGGCGGCTTCCAGCATCTCCTTGGCTGGAATGTCGAGGTGATTGGTTGGCTCATCCAGCATCAGCAGGTTGGCGGGCTGTAACAGCATTTTGGCCAGGGCCAGTCGAGCTTTTTCGCCACCGCTCAGGGCTGCTACTTTTTTGAAGACCGTGTCACTACTAAATAGAAAGCGTCCCAACAGGGTCCGAACTTCTTCATTGGTCCAGTCGGGTACCTCGTCGTGAATGGTTTCCATCACGGTTTTTTTCAGGTCGAGGGCTTCAGCCTGATTTTGTTCAAAATAGCTAGGGATGACATTGTGCGCTCCCAGCTCAATCGTGCCATCGGTGGGGGGCTCCATGCCGTTGATCAGGTGCAGCAGGGTCGATTTCCCGGCTCCGTTTGGCCCCAGAATGGCGATGCGATCGCCCCGTTCAATCAGCAACTCGGCCCCTAAAAACAGAATCTTTTCGCCGTAGGAGTGGGTCAAGTCTTTAATGATCACCACTTCCCGGCCACTGCGGGGCGCAGGGGGAAATTTGAATTGCAGGGTTCTCACCCCATCTTCGGGTGCTTCAATCCGCTCGATTTTGTCCAGTTGTTTTTCGCGGCTCTTAGCCTGGGTGCTGCGGGTGGCGCTGGCCCGGAAGCGATCGACAAAGGCCTGTTGCTTGTCCAGTTCTTTTTGTTGACGTTCGTAGGCTGAGAGTTGGGCTTCGCGAGTTTCTTGTTTTTGCTGCAAGTAAGCGGAATAGTTGCCGAGGTAGGTGGTGGAAACACCGCGCTCGGTTTCGACGATCTGGGTACAAAGGCGATCCAAAAATTCCCGGTCATGGGAGACGATCACCATCGGGGTGTCGATGCCCTTCAGGTAGGTTTCTAACCATTCGATGGTTTCCAGGTCTAGGTGGTTGGTCGGTTCATCCAGCAGCAGAATGTCAGGTTTCTGTAGCAAAATTTTGCCCAAACTCATCCGCATCTGCCAACCGCCACTGAAGGCACTGACTAAGCGATCGCCATCTTCTGCGTCAAAGCCCAACTCCGGCAAAATCTTTTCGACCCGCGCATCCAGGCCATACCCGTCTAAAGCTTCAAATTGACGCTGGTACCGATCCATTTCATGGATTAACTTGTCCAATGTATCGGGGTCTGCCGTTTCCATTTCCCGATGCACCCGACTCAATGCCTCATGCACATCATTGGCTTCCTTAAACGCGCGCCAAAATTCTTCCCGCACCGTCCGCGTTGGATCGACTTCAAACTCTTGGGTCAAATAGGCAATCTGCAAACTGGCAGGACGAATAATTTCCCCGGCGGTCGGCTCAATTTCTCCGGCAATAATTTTCAGTTGCGTGGATTTGCCTGCCCCGTTGACACCCACCAAACCGATGCGATCGCCCGGTTTCACCTCCCAGTTGATGTCTTTGAGAACTTCTCCCGTGGGATAAATTTTACTGACATGTTCCAGGCGCAGCATGAGTCGTCTCCAGCGATTTGGTTAAGGCACGCCTTGACTTTAACAAAGTTTAATGATCAATGTAATGGGTGATTTCCTGATATCCGCTCCCAGGTGAGTTCGCCCGTTGCGGTTGCGTGCCAGCGGAGCAGATGGGCGGGCTGCCCAATGTAATCTGTCGGCAGGCCGAGCGCGCGTCGGGGGGCCAGGGTCGCCAGCGCGATCGCCTGCTCCACGGGACAAATCCCCCAACGAACGAGATTTTGTGCCCCTACCAGCAGGCCCAGGGTGGTGCCAGACAGGGTGCCGTCCGGTAAGCGAGCCGTTCCCTGCCTGACCTCGATCTGGCGAGTATCCCAGGGATAAACGCCATCGGGCAATCCCAGCGGCGATAGGGCATCGCTCACCAAAAAAATGCCCTGCTCGTACTGGGCCGCCCGCAGCAAAATCTCTATCATTAGGGGGGAAACGTGCTGCCCATCGGCAATGAGGCCGCAGTGTACTTGAGGATGGGCGATCGCCGCTCCCAACAATCCCGGTTGCCGATGGTGCAGTGGTGGCATGGCATTAAAGGCATGAGTTACCATCGTCGCACCCTGGTCAAAGGCTCTTTGGGCCTGTTCTGCCGTCGCCAGCGAATGCCCCAGGCTCACCGTAATCCCCAGCGATCGCAAATAGGGAATCACCGTCCCCGTCTCATCCAGTTCCGGGGCCAGCGTCATCACTTTGACGACCTGAGCATACTCCCCCAACACCCGCTTCACCTGATCAATTGTCAACGGTTGCAAATATTCTTGAGGATGCGCACCCCGCTTGGCCGGATTCAGGAATGGCCCTTCTAGATGAACCCCAGGAATCGCGGCGGTCGGTGAAGGGGGGGACGAGTGCAGGACTGCGGCTAGGACGGCGAGCGATCGCTGAATATTTTCTATTGATGTTGTAACCAGGGTGGGCAAGTAACCATCCACCCCCTGCGACCAGAGGAAGTCATTGATCGGCGTGAGTTTGTCGGCTGTGGCGGGGCTGAGATCGGGGAAGGCGAGGCCAAGCGCCCCGTTGATTTGCAGGTCAACGCCACCGAGGGAAAGCCAGTCCCCCGCCAGATCAATACTGTCGGAAGCGGGAGTGGCAGTGGCAGGCTGCGGCTGAATGGCAGCGATCGCGCCCTGCTGAACGATCACCCTCTGCAAACCGGAGTAACCGGGAAGCCGAACACGACTGTAAGTTTGGGACGTTTGGGACGTTTGGGACATTTGGGAACTCATGATAGCAAGCTTCTCACAACGGGCTTCCAACTATCGTAAGACTGACCCATCATCAGGAGGAGTGGATTTTGGCAACTTTGCCCATCCACCCCCAGGACATGCCCCCCTGCCGCCGCTCAAATTGGTTGAACTGTAAAATTAATCTTGAACGTTCGCCGTTCACTCCGAATATCGCCCAAGTTCAGTAAAACGATGGAGTCGGTTTCTAGGGTTGTCGGATTGTTGTCCGCCATTGATCGTAATCTGATTTGCATCAAATGGGAGCGGTGTGCCTGTCCTGTCGCTAACGGGAATAATAAATTTGAGCATTTTGTTCAAGGCAAAAGCAAGGACTCAATACTGGGCATAGCAATGCAAATGGCTTTTATTTCTACCCTGCACAGTTTTCTATGCACGCTCATTCGCCAGCGACGATTCACAGTATTGAGGCATCCAGGTTAATGACGAAGGCTCTACCCACTGGTAAAGGCACCGTTTTAGTCGTGGATGACATTTCCGAGAATTTGGATTTGCTCCACCGCATTCTCTCACGCAAAGGATTTCGAGTCGTGTTAGCGGAGAGTGGGCAAGCGGCGCTAACGCTGATCCGGCAACATCGTCCGGATGTGATTATCCTGGATGTTTGCATGCCTCAGATGGATGGCTATGAGGTGTGCCAGCAACTCAAAGAAGATCCTGAAACGAAAGATATTCCAGTGATCTTTGTGAGTGCGTTGGATGAAGTTGTGGACAAAATCAAGGCTTTTAAGACGGGAGGGGTCGATTACATTACCAAGCCCTTTCATGCGGCTGAGGTGATGATGCGAGTCAACACCCATCTGGCGATGCGGCGATTGCAGCAACAGTTAGAGGCCCAGAATGAACGTCTGCGGCAGGAGATTTGCGATCGCTTGGCCACAGAATTAGCACTCCAGGCCGCCAACCAAGAACTGCAACGATTAGCCCACATGGATGGACTGACTCAGGTGGCCAACCGTCGCAGTTTTGACAATTGTTTAATGCAGGAATGGCGGAGACTGGCGCGGGAGCAACAACCCCTGACGCTGATTTTGTGTGATGTGGACTTTTTTAAGCGATATAACGATACCTACGGGCACCAAGTTGGAGATGATTGCTTACGAAATGTTGCCAGGGCAATTTCTACCGTACTGAAACGCCCTGGAGATTTGGTGGCCCGCTATGGCGGCGAGGAGTTTGCCATCATTCTGCCCAACACGCCCCTGGCTGGCGCTTTTCATGTCGCTGTCGAAATCAAATCCTCGATCCGGGCACTAGAAATGATTCATAGCGCCTCGCCAATTAGTAAGTTTGTCACGCTCAGTGTGGGAATCTCAACCGCCATTCCATTGGGAGACTTTCCTCCCATGTCTTTGTTAACTGCCGCCGATCGCGCCCTGTATCGGGCCAAGCAGGAAGGCCGAAATCGTCTGTGTTCTGAAGAGGTGCATTTTCGGCTGGAAGATGCGATCGCCCCTATTGCCGACAGCTAAACTACTGGTAAGTCAATCATTGACGGGTAGCCAAAATACAGGTTGTTGATTAGGGTTAAATTTTGCGGGTCTTCGACCCGTTAAAATTTTCCTGACGGAACACTACAGCCAAATCTAGAACTGGAAGTTTCTGTATGTAAAAACTACGGGTTTGGACGTGGACAAGGTTTAGAATTGCGGAAAATCGAAGTTGAGTTGTGAATCCACTCCTGTCTGCTGCGCTCCTCACCTATGGAAACTTACCTGTTCCTGAAACTGCACCCCCAACCCATCACCCCAGAAGCGTTCCAACCTTTTGGCCAGATGATTGTTCCCACGGAAGATGGTGCTTCCTTCGATGCCACCAATGCTCAGTTGAATCTGCAAAACGGCATTCCTCGGTTCTACATCATGCGCTTGTATGAGCGTGGCATGAGATTCAATCGCATCACGCGCCACCAAAAGGTGACTCAATGTCTTGGTTCGCTGGCCGATCAGGAATGGTTTATAGCCGTTGCCCCACCGTCCCAAAACTCCCCGCCCGATTGGGAACAAATTACCGCCTTCCAAATTCCTGGCAATTGCTTCATTAAATTGAATGTAGGCACCTGGCACGCGGGGCCTTACTTTGAAGTAGACGCGATCGACTTCTACAATTTGGAACTGAGTGACACCAACATCGTGGATCACGACACTTGCAATTTGTTAGAAACCTACGGGGTTGAGTACGAAATCATTCCCGATTTGTTTAGGCTGCAACCCTCTGCTTGATCAGAAAATTGTGTGGGCAAGACAATTGTGTGGGCAAGACTGTGAACTGGGTCGTAGCTGTTCATGCCCAGATACCATCCACCCTGACGGCAGAGTGAAATGAGAAAGAAGTTAAAGGAATTTTAAGCAAAAGTTGGTTCTAATTAGGAACACTCCATTCGCCAGGTCAGGGCACTCTTTTTTTAGCGGAATGGTTGAAGAAAAAGAGTGAAACTTGAGTAATTCTTACACTTATTCATACTTGCTTAGATAAGTTAATCATGCCTCTCAGGAAAAGGTGATAGGATGCTAACAACCATTGAACTAGCTAACTCCTAGCTTTTTATGGGGTTGCTGTTACTCACACTACGGAGGTCGGCTCCCATGATTTATGAAATGTTTGAGGTAAAACCGGGAACTCGAAATCACCGGGGATTTTTCATTAAAGAAGTGCCCTATAAGTTGGTAGATTTGGATTCCTCCGGTTGGGCGCTAATCTGCATGAATGATGCGATTTGCTATTACGTTGATCCAGACAATTTAGAAGTTGTTGTTACTTCAGAATCAGATGAATAATTCCCATCTAAACGGTTGATTCCATGACAAAATTTCATTAAATTCTAGATGGCTGCATCCAGCGTGATGACGGCCATCTTTTTATCGAATAAATGCCTGGGCCATTAATTCAGTGTTGTGAATGGAATGAGTATGAAAGATAAGTTTGTGCAGTGGCTCAACTGGGCACTCATGATGAATTTGTTCTTTGTCCTGTTGAGTTTTGTTTGGTTTGCGATCGCCGTCGTTGGTCGCAGCACTGGCGTAGCGTTGGGTTTGGATGTTTGGTACTCCCTCTGGGACCCTATTATGCAACCCGCGATCGGGATTCTCATGGCAGGCGCAATTCTGAGCGGCTTAACCAGTTGGGTGAATAAACGCTTGCAGCGGGCAGGAGAATAGGGGGATTTCGCGGCGGGGCCGGTTAAGCAACAGCATGAGCGGCTCATATCACGGGGGTTAGCAAAACCGCCCCCGACGCGAGGGTCCAGGTATTTCCTCCCTATTCCCGCAAAATCTCCTCCAATGCAGGTTTCACGGTTGGGTATTGATATTGAAAGCCCGCCTCCTGGGTGCGTTTGGGAATCACCTGCTGTCCTTCTAAAACAACCTGAGCGCCATCACCTAAAAGCACTTCCAGCGCAAAGGCGGGAACGGGTAGCCAGGATGGCCGCTCCATCACTTCTCCCATCGTTTGGCAGAAGGTCTCCATGCGAACCGGGTGGGGTGCCGTAGCATTGAACGTTCCCTCCAGGGTGGGTTGGGTCAGGGCATACAACATTAAATTCACCAGATCATCCCGATGAATCCAGGAAAACCATTGCTTCCCGGTACCGATGGGGCCACCGGCAAATAGCTTGAAGGGAGTCACCATTTTGGCGATCGCGCCCCCCATCCCCAACACAATCCCAATTCGCAGAATCACTAAGCGAACTCCTGCTGCCTGCACCTTTTGGGCCTCTGCTTCCCAGGCTTGACAGACCTCAGCCAAAAACCCCGGTCCGGTAGCGCTCGCTTCATCAAAGGTAGCCGTTTCACTGGTGCCGTAATACCCGATCGCCGATGCACTCACCAACACTTGCGGTTTCGGTTCTGCCTGAAGGATGCCTTCTACCAGTTTTTCAGTCCCTACTTTGCGGCTATCCATAATGCTCTGCTTCCGGTCTGCGGTCCACCGTTCTGAGATCGGTTCTCCCGCCAAATTCACGACACCATCGCATCCCGCCAGTTGGGTTTGCCAGACACCCGATTGCAACGGTGTATAGCTGACGACTTCGACCGCCGGAAATTTGGATGGAGGAAATAGGCGAGTTGCCTGCTCCGGATTGCGTGCCAGCACCAGGATTTGATGCCCCTCGGCCTGCAATCGTTCTACTAATCGACTCCCGACAAATCCGGTGGCTCCGGTTATTGCAACTTTCATCTCGCATCACTCCCCTGCGTTCACCCTATTATTGTGAATGATTATTGTGAATGATGAGTGTGCGGGATGAGTGTGCATGAATTGCCTCATTTCCGCTCACCGTATTCCATGCCATTGGCGGCGGCGTAACGTTCCATAAAGCGGGAAAACCGCTCCCAATGGTCATCTCGGTCCAGTTCAAAGCGACATTCTAGCCGTTCCAGTTCATCCCCTTCGGGACCACTAAAGTAGAATTTGACCGATGACGGCTCAACACTGATTTCTCCTTCAGCATCCCTGAGTTTCATACTCTGGGAGAAGCGATACCGAAAACTATTAAATTGAGAGATTGATTTCACTTCCCGAAACACCATCACCACAATTCGGGCACCAGATTCTCGGTTGCGGCGAAGACTCACCCCATCCAGTGCTTCCGAGATGCCATCAAAAAATTGAATGGAAGGTAAAGGATCTGTCATGGGCCTCTGTCATAGGCGCGATCGCGCCAGCATCAAGTCTCAGTATACAGGGAGGTGGAGGCAGGGAGGGAGAGCGGAAATGCAAGAATAGAGAGATGGTCTATGCTATGCCTCGCATGAATGTGCTGTCTTGGTTTGAGGTTCCGGTGCCGCTCTGGCTCCAGGTGGGGGTCGTTTTGGTGTGGCTGGGCTGGGTGGGGTTAACGGCGGAATGGCTGCATCGATCGCAGGTGGCCAGTCCAGAAGTGGTGCGGAAAGTCGTCCACATTGGAGTGGGAAATGTCATTCTGCTGGCCTGGTGGTTGCAAACGCCTGCCTGGTTGGGGGTGGGAGCTTCCGTTGTGTTTAGTGCGATCGCGTTCTTGTCCTACCGGTTTCCCATTCTGCCCAGCATCAATGGCGTGGGCCGCAAAAGCCTAGGCACCTTCTTTTATGCTGTGAGTATTGGCATTTTGGTGGGCTACTTCTGGACGGTGCAACAGCCCCACTTTGCGGTGTTGGGGGTTCTGGTGATGACCTGGGGCGATGGGTTAGCCGCCGTGATTGGCCAGAAATTTGGCCAGCACCCCTATTTGCTGTGGGATATGAAAAAAAGCTGGGAAGGATCGCTCACCATGGCGCTAGTCAGTTTTCTAGTTAGCAGCTTAATTTTGGTGAGTGTGCAGGGCATGGGCTGGCAAACCTGGATGATTGCGGTGGCGGTAGCCGCGATCGCTACCGCCCTGGAAGCCTTTTCTAAATTTGGGATTGATAATTTAACCGTCCCCCTGAGCAGCGCTGCGGTCGCCTTGATATTGAGTTCCTGGCTGGGAATGGGATGAACGGACCACCTATCAAACTTTTGGGAGAAGTTAATAAACCTTAACTCGGACTTAATATTTTGCATCATCTTGGGCATCCCGTGAGAAGATCAATTTACTGTCGTCATTGGAGGCGGCACTTCTTTCACTGAGAGAATTGTGCCGACATGGTGTTGGTTAATTTATCCTCTTTGGGGTTTTTTCATAGCCTGCGGGCCAGCAGCAAAAATAAGCAGTTTGCTGTGATCGGGCTGGGGCGGTTTGGGCGGGCGGTCGCCTCCACGTTGAGTCGGCAAGGCTACGATGTCCTGTGTGTTGATTCGGATGAAAACCGGGTCGCGCAAGTGTTGGCAGATAACATTGCCACCCATGCTCGGCAACTCGACTCGACTCAACCTGCCGCATTGCGAGAGGCTGGCGTGTTTGAGCAGGATACGGTGATTGTGGCGATCGGGAATTTTGTGCAGGAAAGTATCATCACCACATTAAATGTGAAAGAGGGCGGCGTGCCCCATGTGGTGGCCAAAGCCTCATCCGAAGTTCACATGAAGTTGCTGAAGAAGGTGGGCGCGGATCATGTTGTGTTTCCGGAGCATGAATGTGGATGCGCATTAGCCCACTCGCTGACTCGTCCCGGCATTCTCGATCGCTTTGAGCTTGATCCTGACAACAGCATTGTGGAAATTATCGTGCCGGATCAGTTTGATGGCAAAACCATTTCTGATTTACGACTTCGTAGTTCCTACGGTTTAAACTTGCTGGCGGTGAGTCAGGATGGCAAGTTTGAAATCAATCCTCCACCCAATAAACGGCTAGAGCGCGGGTCGGCAATGGTGGTGATTGGCTCGAATCAAAACATTAACCGCTTGCCCGTGTAGCGATCGCGCTAATTTTTCTTGCATTAATTTTCTTCAGCGATCGCTTCATACAACGCGCAATAATCGCCATCGGCCAAGCCAAGCCGCATGGCAGTTTCCAGGATGCCCTGTACAGCGGCGGGAAGGCTGATGTCCAAACCAGATTCCTCTATCTCCTGTAAAAAGAGATGGGTATCTTTCAGCAAATGTTTGGTGGGAAAGTTGGGGTTGGCATAGTTGCGATCGCGCATTCGTGGCAATTTCTTATCAAACGTGGGTGCGTACAAGGCGCTGCCCCGCAGAATTTGCATGAACATCTCCACATCAGCCCCCTGCTGCTGCACAAAGCCTAAACTGGTGGCAAAGGCTGAGGTTAAGGAGCCAATTAGTTGATTCAGGGCCAGTTTCACGGTTGCGGCTGTACCCACCTCACCCACATGCAACGGCTCCGGCCCAAAGCACCGAAGTACGGGTCGCCACTGGGCAAACTGAGATGGCGTACTCCCCACCATCACTATTAACGTGCCAGCCTTCGCTTCGGGGATACTACCCAAAACGGGTGCTTCTAAATACGCTCCACCCACATCCTCGATTTCAGCTTGCAGGGCACGACTTTCGGATGGGGCGATCGTGCCCATTTGAATTACCGTTTTGCCAGATAACAGACGGCGACAGGTTGCCGATAGCAGCACATCCCGAATCGCCTCAGCATTGGTCAGCATCAACACGATGCAGTCTACAGCTTGAATCAAGCGATCGGGTGCGGGGGCGATCGCGGCTCCCAGTTTTCGCAACGGTTCCAGTTTTTCAGGAGTGCGATTGTACGCCACCAGCGGCAGGTTCGCATCCAGAACTCGTTGCGCCATTGGCAAGCCCATCAGCCCCGTCCCGATTACACCAATTTTCATCCTTGTCCTCCCGTTGTGATCATAAAATCTCGGGTTTAAGTCGCCCCGCCACCAAGCCAAAACTCCTCTGTCAAGACCACATCAACGGAGCGACTAAACTGCCACTCATCGGGAAATTGAGTCTCTGGATAGTCGCGTCTGATTCGCTGCAATGAGTATTGCCAGGAGGCCTCAAACGTTTGACTGAATAGGTTTTTCAAGCTGGGAGATTGCTCCAGCAGCAGTTCTAATTCACTCCGTTGTTCGGCGATCGTATTTTCCCAACCCCGGTAGTCATTTGGGCTTGTTACATACAACCGCTTTAGCAAATGTGCCAGTAAAACTCTTAATCGGCTTTGTAATTCTCGCTTATCTGCTCGTCCCAAGCTTTCGATCTCCTCAATCAATGCCTCAAAATCCAAATTGGCAAAATCCCGCGATCGCAGTTTGCTGGCCGTATCTTCGCACCAGGCCACAAAATCCTGTTCGTATAAGCTTGATTGCACAACGGTTTCAGCCATGTTCTGTCCCTCCTTTGGCTACTTCAACGCTATCACAGCGGGTTGGCTGAGGGGCGATCGCAGCGGAATTCGGTGGAATCCTCTACCAAACGCCTAAACTAGAAAAGATTAGTTGAGTGATTAGGGTATGGCTGAATACGTAGGTAAGGTGTACTTAGTCGGCTCCGGCCCCGGAGATGCTGCCTACCTGACCCTACAGGCGCGGGAGATTCTGGCGCAGGCAGAGGTACTGGTATACGATGCGCTGGTGGATGGAGATTTGATCGATCTGGTGCCCGACACCTGCTTGAAGCTGGACGTGGGCAAACGCGGCGGCCAACCCAGCACGCCCCAATCTGAAATTAATCGCCTCATTGTGGACCATTGCCAGCAAGGGAAACAGGTCGTGCGGTTGAAAAACGGTGATCCCTTCATTTTTGGGCGGGCACAATCGGAAATTGGCGCACTAAGGCAAGCCAACTGCGACTTTGAAATTATTCCAGGCTTATCCTCTGCCCTCGTTGCCCCCCTGATGGCAGGCATTCCTCTGACGGACCCGCAACTGAGTCGCGGATTTACCGTCGTCACCGCTCACGACCCGGATGCCCTCAACTGGGTTTCCCTCGCCAAACTGGATACCCTCGTGCTGCTCATGGGCGGGCGGACACTACCCGAAATTGTGCGCCGCCTGCGCGGACATGGGCGATCGCCCGCGACCCCGGTTGCCATCATTCGCTATGCGGGCCGCCCGGAGCAACAGATTTGGGATGGCACCCTCAGCACCATCCTCGACAGAACGGCGGGTGAGTCCCTGGCTCCCTGTGTGATTGTGATCGGAGAAGTGGTGAAATTGCGGGCCTACGTAGGCGAGCAAGGAGCAGCGGGAAAGAAAAAGCAGGAGGCAAGCAGGCAGAGAGCGGAGAGAAAACACACGACACAGGAGACCGGGGGGGAGGGTCGAGAGGGCCAAGAAGCGCGGGACAGTCGAGCCGATGGGGCAGAAACCTTCATTCCCTCACTGGCTTCCCCCGCCTCGCCATCGGCTCCACCGTTGCCCACCGTACCATCCCATGCTCCCACTGACTCCACCCCTCCGCCTCATTCTCTCCCCCTGGCCCACAAAACTGTTCTGGTGACCCGTGCGACCAGTCAATCCAGCCAGTTTGCGGAGTTGTTGCAGGCGCAGGGCGCTCAGGTAGTTGAGATGCCGACCCTGGAGATTGGGCCACCGTCTAGTTGGCGCGATCTAGATCGGGCGATCGCGCGGATTGATGATTTTGATTGGCTGATTCTCACGTCTACGAATGCTGTAGATTACTTCTTTGAGCGGATGGAAGCCGTGACGGGTGAACGGGCGTTTTACAGCAATATCAAAATTGCGGTGGTGGGTGAAAAGACGGCGCAGCGCTTGAGCCGGACGGGCATCCAACCGGATTTTGTCCCACCCAATTTTGTTGCCGAAGCCCTGGTGGATTATTTCCCCGAACCGTTGGGAGGGCTGCGGGTGTTGTTTCCGCGGGTTGAAAGTGGCGGACGGGAAGTATTGGTGAAGGAATTTACCAGTTTGGGCGCAAAAGTACGAGAAGTTGCCGCTTATGAATCCCGCTGTCCAGCGGCGATCGCCCCCTCGGCCCTCAAAGCTTTGCAAACGGGCATTGTAGATGTGATCACGTTTGCCAGTTCCAAAACAGTGCAGCATTTTTGTCAGTTGTTGCAACAGGTTGATGCTGACTGGCAAACCTGGATCAACGGGGTGAGCATTGCCTCGATTGGCCCCCAAACCAGCAAATCGTGCCAGGAATTGTTGGGCCGAGTGGACGTAGAAGCGACAGAATTCACCCTGGATGGACTAACGCAGGCGATCGTGGCGTGGGCTACTCGACCGAACACAGCCCCCCCTGAAAATTTAGAAGTGGTGATGGACACGACTCTAGACGCGCCTTTAGACACGATTCCAGACGCAAATTTAAACATGACTCTAGACGCGACAGTAATGACAGAACCAGTGGTGCCAGAACCAGTGGTGCCAGAACCAGCAACGGCCCCAACGACGGAGCCAAACGCCAAGGCCGCCCTAAACCTGGAAGTCGTAGAACTAGAAGTTAGATCACCAGACGTTGCCGCACCAGAAGTCAGATTACCAGAAGTCGCAGGAGGGGAAACGGCGATCGCGGCAACAGGAGAGACGGCAACAGGAGAGACGGCAGCAGAGCAGGGCGCGATCGCGGCGATACCGCTGATTGAAGTGGAATTAGTGGCAGACTCTGAGACCGTGACTCCAATGGAAACTCTCCAAGTGGAGTTAGACTCCCAACCGCCTGAACAGATGGCCGCCGAAGCAGACTTAATTGCGGAGATTCAAGCCGTCATCCAGCAGGGCGAAACCAAGCATTTCGACCAGGAATGAAAAGCCCAGGAATGAAAAGTTCAGGAATGAAAGGCCATGATCAGCAATTCCGGTTGATTTATCAAACTTTGACGAATTGACAGGAGTTTTCCTTGGGCTAACCCACCAGGATTTGATAGGGTTTTAGTCAGTTTTGAAAAGGATGGGGATGTGATGGGAGCATTGATCGGGCGAGATTTGCTCAGCATGGCGGATTTGACCACCGACGAATTACAGGGGTTGCTGCAACTGGCCGCCCAACTGAAATCGGGGCAAATTCATCTGAAGTGTCAAAAGATTTTAGGGCTGTTATTCTACAAAGCCTCCACCCGGACCCGTGTTAGTTTCTCAGCAGCCATGTATCGCCTGGGGGGGCAGGTGCTTGATCTAAATCCCAGCGTGACTCAAGTGAGCCGGGGCGAACCCCTGATTGACACGGCCCGTGTCCTCGATCGCTACCTGGATATCGTCGCCATTCGCACTTTTGACCAGCGGGATCTGGAAACCTTTGCCGAGTACGCCAAGATTCCCGTCATCAATGCCCTGACCGATCTCGAACATCCCTGTCAGGTGTTAGCAGATTTGCAAACCATTCAAGAATCTTTTCAGGCATTAGCTGGAGTCACCCTCACCTACCTGGGGGATGGCAAAAATAACATGGCTCATTCCCTGTTGTTGGGCGGTGCCATGACTGGCATGAATATCCGCATTGCCGCACCGGAAGGCCATCACCCCCTGGATGAAATTGTGCAAAAGGCCAAGATGCTAGGGGGCGATCGCAGCGAGATCACTATCACTACCGATCCTGTAGCTGCGGTCAAAGATGCCCAGGTGATTTATACCGATGTGTGGGCCAGCATGGGACAGGAAAATATGGCCGAATCCCGCATTCCCATCTTTCAACCCTACCAGGTGAATGAAGACCTGATGGCCCAGGCCGACCCGGCGGCGATCGTGCTGCATTGTCTTCCGGCTCATCGGGGCGAGGAGATTACTGATGGGGTGATGGAAGGGGCGCAATCTCGCGTGTGGGATCAGGCCGAAAACCGGATGCACGCGCAACAAGCCCTGATTGCCAGTTTGTTAGGCGTGGAGTAGTTTAGCCTCCTGTGCCTACCATCCTGACGACTGCCGATTTTCTTCACGCACCAGGCATTTTACTGGATGTGCGAAGTCCGGCGGAGTACGACCATGCCCACATTCCCGGAGCTATTCAGTTTCCTCTGTTTGATGATCAGGAGCGGGCACAGGTGGGGACTTGCTACAAACAACGGGGGCGCGATGTAGCGGTGGAACTGGGCTTGCAAATTGTTGGCCCGAAACTGGCACAATTCGTGCAAACGGCGAAACAACTAACGCGAGACCGGGTGCTGCGAATCCATTGCTGGCGGGGCGGGATGCGGAGCGGCAGCATGGCATGGTTGATGGAAACTGCGGGCTTTCGAGTCTCGGTGCTGGAGGGAGGCTATAAAAGCTTTCGGCAGTGGGTGCGAACCACGCTGGCTGTGGAGAAACCAGTCTTGCTGCTGGGCGGGATGACGGGAAGTGGCAAAACTGCCGTTTTACAGGAATTGGCCCACCAGGGAGAGCAGATTTTAGATTTGGAAGCGATCGCGCAGCATCGGGGCAGCAGTTACGGGGCGCTGGGGTTGCCACCCCAACCCAGTACAGAACAGTTTGAGAATGTGCTGGCGATCGCCTGGACTCAGTTCGATCCGTTGCGCCCTGTCTGGATTGAGGCCGAAAGCCGCATGGTGGGCACCTGTCGCGTTCCAGATGAACTTTTTCGCCGGATGCAGCAGGCTCCCATGTTTCAAATTGAGCGATCGCGAGCAGAACGGGTTGCCATCTTGCTGAATGGCTATGGGACGGCCAACCGGGATGACCTGATTGCCGCCACAGAACGGATTAGCAAACGCATCGGCGGACAGCACGCTAAAGTTGCCATCGACTACATTCGGCAGGATCAACTGGTTCCCGCGATCGCCATCGTGCTGGACTACTACGACAAAACCTATTTGTACGATTTACAAAAACGTCAGGCCACAATTCATTCAGTAGATGCGGTTGGGCTATCCGATGCGGCAGCAGCCACCCGATTAATTTATAGCGCTACTGACTGGTTTAACAGTGCCTCTCGCCAGGTGATGCAGGTGGGCTGATATGGCAGAGGCATCCCGGCTTTTAATGAAACTGAGTCAGCGCTTGTTTCCAGCAGAGACAGAACAGGCAGCGTTTTGCGATCGCCTGCTCCATCCCCAACCACTCCATCCCGGCCTTCTCTGGTGTCAGCCCAAACCCGAAACATCTCCCTTTCCGATCGAAGTGCCCCTTCCCTGGCAACCGGAATGGTGCGATCGCCTCGCTTTTGGCCAGCAACCCGGTAAACATCCCCTGCATGACCAGGGCGCTTTTTATTGTCTGGATTTCTCGTCGATCTTTGCCGTCTCTACCCTCTTAACCATTCCGGCTCCAGCCAACTCCATCATTGACGTATGTGCCGCTCCGGGAGGCAAAAGCATCTTCGCCTGGAGAGCCTTGCAGCCCGAAGTTTTAATCAGCAATGAAGTCATCGGTAAACGGATTGGGGCGCTCCTGTCTAATCTCAAACGCTGCCAGATCCGCCCCGCCTGGATCACGAATCTGGATGCTCAGGTTTTAGCCGCCCGCATTCCCCAGTCAGCTCAGGTTGTGATTGTTGATGCTCCTTGCACAGGGCAGTCGCTCATCGCCAAAGGGGGCAAAGCGCCCGGTTGTTTTCATCCTGTCACGATTAATAACAACGCCAATCGGCAAAAACGAATTTTGGCAAACTCCGCCCAACTCGTCGCCGGACGGGGCTACCTTGCCTACATGACCTGCACCTACTCTCCTGAAGAAAATGAACAGGTGGCCGAATGGTTTCTTGATCGCTTCCCCCAATTTCAACCCGTCCCCATTCCGCACCTCCATCCTTACCAATCCCACCTGACCTCCCATCCCTGCTACCGTTTGTTTCCCCAATCGAGCTTAGGGGCTGGGGCATTTACTATTCTGTTGCAAAACACGGAAACGGCTGCGATCGCCCCCTTCCCCACCGAATTTCTGGAGCAGGCACGGGCGATCGCGCCTTAACGTTACGTCTGCAAGCCGTCCCATTCCGACATAGGGATCGTAGACTTGACCCGATGCATCCCCGCCGCCGCAAACCGCTGAAATGCCGCCTCCGCCTGCTCGGTAAAGTCCACCACATCCGGCACCACCACAGGCGAGGTGCAGTCTTCCAGTAGGTAAACTTTTTGCGCTAAGGCCGGATCAACCGCCTGAATTTCGGTCAGCAAATCGGCAATCGTCCAGGCCACGCAATGACTTTTGGCCTGACCCGCCACAATCACCCCATCAAAGGCCAGGAGTTTTTGAATCAGGGAGGAATTTTTTTGGGCGATCGCAGCTTGATTTGCTCCTGCCAGCACCTCTGGCCGCAACACTGAGTAGTTTTCCGTCAGGGGATTATTGCCCTTCAGTTCAAAACAAGTCTGACTGCTGCGGGCAATGCTATGAAAAAACATCGCCTCCTCCACCGCCGACACCAGCGCGTGACCAATGCCGCCCAGCATGGAATGATAGGGCCAGATGGTGAGGGGATATTTGCCATCTTGTGTGAGTTGTTGGGTGTAATGCAGGGCGTGTTGTTGCAGGTCAGCATAATCACGACCCAGGCTAGGCGCGATCGCCGGATTCACCCGCCACTGGCCCTGCTTGACTGCTTCAAACGAAATCAGGGTGGCCGTTGGGGTGGGATGTGCTCCGGCTTCATTTACCCAAAAAATGGGATGGAAAATTTGAATCGCCGTGTGAGTATCCAGCGTGGGAGTAATCTCAGTAATCACAGCCAGATTGCGGTAGATAAACTCGCACAGCCGCACATTATCTTCAACGGCACCCTGCCCCGATCGCCCCCCCACAAACAACTCAAACTCAGGAATGCAAAACGTATTTTGCACATCGATCGCCAGCAAACAAACTCGCTTAGTGTCTGTCGCGGCGGGCGGAATGGCATATTGGTTGGCCCACGCGATCGCCTCTGCGGCCCGTTGCTGGTAGGGGACCCGCCACACCTCACCTACCCGCTCCGGTTGAAAAAATTGAGGAATCGGCAGTTGCGTTGGAGTTGTCATAAATCAACCTTTGAGTGAGATTACAAGAGTGCATCCCAATTTTGCAGAATTGCCCTCATCCCCCAACCCCTTCTCCCCAAATAGGCTACCTTGTATACCCAAGTCCTGAGATTACGCTCTACTCTGAATCAAACCCAACATCTTCTGCTTGGGGGCAGCCCCCCAAACCCCCGAAGTGGAGGACGGCTGCGTCCCCCACACCCCCTCCAGAAAAGTGGTGCCGGGGATTGCCAAAGGCTGTGGTTCAACTCAATTGACCCACTGAACCCCAGCATCGTGCGAAGAGAACGAATCCCTTGCGGGGGGTGTGGGGGAGTGAGGACCCCACAAAGCGGGGGGGCGGGGGAAAGTCCCCCGGTAGAGTCTTTGGATGGAGTCGAGATTTGTGTACACGGTAGCCCAAAATAGGAGAAGGGGAGCCAGATTCAAAGTCCCTCTCCCGCTCTGGGAGAGGGATTTAGGGTGAGGGTGACAAAAGTGGGAGGCCCCCGATTACAACCACTTCAATTATAGTAACTATCACCATAAAGCCAGCCCATTAATCAGCGTCCCCTGGCTAATCAGCGCCCCCTTGAGGTTGAAGCGATCGCCGTCTGCACTGCTCGCTTAACCTGAACCTAGCCTTCTTTCCTGGGCATTTACTCTTTCACCTGTCCCGCTTCACCGTTATAATTCAGTAATAATCGTTTACAGATTGCAACAGTAACAGAGGGAGACGCGATCGTGGCTGGATTATTCAAGGGGTTGTTTGGGGGCAAACGCAATAACGAAGAGACGGATCAGCAAAGTGCTAATCAGCCTCGTGAAAATGGTAAGGCTTATTACCTGGAGATGGATGATGCTCGGACCTATGGTGATCTCAACTACATGAGAACATCCAAGAAAGTACGGCGGACATTTCCAAAAACAGTGAACAACGAGGAAATGGAAATGGAGAAAGAAATTTCCTCAATGAACATGAGTAACCGTGACCTGGGAACTCAGGTGCCTAAAGTGTCGATGGGGTCTATAGTGACCTCCACACCATCCACCAGTCCCAATAGTTCCTCCAATGGTTCTGCTAATGGCTCCGTGCCGACCGATGCTCAGGTAGCCGAACGTCGTAAATCCGATTCCAGTCTGGATATGTTCCGTAGCATGGCAAAAGACATGCGGAAGTAGTCTGGTTTAAGGTATTCGATTTCCTTTCGTTGTGGTTATGGGTGGGGCGCTGGTTGAGCGTCCCATTTTTTTGATGTTTCAACACCATCGCACCGTCTTCTGGCCGATGATCGGCAAGTAATTCTTGGATGCCTCCAAACCGTAAAATTACGGAATTCAGTTTGTTAGAGTCACAGACTGATGACATTTTCGGAGTCAAGTCTTCCGGTTAACCCTGTGAAGTCGATCACAATGCTATGATTTCGTAGAAATTACTTTGGAAGGGCTAGTTTGTATGGCGCAAGCGCCTGTCTCTCCTGTAGTGCTAATTATCCTGGATGGCTGGGGGTATCGTGAAGATGCCAGCGGTAATGCCATTATGGCAGCCAAAACACCGGTAATCGACAGCCTGTGGCAGGCTTACCCCCACACCACCATTCGCACCTCCGGCAAGGATGTTGGCCTGCCGGACGGCCAAATGGGCAACTCAGAAGTCGGACACTTAAATATTGGCGCTGGACGAGTTGTGCCTCAAGAGTTGGTCCGCATTTCCGATGCGGTGGAAGATGGGACGCTGTTGAGCAATGCTGCGCTGGTGACGCTTTGCCAAGAAGTGAAACAACGTCATGGCAAACTTCATCTGGTGGGCTTGTGTTCGGATGGTGGTGTGCATTCCCATCTCACCCATTTGTTTGGCTTGCTGGATCTCGCCAAAGATCAGCAATTGACCGATGTTTGCATTCATGTGGTGACCGATGGGCGCGACACTCTACCCGACTCTGGCAAAGGCTATGTAAAGCAACTGGTGGAATATATTGACCAGGTGGGGGTGGGCCGGATCGTGACGGTGAGTGGGCGCTACTACAGTATGGATCGCGATCGCCGCTGGGATCGGGTACAAAAAGCCTATGACGTGATGACGCAGGATGGACCTGGAGATGGGCGATCGGCCCTGGAAGTGATCCAGGCTTCCTACGATGTCGAGATTAATGATGAGTTTATCTTGCCGACTCGCATTGCCGCCGGGGCCGTTGAACCAGACGATGGCATGATTTTCTTCAATTTCCGTCCAGACCGCGCCCGTCAATTAACCCAGGCATTTGTTGATCCCCATTTCACAGGGTTTGACCGTCAACGCATCGAACCCCTCGCCTTTGCCTCGTTCACGCAATACGATCCATCGTTATCTGTTGCAGTGGCCTTTGAGCCGCAAAATTTGAATAACATTTTGGGTGAAGTGATTGCCCAACACGGCCTCCGCCAGTTTCGTTGTGCCGAAACCGAGAAGTACGCCCATGTCACCTACTTTTTTAATGGAGGCATTGAAGAACCCTTGGCTGGGGAAGACCGGGAGCTCGTTCCCAGCCCCCAGGTGGCGACTTACGATCGCGCCCCGGCGATGTCTGCGGCGGCGGTCACGGATATCGCGATCGCGGCGATCGAAAAGCGGATTTACTCCATGGTGGTGATCAACTATGCGAATCCTGACATGGTGGGTCACACAGGCAAAATGGATGCTACGGTTGTGGCATTAGAAACAGTTGATCAATGCCTGGGCCGCTTGTTAGAAGGCATTATCCGGGCGGGTGGTACGGCCATCATCATTGCCGATCACGGGAATGCAGAAGCCATGTGGGACGAAAATGGCAATCCCTGGACTGCCCACACCACCAATCCGGTGCCGTTCATTTTGGTGGAAGGGGAAGGCGTGAAAATTCCCGGTCATGGGACGGAAGTGCGCCTGCGATCGGATGGTCGGCTGGCTGACATTGCCCCCACGATCCTGGAAATTCTCAAACTGCCGCAACCGCCAGAAATGACCGGACGTTCCATGTTTCTGCCTGTAGAGTTTGGGGTGAATCCCGCTCGGACCCCGGTTAAACTGGTGCGATAAACCGCATTTGCTTCTAGACTAGAACAGGAGCGATTCTGCGTTAGCTATTTGAGTTAAGATTGTGGATTTAATCACCTGTGGGGTGAGTGTATCGCCCGCCTGGACGGGCAAGATGCCCATCCTACGAAAATTACAGGTTATTTAATTCTCATTCCTTAGCTGCTTTTGATCCGCGATCGCGCCCTTCACTTCCACCTTCAAACTGCAAGTTATTATGACGTTGATGCTGGTTCTCAAAGTAATCTGGACTCTTGCCGCCCTGGGCCTGGTAATCGTGGTCTTACTGCACAGCCCGAAAGGGGATGGCCTGGGTAGCCTGGGTGGACAGGCTCAACTGTTTACCAGTACTAAAAGCGCCGAGTTGACTCTGAATCGAGTGACCTGGGTGTTGACTGTGTTTTTCATGGGGTTGACCGTGATTCTCAGCGCCAACTGGTTGCCTCGGTAGGTTGATGGGGATTTTGGGTACCCGTTGGCATTGATTCCCATGTGGCGATTTCAATTTAAAGTCAAACCGCGATCGCGCCTGATGCGTGCGATCGCGGTTTTTGTTGGGATATTTTTATGGATAGTATCCTCTCAACCGTGGGCCACTCCCAAACCAGGCGCAGTTGCCCCAACTCCCTCAGCCATTGAACAGGCACTTTCAAGCCTACCGCCCCCTCGCCCCCATCCGTTGCCGCCCACCCTGGCCCAGCGCCCCCCTAATACCGCCGGGGATTACGCCGACCAAGTGCAATCGACTCTGGTGGGAGCGCTTGTTTGGTCATCCTTTCCCGTCACGGTCTACATTCAACCCGTCACCCCCGCCGATCAGGCCAACCCCTTTCTGACTCGACGGGCACAGGGCTGGATCGGGGCTGTGCAACGCGCGGTGCAAGAATGGAACGCCTTATTACCATTGACTCTGGTGGAGCAGCCTCAAGCCGCCGACATTACGATTCAGCGGTCTGCCCTGCCCCTACGACTAGAACCCCGCAGCGAAACGGGCGATCGCCGCTTACCGATTCCCCGCGCCCGCTCTGCCGAAACGCGCTACGAATTCTACGCCCAAAAGCCAAACCAAAAGCCAAACCAAAAGCCAAATAATGCCACTGGTGCCCTGCTGGCGCATCGGATGCAAATTTCCATCCGGCCTGACCAGGCGGTAGAGTATTTGCAAGCTGCCGCCCGCCATGAACTGGGCCATGCCCTTGGCATCTGGGGCCATAGTACGCAACAAACCGATGCGCTCTACTTCGCTCAGGTTCGCCATCCTGCCCCCATCTCAGACCGAGATATCAACACGCTGAAGCGGATCTATCAGCAACCGACTCGTCTGGGTTGGGGATTGGAGTCTGCAACGCCGAGTGAGTGAACAAGTGGTCGATGAGTGTAGAATCAGGGGCATTGGTTGTTGGCCAATATTGAGTATTCGTTCACCCTTAAGCCTGAGTAGATTGTGGGAATCAAAGCCTTTCGCAGTGCATTTCTAGATTTCATTGCCGATCCATTTTTTGTACCAGAAGCCGAATGTGTGCGTTATTTCGCTGACGGGTTGCTGATTTTAGAAGATGGCAAAGTTAAGGAACTCGGACATTACGCAGAACTGCGCGATCGCTACGCTAACATTCCCCTCACCGAGTATCGCGATCGCCTGATTCTGCCAGGATTTATCGACACCCATATTCATTTTCCCCAAGTAGAAGTGCTGGCCTCTTATGGGGAGCAGTTATTGGAGTGGTTGAATAAATACACGTTTCCAATTGAGCGCAAATTTTGTGAAAAAACCTATGCCGATCAAGTCGCCACGATATTTTTAGATGAATTACTCAAAAATGGCACGACAACCGCTTTGGTGTTTGCCACGGTGCATCGACAATCGGTTGAGGCTTTTTTTGAGGCCGCGCAACAGCGAAATCTCCGCATGATTGCGGGAAAAGTGATGATGGATCGAAATGCGCCTGATTATCTCACCGATACTGCCGCAAGTTCTTATCAGGAGAGCAAAGAACTGATTCAGAAATGGCACCAGAATGGACGCTTATTATATGCCGTCACACCCCGGTTTGCGGTCACTTCCACCGATGCCCAACTGCGGTTAGCAGGCAAACTGTTAGAAGAGTTTCCCGATGTGTATTTGCACACGCATCTGTCAGAAAATATCAACGAAGTCGAGTTGGTGGCCCAGTTGTTTCCCGCTAGCCAGGGCTATTTAGATGTGTATGACCAGGTGGGGCTGGTGCGATCGCGCTCTGTATTTGCTCACGGCGTGCAGTTGCGGGATGACGAATTTCAGCGCTTGTCAGCCGCGAAGGCCGCGATCGCTTTCTGTCCCACCTCAAACCTGTTTCTGGGGAGTGGATTGTTCAAATTGATGCAGGCCAAATCTACCGAATATCCTGTCCACGTTGGTTTAGGGACGGATGTGGGCGGTGGCACTAGCTTTTCGATGTTACACACCGCCCACGAAGCTTACAAAGTCGTGCAACTACAACGCCAAAAACTGTCTCCCTTCAAAGCTCTGTTTCTGGCAACCCTGGGCGGCGCTCAAGCGCTTTACCTGGATGACAAATTGGGCAATTTTGATGTGGGTAAAGAAGCGGATTTTGTCGTACTTGATCTGCAAGCCACGCCCCTGATGGCCTTTCGCACTCCTACGGCGATCGCCCATTCCCTGGAAGAACTGGCCGAAAAAGTGTTTGCTCTAGTGATTTTGGGAGACGATCGCGCCACTCATGCCACTTACGTGATGGGCGCATTGGCCTATCAACGTCAAACTTAACTCCACCGAATAACTCACCTTGGGGCAGATGGATCCCTTCTAAAAAATGCCTAAGCTGTTAAATTAACACTAATTAATTCACACTATGGCAATCAATCCTGAAATGACTGAAGGACAACGGGTAAACTCAACGTTGCCTCACGCTCAACCTGGCGGACAATCCACCCAACCCGTCGAAGATTCTCCTGAAGACTCTGCGGCGAAAGCGGCTCCCTTGACCGATGTGCCTGCTGCTTCGGATGACCCGCTTAACCCGGCTCCAGCAGAAATCATTGAAGAATCTCCAGAGTAAGTTTCTAACATGTTGAAAGAGGGCGACCCGTTCCCCCTCGTCGCACCAGAATTAATTCAGCCGTGATGCTAATGGCAATTTCTTCAGGGGTTAATGCGCCAATATCCAGACCAATTGGCGCATGGACCGTCTGCAATTGGGCGGCTGTAAATCCTGCTTCTGCCACCGCCTCAAATACCTGGTGTACTCGCTTCTGACTGCCGATCATGCCGATGTACTGGCAGGGAACTTCGCGTTGTAACAAAGCCTTTAATGCTGCCAGGTCGTACCCATAACCGCGTGTCACCAGAGCGGCATAAAGCTGTGTGTGATCAGCAAGTTGAGTGACCACATCAGCGATCGCGGCAGTAAAAACCTGCGCCACCTGAGGGTAGTAGCTGGCATTGGCCCACTCTGGGCGATCGTCCTGCACCATGACCTGAAACCCTACTAAATCTGCGACTTTGGCTAATTGCCTGCCACAGTGACCCGCGCCCACGATCAATAAAGTGGGAGGGGGTTGGAGGATTTCGGTGAAGTCAAAGGGGCTGGGTGAGGGGGGTGGAGGATGAGGGGAGGAGTGAATAAAGGGCGATCGCGTCTGGTCTAGAGGCGTAATAAGGGTTACTGCTCGGCCAGCCCGGAGGCGCGCAATGATTTGCTGCGTCAGGTGGCGGGCACTTTCTCCCTGCCAGCGCTCTAACCAGAGCGTCATCAACCCGCCACAAATCCCCTGAGTCTCGCGGTGGGTCACTCCCGAAAGATCAATCTCAACGAACTGTTTTTCGCCAGTGATGAGAACCTGTTGGGCGGTTTGAATCACTTTTGCTTCCCCGGCTCCCCCGCCAATCGTGCCACTGGTTTGAGCCTCCGCCCAAATCATCATTTTTGCGCCCACTTCACGAGGAACGGAGCCACGAATCTGAATTACCGTTGCGACAACGACAGCGTTGGTATTTAATTGGTCGGCCAGTTGCAGATAAAAGGCAAGAGTCACGGCTTAACCATTGAGCAGAAAGCCAGTCTCGCTATTCTAAAGCAAAATTCAGCGATCGCTAACAGCACCCTATGGTAATGCTGATCTGGTTTTGCTTGGCTGTTAGTCGTCCTTGAGTCAGGGGCATTCTAGGTGAAGTTTGCCCATCCCCCAGAGACGAGCTTTTATGTCAGCGCAACAGCATTTATCACCATCAGCCTCGACTCAAAAATCAACCGCCGCAAACACGGCCAATGGGTCTTGCTCCAAGCTGCTCGATACTATACCCGGCATGATTTACCAGTTTCGTCTGGCGACGGATGGTACGATGTCATTTCCTTATGTTAGTGCTGGTTGTCAAACGGTGTTTCAGATTGAAGCTGAGGCTCTGCTGGCTGACGCAAATTGTTTGATTGGCCGCCTTCATCCCGACGATCGCGCCGCTTTTGAGGCATCGGTCATGCATTCAGCCAAAACCCTCACCCCCTGGAAATGGGAAGGACGCTTTCAGGCCAGTGCAACCGCAACAGTTTGGATTGAGGCCGCCTCACAACCCGAATCCCTGCCCAATGGCGAGATTCTTTGGAGTGGGATTTTGATGGATGTGACTCGTCGTAAACAAGCTGAGATCGCGGTGCAAAAACTCAGCCAGACTCTGGAACAGCGAACGGTGGAATTAGATGAAGCGATCGCCCGCTTGATTGCGCGCGATCGCTTTTTTGATATTTCCCAAGATTTAATGTGTTTAATTGGATTTGATGGATTTTTTAAGCAACTGAATCCTCAATGGGCAGTAACTCTAGGTTTTTCGCTGGCAGAACTACAGGCCAAACCTTTTATTGAATTTGTGCATCCTGAAGATCGAGCGGCCACCCTGGCAGAAGCGGAAAAAATTACCCAGGGAGTCAATACCCTTTCCTTTGAAAATCGCTACATCGGTAAGGATGGTTCGGTGCGCTGGTTGCAATGGCAGG
The DNA here is from genome assembly GCA_033764685.1 of Leptolyngbyaceae cyanobacterium bins.349. Lineage (GTDB taxonomy): Bacteria > Cyanobacteriota > Cyanobacteriia > Leptolyngbyales > Leptolyngbyaceae > JSC-12. The sequence continues at coordinate 72,858 of JANRIS010000019.1, forward strand.
TTGTACCGATCGTGGAACAGGCCATGATGTATGCCTCGGCCCGCGATGTGAGCGATCGCAAAGCCACCGAATATGCCCTGGCGGAAAGCGAAATGCGCTTCCGTGGCATCATCGAAAGTGCCTTTGACATGATTTTCCAAATGACCGCCGAGGGCAAATTTTCCTATGTGTCTCCTAACTTCCGGGACTATTTTGGGTATGCACCAGAAGAGTTACAGGGTCAGCATTTTATGCCCCTCGTCCACCCTGACGACGTGGGCATCTGTCAGGCTGCATTGATGACATTATTAACTACGGGTGAAAAGCAAACCGGAATTGAATACCGCGCCTTGCATCAAGACGGCACTATTTCCTGGCACACCACCAGTATCGCGCTGCTCCAAAACAGCGATATTACCACGCCCAACGTGATTGGGTTTGCCCGAGACATTACAGAGCGCAAGCAGGCAGAAGCACTCCTGGCTACTCAGAAGCGCACTCTGCGAGCCATCCTCGATAATGCTCCCATCTGGATTTGGATGACAGATAACCGCGGCAAGATGCAGGTTGTAAACCGCACCTTCTGCGAAGATGTCGGTATTTCTGAGGCTCAATTTTTGGCGGCCAGCCATTACAAAGAGATTTTAGGAGAAGAAGCTTCCCAGAATTGTATGGCTTCGGATGCGGCTTGCCATGCTCAAGAGACTCCCCATGCTTCTGAGGAAATTTTGCCCTTCGTGGATGGCACTCTGCATCATTTAGAAATTTTGAAAGCAAAAGTGCGGGATGAGCAAGGCAACACGGTTGGCCTCATTGGGTTAGGTGTGGATGCCAGCGATCGCAAACAAGCAGAAGAAGCCTTACGCCAAAAAGAAGCACAATATCGGGCCATTTTTGAAGCGACCAGCGATGGTGTCATTGTCACAGATCTGGAAACCGGACAAACGATTCAGGCCAATGCTGTGGCCGCATCAATGCTGGGTTATTCCTACGAAGAATTTATTCAGCTTCATCCCACGCAATACATTCACCCGGATGATCATGCCGTTTTCCAGGAGTTTTTGAATACGGTGCGGGCTGGCGGCATCTTCCGGGTCGAAACCCGCGATGTTTGCAAAGATGGCTCTATCATCGACATCGAAGTGACCGGTTCATTGTGTCTCTACAACGGGAAACCCCATGCCCTGGCTTCGGTTAGAGATGTAACTGAGCGCAAAGCCGTTGAGTTAGAGCAAAAACGCCTGATTGCGATTATTGAAGCCAGTAGTGATTTTATTGGCATCGCCAATATGGCAGGCCAGCCTTTGTTTCTCAACACGGCTGGCCAAAAACTGGTGGGCTTAAAAGACATGGAAGCCGCTACAGCAAGGGGCATTAGCGACTATTTCCTGCCCGCAGATGTGCCAATCCTGGAACAACAAATTTTGCCTACTGTCCGTCAGCAAGGATCATGGCAGGGTGAGATCCGCTTTCAGCATTTTGGGACGGGCGAAGCGATTCCAACGGACCACACAATATTTGTGGCCCAAGATCCCCAAACAGGAGAACCGTTAGGGATTGCCACGATTACCCGTGACATCCGCGATCGCAAAGCTGCCGAAATGACGCTCCGTAACTACGCCGATCGTCAGGCTTTACTCAATCAATTGACCAATCAAATTCGCAATTCTCTCGACCAAACAACAATTATCGACAGTGCCTTACAAGCCATTTATCAACGACTCAAACTCGATTTTTGTGGGCTAATCTGGTTCTTACCAGATGCCGATCCGCCCATGTGGGAGATTGTCCAAGCGGTTGAAACCGCAAACTCCATGCCCCAGGCAATGAGTACTCATCCCGCCGCACTCGTCGGACCGATTGAAGAAACTTTGATGACTGAGGGCATTGTTCGCATTGATGAGGTTGACCGCTATCCTGAACCTATTCATCGAGCCTACCTGCAAAGTATTGGGGCAAAATCGGTGATTCAAGTGCGGATTCTATTGCAAAACGGACAACTTGGATTAATCGCGGCAACTCGTTGTCAAATCCAACCCTGGACTGACCACGAGGTGGAGTTAGTGCAAGCCGTGGCCGCCCAACTCGCGATCGCCCTTAACCAGGCCACCCTATACACCGAAAGCCAACAACGAGCGCAAGCATTAGCCGATGCCCTGCTGGAACTGCAACGCACCCAGATGCAGATGATTCAGAGTGAGAAAATGTCGAGCCTCGGTCAATTAGTCGCGGGTGTGGCCCACGAAATCAACAATCCAGTCAATTTCATCTACGGCAATCTTTCCCATGCCAATGATTACATTAAAGATTTGCTGAGTTTGCTAGACCTGTATCAGCAGCACTATCCCGCACCAATACCAGAAATCCTGGCTGAAATTGAAGCGATTGATCTGGAGTTTTTGAAGGAAGATCTGGTGAAGTTGCTTAACTCCATGAAGGTGGGAGCCGATCGCATTCAAACCATCGTGGCCTCTTTGCGGACCTTCTCCCGCATGGATGAAGCCGAGAAAAAAGAGGTGAATATTCATGATGGTATTGATAGCACATTAATGATTCTGCAAAATCGCCTCAAGGCTCGCCACGATCGCGTCGAGATCAAAATTCTCAAACATTACGGCACTCTGCCGCTAATCGAATGTTACGCCGGACAATTGAACCAGGTGTTTATGAATATCCTCGTGAATGCGATCGATGCCCTGGAAGACGGGTTAGCCACTCGTAGTCTTGCCTCAAGGGCACCCTCTGACCCGCCCTACGCCCCCAGCATCACCATTGAGACACAATCAATTGGAACGGATTGGATTCAAATTGCGATCGCAGACAACGGTACCGGAATGCCAGAACCCATCAGAAATCGCATTTTCGACCCCTTCTACACCACAAAACCGATCGGCAAGGGTACTGGCATGGGGATGTCGATTAGCTATGAGATTATTACTGAAAAACATGGCGGGATGCTGACTTGCCATTCCACTCCTGGAGTTGGGACAACGTTCATCATTCAGGTTCCTACCCGCCAACAGGCCAGACAACTGACTGCGATCGCGGGGTGAAGTATCCAGGTTAACATCACAACTTAATCAAGAATCGTTGCTGAAGAAGGACGTTTACCATGCATCCACTCGTTATCGTGAACGAGAAGATAGGAGAACGTCATGAAATACACAAATTTGACAAAAATTTTTTGGGCAGGCGCTTGCGCGATGAGCTTCGCCACTCTGGCTGGGATCTCATCTGTCTCAGCTCAAACCACCACCGCTCCTGGGACTGCGGGCACCACGACTACTCCTGGAACCACCTCTCCTGACACCACGGGCACGACTGGCACTACGGGCACCACAGGCACCACAGGCACTACGGGCACCACAGGCACGACTGGAACGGGCACCACCGATACCACGGGCACAGGCACGACTGGCACGACTGGCACGACTGGTACGACGGGCACGACTGGCACCGATACCACAGGCATCGGCACGACTGGCACGACTGGCACGACGGGCACCACCGATACGACGACCGGGACGACCGGAGCAGGCACCACGGGCACCACGGGCACCACGGGCACCACAACCGCTCCCGGCACTACGGGCACGACCACGACCGCTCCTGGCACTACGAACTACAACACCACTGGGCAGGGTGTTGCCACGGAAAGCGATCGCGATTTTGACTGGGGGTGGCTAGGCTTGTTAGGGCTGGCCGGATTGGCCGGATTGGCTAAAAAGCCCGAAGAACGGACCGCTTACCGCGATCCCTCCGTCAGCGATCGCACAACGAATCGCTATTAATCTGCAACTGAAAGAGACGGCATCCTGCGGTGGGGTGCCGTTGGTCCTCTGGTCACATACGCTTGTGACACCTTGTAAAGTTGAGGTCGGCCTTTACTTGCAGTAGTGTTGGCGGCCAAACTCCTCAGAACCTCTTACTGAAAACTATTTAATACCTTGGATAGTTGCTTCATAACACTCAAATCAAGTTTTATAGAGTACCCGATGAGGAGTTCTAATTATGCTTGATAGCTTATTTACCAAGGGTTTAATTCAGTTGCAGATTGAGTGTAAAAAATCTTCAAAGTCTTGCCAGTGTTACGTTTGTGATGAAGCATTCCAAATGCAAGATGCTAGAGTAATCGCCTGTAATGCCAACGGCGATCGCTACGGTGACATTTGTGGCAATTGCATTGCGAAAGGTTCTTCCTGGTTATCTAATCGGTTACAGCAACAATCCCTTCAACTATCTTGAGTAGGAAAAATTATTCATGGCAAACGAAACATCTGAAGCAACGAAAAAGCAGTTAGAGGAAGTGGCCGATAACCCTGGTGCCAGGACTGCCGCCACCAATTCTAATCCTGAAATTTCTCTGCAAGAAGCGAAAAATGCGGCGGCTGGAGAAGGGCCGAATGCGGCTGGCAGCACGGGGTCTAGTTCGGCAGAATGGCATATTCCCAGCACATCTGAGCCTTACGCCACAGATATTCCAACGGCGAATGCTCCCAACCCTGAAGCGGCAGATGCTACCGATGAAGCCCTTTCAGACTCCACCAACCAGAATCAGTAAACCAACATGGGAACGGTGTCTGGTCACTTACGAGGGCTACAACCCAGCCAGCTACGGCAACTTGAACAATTGTACGAGGTGCGGCTGTCGCGTCGGGAATTGATCACCCTTGAGTTTGCTCACCATTTGGCGATGCTGAGTCATGCTGTGCGTCAGCCCCTATGTTGTTATTTCGATGGGGATGGTCAGGTGATGCATGTGGCGATCGCCACTCCCGCCCAGTCTGATTTCGCTTCAGTTCAGGCTGGCGATCTGGCCGCGCTGCCCGCACCCATCCGTTGTGTTGCCACGCTATTTCATGCGCCGGATGACCACGACTTGCCTACCCTGGAGCATCAACCCCTGGATGCATTGATCATTCTGCTCCTCCAGAGTGACGATCGCGGTCAGCGCACTGTAGAAACCGAAGTGCCCATTCAGCAGATTTATTTAGCTCGTCCCACTGCCGCTGCACCGCGATCGTGGAGTGTTGAAACTCTCAGCCTGGAAGCCTTAATCGCACACCAGGTAGAACCCCTCATGGATCGATAAAAACAGTTATGAACACCACGGATGTCATTTTGATCGGCGCTGGACACAATGCTTTAGTGTGTGCCGCCTACTTGCTGAAAGCGGGTTACTCAGTGCGATTGCTTGAGAAAAATGCCTTTCCGGGTGGGGCCGCAACGACCGAGGAATTGTTACCAGATGAGGCTCCAGGGTTCAGGTTTAACCCCTGCGCGATCGATCATATTTTTGTGCATCTGGGTCCTGTGATTCAGGAATTGGAACTGGGCAAGTACGGGTTAGAGTATCTGTTTTGTGACCCCGTTGTTTTTTGCCCCCATCCTGATGGCAAATATTTTTTGGCCCACCGCTCGGTAGAAAAGACCTGCGCCGAAATTGCCCGGTATAGTCCCCGTGATGCCGCGAAATATGCCGAGTTTATTGATTTTTGGGAGCGGGTGATTGGGATGCTCACCCCTATGTTTAATGCGCCGCCGAAGTCAATCTTAGACATGGCGGGTAATTACGATCGCACCAAGCTAAAAGACGTTTTCTCGTTTTTGGGTTCGGTGGATGAAACCTTAGATTTGTTTCGCACCATGTTCACCAGTCCCCTTGATGTGATCAATGAATATTTCGATGAAGAATTCCTCAAAGCGCCGCTGGCTCGATTAGCCGCAGAACTGAGTACCCCACCCTCGCAGAAAAATATGGCGGTTGGCTCCATTATGATGTCTCTACGGCACCATCCGGGGATGGCGCGGCCTCAAGGTGGCACAGGCGCGTTAACGGATGCGCTGGTGCGTTGTGTGCAGGCGTTAGGCGGAGAAATTTTGACGGAGCAACCTGTACAGAAGGTGCTGGTGGATGATGGGCGGGCGGTGGGCGTGCGTACCCGCAATGGGCAGGAATATCGGGCCACAAAGGGCGTGATTTCTAGCCTGGATGCCCAGCGGTTGTTCCTGCAACTGGTGGATTCGGGTGATGTGGATGCGGCGAATGCTCAACTGCGCGATCGCGTTGCTCGTCGCATCATCAACCACAATGAAGCCATTCTCAAAATTGATTGCGCTCTGTCAGAAGCTCCCCGGTTTGAGCATCATAACCATCAAGATGATTACTTGATTGGCTCCGTGTTAATTGCTGATTCCGTCACTCAGGTAGAACTGGCCCACACGGAACCAGAAATTGGCCGCATTCCTCTGGATGATCCGTCGATGTATGTCGTGGTGCCCACGATGCGCGACCCGTCAATGGCTCCACCGGGTTGTCATACTTTGTGGATTGAATTCTTTGCGCCCTATCAAATTGCCGGAGCGGAGGGAACGGGCCTCAAAGGCACTGGCTGGACGGAAGAATTGAAACATTCGGTGGCCGATCGCGTGCTGGATAAACTGGCGGATTATGCCCCCAATGTGAAATCGGCCATCATTGCCCGCCGCGTTGAAAGCCCACCCGAATTAGAGAATCGCATTGGTGTATCTAAAGGCAACTATTATCATCTGGATATGACCTTTGATCAAATGATGTTTTTCCGTCCGTTGCCAGAACTGGCAAACTACAAAACTCCGATTGAAGGGTTGTTTCTGACGGGAGCGGGGACCCATCCCGGCGGCTCCATTTCAGGAATGCCAGGACGTAACTGTGCCAGGGTTTTTCTCCAAACTCATCAGCCTCTGGCGCAAGCTCTAGCCGATGCGGGTAGTGCGCTGAAATCAACTGCAGAAGCCATTTTTCGTATTTCCTGAGTTGCTACCGCTTCATGGCCAGAGTTAATCCATCGGCGATGGGAACCAGGCTCAGGGAAATGCGATCGTCCTGGTGTAATTTTTGGTTTAAAGCGCGAATCTTTTCAGTACGATTGTCTGTTACGGCTGGGTCTGCCACATCTCCTGACCACAGCACATTGTCAATGGCAATTAATCCACCCGGGCGAATCAATTGCAGCGATTGTTCATAGTAATGATCGTAGTTACTTTTATCGGCATCAATGAAGGCAAAGTCAAAGGTGTTGCCATGTCCGTCAGCAATTAAATGATCTAATGTTGCGATCGCCGGAGCAATTCGCAGATCAATCTTGTCAGCCACACCCGCCTTTTCCCAATAACGCTGCGCGATCGCAGTATAGTCCTCACTGACATCACAGGCAATGATGCGTCCATCGGGGGGTAATGCCAGCGCCACCACCAGCGAACTATATCCCGTAAACACCCCGATTTCTAGCGTTTTTTTGGCACCTATCAATTGCACCAGCAACGCCATGAACTGTCCCTGTTCCGGCGCGATCTGCATTTGGCTCATGGGGTGATTAGCCGTTTCTCGTCGCAATTCTGCCAATACCTCGGACTCCCGCACAGAAACTGATTGGAGGTAATCATACAGGCGATCGCTCAATCCCAAAGTCTTATTGCTCATCCATGCCTCCCAAGTCTGAAACTGTCACGTCCCACCTCCCCTTGTCCCATTCCCTCACTCAACCTCCTCAGGATTCAAACCCAACTCCCGTAAACGAGCAGCCAAGCGTTCAGCCCGTTGTCGTTCCTGTTCGGCCCGTTGTCGTTCTTGTTCGGCCTGTTGCTGGGCCACCTGTGCCCGTTGTTGTTCCTGTTCGGCCCGTTGTCGTTCCTGTTCGGCCTGTTGCTGGGCCACCTGTGCCCGTTGTCGTTCCTGTTCAGCCCGTTGTCGTTCTGTCTCGGCTTGCTGTTGGGCAAACTCTGCCGATAAGGGCACCGGTTCACCCGCTTCGGTGTAGAAGCGGAGCCAGTGACAGGTCCCAATTCCGGGTTCCTGCTGAATCACCCCTTCCCAGGTGCCTAACCAAAGCTTTAAAGAGTCGCACCAGAGCCACCCGCGATCGTTCGGCATGAGGGGTTGGTAATGTTGGGAGCCATTTAGATGCCAGCCTTCCAGGGAGTTGCGATCGAACGGATCGTAGACAAAATAATCGGCGGTATGAAAGACCCGTTCGTAGAGGTCTTTTTTATCAACCTTGTCGATTCTGGCGGTGGATGGGGACAAAAACTCGACAATCACGTCGGGGTAGCGTCCGCCTTCCTCCCAGACGACCCAGCCCTGCCGTTCCCGCTGTTCCACATCCAGCACCACGAAAAAGTCAGGACCGCGAAAATCCTCATTCATGCGCTGGTTGCGGCTGTAGTAGACAAACATATTGCCGCCAGCGAAAAAGTTGGGGCGATCGCTCAGGGCCACCATGACAGAGTCAATCAGGGCATTCATGGCAATGCGATGACGATTACTCTCCAAGGGGACTCCATCATCAAAGATCAAATTGGTGGGCGGTTCGGGCGGAATGGGAAGCGGGTAATTTGCCCGTGGAAAAATGGTTTCAGGGTTCGCATCGGTTGTCGTATCGCTGCTCATCCTCTACTCCTGATTGAATCCTGATTGAATCTTGATTGAATCCTGATTGAATCTTGATTGAGTTCTTGCGGAATTAAGTTATTAGGGAGCGTGAAAGGGAATTGTGGCCAGGGGTAACAAGACCAGGCACAGCCAAACCATCGACCAGGAGTGCGGTTGGGGCTGCGGGATGGGGTCAGCCAGAAGGGAATCGATCCGCTCGGTGAGGCGATCGCGCCCCGTCCAACCGAAGGCCGCGCACCAGTCAGACGACATCATAGGCGCACTCACCACTAGCAGCAGCGCTTCTGCCAGAACTAAGGGGTCAACCTGTTGGGCGGCATAGCGATCGGCGCGGAGTTCTCGTAGCATCAGCAACTCTTGCCAGAGATCTTCTGTACCGGGAAGCCAGCACGTCAGCCGCCGCAACCAGCCCAGCCAGAAAAACCAGAAGGTGTCGTGGTAATGGGCGTGGGCATATTCATGAACGAGCACCGCTGCGAGGTGGTCGTCATCCAACCGGGTGAGTAACCCCTGGCTGATCACCAGTTCCGGCTGCCAAAACCCCACCTGGGCGCTGTAGAGAGCCGTGGTATCCAATAACCGAGCCGCTTTTCCCTGCACTGCGATCGCCGGATTTTGGCGCAACTGTTGGATGGTCTGGTGTCCTTCCCAGGCTAATTTCATTCCAGATGCGATCGCCCAGGTTAAAAACCCAATGGCCAGGTCATAGCTGAACCAGCCTTCCCAATGGCCCACCATGCGCCCGGATGGCCCCATGCAGACAATGGCGATCGCCGTCATGAGGAGCAACAGGGGCGAAAACAGAAAGAAGCCCAACGTTTTTTGCCAGCGCCCTGCTAGAGTCCCCCTAATCAAAACCTCAGGAGCACTCACACCCAAATCACGAACACCCCAGGCGCACACCAGCCCTATCAGCAGCATCAGAAAATGCATTATTGTTCCTCCCTGGCTTGACGGACGGCCCGCAATTTGGCGGCGATCGCTTCCAGTTGTTCCACACTGGTTTGATCCAGGCTATCGGCAAATGCGGCCACGACATCAGGATTGCTCACCGCCAAAAACTGATTCAACTGTTCGTAAGACTGCAACGCGTTCGCCTGTGCCTGTGAGACCAGCGTGCGCCAGGTAAAACTGCGACCTTGTTTGTCACAAGCTAACCAGCCTTTGTTCGTCAGTCGGTTTAACACGGTTGTGACTGAAGTGTAAGCCAGTTCTCGGTCGGGGTCAGCCAAAATGCGATCGTGCACATCCTTGACGGTGACAGGTTCCAATTCCCAAATGATATGCAGGATTTCGCGCTCTAAAGGGCCGAGCGATAACTGTTTAGGGCGATGATGGGGTAAAGCAGCCATAGGCACAAAAAAGAGCAGGGTGGATGGGGCTGGGCAGGCAGGACGTTACACAAAACGCCAGAACCCGTGAGGGGGTTGGGAAGGGCAACCAAGTTTGACGGCCTGTCTTTTGACGGCGATCGCGGCTTGTCGCACAATCATATCAATCTACAGCTTTATTTGCTGAAAAGCATAACAGCCCGCTGTCAGGACGCAAAATCCGTGTCCTGTCAGGGGGATTTTTATTGGAACTGATTACCCTCATTCGATTCACGCCCATTCGACTTTTAACAGATCATGTCCCAGCTTCAGACTCATGTATTCCGGTTTCCCGCGACTCTGATCAATATGCTGATCGCTACTGGTGGTTTGATGGCGATCGTCCTACCTCAATTTGCTGGCATATCCCATGAGATGAAGCCCAGTCCCGGACATTCTCACGGGACCACACACCACTCCCACCCGAAAGTTGAAGTTCCGCCAGGGCAACCAGTACCAACCGTGAACCTAGTGGTGCGGCCCGATGCCATGAATGGTTGGAATCTGGAAGTTAAAGTGACAAATTTTACTTTTGCACCAGAACGGATTAACACCAAAAGCACCAGTGTGAATGAAGGCCACGCCCACTTGTATGTGAATGGCCAAAAAGTTTCTCGCTTGTATGGCGCGTGGTATCACTTACCCAGCCTGCCCCCCGGAACGCACAACATCACCGTTACCCTCAACACGAACGATCATGGAGATTTGATGTACCAGGGGCAGCCGATTCAAGCCACAGAAACAATTCAGGTGTCAGTACCCAAAAAATAACTACGGCACCCGGACCCAAATCGCAAGGCCACCGCCTCGCCCACGGGCTGCGATCAACTCGTCGGTCATCAGGAAGAAGGCAAAGAACGGGAGTTTGTTGAGGGATAACTGCTCGAAGTGGTCTTGTTTGGTTTTGCCAGATTGAAAGCGGCCATCGTAAAGAGTTTTGCCAAAAATGGTAAACGTGGCATGGGTAAAGTCAAATCCCAACAGATTCTTTTTACCGGGATACTTCAGCGGGCCGCTCAGTTTGAATAAAACTGGCCCTAGCTGGATTTGATTTCCGATCGCCCCAGTGCCATTATCCATGTCATCCGGGCTAAAAGAAATCTGGGCCGGGGCAAATTGCGGCACATACCAACCACGCCCTTGAGCGACTCCAGCTTTTTGGTGAGCATGGCGAGGGGCGGTGAATACCAATCGCCAGTGACCAGCTAATTGCTCCAGGGTGTAGGTGAGGTGGTCATGTTTTGCGGCTTTTTCGGCTTGCAGCAAGGCTTCTACCACGGCCTGTGCAGATGGGCGATCGCGCTCTCCCTGAAAAGCTGCAACCACCTTAGATAGGGTGGTGAGATAGGTTGGGGTATCGGAAGATACAAAATGAGGGGTCATGACAATTTAACGCAAACCAATAGAATTCCTTCCTCTTTCAGGATAATCGTGCGAACCCCCATGCAATGATCTGCCAGTTAATTTTGCCAGCTAATTTTGCCAGTCAATCCTGCCAGTCAATAATGACGTAGGGATCCGTAAAGTTTTTGCCGTAACGTCAACAAATCCGCCAAAATGAAGATACATTTTTGACATCAATCGCCATGAAGGGATTTAAGCGGCTGTTCGCGATCGCAGGTATGGTATCCATTGCCATTTCAGCATTGAGTGTGGTGGGTGACTCGGTGCCAGTTACGGCGCAGGATGATTCCTGCTACATGATCACATCCTCCGGGAAGCGAGTCAGTTTAGGCAAATTATGTCGGGGATCAGCGCCGCCACCTACGGTGACGCGAGGTTTCTTTCAAGCCCGGATCAAGCGGCGTGATGGTGGCACTCCGGTGATTGATGTGATGTTTAATGGCCGCCGCAGTTATGAAATGCTGGTGGATACGGGTGCATCGAGAACCCTGGTGACTCGGTCGATCGCGCAAGCTCTGAATATCCCCATTGTGGGTGCAGGGCGGTTCATCATGGCGGATGGCCGCACGATTGAAATGCCCGTTGGCCGACTTAGCTCGCTGTCCGTTGATGGTGCCACCATCCGCGATGTCAATGTGGCGATCGCGGGAGATTATGCCGAAGGACTTTTGGGCAGCGATTTTCTGGGGAATTACGATGTCAAAATTAAACGAGATGTGATCGAGTTTCATCCTCGTTAGTTCATCATCGTTAAATATCCCTGTTAGTCCCGCCTTGTTAAAAAAGATGAAAAAGAACCCAGGAGGACGATCGCCAGATCAAGCGATCGCCGCAAATAGCGAACGTAACAAAATCAATGCAAATACAACCAGGCCCAACCCAATCCAATGCATCTGGGCACCCGTTTGAGGTGTGGGTTGAAGCCAAAACTTGAGCGATCGGGCAACCAGGGGCATCACAATCCAGGTCAGCAAGCAGATAGAGACGAAATTGCTGATCAGCATCGCATCCGGCGGAGAAAAGGGTTTAAGGATGCCAGAGAATGATTGCAACCAACTTAAAATCATCACTGTGGGATAGAGTCCTAACAAAGTCGCCATAATTTGCTTCCAAGCTGGTGGATTAGAGTCATGGGGTATAAACCAGCGTTCTAATCCAGTTTTGTAATAGGTGATTTTGCTAGTTGAGAAAATGGTTTTCCCAATTTCTACCAATTTGTGACGAATATCCGAGTCTAACCAAACGTTTAGATGTTCGGGTGAATCAAAATGCACCATGATGTACCACTTATCATCCTGTTCTACCGGCGGACAAACATCAGTGGCCTGATACCCCGCATACTCACTGGCCGCTTTGGTAATGTTCGTTTGCCATTCACGGAATGCATCCTGTTTCTCCAGGGCCACATCATGCTCAATCACATAACTGGAACTACGAAGATTTTGAAGTTGGTGGGTTGCCATGAGAGTTGTGCTCCGAAAGGATACCTTACCGAATTGAAATCAGGCCATACACATCCGGGTTATCGGTTGGTGTGTTGCCGGCCTGGGATGCCGTGTTATGCCGAAACACAGGGGGCTGTTTGAGGGCGATAACCTGGGGAACGGCGGTGATATTGGCCTCATCTTTTAAGGTTGCGGGAATGCTGAAGATGGCACCCCCTTTACCCAGTCCCGCATGGATGCCTGCACCCGCGATCGCCTGATTCTCCTCAAAGCGAGTGTGACTTAAGATCAGCCGACCAGAGCGAATAAAAATTGCCCCGCCAAAGCCACCGCCGCCGCCGCCAAAGCCCATGCCGCCGTGGCCTGCACCAAAGCCGCCCTTGCCGGGTTGGCCTGCGCTGCCAGCCATTCCCCCCGCCCCCCCCAACCCACCACTACCGCCGCCGCCGCCAAATCCCCCATTCCCCCCATTGCCCCCGTTGCCGCCGTTGGCCATGCTGGCGGGATTGCCGCCATTGCCACCATTCCCGGCATTGCCAAAGCCCCCGAAGCCGCCACCGCCGCCAAAAGCAACGGTCCCGATCGCCCCTTTGCTGGCCCAGGTGTCTCTGCCACCAAAGATACCAACGCCGCCATTGCCGCCATCCCCGCCATTGCCCCCGTTGCCACTATTGGCCCCGCCATTGCCGCCATTGCCACCATTCCCGGCATTGCCAAAGCCGCCAAAGCCTCCCCCACCCCCAAAGGCAATGCTGCCAATACCACCCACACCAATGCCGTTTACATTCGCGATCGCGCCCCGGTTAACGTTGAATTTGTTGCCGTTGGTGGCAATTTTTACCTCATCGGTCTCTGGGTTGAGATTATCCAGATCGCTGAAACTAATGCCATTGATGCCGATGATGGCGCCTCGATTCACCTCAAAGTTGTTTTTGTGGCTACTGATTTGACTGCCACTGTCGCGGGTGTGGGGAGTCCCTGCGCCACCGATCGCTTGATTATCCACAAAAGCCACATCATTCAACATGACCATGCCATCCCGAATCAATAAGCCGCCGCCCATACCTGCCGCGCCTCCCGCCCCATTAAGGCCGACATTGCCTTGAGCGAGGCCGTGGGCAAAAGTCAACTTTTGGATCGTGACCTCGCCTTGTTCCACCGTGAGAATGCGATGGGCGTTTTCACCACTGAGCACCAGATCCCCATTGCCAATGATGGCGACATTGCCTGTAATTTCGGGCAGCGAGGATTGCAACGCGATCGCGCCATGCATCCGGCTCAAATCAATTAAGTCATCTTCAGGGGTAGTATTGGATTGTGCGATCGCCCAGCGTAGCGACCCCTGCCCCTGATCATCAGTATTGGTAACGGATAGTTGTTTTAAGGTGCTGTTGTATTGTTGTAAAACATTTTTGGCAAAGACCAGGGGTGTTTCAATCGGCCCGGTTGTAAACTCCAAATCCCAATTTCCCAAGGCTCCCGTCGCGTCAGTCGAAGCTGCAACATCAACGCCTAATAGGGTACTGAGTGATTGGACAAATTGAGTGCCCGATTGATTTTTTGCGACATCACAGCCATACAACAAGATATCTGCACCAGGGGCAAAGGCCCGTCGCCATCGACTCAGTAATGCGGTATAAGCCGGGAGTGTTTGCTGGTTCAAGATCGTGGAACCGAGTTGTAAACTTCCTGACTGCCCGTGGGAGATGATGTGAAGAGACTGGAGGTGATGGTAGTGAGTCAGGGTTTGAGTCATGATTGCAAGCCCGTCCTGAGCTGGATGCAGCACAATGAAAGGCGTTGACGCTGATGGCATGAAAGGCTGGGCGTTGGCGATCGCCGCATCAATAAAAACCAACTGCGGGACTGGATGAAGGGCAGATGTGGAATTTGGGGTAGACTGTGGCTCTAGATTCGCAAGCAATCCTACACTCAACCAGACCAGTAACAAAGCCACAAACGTTCTGCATCTTGTTTGCCAATCGCTGGAACGGTTGTTTTGCATAAGTTTGATCTGACCTCTTCTGACCTCTAGTGATGCTCACGGGTAGACATGACAAGACAACCGGCATCACGACTCTGTGAATAACAACGAAGTTACATGGTTATTGAGTGGCATGGCGAATAATGGCATACCATTTCATTTTCTTCGCTCTTTAGAATTTGTTGAACCAATTCATCACCGTTTGCTGAATCCCTTCCAGGGGTTTTGAGGCTTTCCGTTGCGATTGCCCATAGAACGATCGCCCGTCGAGTTGCCCTTGATGGTGCTCAAGCAGGGGCTGGTTTCCCAGATACCCATTCGTAGAAACCGGGGTTTGATTCATCTGAGGCGTATTCACGGGTGGAATCTGCAAGAGTTGAAACGAGAGATAATCGGTCCGGACCCAGCCTTCTGCATTGGGTGGATTGTTAAATCGAATATGGTTCCAGGTATAGCCTTCGTTACTGCCGACCTGCTCCAACACTGTGACGCGATCGCCACTCAGCCCATAGCCAATCTTTTGCTCCCGACTTCCAGGACCGAGGTAAACATTAATCTCAGTATCTGGTTCCGGGGCAGTTAACACGGCCAGTTGATTCATCTCCTGATTATTCGCCCAGGCTAACTTTGGTGTGATCGGCATCAGATAGACGACCAGAGCGGCGATCGCGGTCAGCATAATGGACAGAATCGGTCGAAATGACATGGTACGGTTCCCCCTGGAGTCAGCAGCAATTCCCAACCTAGGCTAATCAGCAGTGTAAATCTGCTTCCAGCCTATACAAAGTCTCTAACGCTACGGCCTACTCCGAAAGAGAAGAATTGTATCTCTAAAAACACCACTGACACCTATTTTACTGTATACAGTATGCAACATAAAGCAATGTCACGAATGTCCGCGACAACAAACCCGCTTGTAATAATGTTAAAAGCCTATTAAAAGCCTAAATTTTCCATTCCACCCTTGCTATCCCCTCGTGACGCTCAATCCTGTGACGCTCAATTCTGAAACCTGCTTAACGTTCACCCTAAATGGGGCAGCCGTTCACCTGAAGGACGTGTCCCCCACCCTGACGCTGTTGGAGTACCTGCGCCAGAGTCGGCGGGTCGGCACGAAGGAAGGTTGCGGCGATGGGGATTGTGGGGCCTGTACCGTGGTTGTGCTGGGGCCGAACGCCGCTGGGCAGCCGCAATATCAGGCCATCAATAGTTGCTTGGTCCCACTGGGTGCGATCGCGGGGCGAGAGGTGATCACTGTGGAAGGCATCGCCAATGGTCAACTGCACCCCGTCCAAACGGCAATGGTGCAGACAGGCGGTTCCCAGTGTGGCTACTGCACCCCTGGCTTCATCATGAGCCTGTTTGCTGGATACTACGATCGCGCCCTGGAGGATGTCACTGTCGAAGGAAATTTGTGTCGCTGTACAGGCTATTTACCCATTCGGCGGGCGGCCAAGCTGCTGGCGACAGCTCAACCCGCCGATGCTTTCTCCCAGAAGTTGGCAGAAACCAGCGTAGAACTGCCTGCGGTAATATACGCAGGCAACCAGCAGCAGTTTTATCGGCCCCGTCGGTTAGCAGAGGTTTTGACCTTACTGCAAACTCATCCCCAGGCGACCCTGGTGGCCGGTGCGACTGACCTGGGCCTGGAAATGAGCTGGCATCGGCAACACTACCCCATTCTGATCTCGCTGGAAGCCGTCACAGAATTGCAACGCATTGAGCAAACATCCGATTGGGTGGAGATTGGGGCTGCCGTTCCCCTCAGCCAGATTGAGCATCGACTGCGGGGCCTCTTTCCCAGTTTGGATGAAATGATTCATTGGTTCGCGGCGCGGCAGGTTCGTAATCGGGCCACGCTGGGCGGCAACATTGGGACGGCCTCCCCCATTGGGGATCTGCCGCCAGTGCTGCTGTCTTTGGATGCCGAATTGCGGTTAGCCAGCGCCACTGAAACCCGAACAATTCCCCTGGCCAATTTCTTCAAAGGCTACCGCCAGACGGATCTGCAACCGGGAGAAGTGATTGTATCAGTTCGGATTCCCCGCGCGATCGCCCCCGATGCAGTGAAACGTCTGAG
The DNA here is from genome assembly GCA_033764685.1 of Leptolyngbyaceae cyanobacterium bins.349. GTDB lineage: Bacteria > Cyanobacteriota > Cyanobacteriia > Leptolyngbyales > Leptolyngbyaceae > JSC-12. The sequence goes on from JANRIS010000019.1 coordinate 89,551, forward strand.
CCAGTCTTATAAGATTGGCAAACGAGGGACGGATGACATCAGCATTGTTGCCGCTGCCTTTGTGGTAGATCTGGATGCCCGCGATCAAATTGTTCATGCTCGGTTGGGGTACGGTGGCGTGGCCGCGACTCCAGCCAGGGCGATCGCGGTGGAAGAGTGGCTGATCGGCAAACCCTGGAATTCCGGCACGATTCAACTGGCGAAAAGCTTACTCAAACAGGCATTCACTCCACTAACGGATCTGCGAGGGAGTGCAAACTATCGCAAATTGCTAGTGGCCAACCTGTTTGAGAAGTTTTTTGTAGAAATGAGTGGTATCGAACAATCCGTGGAGGTCGAGGCATGAGTACGGGACATCGTCAAAGCCACGAAAGCGCCGCAGGCCATGTCAGCGGTCAGGCTGTTTACACGGATGATCAGCGGTTGCCAATGGGGATGCTGTCGCTGTATCCGGTGCTGTCTCCCTACGCCAGAGCTAAAATTCTCCAAATTGATGTCACCCCGGCCCATCGGGTTGAGGGCGTGGTCACAGTGCTGACGGCTGAAGATATTCCTGGCATCAACAACACAGGGGTAATTGTCCATGATGAACCCCTGCTGCCCACGGAGGAAGTCAGCTATTGGGGGCAACCTGTGGTCTGGGTGGTCGGCGTAACGGAGGATGCGGCTCGTCAGGGGGCGGCAAAAGTCGTGGTTGACTATGAGCCATTACCACCGATTCTCACGATTCAGGAGGCCATTCGCACCGAAAACTTTCAGACCAAACCCCAACAGTGCCAACGGGGCGATGCGGCAGCGGCGTTACAATCCGCCGACCTGGTGCTGGAAGGCGAAGTGGAGATGAATGGGCAGGATCACTTTTACCTGGAAACTCACACCAGTTGGGCGATTCCAGACCTGGAAGGGAATTTGCAAATCTATGCTTCGACGCAGCATCCCAGTGAAACTCAGGCGATCGCGGCGGAAGTGTTGGGGCTGCCCAAAAATCGCATTGTCGTCACCTGTTTACGCATGGGGGGCGGGTTTGGCGGAAAGGAATCCCAGGCCAACCCAATGGCGGCAGCAGTCGCATTAGCCGCCCACAAAACTGGACAACCGGCACGAGTGCGGCTGCGACGACACCACGACATGATCATCACGGGTAAGCGCCACGGCTTTTTAGGCCGCTACAACGTTGGGTTTAATCAGGACGGTAAACTCCTGGCCCTGGATGTGGCCCTATTTGCCGATGGGGGCTGGAGTCTGGATCTGTCGCCCCCGGTGTTGTTGCGGGCCATGCTGCATGTGGATAATGCTTACTACATCCCCCATATGACGGTGCGCGGCTACATTGCCCGGACCAACAAAGTTTCTAACACAGCCTTCCGGGGGTTTGGGGGACCGCAGGGCATGTTAATCATCGAAGATATCCTAGATCGGGTGGCGCGATCGCTCCAGTTGCCTCCCGACCTGATTCGAGAACGCAATTTCTACCACGGCAGCGGCGACACCAACACCACCCACTACGGGCAGGAAGTGTTTGATAACCGCATTGCCCGCGTCTGGCAGGAGGCCAAAGCCAACGCCAACTATGCCGAGCGACAACAGGCGATCGCGCAATTTAACCAGACCCATCCTTACCAAAAACGCGGCCTCGCCATCACGCCCGTCAAGTTTGGCATCTCCTTCAACAAAACCCAATACAACCAGGCGGGTGCCCTGATCCTGATCTACACCGACGGCAGCATCCAACTGAATCATGGGGGGACGGAAATGGGGCAGGGACTCCATACCAAAATGCTGCAAGTGGCGGCCAAAACCCTTGGCGTTAAGCCCGATCGCTTCCGCGTCATGCCCACCAGCACCGACAAAGTCCCCAATACCTCCGCTACGGCAGCTTCCAGTGGAGCCGACTTAAACGGGATGGCGGTCAAAGATGCCTGCGAAACCGTCAAAGCCCGACTCGCCATCCTGGCGGCGCAAATGCTGCAACTCGACACCCCCGAAGAACTCGCCTTTGAAGACGATTGGATCTTTTGCCGCACCTACCCCCGCGATCGCATTTCCTTCAATGAAGTGGTGAATCACGCCTACAACAGCCGCGTGTCGCTGTCGGCAACGGGTTACTACCGCACCCCCAACCTGTATTGGGATACCGCCACCAATCAAGGCCGACCGTTTTACTACTTTGCCTACGGGGCGGCGGTGAGCGAAGTCGAAGTCGATGGTTTTACAGGCACCTTCAAACTGCGGCAGGTAGACATCGTGCATGATGTGGGCGAATCCCTTAATCCTCTGGTGGACCAGGGACAGGTGGAAGGCGGCTTTGTCCAGGGGTTGGGCTGGCTGACGATGGAAGAACTTGTCTGGGATGACCAGGGCCGCTTCCGCACCTACGCCCCCAGTACTTACAAAATTCCCACCATTAGCGAAATTCCTGAAGCCTTCCACGTTCACCTGCTGACTCGTGCCGCCCAGGATGGCACCATTTACGGCAGCAAAGCCGTCGGCGAACCCCCGTTTATGCTGGCATTCTCAGTCCGGGAGGCCATCCGTGCTGCCGTTGCCGAGTACGGCCAAAAGCCTGATTACGTGCCCCTGGCCATACCCGCCACGCCCGAAGCCACGTTGATGGCGATTGAACAGATGCGATCGCCCCTCGACCTGCATCGCAACGGTTCCCGCAATGGTCATACAGTGGAGGAGCCGCTCCCAATGGCCGGAGAAATCAACCAGCCCGTGGAGGAATATTCGTAACCGGAAGAATATTGGCTAAAAGTGAGTATCTTGAGGCGATAAGCTGGCCTTACTCCAACCCGAAATGAAAAACTCCACGCGAAACTTACAAAACTCCAACAAATCACCATCCTGAAGGATGCGTTGCTCCAGGGGGGCTAGGCGGGTGCGATTCACAAATGTCCCATTGCTGCTGCCCAAATCTTTAATAGAAAAACCCACATTGGGCAAATACTTTAGCACTGCATGACAGCGAGAGACAGACCGATGTAAAACCGCGATCGTGCAATTACTGCTCCGTCCTACTAACCAATTAGTCGCAACTTCAGAGACGTGGGTAGATTGAGCATCGGGTAAGTTTGTTGTTAGAAATGCAGTGCGTCCTGTGGAGACCGCTTGAATGTAGTAAGCACTGATTTCACACCGATTAGGAGCCTGCAAAATCGGCTCAATAATGGTAGAAACCTGGCTAATATCGTGTCCTAATTCAGCAATTAAGGTTTCCGATAGGGATGGGTTCTGCTTAAGGAACGTCAACGCCTTCGCGTCAACCTGGTTAGAAAGCTGCAAATTTAACATGAGCACCTAACTCGAAATCTATAGTTGTCTCAATAACAGCATCTTCAAGGGTTGCTGCCCCACAACGGGGATCTATGCACCGACTTCACGCACCCAATTGGCAAACTGCTCATCCCTCTTAAGGGTGATTCAGTAGGACTACGTAGACTAAACACCAGACTGAGGGGTTGTGGCAATTGAGTTTTAACGAACTTTGCCTAAAATTTATATCTTGCGGAACCTGCCTGGAATTTAATAAAGCTTGCATCAAGACATGATTCACAAAAAATTCACAATTCTGTTGCCATTAATTAAAAATCTAGTACCACAGTTCTAAACGGCTTTGTTGCATGATTAGAAAAATGGTCAGACCTGCCTTGAAGTAGTCTTAGGCTTAAGCTTCAACCTCACAGCTACCGGATTTGGCAATCCCAATCAGCCGATTGAGCGCAGCACCTGTGATGAACAACTCCGCCGCTTGCTGGTCAAATTTACGCCTGCTCAGGTGGTTTTCAAAGATCGGTTTGAAACCGTATAACTTGATTATTCCAGTTGCCAGTAAAAATGCGATTCAACTTTGCCAGCCTGAATTTCAATGCCTTCTGCGGCTAGTAGCTGCATCTGAGTAGGTAGATGGCGGGAAATTAAGGATCCATCGATCGCCACAATGCGATGAAGCGGTAAGCCTGGAGGTGCTCGCCGGATGAATCCTGGTAGCACACGGTAGTAAGCTGGGGTCACGCCCAACGCCAGGATGAGTTGCTTCGTGGTGACGACTCTTCCCGGTGGAATCGTGGCGACAAAGGCGTTAAATCGCTCCTTTGCCTGGTCTGACAGGGGTGGAAATTGGGCAGGGGCTAATTGGACCGCATTTCCAACCGCGATCGCGCCGCCAACTACAACCATCCCTAGCCAGCCCCGACGTTGCCCAATGCGTTTAGCCAGCCCAGGTTGCAACGTATCCAAATAGGCGCAGGGTTCACAGCGAAACGTTATCCGAATGGTTGCCGCCCCTATTTGTAAGCCCTGGCCTGATTGCAATTGGGCTAACCCCTGGTCTAAAAGAATGTTTTCTTGCAGATCACCCGGTTGCAGGCCAAAGTCCGTTAAGGTGGATTCATCCAGAATGAGCACCTGCCGAGGACTACCCGGTTGGGCATGGCGATCGCCCTCAATCCCGTAGCCCTGAAGCAGTTGAAGCTGTTGCTGTGATTCCACCCGTTCTGGTGATTCAGTTTTGCGAGAAAGTCTCGTAATTCGCATGGCTCTGGTCTCCTGCGTCCTAGTGTTCCGTCAGGAAAATTTTGACGGGTCGAAGACCCGCAAAATTCAACCCTAATCAACAACCTGAATTTTGGCTACCCGTCAATCATTAATTGACTGACCACTAGATAATTTTCCAGAAAAAATATCTCTTGAGGGTTGGGGCAGGTGTCGCTAGAGTTCTGGCTGTCAGCCCATCATTTTTTGCTAAACCCGCCCGTACAAGTAGTTTGTTTGCTAAAAATCTCCTAACTTTCGGCTCCTGTCGCCTGGTTCCTCACCAACTCTTCATCCTGTTCATATGATTTAGCGAGAGGGAATGCTGTAGAAATACCTGTAATTTTGGAATGCAACCAATCATGATGAAATTGAAAACGTTTGTGGCTTTGGGGTTATTGGGTGCGATCGCGGCTGCATCCCCCGTACTGGCCCAAGAAACCCTGATTGCGTTTCCCGGCATCAACATCAATATCACACCGGGTGGGAGTGGCAATAGTGGTGGTAGCAGTGGAAGTGAACGCCTGCCCGCCAGCAATGACACCTCATTCAAAGGTTTTTCAGGACAATACAGCGAATATGCCGACACTTACAACGGTTTCAAAATCAAGGTTCCGGCTGAGTTTAACCTGACGGATAAGGGGATGACCACCAACTGGAATGGCCCGTTAATGGATGGGGGATCGGCACTCATTTACATTAATGCGGCCCCCCTAAAGGGAGTTCCTTCTAAAACTGCTTACGAAATTAATTTGAAGTCGAAAAAGGAAGACCGCAACTACACGGAAGTGGTACCTGTGACGGTGAAAATGGGCAACAAGACAGCTTATGCCTTTCGCTGTAAGGAAGCACCCAATAAACCTGGAACCCCTGATACCAAAGCTCCAACAGACCATCACCGCTGGCATTTAATGGTATTTGGCAATGAGACGGTCTACACGCTTGGTTTTACTGGTCCATTTGCTTCATTTCAATCTAACAAACTGCAACCGACCTACGAAACGGTCATCAACTCCGTGGAATTGATGCCCTTGGCAAAGCGTTAGTTCCCGCCGCACATTGCTAGTGGTCAGTCAATTAATGATTGACGGGTAGCCAAAATTCAGGTTGTTGATTGGGGTTAAATTTTGCGGGTCTTCGACCCGTCAAAATTTTCCTGACGGAACACTAGAGGCGTTCTGCGGGAGCGTCTCTAGACCTGTTATCCAGCATCAGTCAGGGACAGGGAATGCCACTGAGCCGGGCGATCGCTCAACGTTTGTGCCAGTAAGTGAGCCAGTTTCTCGGCTTTGGGTTTATTGTCCTGGTGAAAGTCACAGATGTGAATGTCCACGGTAATCTTGCCCTTCTCTGGCCAGAAATGAATTGCAACATGGGACTCTTCCAACAACAACACGACAGAAACGCCTTGAGGTTGAAATGTAAAGGCCGCCTCGTTGACTGCATTGAGACCAGCCAAATTAACGGCTTGCTTGAGGCGCGACACAAAATCGGCTTCCGTCCATTGATAGGTCGCCGGACTGGCTGCCAGAATTCCTGACCAGTGGTGGGATTGCAGGGGTTCTGCGAGTAAAGAAGTTGGTAAAGAATCAGTCATCGTACACTCGACGTCCATCGCCGGGAAGAAGGGTGAGGGAACTGGGTCGAATCCGCCGCCCAACGCTCACTTCCAGGTCACCGTTCCAGTCTTCAACCGATAGTGCCTGGTCGTTGGTCGCCGCATAATCGTAATATCGGCAAATTTGGGCTTGTTTATTCAGGGTGGTGCCGATGCGGGTCATGCGGGCGACCCCTGTTTCAATCTGGTTGTAGGTGATGCCGTTGTGGCTAATTTGGGCGGGGGGTTTGCCGCTAATGTCTAAATTAGCAGCGGTTTCCATCCAATACACTTCGACGCGATCGTCCTCTTCCACGGACAACCAGCGAACAGTATTGTCATCCTGAAGCATGTACTCAAACCAGGTGTAGCCGTTGTCATCAAACGTGAGGCGACCTTCCACCACCCAATCGGCTCCTGCATATTGCACAATGTCCCCAATTTGCAAGGTGAAAATGGTGCGCTGTAATGGGGGTAATGCCTGCTCCTTGCGTCCAGGGAGGGCATTGCGGCGTTGAATCACGATCACAGTTCCGACGATCGCGATCGCAATAATGCCAATCCACAACCAAGTCAACATAATTTAATCTCCTGATACCACTGACTTTAGTTCGGCAAAGGGTTAATCATAGGCTGCCCATCTAGGATTGGCCTGATACCGAACAATGACGGGATGAGATAACCGATTGATTTCCACATTTCCCAGTTCAATATCTTTGGGTAATTGAAATAGATTATGAAGCGTTGGTTCATTCAAAAATCGTGTTGTGACTGGAAGTGGTAACTGAGCTGGTTGAATCGGCGATCGCGCAGCCATCACAAACCCCCACAACCCAAAACTGGGCACATCTACCACGTAGGGGTAGGTTTTCAAGCCTATGGATTCCAGCGTTGCGGCTACACAGGCAAAGGCTTTGGGCGCAAAAAATGGGCTGGAGGCTTGCGTGACTAAGACTCCTGCTGGGGCCAATCGAGATAACAAGCGTTGATAAAACCCCTGAGAGTAAAGCTTGGCGATCGCGTCTTGGTCGGGGTCCGGAAAATCGGCAATGATCACATCAAACGGTTCCTGTAACTCTGGCACCGCCGCAAAGGCATCGGCTTGCATCACCTGCACCCGTGGGTCCTCATAAGACGAGGCATTTGTTTTAACGAGTAACGGTTGTCGTCGCGCCAAGTTCACTACGGCCCGATCCAGATCAATTAACACCACCTGCTTCACATCTGGCCACTTCAACACTTCCCGCAGTGCTAACCCATCCCCCGCACCCAGGACGAGAACGCTACGTCTGATGCCCTCTACCTCGTGCCCTCCCGCCTGCTGCAATAGCTGATTGGCACTCAAGGCGGGATGCACTAGAGCTTCGTGGTAACGATATTCATCCAGGGTGGAGAATTGTAAATCGCCATCGAGGAACAGACGCAGATCCGGTCCCTGACGGGTGAGAACGATGCGCTGGTAGGGCGATTGGATACGAGTGATAACTGGTGCTTTGTAGAGCGTATTTTCCAGGCGATCGCTCAGGGGCACCATGAAGGGAGCCAGCAGCAGTAATAGAACCCCCAGTACCAGTCCGTAGCGGCCCCATTGACGTAATCGAGGAAAGGCGATCGCCAGAGCTACGACCATGAAAGCCGGAATCGACCCAATGACCGCCGCTGAGGGAAACATCCCGATCAGGGGCAGCAGAATGATCGGTAAAGCCAGCGAACCAACCAGGGCACCCACATAATCGAGGGCCAGTACCCCAGCGAGGGCATCTTTCAACCCTTCATCTCGTTCCAGTAAACGAGTCAGGACGGGCAATTCCATGCCTGCCAGGGTGCCGAGAATGATCGTTCCAAGAAAAAGGGCAATCCAGAAGGGGCCATCAATCACAAATAGGGCAAAGAGTCCTAAGGGAATTAAGGCACTCAACGGCGCGATCGCCAACTCAATCCAGACAAAGGTGGTTTGCAGTTGGTGTTGCTGGGCGCGATCGCTGCCCGATGTGGCAATAAAGCGACTCAGATAAGCGCCTAATCCCATCGCCGCTAGAAATCCGCCGACGGCGACCCCATAGGCGAGTGCCTGGTTTCCCACCAGGTAGCTGGCCAGCGTGCCTAACAGCAACTCCACCGCCAGCCCACAACTGGAAGATGCCGCAGCCGTTAACAGCAACAAATTTCGCTGCTGGCGGGTATATTGAGCTGGTTTCAGGGCTGTACCCTGTGGCGAAGCGTGATCCATCATGGGCTATTTTCCGGCTCCGGGTCCGCCACCCCGAAAACCACCGTAGACCGAGCGCCGATCCGGCGAGGAGACCCATACTCCGGCCCGGTAAGCACCAGAGCGCTGAGTACCATAGCGTTCCCAATGGTGATCCTGATTTTCCTGTCGGAGCACCAGGGCCGATTGTTGCGTGAATCCTTGGTAAAGGGTGATGGCTGCGATCGCCACCACAGCAGCGGCAAAAAGTTTAGTGAACATCAGCAGATTTTAAGGTAGTGACTTCAACCGGAAAGAGGGTCCGGGCATTTTCTCGCACAATAATGCGGGTGCGATCGATGGATGCATCCGGCGTGACTTCGATATGGAAGCCATAGGATGCTCGCGGTTCGACGACAAAGAACTTCGTTAAAGTTGCTTTCCCCCCTGTGACGCGACCCTCGTTCTTAGCAAGGGAAACATCGGCAGCATGAACTTCGGAGTAAATTTGTTCGCCATTGGCATTGTTGATCGTCAGGTGAAGGTTGAAACGGCGAGGCGAGTGCTCATCCGATTGCACTTTCACCACCACCCGTAATAGGCGATTTGTGCCACCCGTGATGGTCCGAGCAACTACATCGCTATCCCGATTGGATTTGTTGATCACGACCTTCCCCGTAGAGCTAACAGAGAATAGCGTCAGGAAGGCTAAAACGGCAGTGCCAAACAGCCCGGTCCACAGGTAGCGATCGTCTACGACCCCATTTTTGACCGTGATCTCAAAGGGAACGGCTTGATCTAGCTCTCGACCTGCCGTATCGGAGTATTCCAGCACATCCAGCGCAATTACAACCGGTTCAGCTTGATTGGCCCGAATATCTAATCCGCCCATCAAATCACTTTCGGCCCAACTGCCCGATTCACCCTCTTCCGACCAGGTGCCCGACTCCGACCAGGCTTGCTTGATGCCGCTGGCTAAAACATTGCCTTTGGTGTCTTTGACCTGGATTTCATAGGTCACCCACTGGTTGCTGGGGAGTCCGGCTACCACATCGATCCGTAAGGCCCCGATGGGTTCCTTTTTGAGTGAAATTGGTTTTAACTCGGTGGGTACGTCTGGGGCAACGGTTACATTGGTGGAAATGAGGGTGCGTTCCATCACCGCCCCAACAATTAACGAGAAAAACATGATGGCGACGACAAGCCAGGGAATGTAAGGAAACAGGTCGATGAATCGACTTGTGGTTTGGGTCTGAGATTGGGCGTGCATGCGTTAAAAGGTATTTCTATTGCGGATGCTTAATTGCTGACACAGATGTTTGTAGTGAGACAGGTGTACAGTGCCATAATAATCACTCAGCAAGGGTTCGCCATGAGGGAATATAATGATGCCTTTTTTGCAAAAGTTTGCTGAAACCGTGGCCTGGTCAGTTGCCGGAGTGTTGCTGCTGTTTGGCAGTTTATGGTTATTTGATCGTCTCGATCCCACTGATTTTCGGAAGGAAATTCAGGATGGCAACCTGGCGGCGGGTGTGATTTTAGCGGCGATCATTCTAGCGATCGCGGCGATCGTGGTGGCGATTTTGGTTTCTCCGTAAGTATTTCCTTATCAGCGACAGGGCTGTAAAGGTAGCTACTACTTGTCGTCAGGGAGTTACCGATGATTTATGCAAAAAATGCAAAGAAAACCGTCCATGCGATCGCTAGTCGTTGCACAAGCGAGGCTGGACGGTCTGGAGGTGACAGGGTGTTCCCGTCGTGATCAAAGGTGAGATAGAACGTTGAGGTGCAACTTAGTGAACAGAGGATGAATCAACGCGATGAGCGGATTTACCGTTCTTCTCGGCGGGATGATGGCCATTGGTGCGGCGAGGTTGAATGACGCCATACCCTCCGTGGTTGCGTTCGTACACCACATTGATTTCACCCGTTTCCACATTGCAGAACACATAGAAATCGTGATCAATCAATTCTAGATGTTCTAATGCTTCCTGCACACTCATGGGTGGCATGGCAAAATACTTGGTCCGAACAACTTGCGCGGGTAGTTCGGGGGTGCGATCGGTGGGTAGCTCCGTTACGACGGGTTGATCGCTGAGAACTTCGGCAGTTTTGACCGCAGGATGGAATTTGTCGTGGCGTTTTTCCTTATATTTGCGTAATTGACGGGAAATCTTATCGGCCACCATGTCGATACTGGCGTACAGGTTTTCACTACCTTCTTCTGCCCGCACCACTGAGCCGTTGACATAAATAGTCACTTCAGCAACTTGTTTGGAGTTAATTCGGGGATTACGGGCTACTGACAAGTGCACATCGACTTCCGTAATCATGTTTTGAAAATGGGCGATCGCTTTCTCAATTTTTTGGTTGACATATTCACGAATGGCGTCAGTAATTTCAATGTTTTTGCCCTGAATTACAAGCTTCATGGAGCTTCCTCCCCTAAAAACTGGGTGTTAATGTTTCCCTAGTTGGGTCTTAACTTCACCCTAGCACTTTGTATTCTCCCGAACAGCACGCTTCAAAATGTTTTGCATCCTTTGACAATTCTTGATTTGAACCACTGCAAATTGACGCAAAATTGTGGCTTTCTACCCTTGATTCTTATCCGCTTTTAGCGCATCTTAAAGAGTTGGGGATGCAATTAAATTCAATTACCGAAGCAATGAGTTAATCCGCTCTTATCCCTTAATTAATTCTTTAGTTTTTTGCACGACGGCTTAACACGAATTTGAACGATTCTCGTCCCTGTACGCTCTACACTGCTGGCATTGTGCCCTATCAAATTTCATGGGATTGGCAGCGATCGCTCGTCACCGACCGGAAACAGAATGCCACGCTCAAGGATGTGCTGATTTTGTTGCAACATCCACCCGTGTATACTTTGGGGTATGGTTCAGACCCGCAATTTATCAAATTTGACCCGGCGCAAGCAGGATTTGAGGTGGTGCAGATTGAGCGGGGCGGAGAGGTGACTTACCACTGTCCGGGGCAATTGGTTGGCTATCCCATTTTGAACCTGAACTTTTACCAGAAGGATCTGCACTGGTACTTGCGCCAGCTAGAAGAAGTGTTGATTCAAGTGTTAGCCAGTTATGGCTTGCGGGGCGATCGCATTCCTGGGTTAACGGGCGTATGGGTGGAGGGGTGCAAAGTTGCTGCGATCGGCATCAAGGTGAGCCGCTGGATCACGATGCATGGGTTTGCCTTCAACATCTGCCCCGATTTGAGCGGCTTTCAACCGATCGTGCCTTGTGGCATTGCCGATAAACCTGTGGGCAGTTTGGAGCAATTTATCCCCAATGTGCAATTTATAGAGGTGCAAGAGCGGGTTGCGATCGCGTTTGCCGAGGTGTTCAATGTTCACCTGGAACCAACCCCATCTGCGATCGCCCCGCCTGAACCATAGGTAAGGAGATGTTTAGAAAACAAAATACCTGTACGGGCAGGTTTAGCCAAAAATTATTGGCTGATCGCCCGAACTCTCGCGAAACCTGCCCCAACCCGGAGGGGATATTTTTTTTGGCAATCACCTAAGCTAACAACTGAAGATTCTCAATCACCTGTTGCAAGTGGGTACTGAGTAACGCGGCACATTCGGGGGGCAAATGTTTTTGAATAATCGCTTGCAAAATTCCGTAAGCGCGGGCCGATTGGGCCTCTTTTTTGACAGCCCGCATCATATTTTGCATCCACAGCACAAAATCATGAAAATCATTGGGGTCATCCATCAAAATGGCGCGGGCACTCAACCGCAACACATCGCCCATATCCCGCCGACACAAATCCCCATGTTGCTGCACGGTCGATTGATCCGTCTGAGCCAGTTGCTGCAAGGCCATGCTAATCAATTGATCCGCATACTTTTCAATTAATAAGTAGGTGCTGACGCGAGTTGAATAGGTTTGAGCGTAGCTCTCCAGGGTGATCAACTCATCATTCGTTAAATATCGGCCTTCAGCGCTCTGGAGATCCTGCGTGAGAGTTCTGCTCATAATCCTGATTGGGTGACGAAAGTATTACGGGTATATCCAGCATTCCCGGAAGTTAAGAAAAGTGAACAGCGGGAGGGTATGCCCGGAGGGGGGACCTATGTCTGTATTCTACGTATCCTCATCGGTCCCCTCCATTCATAACAATAAGGCTTTGGCGATGCCGCAATCATTATTTCTTGATGGTAGCGGGTATTCTAGCTGTTTGAGAGATTCGCGAGATAGGAGGTTCCCTGTGGCAATTCTGATTCAAGATGGCTATATCCTGACTGGTGACCCAGCACAACCCTCTTTCCCCTGTGCCAGCCTTTTGATTGAGCACGATCGCATTGTAGCGATCGCGCCCGATGCCGCTCAACTATTGGAAGCCAATCAGCTTGAAATCAATCAATCAGATGTGGAAGTGATTGATGCGAGTCGGTGTCTGGTATTACCGGGGTTTGTGAATGCCCACATGCACTCTAATGAAAGCTTTGAACAGGGTGCCTATGATAATTTGCCACTGGAACTCTGGCTGCTCCACAAGTATCCCCCTTTCATTACGCCACCCCTGACCAAGCAGGATCAGTATCTCCGCACGATGCTATGTGCGATTCGATCAATTAAATCGGGTGTCACCAGCATTCAAGACGACGTAATTAATTACGGCAGTTTAGATATCATTGCGGGAGCCTGTGCAGCCTATCGAGATGCGGGGCTGCGGGCCTGGGTCACAGCAAATTTGGGCGATCGCCAATTACTGGAACCGTTGCCCTGGTTGACAGAACTGATGCCAACCCCGCTGTATCAAGAACTGGCGGCAATTGCCAATCCTCACTGGAAGGACCAGATCGAATTGTTTGAGCAAGCCTACGCGCAGTGGCATGGCCTGGATGATTTGATTCGGATCATTTTGGGGCCAGTTGGGCCGCAATGGTGTTCGACAGAATTGCTGCAAGCGGTAACTGAGCGATCGATCACCCACAATGTCCCGGTTCACATGCACTGTTTGGAAACCAAAACGCAGGCCGTCATGGCCCAAAAGCTGTATGGCAAACCTGCGATCGAGTATTTGCAGGATATTGGTTTCCTCACGCCCAGAGTTACCCTCAACCACGCGATCTGGTTAACGGATCGGGAAATTGATTTGCTCGGCGAACATCACTGTTCTATCACCCACAATCCCCTCAGTAACTTGAAATTGGGGAGTGGCCTCTGCCCGGTGCGGAAGTTATTAACCGCAGGAGTGAATGTGGCCTTGGGTACCGATGGGATGTGTACTTCGGATACGGCTGATATCTTCACCGCGCTAAATTCTGCCTCGTTGCTGCATCGGATTAGTAGTTTTAACTGCGAGGAGTGGATTATCGCAGAGGAGGCGTATCACATGGCAACCGTTGCCGGGGCGCGATCGGGCATGATGCAACACGAAGTGGGCAATCTGGAAGTAGGTAAGAAGGCGGATATCATTCTCGTCGATCGCCATGCCTGGGGCCTGACTCCTCTGCACAAGCCGATCAAACAACTCGCTTTTTCCACCACTTCCGATGCGGTGCAAACGTCTATCATCAATGGGCAAATTGTGATGCGCGATCGCGTCCTCACCCAAATTGATGAAGCGGCACTCCACCAGGAAATTTCAGCCGTTGCCGAACATTACCTGACCACCCTCTTTCCCCAAATGACGAGCATGGCGCAACGCTATGAACCCTACTTTCGCGCTATTTGCGATCGGGCCACACAGTCAGAAGTTTCGGTTAAATCGGTGCATTTGGGCTAGTGTTCCGTCAGGAAAATTTTGACAGGTCGAAGACGCGCAAAATTTAACCCTAATCGATAACCTGTATTTGGGCTACCCGGCAATGATTGATTGACTTACCACTAGGGCAAGGGGAGAGGAGGAGAGGAGGAGAGGCAAGTTTTTAGTTTTGAATTTTGAATCTTTAATTCAAAACTTAGGGAGTCGCAATCAAATAATGTCCCAGTTGTAGGGATTTTATTTTCACGCACATCCCTTAGCACTTAGAGAATTTTTAGCAACAAATCTAACCACTCATAGTGTGATGCACTCCCTACCCCCACTCCCTACTCCCTACGGGTGCATCCCACTTTTGTAACCCTCACCCTAAATCTCTCTCCCAGAGCGGGCTACCTTGTACACACAAGTCCTGAGATTGCACTCTACTCTGGTCAAACCCAACCTCTTCTGCTTGGGGGGCTGCCCCCCAAACCCCCCGAACGTGAGGGACGGCTGCGTCCCCCACACCCCCTCCAGAGGGCACAACTAGGGCGATGCAATGGTGCTGGGATGGAGCCGTTGTTGGGTGATGCCCCGATCGCAACCAAGGTTGCCGCAACTCTGTCTCAAACCCAAGCAATTGCGTGCCACTCAAACTCTTGTTCGGGGGGTGTGGGGGAGTGAGGCCCCCACGAAACGTGGGGCCGGGGGAAAGTCCCCCGGAGCAAGACTAGGGTTTGTCCCAGGATATGTGTACACAGTAGCCCGCTCTGGGAGAGAGATTTAGGGTGCGGGTGACAAACGTAGGATGCCCATCGCAAAACCTTAAACCAGCGCCCGCCGACTTTGGGCCACATCTCGAATCAGGGGTAGGCGGGATTGGATGTAGCGACTAAACAACGCGGCTTCGTGGGAATCCAGCGATCGCTGATCAGTAAGCTGCCGCAGGAGCCACTGCACCAGGCTGTCGTCATCTAGATTTAACAGGAGGTTCGCTTGGGTTGTCTCAACCAGAGACCAAATTTGACGCAACATTATAGGAGACATGCAATCACCAAACGGGCATTCAGATGGGACAGTTTGATTGAGCGGTGATGATCAACCGGGATAAGTGGGAGTTGAGCCGCACCTTCCTCTGTTTCAACATAGCCAATCCAATTCTCGTCGTTTGGGGATCACACAAGATGCAATAAGAGTTACCAAACAGTTACGTTTGTATTAAGCTTTGAACGCAGTGTATACCGCCACTTCTACGCTTTGGCCGATGCTAAGATTAGCGCCCCACATAGGCGGCCATGGGTTCCTTAATCAACCGAATGTAAAGGTGCTTGAAGGTAGACTTCATCACGCGGGGCATTCCAAAGTCGATCGGCATCAGGCGATCAGGAAGTCGCCAGTTGGCAATTTGTAACTGGCTGGGATGCTCTAACGGAAACGCGATCGCATCAAGCTCTGGACACAGCCCTAAGCGTTGGGAGGCGGCAATCGTGGGAATGATGGCGGGATCGACTTGCAGGATCTCCACCAGGGCGCGATCGAGGGCAAACACATGGGACGAGGCCGCCAGCACACCCAACGGACGCGGTTCCCCGCCACTGGGGCCATTCCCTTCGTGCCCGATAATGCCATCCAGAATGGTGAGGTCGGGGTGAATGGCGCGGGCCGTTTCCACGAGCATGGTGCCAAACCGTTCCTGACTTTTGCCTGCTTCCATGTGCCACCAGGCTTTCATCTTGCCAGGAACACAGCCAAACAAATTTTTCACGCCCATCGTCAGCGTTAACTGCACATGGGATTTCACCTTGGGCAGGTTGATCACCACATCGGCATCCATCGCTTCTTTGGACAACAGCAGGTGATTAAATTCCTGACTCACCGTTTCATAGCGACTGCCATGAAATTCGACAATTGGCAGTTGCAATGCCTCAATCAACGGCATATAGCCATTGGCGCGGGCCACGCCAGCCGCACTGCCAAACGCCGGACCATCCCCCAGGAAAGGTTTTCCGCCAGCGGCTTTCACCATTTGCGCGACAACGTAAACGATTTCGGGGCGAGTCACACATTCCTGGCCCGGACGTGCCCCCGTGAGCAGATTCGGTTTCAGCAAGACGCGATCGCCCGGTTTGACAAACGCCCCCATGCCACCCAATGGTGCTAACAAGACTTCGAGGGCTACCCGCAGTTGCCCCAGTTCGTAAGATGTCGCACGGATTAAACTAACCGATGGCATAGACGATCCTCTCGCGATCAGGGTTTGCAATAATTGTTCATCAAAGCCTAGCAAAGGTTTGGGGCAAGACGCTAGACAGTCACTATCCGGGTGTGCCGCAGGGGCGCTACACTAGAAGTCGTTTCGGAGTAGGGCACAGGATTATGCCGCGATCGCAACGCAACGATAATTTCATTGATAAAAGTTTCACGGTCATGGCAGACATCATTCTCAAGATTTTGCCAGCCACTAAGCAAGAGAAAGAAGCGTTTGCCTATTATCGAGATGGGATGTCTGCTCAGGCCGATGGGGAATACGCAGAAGCCCTGGACAACTATTTTGAGGCGCTGAAGCTAGAAGAGGATGCCAACGATCGCAGCTACATTCTTTACAACATTGGCTTGATCAAGGCCAGCAACGGTGAGATGGATACGGCGCTGGAATATTACTTTCAGGCCGTCGAACTCAATCCTCGCTTGCCGCAAGCCCTCAACAATATTGCGGTGATTTTCCATTACCAAGGCGAAAAAGCTCAGGAAGCCGGCAACGACGAGGAAGCCGAAGACTTGTTTGATCAAGCGGCTGACTACTGGAAACGCGCGATCCGCCAAGCTCCCAACAACTACATCGAGGCCCAAAACTGGCTGAAGACCACCGGGCGATCGCAGATGGATATTTATTTCTAGGGAGTTCTGTTCCCGGCCTCTGGCTTTCTTCTACTGTCTTTCCTTCTTTCTGTAAACTCCTATGGCTCTCACCCCGGAACAGGTCCGCAAAGTGGCTCTCCTGGCTCGTCTGGAACTCACTCCAGACGAGGAAGAAAAATTTACCAGTCAACTCAGTGGCATTCTGGATTATTTTGAGCAGTTGAGTGAACTGGATGTGACCGATGTGCCGCCCACCACTCGCGCGATCGATGTTAGTAATGTGACGCGGCAAGATGCCCTGCGGCCTTACCCCAACCGAGCGGAAATTTTGGACAGTGCGCCCGATCGCGATGGCGAATTCTTTAGAGTGCCAAAAATCATCAATGCCACCGAGTAGGCATCCAGGCCAGAATTCTCCCTGCACGACTATTTTTTGATTTGTAAAGCGCGGTTGCTCAACCTTCCAGTTCCGGATCGAAATCGTTAAGATCCATAGGCAACTGTTTGCCTTTGGCATGTCTCCTCACTCATGCGGGTTGTAGGCCCGGTTCTGGTTGAAGTTTGATGAAACTTTCACTCACTTGCCCAGCGTGCGATCGCGAGATCGGTGATTGGCACCATCGATCCGCTCAGGAACAGGTTCGTTGTCCATCCTGCGGACGGCAATATGGCGTAGTGTATGGGAAACTCTCCCAGCGATCGTCCATTCAGGAAGCCTTGCTATACCTGAAATCAACGTTGCCCAGTTTTTATAAGCGCCACTACAGCCTGCAAATTACCACCGCCGATCGCACCCTGAAACAACTGCAATTCTCGGTTCCGGGTAAAGCTGATGTGGTGCCCGTCCATTCGGGCGATATTGTGTCAGTCTTGTATACGATGCAGGGCTACGTGATGAAAAAACTGGTGGCGATCGCCAACCACACCACGGGGAAACAGTATGTGCTACCTGCGCCTATCCCCAGTGCCAGCCATCAAATTTCTCTGCTGCTAACGGCGGCGACGGGGTTTGTGGTCGTGTCCTTTGTGGGTGGGGTTAACCTGGTCCTGACTTCGGTACTCAGTGCTTTTGGCATTCTGGCCTACCTGAAATTGACCCACAGCGCCCACCTCACCACCCCCCCGCTAGAAAGTCAGGCCCACACTGGCCAACGCCTCCTGGCCGACCAACGCCTCCTGGCTCAACAACGCAAAATTCAGCAACGAGTTGAAGAGTTGCGGCATGAGCGCCAGTCCACCCAGGCATTAATTGACCAACTGGAGCGGTTGAAACAAAAAATGGCCCAGGTGGATCAGGCTCTTTATGCTGCGCGAATCTATCGAGCAACGGGAGCTGTCAACCTGCTCAAACAGCAAATTGTCAATAATCATCGTCTGGTGCGAGAGTACGAACGCACCGTCAGAATGATTGAGATTGAAATTGACACCTCCTGGATTGCGGACCAACTACCGGAGGCCGAAAACTTTACCCGTACGATTGTGAGCCGCTTGGCCGAATTGAAAGAAATTGAAGACCAAAATCACTCCCTCAAGCTGCAACTAGCGGCCTATGAGGAAGTGAAGTTATACGGCATCGAAAATTATCACTGAAGTTGGGTTTTGGGATGGCCTACTGTGTGCCCGGTGGTGTGGGCGACTCGTCCTACGGTATTGATTCCGGGCTGAGTGGAGCCTGTGGGTATGGCTCTGCCCGGTTTGCCTTGCGTAGCTTCTCGATCGCGGGTAGCTTCGGTGGGGGGTAATACGACTCGCAGGGTGTTAAGTTGGCGGGCCAGCAGCAATACATTCATCGAGAATTGCTGATAAATTTCGGCGGGTTTCGTTAAGCCGACGGGCAGCGTAGTCCGCTGGCTGTGGATGCACAGGTAGCGATGTTTGAAGCAACAAAAGGCCGCGATCGCGCCGATGCCGAGAACCGTAAAAATTGTGCCTAAGATACCCACCTGTCTCAGGAGTGGCACTCCCAGCACCACCAAGCCTAAGCCCAGAGTCAACAATCCCCAAATGGGAGCTTGCACAATTTCAATACTGTCAATATTTTGAATGCGAGTCCAGGTTTCTCGCTTATTCAATTGACTTTCAACCGTTGTATGGAGCACATCGCCCACAATTTTGAGGGTGATCGTGCCTGATCCAGGCAGGATGAATTGGCTCATGCCACGACCCATCAGGCTGGCGGGTCTGCCAGTAATCTCCTGAATCGGTGCCGGAGTGGATTTGGGGGAAGGGGTACGCATAGGTGATTCAACCGTAGATGCAAGTGAAGATACGAATGAAGCGATAGGACGAGACTGCGATCGCGCATGATTTGGCTCTGCGATCGCCCAAACGTTCTCCTCTAGGGTGCCCAGGTCTAACCGGAATTACCTCGCTTACCCCTCGTCTCCACTCTTCTGTGGAAGTAAAACTTTCACCGTTGTACCTTGCTGCTCCACACTCTCAATCTGAATTTGCCCCTGATGATTTTGGACAATTACCTGAGCGATCGCCAACCCCAACCCGGAGCCTTTGCTCGAAGCCTGACTGCGAGCCGGATCAACCCGATAAAACCGATCAAAAATTTGGGGTAACGCTTCGGCAGGAATGCCAATTCCCGTATCCTGAATCGAGACTTGCACCATCTGGCTATTGGCTCGTCCGAGGCGTTGCACATCGAGGCTGATCTTGCCCGCCGCCGGAGTGTATTGCACGGCATTTCCCACCAGATTGGTGAATAAGCGCACCAGTTGATCGCGATCGCCCTGCACGCTCACACCTTCCGGGGGTAAGGAGACTGGAGGGGCAAACGAGATCTGAATCGCTTTCTCGTCTGCCAGGGTTTGTTGTTCCTCCATCACTTCCCACAGCAACTCCATCAGGTCCACATCGTGCAGTTGAGCAGGAGCCATGCTGCTATCCTGTCTGGCCAGGAACAACAAATCATCGACTAAGCGGCCCAAACGGCGGGTCAACCGCTCCACCACCTGGAGATGGTGTTGTTGCGTCAGCGGGTCGGGATCAGGATCAGCCAGCGCCACCTGTACATTGGTTTGAATCACCGCGATCGGACTCCGCAGTTCATGGGAGGCATCGGCGGTAAACTGCTTTAGCCGTTGATAAGACTCATGGACCGGGGCCATCGCCAACCCCGACAAAAACCACCCGATCGCCCCCACCGCCGCCACCATCAAGCCCGCCCCCACCAGCAAATCCACCACAAACTCCCGGCTGGGCTTCGTCACTTCAAACCAGGGATGGCTGACCCGCAGATACCCCAAAACAAAGCGGCCAACTTCCACCCGCTCCGTGATTTGCCGCACTTGCCGTTCCCCCACAGGTACCGTTTCACCCTTGTTAACATGAAGGGGAATGTTTAACGGTTCAACAAACGTTGACCAGAGTAATTCACCTGTGGGGCTAAACCATTCAATATCAATGCGATCGTCTTCCCGGGTGGCAGCATTGTCACGCAAGCTGGCTTCAACATTGACTCTCAAGGCTCCCCCTTCAGAATGGGGATTAATCGGTTCGATGACCAGCGATCGCTGGACAACTTCCACAACATGGCTGAGGGTATCGTCAATCCGCTCAATGAGCGTACTGCGAACGTAAAAATAGACGCCACTGGCAAATACCAGCAACACGATCGCGGTAATGGTGGTATACCAGAGGGCGAGACGACGACGGGTGGTTTGGAACATAGAACCAATTTCAGCGGCTGTACTCTCATTGTGCCAGGTCTACAAATTGCGTTCTTTTCAAAAAAAAGTGCTCATTTTCCTGAATTGTGTGTACTATCGCTGATAAGCAGACAAAAATCTGCCTGAAAATGGTTTCAAATCAACATTTTCTTGTTTTAAACCTTCTCCAGGAAGTGTTTAAATGATTTTCCCAGGGTAAATATCAAATCGTGAATTGTTCGCAGATTGCGCCGTTGGGCATTCTGTCATTTGATGAATATTTCCATCAAATGCGATCGCGGTTTGAATATTCGCATTTACAATCAAAGTCTTCTTTTTGGGAGTGAAAAATATCTCGCTGCGGCGGGTTTGTTTGCCGATCATCTTTTTCATTTAAAAGTGATCATTTCTAACAAAATTGGGTAACATTCACTAGCGTCAAGTCCGTGATGACGTATCCGATCTCGCTGTAAGCAAAATCTCCCCTCCAAACCATCCTCTCGTTGGGCAAGCAAAGTCGTGGTTAAAGGTTTAACGAGTTTACTGTCCGGAAAGTCTAAGGGTATCGGTGTTGAGCTAGCCCCAGACCGCATTAACGTAGCGCAGCTACGGAAACAGGGGCAGGGTCTAAAACTGTTAACCTTGGCCTCCACCCCCGTTCCCGAAAATATGTTTCAGGAAGGTCAAATTATTGATCCACCTGGCATGGCGGAATTACTGCAAGCCTTACTGGCAGAACACAAAATTAAAACCAAACAAGTGTCTTCGGCGGTGATGGGTGGACGGGATACGGTGACTCGAATTATTCCTGTACCCGCCGAGCTTGACGATGGGGAATTGCGGGAGATGGTCTTGAATCAGGAGGCGGGCCTTTACCTGCCCTTTGCCCGCGATGAAGCCGATGTTGACTATCAGAAATTAGGGCTGTTTGTTGATGAAGATGGCATCGAAAAGTTCCGGGTTTTGTTAGTAGCAACGAAGAAAGATGTGACGGATGCTTATATTCGCACCTTTGAAGCAGCGGGAATGCGTCTCAATGTTTTAGAAATTGCCAGCTTTGCCCTAATTCGCACCATTCGGGAACAGTTGCGGCAGTTCTCGGCGCAGGAAGCGGTGGCGATCGTGGATATTGAATTTGAAAGTACAGAAATTTCCATTGCTGTAGATGGCGTGCCGGAATTTACCCGCGCCGTGCCCATTGGCACCTACCAGATTCAAAGTGCCCTGTCTCGCGCCATGAATTTGCCCCCCTCTCGCAGTACCGAACTCTTGCAGGGCATGACGATCCCGATCATGCCGAGCGATACCATCGGCAGTACCGCCAAGATGAGCGGCACCAACCCCGGTTCGGCGGCCATGCTGCGCATCATTGGGGAGTTGGCGGATGAGTTGCGGCGGTCAATTGATTTTTATATGAACCAGGGCGAAAACGTGGAGATTGCTCAGTTGTTGCTGGCGGGACCGGGAGCCGCGATCGGTCAATTGGATGAATTTTTTACCCAACGGCTGAGTTTGCCCTGTAGTCAGGTGGATCCGATTACGTCATTGGGTTTGGAGGTGGCGGAAGAAATCGCCCCTACCCAACGCCCTGGCTTAAGCGTGGTTCTGGGTTTAGGTTTGCGGGAGGCACTGTGATATGTACGGGCTAGACATCAACTTTTTAAATGACCGTCCTGAATATAAACCCGTTCCCACGGAGCGGCGGCGGGGTGGAGGTGGCATTGCACCGGGCGATCTCCGGGCGACCTTACTGGGGTTGGCGGTGGGCCTCTCGTTATTAGCGTTGTCCGGTGGTAGCTGGTTCTTCTTGCAAGCGCAAAACAATCAACTACGAGAGCGCCAGAGTCAGTTAGATGCGGAACTTGGGGTGTTAAAAGCAGAGCAAGCAAGATTGGGGCAAATTAACACCGAAACTCAACAAATCAGAGCTGAATCCGCCGCGCTGGCTGGGGTGTTTAATGCCATCAAGCCGTGGTCAGCCACCTTTGCCGATATCAGTAGTCGCACCCCGCCGGATGTGCGGATCGTGAGCATTACTCAGAAAGAACCTCCCGCCTCCCAGCAACGGCGGCCTGCTCCCGCGCCAAGTCCGTCTCCCTCTCCGGGGGCTTCTCCAGCCGCTACGCCAACGCCTGCTGCGGCTCCGGAACCGCCACCCACGGGCATCATTGAAATTAAGGGACAGGCCACATCCTTTAACAATGTGAATGATTTTCTGCTGGTGCTGCAAAATTCTAAATTTCTTAAAGGTGATAAAACCCAGATTGTGGGTGCCACCCTGGGCGAACCCCGGACCGTTCAACTGGTGCAGATTGGCAAGCAAACGGGACAGGCCGCATCCGGTGTGAATGCTCCCAAGTTGCCGCCGGAAGTTTCTTTTACCATTCAAACGGAATTAACCGATGTCCCCGCTTCCGAATTGATTCAAGAGCTAGAAAGCCAGAAAGCAACGGGATTGGTCACACGAATTGAACGATTGCAACAGAAAGGGGTGGTGAAACCATGACCGCAGGTGGAGATTTTATTCCTGGCGATCCCGCTTTTGATGAAGGCCCAGACTATCCAGTCATCTTTGGTCTCCGGTTCACGCCAATGGTAACGGGTATCCTGCTGGCCCTTCTGGGGTTGGCGGGGGCAGCGGCATTACTGTTTTACCTGGTATTGCCGGAGTGGGAGACTTACCAGCAGCTTAAGGCCAAGGTAGAGCAGACCGAGGTTGAACTTCAACAACAGGAGGCCATTAAACAACAGATTGAAACTGCTAAGAAAAACCTGGATGAGGCCAAGCGGCAGCGGGATGATGTATTAACCCTGTTTGCCAATGAAGCCTCTCTGGATACGCTGGTGCTGGATTTGAATCGGCAAGTCACGGCCCGCAATGCAGACCTGGCAAGGCGACGAGAGCAAAAGTTGGCTCAATGTCCGGCGGCGGTGCAACAAAATGTGGCCGAGTTTGAGAACAAAGTAGGACCCCTCGCCACGGAAGCACGCCTGAAGACGTTTACTCCCCTGCCAGATAAATCCACGGTGATTAACGACAGTTCCTATGGGGCAGCCGTGAACGGCAAGCTGAAACGGCAGGTGGCAACGGTGGAACTTGTGGGCAACTATGGTCAGACATCGGCCATTTTGCAAAGTATTGAACGGTTGCAACCGTTGCTTGTGATTCGGAATTTAGCGTCCACTGCGGATGAGAAGTCGAAGAGTTTTGTGCCCTATCCGGGATTCCCAAACTGCGTGCCCGATACCCAAATCACCACCAAGTTTCAATTAGAGGCATTGCTACCCCTGTCTGCTGAAGATAGGGCGGCCCCACAACCAGCCCAACCCGGACAGCGACGATAGTTGAGATTACACGCCTAGTCAAAGATGTGAGGAGGGAACTGTGAAATCGGCACAGGGATTAATTGGAATTGGGATTACAGGACTTGTGAGTAGTGCAACGGTGCTGCTGGCAACAGGTAACGCGATCGCGGCGGCCAAAGTCACCGGAGTCCAAATCAATTCGACCACAACGGGGATCAACCTGGTCTTGAAAACTCAGGGTGGCGATCGCCCGCAAGTATTTTCGGTGAACCGGGGCAATAGCTGGACTGCCGACCTGGTCAATACCCGCCTACAACTGCCCGGTGGCAGTTTTCAGAAGAAGAATCCTGGGCCTGGAATTGCCAGTGTCACAGTGATGCCGCTTGATGGCAACAGTGTCCGCATTACGGTGGTGGGTCAGGGTGCGGCTCCTACCGGGCAGGTGAACCGTGGGAGTAACGGGGATTTAGCTTTTCGGTTGCAGCGATCGCCGCGATCGGCCTCAGTCACCGCCAAACCGGGGGCAAAACCCAGTCTCAAATCGGCCAATCTCTCCCGCGTTACCCAGCAAGGGGCTGTGACTGCATCTCAACCTGCGCCACTGCCAGCCCTCCCCAATACGCTGGCCCAGGCCACTCCGGGTGCCCCCGCCCCCGTTGCGCAACCCGGCCCCGTCAGCCCTCTACCCCCCTTCCAGGGCGGCACTCCCCTCGTCCCCAATCCGACGATTCAAGTCCAGGGGCAGCCTTATACGCCACCCCGGCCTGTTCCGCCAGATGCACCCTTGCCATTGCCCAGAGCCGTTGCCCCTCCAGTGGGAGACATTGCCGTTGGCCAAATTGATGCTTCATCCAGTGTTGTTAACCTGGGAACGGGTGAACGAGTACCACGGTTAGTGCTGCGGGATGCGTCTGCCCGCGAAGCTTTGTCTCTCTTAGCACGAGCGGCCAATCTTAATATTGTGTTTACAGCAGGCCAACCAGGGCAACAACCAGGGCAACAGCCAGGGCAGCAACAACAACAGGGACAGGCCGCCGCAGACGGGCCAAAAGTTACCCTCGATATTGTGAATGAGCCGATTCAAAATGTGTTCAACTACGTCTTACAAGTGACGGGGCTAGAAGCCAATCGACGGGGTAATACGATTTTTGTTGGTACTCGATTACCCAACTCTGCTCGCAGTGTTGTGGTGCGGAGTGTGCGTCTGAATCAAGTTCCCGTAGGAACGGCGCTGCCTTTTTTGGTGAGTTTGGGGGCTGAGAGTGCGGTATCCCGGGAGCGGCTAGTCACTGCGGTAAATGCTGTCCCCATCACCAATATTAGTCAGGCGGCGCAAGGGCAGGTAGGGCAGCAGTCGGCCATTACCCAAACTCAGACCACAACAGAGCAGCGGATTGAAGTGCAGCGAGTGGAATACGCCGACTCCACTCCGATCTTGAGAGGCTTGCAAGTCTCTGGGGATGAACGGACGAATACTGTGACATTGGTGGGTGATCCGAGAAAAGTCGAAATTGCTTTGGCTCAACTGACCCAGCTTGATGTGCGGCGGCGTCAAGTGGCGGTCAATGTCCGGGTGATTGATGTCGATTTGCTGTCGTTTGAGCGGATCGGGACCAGTTTCTCGTTTGGGGTAAATGATACCCAGGCCGTCAGTACGGGCGGTGTAGCAATCCTCAACTTTGGGCGAAATGTGCCCTCAGCAACGGGGATTACGCCCGGTTTAACCCAGGGGAACCCGTTTGGTATTCCTGAGACGACCTTTGGTGGTTTGCCAGCGGGACTTGGGTTTTCCAGAAACTTTTTACTCCAGATTCAAGCCGCCGTCTCCAATGGCAGTGCGAAGGTGTTGACCGATCCCACCTTGCTGGTGCAGGAGGGGCAGCAGGCCAGGGTGGAATTGGGTGAGGAAGTCATCACCAACGTGCGGCAAACGACGACCGCAACTCAAAACTCAACTCAGGTGACGATTACGGTTGAGAAGGCGGTTGCCGGTTTAACCCTACCGATCTCAGTCGATCGCATCGACGATAACGGGTTTATTTCCCTCTCGATCGCGCCGCTGATTTCTCGACCGCAAGGTGTGGCTAATATCGCCCTCACAACGGGAGCTAACAATGCCGTCAGCAACCAGATTACGTTGTTAGCACTGCGGCGAGTGGAGTCGGGGCAGGTGCGGTTGCGGGATGGTCAGTCGTTGTTGTTAACGGGGATCATTCAGGATACAGACCGGACAACCGTGACCAAGGTGCCAATTCTGGGTGACATTCCAATTCTGGGGGCATTGTTCCGCAGAACGGAAACGCAGAACCAGCGGCGGGAGGTGATTGTGTTGCTGACTCCGCGTGTGCTGGATGATAGCGATAATAGTGCGTTTGGGTATAGCTACACTCCCGGTGTGGAAACGCGCAAGATTTTGCAACAAACGAATCCACAACGTTAGCGCCTGCGATTTTAGTTTTGTTCCGCCTCACGCGCCCGGTGGGTCTGTTTGACCCATCGGGTTTTGTCACGGTTTCTAGGTTTTGTCATGGTTCCCGGCGTTCCCGGTAGATTGCTTCCACGGCAGCCCGTTGAAATTTGGGCGTGTTGTAGCGTCCCATTAAGCGGTACTCTACCTGGGCTTCTTTGAGCCAGAGTTTAGCCTGACGGTTTGGCACCTGGAGCAGTTCGGCGGCAGCTTTTAAGGAAATCCATTGTTCGCCAAAGCGATGCAGTAAGGCGGTGTCGGATTGAGCTTCCATCTCCGACAGCAACCGCTCCAGCAACATCCAGCAGGCTAAGGTATCGGCTTCGGCCCGGTGCGATCGCCCCACATCAAAGCCAAAATACGCCACCAGATCAGGCAAACTGCGCGACGGTAACTCCGACAGCAGCAACCGCGATAGCTTCACCGTACAGAGTTGCTCGGCCTCGGCACGGTAAAAGGGCACATCCACAAAGTTAAATTCTGACTTCAGGAAGCCGTAGTCGAACGATAAATTATGGGCCGTTAGCACGCCTTCTGATAACAGGGGCAAATACTCCCGCCACACGTCGATGGAGTTGGGGGCAGCATCCACCATGCGCTGAGTGATCCCTGTGAAGCGAGTGATGCCCGCCGGTACGCGGACTCCGGGATTCACCAGATGGGTTTGTTGATGCAGAATGCCAGCGTCCAGAGTAGCTTGCAACACTGAGATTTCAATCACCCGACTGGTGGGTGGGTAGCATCCGGTGGTTTCCACATCCACTACAGTGAAGCGCGATCGCCCCAAACGGCGGTAATAGGCTAACAATTCAGTCGATAGCATCGTTTTCCTAGCCCTGGTTCACCACCTGACTGCCATGACTGCGGGGGTCCGCGTTGGTGGCGGGAGCGGCCTTCACCGGGGCAGAAAAGGCTGAGGTTTGCCCGGTGGCCTGGGCGTAAGGCAGGGGGCTACCCTCGCTCAGGGCCAGGAGGTTGGCATCCAGAATGGGGCGGGGGAGTTCGCCAATGGCTTCCGCGATCGCCGTTCCTTTGGCATCCAGAAACACCAGATGGGGAATCCCATCCACTCGATAATGCAAAACTTCCGGCAACCACTTGCTGTTGTCTACATTCAGCATGACGAAATTGACGCGATCGCCATACTGCTGCTTCATCGCCGCCAGATCCGGGGCCATCGCCTGACAACTCGTACACCAGTTGGCGTAAAACTCCATCAGGGTGGGTTTGCCATTGGTCAGCGCCACCTCATAGGGAACGGCAGCTTCGGCCATCGCACTCAGCAGGCCGGGAGCGGTTTTGGTATTCAAGCCAAAGAAAATGGCCGTACTCAAGGCGATCGCCACCACGGCGATCACAAAATTGCGGAAGCGGGTGGCCATCGCGGCATTTGTAGCTTCTGGAGTGGGAGGCGTGTTGGGTGAGTTCCCGGTCATAGGAGAGGGTCGCGTCGTGTTCAAACTTCTTTAGTCTATCGAAGCATCGGCAGGAATACGGGGAATCGTGCAGCAAATTTGGCTACGGTCCTGGGTGTGGTCGGTGCGAACAATCACATCCAGTTGACCCTGCATGGATTCCACCAGCGATCGCGCCACGGCAAACACAAAGCCCGGATTGGGGAAAGGCTGATTGGCCAGTTGCAGAATGGTGGCCCGATCCAGGGTAGCCATCTGGTGATTTTGCATCTGAGTGGGCGGCTGGGTGGAGTCATGCAACCACACCTGAGCCGCAATCGGCGCATCAATTTGAATTTTGCACATGGGGGCATCGGCCACCCAAACCGCCTGCACCGACAGCCGCCCCTCTGTCAGTTGGGCGATCGCGGCATCCACCAGACTCACCAGCACCTGCCGCAATCGGCGCGGATCGGCCAGCACATATTCCTGCTCTGGTGGAGTCGCAATGGTGAACTGGAGGTTGCGATTTTGGGCCTGAAGATGGGTCAGGTTGTTCACCTCCTGAAGAAGTGTCCGCAAGGAAACGGGTTGCAGATCCAGGTCATAGGTCCCCTGTTCCACCTTCGCCGCATCAATGACTTCATCCAGCACTTTAATCATCTTGAGGGCTGAAGCATTCGCCTGAGCAATAAATTCCCGTTCTTCCTCCGGGCTATCGCTCAGGTCTGCCAGGATGAGTTGATGCATCCCAATAATGCCATTCATCGGCGATCGCAGTTCGTGGGAGGTGCGGGCCAGAAAGTTGCCCTTCAGTTGGCTCATTTCCAGCGCCATGTAATAGGCCAGTTCAGTTTGCTGGAGTTGCTGCTGAAGCTGGGTCACTTCTGCCCTGGTGGCACTGGCAACCCCAGGCTCCGAGGGCGGGCGCGACGGCGATCGCCGCCAGAGAAAACTGGCCAGCCACCCCAGGCCAATCCCCAAACACAGCCACAGGAGATTCATACTGATGCCTCCAGCATCACCGCACCCTGTCGTAACACTTCCCAGGTTTGCCCCGTCCAGCGCACCACAGTAGACGGCACTCCAGAAGCCAACGCGCTAGTTGCGCCCCCCAAACTGGCCCCCCCAGCCGGGGCCAGCGTGAGGACTGCCGGAAATTGCTGATTAATGTCGGTCATCGTTTGCAGGGGAGGTGCGCCGGAGCGATTGACGCTGGTGGTAGCGAGTGGCCCTGTTTGCGCCAGGATCGCCTGCGCGATCGCATGATGGGGCACTCGAACACCAATACTGGTGGGATCTTTAGGATTCAAAGACGGGGGGACGCGATCGCTGGCGGGTAAGACGAGGGTGAGCGCTCCCGGCCAATACCGTTGAGCAGTCTGCTGCCAGATCTGGCGCTCGGTGGCAGTGCCAGCCACATAGGGCCACAGGTCCGCCATATCTCCCGCCATCAAAATCAGCGGTTTATCGAGACTGCGTTGCTTGGCGATAAAAATCAACTCCGCCCGGTCAGGTCGAGCGGCTAAGGCGGGGACGGTATCCGTCGGAAAACTGATCAGGCGATCGCCAGATGTAACTCCTGCAACCAACTCTGGCAAAGAAACCTGGGGCATGAATGGTAAACCTGCAACAGTACGCGATCGCGAATAAATGGATTGTTCTGATAACCAATCGTGTAGATTTTAGTACGAGGAGCGTTGGGCACCTGCCTTCACTCCATGCATAAAATTGTATTCAGTTCAGAGTCCCAATCCCCTACTATTGTTCCATGCATACACCCTTCTGGGAGCATTTTCGGCATAGGCACTCAGGCTATGGCTGGCATGAATGTGGGATTAAGAACGCGGAATTGACAACGCGGGATTGACAATGCGGAATTTACTCAGTCGCAAAGCCAGGACTTGTGGGAAGAATAAAGTTGGCCCTTGGCAAATTTTGATCGCAATTCAGGCCCTGGTCGTACCCACACTAACTTAGCACTGCTGCCCCCAGTAGCCATTCAAAGCAGATGTAGCCACAACTGGCAATTTCTAGGAAAGTTATGAACCTGGAACCATTTAAGGAACTGCGTCAGTATTGTCCGGACGATGCAGCCTTTCAAACCCTTCAAGAGATGTTGTTTAAGCTGGAGAATCAACGGGATCAGCTTGAACAACACCTGGCTGAGGTGCAGCAACACAATGCAACCTACGCCCAACATAGTGACTTTCAGGCATCTTTGTTAGAACAAGTCTGTAACGCTATCATCGCAACTGACTTGCAGGGAAACATCATCCATTGGAATCATTATGCAGAGAAGCTGTACCAATGGACTGCACCAGAAGTGATGGGGCGCAACATTATCTCAGTGCTGGCCCCCGGTGAACCGCGACTGGCTCGGCAAATGGTGAGTCAGGGGTTTAAAGCAGAACTGTGGGAAGGAGAATTGCAACTGCATCGGAAAGACGGTTCCCAACTGTGGGTTGAGGTCAAACACACCATGCTGCGGGGGGGTGCTCAGACACCCATCGGCTTTATTGGCATCTCCATCGACATTACCGATCGCAAACAGGCCCAATTTGCTTTAGAACAGCAGGCCGAACAGATGCGATCGCAAGCGGCCCTACTCGATCTCACCCACGACTCTATCCTGGTGTTTGACCTGAATGGGGTGATCACCTTCTGGAATCAGGGTGCAGAACGAACTTACGGGTGGAGTGCGCCAGAAGCGATCGGCCAAACCACGCATCAGTTGTTGCAAACGACATCGATATTACCGCTGAATATCATCAAACATCGACTTCTCAACGATGACCGCTGGGAGGGTGAGTTAATTCATACTCGACGGGATGGGAGTTCTGTCGTGGTGGCCAGTCGGCAAGTACTCCGGCGCGACTCCCAGGGCAACCCGCTGGAAATTTTAGAAATTAATAACGATATCAGCGATCGCAAACAGGCAGAAGCCGCATTACACCAGGCCCATCAGCAGTTAGAACAGCGCGTCATTCAACGCACGAATGAATTGGCTCGCACGAATGAATCACTTCAGGCCGAAATTCGCGATCGCCTACAAACCGAAACCGCTCTACGGCAAAGCGAAGATGCCCTGGCCCGCCGGGAACGCTTCCTCACCACCCTGGTCAATATCCAAACCTGGTTATTAACCCACACCCGCACAGAAACCCGGTACACCAAAATTCTGGAATCCTTGGGGCAGGTGGCTGGAGCCGACCGCGCCTACCTATTTGAGAATTATCAGAATCTGGCGGGGCAGTTGTTGATGCGGCAACGCTTTGAATGGTGTGCCGAAGGAATTGCACCGCAAATTGGTGATCCGCAACTCCAAAGTCTGGCCTATGCCACTTTTTGCCAATGGCACACACTGCTGGAGCAAGGTGAAGTGGTGAATCAAACGATCGCTGACTTTACCCCAACCGAACGAGCACTCTTAGAACCTCAGGGCGTTTTGGCGATTTTGCTCTTTCCTTTAATGGTGAGCGGTGAGTTTTGGGGCTTCATCGGTTTTGACAATTGCCAAATAGCGCGGCACTGGGATGCCGTAGAAGTCAACCTGTTAGGTGCGGCGGCCTCTTCCATTTCCATGTCGCTGGAACAGGCCGTGGCGGAAGAACAACTGCAACAACAAGCCAATCGCGATCGCCTCTTGGGAGCGATCGCCCTGCGAATTCGAGAATCCCTCGACCTGGAGGAGATTTTGCATCGCACTGTCGATGAAATTCGGCAATTTCTGCAAACCGATCGCGTGTTAATTTATCGCTTTGAGGGGCAGCATGGAGTGTTGGTGGCCGCTTCCGTATTGCCAAAGTGGGATGTCACCTCGGGTTCCCCCTCCCACCAAATCTGGTATCGCGATCCGCAGGCTCAATACGAACGGGGCCAAACTTACGTCGTGAATGACACTGAGCGGCAGGGCTTGAGCGCTGAGTACTTGAATTTTATGCGACAGCTTCAGGTCAAAGCCAAACTGGTGGTTCCGATCATTCAAAATAATCCTCCGACGCTCTGTGACCCTGGCGCCACTGTTTCGCCCTCCTGCGCTCCAACCACAACCCTCAATCAACTTAACAACCCTGCGTGCTACCTGTGGGGCGTATTGGCGGTGCATCAGTGCAACACAGAGCGACAATGGCAGTCGTTTGAGGTGGATCTGGTGCAAAAATTAGCCGTGCAGGTAGCGATCGCAATTCAGCAATCCCAACTATTTACCCAACTGCAACAGCAAGCCCAACGGGAACATTTACTCAATCAACTCAGCCAAACCTTAAACTCCAGCCTGGATGCCGAACGCATATTGCAAGAAATCGTCGATCGCACTGGTCAGGAATTTGATGTCGATCGAGCCGTCATCTTCCTGCTCGATCAGGAGATTCGGGCCATCCATGAGTGGCGAATCAATGATCAGGTGCCCTCCATGCTAAAGTACCGGGTGCCGCGAGAAGAGTGGCCCGATCTGCTGGACCCCAAGTCAGACTTTAACCGGGGGCGGGCCTTCTACAGCCTGGATCTGAGCCTGGAAGCGACCACTCCGGCGCGGCAAACTCAGGTCTTTGAGATGCAGTCGCGATCAGTATTGACGGTACCAATTGTGATTCGCGATCGCCTGTTTGGTGCACTCTCTCTAGGTACAACCACCTGCTACCGCACCTTCACAGAAGAAGAGGTGCAGTTCCTACATCGGATTGCACGTCATGCCGCGATCGCCCTCTACAACGCTCAAAGTTATGCCTACATGGAACAACTGGTCAAACAACGCACTCAAGAATTAGAACAAGAAAAACTGATCTCCGAAACCGCCAATCGCGCCAAGAGTGAATTTCTGGCAACCATGAGCCACGAACTGCGCACTCCCCTTAACGCCATTCTCGGCCTCTCGCAAATTCTCCAACGGGAAATCTTCGGTCACTTGACCAGCAAACAACAAGAATACATCCAGCATATTCACAGCAGTGGGGAACACCTGCTGATGTTGATCAATGACATTCTGGATCTGGCCAAGGTGGAGTCTGGGCGAGAAAGCATCAACCCGACGCAACTCGTGATTGCAGAATTATGTGAATACTGTTTAGCACTGGTGCGAGAACAGGCCCTTGATCAGGGCTTACAACTCCTCACTAACCTTGACCCACAGGTTCATTCTTGCTATGCCGACGAACGCCGCCTGAAGCAGATGCTCCTCAATCTGCTTTCCAATGCGGTGAAGTTTACCCCCTCCGGCTCCGTAACGCTGACAGTGAACCAGCTAGACCAGGGCATTGCCTTTACAGTCAGGGATACGGGCATTGGCATTCCTGCCGAGAAATTGCCACTGCTGTTTCAACCCTTTAGCCAACTGGATAGCCAGCTTAATCGTCGCTATGCGGGTACAGGGTTAGGATTAGCCCTCACCCGAAAACTGGCGCGGCTGCATGGAGGCGATGTGACGGTAGAGTCTACTCCGGATCAGGGCAGTACGTTTACGCTGTTTTTGCCAACCTATGACGAGGAGCCGACGACTCTTCAACATCGGGATTGCACAATGACCTCTCACCCATCCGGTTTGTTGTCCTCCCAGAAAGGGCGGATTCTGATTGTGGAAGATGACAGCTTGAGCGCGGTGCTGTTGCAGGATTACTTGAAAGCCAGTGGTTATGAGGTGTTGCACCTTGATGGTGGCACTCATTTTCTACAGCGGTTACGGGAGTTCAAGGCGGATCTGGTTTTACTGGATGTGCAATTGTCCGATACGACGACGGGGATGGATTTACTGCGCGACCTGCGGAGCCAGTCGGAGTTTGCGGCATTACCCGTGGTCATTATTACGGCGATGGCGATGGCGGGCGATCGCGAAAAGTTTTTGCAAGCTGGAGCCACCAACTACTTAAGCAAGCCATTAAATATTGTTCAGTTGGAATCGGTGCTGATGGACTACCTGATTGGAGCTTGAGATCAAAAAGAAAACCTAACATTCCCAGCATTCTGGTAAGAGACAGTCTAAAGTCCATCAAGAGCTACGGTCAGGAGCAAACTATGGAAGACTTTCAAGACTTTTTAACCCACAAAATTGCCCACGTCACAGTCGGAGAATTTCAACTCGGCAAATTTGATGAAGCTCGCCAGATTTATCAGGAAGCCGTTTCCACCTACGGCAAGGGGTTTAAGGGCGCGTATTTACTGCAAGAGTCGGGTACGGAGCGCGGCATTGCCGTCATTTTGTGGGACAGCGAAGACAGCATGAAGGCCAATGAAGGTACCGATATCCACAAGGCAGTGCTGAAAAAGATGATGCCTCTATTTGCCGACACTCCCACAACCAGCTATTACGAAGTTGTGACCGAAATTCAACCGTCAACCGATGATTGAATTAGCTCAGGTGTAGAACTGTGCGATCGCCGCTCTACGCCTGAACCTCCCCTTGAACAATGCTGGACCGAGGTGCATCCCACTTTTGTAACCCTCACCCTAAATCCCTCTCCCAGAGCGGGAGAGGGACTTTGAATCTGGCTCCCCTTCTCCTATTTTGGGAGAAGGGGTTGGGCGAGGGCTTTGCCCCACTGCGTGAGGAGGGCAATGCTGCAAAATTGGGATGCACTCCTGGACCGTCTCTATGGGTTTGATTCAGCTTTACAGGTCGCGCTGAATGTCTTCCAGGATGTCCATCAGGCTGACCTGGGCTTGCATTGGGATCAGGTCAGCCAGCGGTAATTCGCGCTTGCCCCCACCCAACTTCACAGGGATAGCTTGCAAAATTTGCTGAACTTTACTCTCGGTCAGGTCTTTGTTGACCAACAAAGGATAGAGTTGTTCGGCTACGACAGTATGCAGGTGGGCATCTGCCAGGTATAAATGCCATTTGGCCACGTCGATATAAACGTTTTGGCCAATTTCTGCGGCTAACCGTTCTACCGTTCGACTGGAACTTGTGTTTGTCATCAGAATGCCCTCGCTTTTTCTTTATTTAGTGGCATCAGGCCCAAATCCTTTACCCCCTTGCGATGGAGAAACGGCAGGAGGAATGGAGTATTTCGCGATCGCAAAAATATACACGGCATGGGCAACAAGCACAGTCGCCCAGACGGTGGTAATCCAGGGGGTGAAGGGCAGCCCACCGGGAACTCCGGCTTCCGATGTACGTGCGCCCAAAACTCGAAAGAACCAGAGGCCGGAGTTAGTGGCGGCAAAAAGCGCAACATGGGTCGCAAAAGTCATCCGATCATCCAGGCGACGAAATTCGGGGTCGGCGCGATCGGGTTTACGAGACCAACGGGGAGGCATAGGAATCAATCCAAAGTAGTTCTTTCTTTAAGGTATCGTAAGGCATCGCCGAATTAACGGTGCCATCGGAAGAAGGCGGTGGAATCAGCCTGACAATCCCGATCGCCAAATGGCATCTGCCACGCGGCACACGTCCATCATTTCCCGTGCATCATGCACTCGCAAGATATCACTCCAGGCGGCGATCGCGGCACAGCAGGCTGCCGCTGTGCCCCAGACTCGTCGCTGCGGGTCGGGTTGGTCCAGGATGTGCCCAATAAAGCTCTTCCGAGATGGCCCCACCAGGATTGGGCAATCGAGCCGATGAAACTCCTGGAGGCGACGCAGAATTTCTAAATTCTGGTCGTAGGTCTTGGCAAACCCAATTCCTGGATCGATCGCAATGTGATGGGGGGCGACTCCGGCAGCGATCGCCGCCTTCACGCGAGCCTGTAAAAACTCCAGCAAATCACCGATCAGATCCTGATAGTCCGTCAGTTTTTGCATAGTTTGGGGGGTGCCCCGGATGTGCATGAGGATGATGGGCACCTGGAGGGCAGCAACCGTGGGGAGCATCTCGGCATCATAGGTAGCGCCAGAAATATCATTGATGATATCGGCCCCTGCGGCGATCGCGGCCTGGGCTACAGGAGCGCGGGTAGTATCAACGGAAATGGGAATATCGGCAGTTTTACGAATGGCCTCAATCACCGGAAGGACGCGATCGAGTTCCGTTTGCAGATCCACGGTTTCGGCATTGGGTCGAGTGGATTGGCCACCAACGTCCAAAATGTCTGCACCAGCTTGAATCAGGTGATGAGCCTGAGCGATCGCCTGCTCCAGCGTGGCAAACTGCCCCCCATCGCTGAAGCTATCTGGAGTCACGTTTAAGATCGCCATGAGGTAAGTCCGCTGGCCCCACATAAAGCTGCGATTTCTAATCGTCCACGGCGGCAGTAGTGTTCTCATTCCCTTAATCGACTGCTGGCAGCTCAGACCTGATAGTTTACGATGCGGGCAAAACTTGCAGGTTGCAGACTGGCTCCACCCACCAGCGCCCCGTCAATTTCAGGTTGGGCCATAATCTCGTCAATATTATCTGGCTTGACAGACCCCCCATATTGAATGGGCACCTCGGAATTGCTGAGTTGACTCCGAATCAGGCCGATTACGCGGTTAGCTTCCTTGGAGTCGCACGTATCACCCGTCCCGATCGCCCAGATCGGTTCATAGGCAATGATTAAATTGGTTTGATCGACACCGGCTAACCCGGCCCGCAGTTGCTCAGTAATCAAGCCTTCCGTCTCGCCTAAATCCCGTTGTTGCTTCGTTTCACCCACACACAAAATGGGAGTCAGATCCGCACTTTGCGCCGCCTTCAAGCGTCGATTTACCGTTTCATCGGTTTCGCCAAAATACTGCCGTCGCTCACTATGACCCACCACCACGTACCGCACCCCAATTTCCGTCAGCATGGGGGCCGCAATTTCGCCCGTGTAAGCTCCGCTCGTTTCCCAATGTACATTCTGCGCGCCCAACTGCACTACGCTTCCATGCAGCATTTGTGACAATAACACCAGATCGGTGAACGGTACACACAGGACGACATCTCGCCCCTCTGGTGTGTTTTCCAGATGGGGTAAAAAGCCAGTCAAAAACTCAGCCGCCTCAGCTTGAGTTTTGTACATTTTCCAATTTCCAGCAAGAACCTTCTTTCGCACGGGTGACTCAGTAGGAATGAACACTTATTTATGCATCCTACAGTCTACGTCTTTGTGGAACCTGGTGGATCACAGATTCGTGGAAATTGCCTGGACTGGGCAGGTGGGAATGCACTGCTCACATACAATGCAGCGCGATCGCATGAAGGTGAGCTTAAAGGATTGGGGATCAAGGGTCAGGGCTTCAGTGGGGCAGACTCCAGTACACAGGCCACAGTGTACACATAATTCTTCGTCAATCACAATTTCACGACTGGAGGAAGACACACCAATATCCTGCGATCGCATCCATTCGATCGCCGCCTCCAACTGGTCAATGTCACCCGACAGTTCCACTACCAGCTTGCCCACTTGGTTTGGGGCCACCTGCGCCCGAATAATATTGGCCGCCACATTAAAATCTTTCGCTAACCGATAAGTGACCGGCATTTGCACCGATCGCTTGGGAAAGGTCAACGTCACCCGTTTTTTCATGCCGCTGCCCTCGCTTTACTCCCCACTTCCCAGGCTCCACTCCCCCCTTCCTGTTTTAACAAAAGATTGGGGCGATTCCAGGGGCGCATTGTACAAAATCATTGTGGTGCTGGGGTTTTGCTCAAAGCCGATCTTCTCGTAAAAGGCATGCTGGTGAGTTGTCATCAAATAGACTCGCTCCACCTGATTAAGACTGGGATGGCTTAATACAGTTTGCACTAATTTGCGGCCCAACCCCTCGCCCTGGTAGTCGGGATGGATCACCACATCCCAAATGACGGCACGATAGATGCCATCGGAGGTGGCCCGCGCAAACCCAATCAGTTGCTGGTGATTCCACACCGTAATCACGGGATTGCTATGGGCGATCGCGATTTCCAGATCTGCCACTTGGCGATCTTTTGCCCAAAATGCCGCCAGTCCAAATAGTTCCTGAAGCTGACCCAGATCAATCTGCGATCGCTGATCGCAAAACTGAATATGCCGACAATCCATCTCCGACCTCCCTCATCATCACCCATCACCAGCCTGAATCACCAACCTGATCGTAAAGATACAGGCCCCCGGCTCACTCTTCCAGAAGAACGACTCACCCTCTCCCGAATTGAGTTACCCGCACGACCCGCTTGCGACGTTAGAATACAATACGAAACACGAATATCCAGAATTAAATTGTGTCGAGATTGACCGTTTTGATTGAGGCTTCTTGGATTAAAGTTTCGGCCTCTGCTCAACAATCAATTCTCCCACCCTGGTTCTCACCGCGATCGCATGGCTGGTATGTCCCATTTCTCTCCCCCAAAAATCCGAACTTCTCGCCGCGTATCTTCGGATATGGGAAGACGCTCACAGCCAGAACGTCGCCGTTCGATGCTGTTTTTGGTGCTGCTGCTGATTGTCTGGAGCATCTGTTTAGGGATGGGGTTAGCCCAGGCCACCGAACCCCGCCCCACTGAAGTGACAGGTGCGGCTGAAACGTTGGCTCAGGCGGTTCCCACGCTGGAAGTGGCCAATCCAGGCGCGATCGGCACCGTAGATGTGGTGCCCCCTCGCTTGCAAGCGGGGCAAACGCTCTATCTAGAAAATTGCGCCACCTGCCACATTGGGATTCCCCCCGCAGTCATGCCCTCCCAAACCTGGCAGCAACTGATTCAAGACTCCGAACACTACGGTGCCACCATTCAACCGTTACGTTCCCCCGAAATTCAAATTCTCTGGCAATACTTGCGAGAATATTCCCGGCCTTTAGCCGATGGTGAATCCACGCCTTACCGCATTCAGCAATCTCGCATTTTCAGAGCGATCCACCCACGAGTGACCTTTGCCGAGAAAGTCACGTTGACAAGTTGCAACTCGTGCCATCCCGGTGCCGATGTCTACGATTTCCGGCGCTTAACCGCAGAATGGCAGAATGCGCCCTGAGGCAGGGGGTGGAACGCAGCGAGTCGCAGCCAGCACGTCACAACCAGCACGTCGCAGCCAGAACAGCCTTAAAAAAGTCAGGCCGCTTTTGCGATCCTTTGGTGCTTATCCTTCTGGAGCAATCATCACGACTGCCCTGCCGCTCCGCCTCCGCCCTATCACCCAGTGTCATTTCCCCGTCTGATTTCCCCTTCATCCGCTATTCACACCACAGAATTTCTTGCCATGTTAAAAGCTTTATTGGGCGATCCAAATACTCGCAAGTTGAAAAGATACCAGCCGATTGTGACGGAGGTGGCCCTATTTGAAGAACAAATTCAGGCTCTCCCCGATCAGGACTTGCAAAACAAAACGATTGAATTTAAACAACGCCTGGAAAAGGGCGAAACCCTGAATGACTTGCTGCCAGAAGCCTTTGCCGTTGTGCGGGAGGCAGGGCGACGGGTGTTAGGGATGCGTCACTTTGATGTGCAAGTGTTGGGCGGCATGATTTTGCACGAGGGGCAAATTGCCGAGATGCGAACCGGGGAAGGGAAAACCCTGGTGGCGACATTACCGTCTTACCTCAATGCCTTGACCGGGAAAGGGGTGCATGTCATCACAGTCAACGATTACCTGGCACGGCGGGATGCTGAATGGATGGGACAAGTCCATCGGTTTCTGGGGTTGACGGTTGGGCTAATTCAACAAAACATGACTCCGGCAGAACGCAAGAAAAACTATGATTGCGATATCACCTACGGCACCAACAGCGAACTCGGTTTTGACTATCTGCGCGATAACATGGCGACTTCAATGGCCGATGTGGTACAGCGCCCGTTTAACTATTGCGTGATTGACGAGGTAGACTCGGTGCTGATTGATGAAGCCCGGACTCCGTTGATCATCTCCGGTCAGGTCGAACGCCCCAGTGAGAAGTACTTGCAGGCTGCCGACATCGCGCGATCGCTCAATAAAGACGATCACTACGAAGTGGATGAGAAACAACGCACCATCTTGCTGACGGATGAAGGCTTTATTCAGGCCGAAGAATTGCTGGGGGTGACGGATCTGTTTGACCCGAAAGATCCCTGGGCGCATTATGTTTTCAATGCCATCAAAGCCAAAGAGTTGTTCACGCTGGATGTGAACTACATCGTGCGGGGGGGCGAAGTGGTGATTGTGGATGAGTTTACGGGACGGGTGATGCCCGGTCGGCGTTGGAGTGATGGTTTGCACCAGGCGATCGAGGCTAAGGAGCATGTGGAAATTCAGCCGGAAACGCAAACCCTGGCAACCATCACCTACCAAAACTTTTTCCTGCTCTATCCTAAACTGGGCGGAATGACGGGTACTGCCAAAACCGAAGAAGCAGAATTCGGCAAAATTTACAACCTGGAAGTGACCACAATTCCGACGAACCGGACGAATATTCGACGTGACCTGTCGGATGTGGTGTACAAGACGGAAGAGGCCAAATGGAAAGCGATCGCCTACGAGTGCGCCCAGATGCACGAAGAGGGTCGCCCAGTGCTGGTAGGCACGACCAGTGTAGAAAAGTCGGAATTATTGGCTCGGTTGCTGTCCGAGTTGAGCGTTCCCCATAATTTGCTGAACGCGAAACCAGAAAACGTAGAGCGGGAATCGGAGATTGTGGCGCAAGCGGGTCGCAAAGGAGCCGTGACCATCGCCACGAACATGGCAGGCCGAGGAACGGACATCATTTTGGGTGGTAACGCCGATTACATGGCCCGGTTGAAGGTGCGGGAATACTTCATGCCGCGCATTGTGCAACCAGAAGACGATGACTTCGGCATTGTAGACTTCTCCCTGCCGGGGCAAAACAAGGGCGGCGGCCAGG
The DNA here is from genome assembly GCA_033764685.1 of Leptolyngbyaceae cyanobacterium bins.349. GTDB lineage: Bacteria > Cyanobacteriota > Cyanobacteriia > Leptolyngbyales > Leptolyngbyaceae > JSC-12. Next base: position 129,956 of record JANRIS010000019.1, read on the forward strand.
GATTTGCTCCCGGCAAAAAGGTAAAAACCTGGAGAGCCTCGCCCCAAATCTTCCCCACGGAGCTATCGAAGGACACCGAAAAACAGTTGAAGGAAGCCGTGGACTTTGCGGTGAAGGAATACGGTGAGCGATCGCTCTCAGAACTGGAAGCCGAAGATAAAGTGGCCGTCGCGTCTGAAAAGGCTCCGACCGATGATCCCGTGATTCAAAAGTTGCGGGCGATCTACAACAAAGTCAAAGACGAGTACGAAGTCTTCACCAAGGCGGAACACAACGAGGTCGTCAACCTGGGCGGGCTACACGTCATCGGGACGGAGCGGCACGAATCCCGCCGCATCGACAATCAATTGCGCGGTCGGGCCGCCCGACAGGGAGATCCCGGTTCGACCAAGTTCTTCCTGAGCCTGCAAGATAACTTGCTGCGAATCTTTGGCGGCGATCGCGTCGCGGGCTTGATGAATGCGTTCCGCGTGGAAGAAGACATGCCGATCGAGTCGGGGATGCTGACGCGATCGCTAGAAGGTGCCCAGAAAAAGGTAGAAACCTACTACTACGACATTCGGAAACAAGTATTTGAGTATGACGAAGTGATGAACAAACAACGTCGTGCCATCTACGCCGAACGTCGCCGAGTGCTGGAAGGCGAAGACCTGAAGGAACAGGTGATCAAGTACGCCGAACAAACAATGGATGACATCGTCAATGCGTTCATCGACCCCGAATTGCCCTCTGAAGAATGGCAACTCGACAAACTCGTTGGCAAAGTCAAGGAGTTTGTGTACCTGCTGCATGACCTGGAACCCAAGCAACTGGAAGATTTGACCGTCGGTGAGATCAAGTCCTTCCTATATGAACAGGTGCGAATTGCCTACGACAAGAAGGAATCTGACATTGACCAAATCCAACCTGGGTTAATGCGGCAAGCAGAACGATTCTTCATCCTGCAACAGATCGACACCCTCTGGCGCGAACATTTGCAACAGATGGACGGCTTGCGCGAATCGGTTGGCCTGCGCGGTTACGGCCAAAAAGACCCACTGATTGAATACAAGAGCGAAGGATTTGAATTGTTCCTGGAAATGATGACCGACATTCGCCGGAATGTGGTCTACTCTCTGTTCCAGTTTCAACCCCAAATTCAACCAACCGCCACCGCCCCCACTGAAGCCGTTTAAGGAGCGATGAAACTGCTACCCGTCTAGCCAATCCATGTTCCTGCATTCATCACAAAACGGCCATGATTCCTGATCATGGCCGTTTTACTGTTGTCATCTTGGGGGGGTTAACCTTGTGGAGGGATATTGTCCCAGGTAAGTTCATCTCTCACCGTTGACCACGATGCAGCCCATTCAGGCCAATTCATGATCAGGCCGTTGGCGGCAAAATCACTCGCCGTGCGAGTCCCAACCGTTTTAAACCAACAATCACCCACCAGGTCATATCAATTTCCCACCATTTCCAACCAGCTTTGGCGACGTTGGGATAAGCGTGATGGTTATTATGCCAGCCCTCGCCATAGGTCAGCAGCGCGGCCCACCACAGATTGCGCGAATTATCATCTGAGTCGTGGCTACGGTAGCCGGTGATATGGCTGGCCGAATTGATTAACCAGGTACTATGCCAGAGCAGAACCGCTCTGAGAAACACGCCATAAATCACAAATGACCATCCTCCCAGCAGGTATAGCCCAACTCCAAGGGGAATTTGCAGGAGTAAATAGTAGCGATCCAGCCAGCGATAAAAGGCATCTTTCGCTAAATCAGGGGCAAACTTACGATTGGATTCGTATTCAAAAAACTCTGGGCGTTGATAAAGCAACCAACCCATGTGACTCCACCAAAAGCCGCGTTTCGCAGAATAGGGATCTTTGTCAACATCTTCGGTGTAGGTGTGATGCTGCCGATGCCCTGCGACCCAAAAAATTGGCCCTCCCTGTAACGCCAGAGAACCAATGAGCGCGATCGCGTATTCCAACCGCTTGGGCACCTGCAAACTGCGATGCGTCAGCAAGCGATGATAACCCAGGCAAATTCCAATGCTGCCAAACAACCAGTGCAAGAACAACGTAACTCCCAGCGCCGACCAGGAAAAAAACCAGGGAGCTAATAAAGCCAGAGCATGAACTGCCGCAAAAAATGCCACACTCGTCCAATTGAATGGAAATGATTGCTGATTTTTGGAGTCAGTTCTAGTGAGATTGAAAGTCATGAAAATTCCATTGAATGTACTGGCATCTAGATGTGCTTCTATTGCTTGCATCCATCTAAAGTGATGAGTACTTGTACAGTTAAAACTGAGAAGTTGCCTGATCAGAATTGGTGCAGGAAGGATTAATTAACAACTTTATCAGTAGTGTAAGACGAAAAAACTTTTAGAGCGCATTGGAGTTAGTTTCATTTACTCGAGTCGCTCTCCGTAAATAGGCTTGACTCAACTTTGCGTCAGCTAAATTGGTATGACTCAAATTGGCATCTGTTAAATCTGCCTGAGTAAAATTTGTTTCACTCAAGTTCGCTCCGGTTAAGATTGTTCCGGTAAGATTTGCACAGCTCAAGTTTGTTCTCGTTAGATTTGCCTTGGTTAAATTAGCACCACTCAGATTGATGCCCTTTAAGTTTAGATTCCTGAAATTGACAGCGATCAAGTTCAAGTTTCGGAAATCTCTTTGCCCTGCTGCATAGCGGCTACAAAGTTCTTTAATATTCATGGTTAAATCATCCTGGAATGATCAGTTGACTGGCACTTAAAGGCTTGTGTGTCAACGGCGGAATTTTCTCTAACGCTATTGAGACCGACTCAAAAATCTGAAGTCATCACCGAAGCTTTCTGCCTCAGGCGATCGCGTTGGCAAGGTTGATGCAATTTCCTAGTTCCCAACCAGAAATTTTACAGCCTTGAATTGCCTTCCTAATGAGTAAGAGGCTAAAGAAGACAGCTACTAACTACTCCTAAATAACCTCCTATCAACCTCAAATCTTAAGACTCAGAGAGTCTAACAATTCAGTAAAGACACAATTTCTGAAGCTTAGTAACGGCGAGAAGAGCCGCCTTTGTTGCCCCAACCACCACCAGAAGACCCGCGATCTTCACGGGGTTTGGCCTTGTTGACTTTCAAATCCCGCCCCATCCATTCTGCTCCATCGAGCGATTCAATGGCAGTATTTTCTTCTGCATCTGTCGCCATTTCAACAAAGGCAAATCCGCGCACTCGGCCTGTTTCACGATCAGTGGGTAGCTGAACCCGCTTAACGGTGCCATACTGCGTAAAAGCTTGAGTCAAGTCCTCTGAAGTGACTTCAAAAGACAAGTTCCCAACGTAAATCGACATAGAATTCTCCAAAATCATGAATGTAGAGTTTAGATTCGGAGAAACGCTTGAACAACGAATTATACGACCGAAAATAAGCCTTACTCAACACACTAACACAGACTTCATGAAAGCGGCGGAAGTTATGTTAAGGTTGAAAAATGGATATAGTTGAACTCCAGATGCTATTAGCAGCCGGAGAAAAAGATTTTCATAATGTTAACCTTAGTTCAGCGAATCTTAGCTGTATAGATTTGCGAGGTATAAGCCTGATGCGCGCGAATCTACGCCATACCAATTTTCGATGGGCAAATTTACAGCGGACAAATTTGCGGTGGACAGATTTACGGGGAGCAGACTTGAGTTGGGCCATGCTCGAAGGAGCTGATTTAAGTTTTGCAAACTTACGCGGCACAAAAATGCCAGATGGGAAGATTCATGATTAAAAGCTTGTAGGAGTTCAGACCCACACCAGACCACTACAAAAAATTGATGTCATGTCTATCTTTCTTTCGTTATTCTGGTAGTATTCGCGAAGTTACTTGTTCCAATTTTCGAGGAAAATATTATCGCTACAAAACAATTAATCAATCGGCAAATCAAATCCGCTCAGGTTCTTCTGATTGATCATGAGAACCATAACCATGGTTTGACCGACACCAGTGAAGCCCTAAGACTCGCTGAAAGTGCAGAGCTTGACTTGGTGATTGTCTCTGAGAGCAAAGACACACCAGTCGCTAAAATTCTGGACTACGGTAAGCATCAATACCAGCAGAAAAAACGCCAACATGCCAGTGCTAAAACAACTGTCAAAGAGGTGAGACTGCGCCCAAATATTGGTGAATCAGATTACACCTTGCGGATTGATCGGGCGATTGAGTGGTTGGAGAAGGGAGACTCAGTTAAGTTTCAGGTACGGTTACGAGGCCGGGAGCACCAGAATCGAGAGCGGGCGATCGAATTGTTAGATCGGATTGCTGCGGATCTATCGAAAGCTGGTAAAGTTCAATCCCTCGATAAGCGATCGCTCATTGTACAAATGATTCCAGGCTAAATTCTTCGCCACAGAATTCTTTTGGACAACGCGGCTGAAAGGCGCATTCTCGTAATACTCAACTAATGCCAAAGCTTAAACCCCTTTCGATTTCCAAAGCAACTCGTTACCAAAATGCTGCTTTGGAATACTACCTGGGATTGACCAACTCTCCTTATCTGCACTACGGATATTGGGATCCTCTTCCAGCATCACTGGATGACCTCACTCCGGCTCATCTTCGTATTGCCCAACAAGCCTACGCAGATCGCCTGCTGTCGTTCATCCCAAGCGGTATGAAAACGGTTTTGGACGTGGGTTGCGGGATTGGCGGGAATGCGGCTTATCTCCTGTCTCAAGGATTCTCAGTCGAAGGACTGGCTCCGGATGCATTTCAACAAGAGCGATTTTTACAGCAAACTCATGGGCAAGCCCCGTTTCACTTGAGTCGCTTTGAAGATTTTGAAACCTCCAAAACCTACGATTTATTACTATTTAGTGAAAGTAGCCAGTACCTCTCCGCAACCGATCTGGCCCAAAGAAGTGCTCAATTTGTGCAACCTGATGGGTACTTGATCATTGCGGATATGTTTCGCAAAAATGCAGCGTATCGTCAAGGCATTTTCTCCAATTGTCTGGCGATCGCAGAACTCGAAGCAGCCTTAAAGCAACAAGGGTTTCAACTCATTCAAGTTGATGATATTTCAACTCATGTTGTACCCACGATTGATCTTTGTTTGCACTATTTTCAAACCTTTGGCTTAACAACTTTAAGGTATATTGCACAACTGGTCTCGATTGCCGTCCCTCTTGTGCATAGATTGGGGCGACAAGCGTTCCGACGTTGGTTGGAAGCTCCACTCAATGAAGCCATGCAAGCCCGTACTGTTTTTGAGCAGCATTTGTGTTACCAGATTCAACTGTGGCATTTACCTGCCCCAGCAACGCCTGAATCCAATAAGATTGCCAGTTAACGCGCCGATGTGACAGCGATCGCCCGCAGTGCGGCGCAATTCACCTGACAACATTTATTTATCCCTTTACGGAAAAGTTGCGGCGTGATTTATGCTCATTCCTGAACACAGAATGAGCATAAATCCTGGAATTGATGAATTCTAAAACTGACTGAGAAAGCGCAAATCGCTTGTGTAAAGACGACGAATATCATCAATTTGGTACAGCACTGCTGCCAACCGCTCGACACCCAAACCGCCAGCGAATCCAGTGTACACTTCCGGGTCATACCCCACAGATTTAAGGACATTGGGGTCAACCATGCCACAGCCCATAATCTCCAGCCATCGCCCCTTCCATTGCAAATCCACTTCAGCAGATGGCTCAGTGAAAGGGAAAAAACTGGGGCGTAACCGAATGGGCACATCCCCAAATAGTTGTTCTAGAAACATGCGGAGTGTGCCTTTGAGGTCGGTGAAGGTCAGCCCTTCATCGATCGCCAGAAATTCGATCTGGTGGAAAACGGCAGTATGGGTCGCATCGACGGTATCTCGGCGGTAGCATCGTCCCGGCATAATGATCCGGACGGGGGGTTCATTCGCTTCCATATACCGGATCTGCACCGATGAAGTATGAGTTCGCAGAATGTTACCATCCGGCAGGAAGAGAGTGTCCTGCATATCACGGGCGGGATGGTCGGGCAGGAAGTTGAGCGCTTCAAAGTTGTAGTAGTCGGTTTCCATTTCTGGGCCTTCTGCCACGGTGTAGCCTAGCCCAACAAAGATATCGATGACGCGATCAAAAATGCTATTGAGCGGATGCACGCGCCCTTGCGGAATGTACACTCCTGGCATGGTGACATCCAGCGTTTCAGATTCGAGCTTGGCTTGCAGTTGGGCGGCTTGCAGGGCGGCCTTGCGTTGCTCCAGTTCGGTTTGAATTGCTTCCTTGACTTCGTTGGCTTTTGCGCCAATCCGGGGGCGATCGCTGGCATCCAGTTTGCCCATCCCCCCTAAGACCTGAGGAATTGGACCTTTTTTACCCAAATATTTGACCCGCAGTTGTTCGAGTTGATCGAGCGAATCAGCACTCACCAGAGCCGCTTGAGCGTCCTGGCGAATGGCATCGAGTTGAGCTTCCAATTCCGTGAGCTGAACAGTCATACAAAGATTGGGTAAAAAACGCAGTAGAACAGGGGTAGTTTACAAGAATAGCGAACGTGAAGACCGCGATCGCATCCCCCTACCAGTGTAGTCGAGGTTGGAACGGTCTTCTGAGCGGATTTGAGTGGAGCGGATGGTATGAACCTGTTAATCAGTAACGATGATGGAATTTATTCAGCCGGAGTGCGGGCACTGGCGAATGGCTTGGCGGCAGCGGGGCATGAAGTTACCGTGGTGTGCCCTGATCGAGAGCGATCGGCAACCGGGCATGGATTGACGCTCCATCAACCCATTCGCGCTGAAATGGTGGAATCGGTCTTTCATCCATCGGTGCAGGCGTGGGCCTGTTCTGGCACTCCGGCAGATTGTGTCAAACTGGCGCTCTGGGCCTTGTTGGAGCGAAAGCCCGATCTGGTGCTGTCGGGGATTAATCATGGGGCGAATCTGGGCACCGATGTTTTATATTCTGGGACGGTTTCAGCGGCGATGGAAGGGGTGATTGAAGGGATTTCCGCGATCGCCATGAGTTTGACTAGCTTTACTGATCGGGACTTTACGGCGGCGGCAGCTTTTGCCTGTCAACTGGTGAGTCAACTGGAGTTACATCCCTTACCAGAAACGCTGCTGCTCAATGTCAATGTACCGGCAGTCAGTGCCACCGCGATCGCGGGAGTCGTGACAACTCGGCAGGGCATCCGGCGTTATGTGGATGTGTTTGAAAAACGGATCGATCCTCGTGGCAAAACTTACTACTGGTTAGCCGGGGAATTGCTAGAAGACGTTGAAGTCATGGATGATTTTGCAGACTCGGCCATGACTGATGTTCAGGCGATTCGGGAAAATTACATTACCGTCACACCGTTACAATACAACCTCACCTCAGGGCGCGGCCTGACGGCATTACAACAATGGGAACTCACGTTTGACACTACAGATTAAAAAGAGATGAAATTCAGTGAAGTGAATCGTTCAAATGTTAGTCATCACGGGTAATTTAACTATAGGTGCCTCTATGGTTTTTGGGTACTGTTGCAGACTAGCAGCCAAAACTATTGTGGTTTCAAACCTCGATGCCAGATGGGGAGCGAGTTTTAGCCACCATAAATTTGGTTCATCACTGAGTTAAGCGATCTAGATCACTGCATACCCGCAAATTTTTTCTAAGCTTTCATGAGGGGCACTCTGAAGATCTGATGTTAATTTGACGTTCGATTGACGATTTGGCAATGAACGTCAGCGCTGGTTTGTTCTTCAGTTAGTAACTCTCGCGGCGGCGAGAAACGTTATCGAAATCTACAAGAGATACCCATAATGTCCAGTTTGTCAGAGCACTTCGTTGTTAACTTCTGGGGAGTTCGGGGGAGCATTGCCAGCCCAGGTGAGGCAACGGTTCGATACGGTGGCAATACTCCCTGTGTTGAAATGCAAGTGGCAGGGCATCGATTGATTTTCGATGGTGGAACTGGAATTCGGGTCTTGGGGCAGTCGTTATTAGCTCAAATGCCAGTTGAGGGCCATTTATTTTTCACCCATTCTCACTGGGACCACATCCAGGGTTTTCCCTTTTTTACCCCAGCCTTTGTCAAGGGTAATCATTTTTCGATTTACGGCGCGATCGCGCCCGATGGCTCTTGTATCGAGCAGCGCTTGAACGATCAAATGCGCCATCCCAACTTTCCGGTGCCGCTGCAAATCATGGGTGCAGATTTGAAATTTGTGGATGTCGAAATTGGTCAACCCATCCAAATTGGCAATGTTGTCGTAGAAAACGCCTTGCTGAACCATCCAGGGCAGGCGATCGGGTATCGGGTCAACTGGCAGGGGTACGCAGCCGCTTACATTACCGATACCGAACATTACCCGGATCGGCTGGATGAAAATGTTTTGCATCTGGCCCACAATGCCGATGTGATGATTTACGATGCCACCTACACAGATGAGGAGTATCACGCGCCCAAATCCAGCAAGGTTGGATGGGGCCACTCCACCTGGCAAGAGGCCGTGAAGGTAGCCAAAGCCGCAAATGTCAAGACGCTGGTGATCTTTCACCATGACCCTTTGCACGATGATGATTTTTTGGATGAAATGGGTCTTCAGGTAGCAAGTGCCTTTCCCGGTGGGATCATGGCACGAGAAGGAGAGTCTATTGTCATTGTTGCAGCCGAGAAAACTTCAATCGCAGACAGGGTAGAAACGCTGCAATCCGCTTAATCAGCCGAAATATGTCAAACTGTAAAGCGTGAGAGTAACCTCATCGCTAGAGACTGTTTTAACCCCAACTGCCGTTGCGCTCGGAAACTTTGATGGTGTGCATCAAGGGCATCGGCAGGTGATTCAACCTATCCTGAATTTGGCTAACTCAGGACCTGAAACTGTCAAAACAGTCGTAACGTTCAATCCTCATCCGCAGGAATTTTTCTCCGGTCAACCGCGCCGCTTACTCACTCCCCTGGCTGAAAAAGTAGTGCAACTGTCTGACATGGGCGTTGAGCAACTCGTTCTTTTACCGTTTGATCGCGAACTGGCCCGTCTCAGCCCTGAACAGTTTGTCGCCACGATTTTAGTAGCAGGACTGCAAGCGCGCTTGATCAGTGTAGGGGCGGATTTTTGTTTTGGTCAGGGCCGTACGGGAACAGCTGCCGATTTAAAGGCGATCGCGGCGACGCATGGGGTTGAGGTGGCGATCGCGATTCTCAAATGTATGGACGAGACGCGGATTAGCAGTTCTGCCATCCGTCAAGCCCTGTTAAACGGGGAAACCAGGGGGGCCAATCGGCTATTGGGGCGTTCCTACCGTCTGGTCGGTGAAGTGGTGCAGGGGCAGCAGATTGGTCGAACCCTGGGCTTTCCGACAGCGAATCTTCAACTGCCAACCGAGAAATTTTTGCCCTGCCTGGGGGTGTACGCGGTGCGTGTGCAAGTCTGCGAGCGCGTAGATGGCATTTTGCGTGGCGACGCGCCCCTCTTACCTGGAGTCATGAATTTAGGCCATCGCCCAACCTTAAGCGGCACTCAATTGATTCCAGAAATTCACCTGTTTGATTGGAGCGGTGACTTGTATGGTCGGGTGCTGGCCGTACATCTGGAAGACTTCATCCGCCGAGAACAAAAATTTGGGTCGTTGGATGACCTGAAAGCCCAGATTTACGCCGATTGTGAAATGGCGCGATCGCTACTGGGGTAATTTGAGGTCGCCGCCTGATGCCGATGCAGAGCAAAGTCGGCAACCAAAGTCGGTAACCAATTCTAACGCCTTCATTTTTCTCGCCATCTGATCCCGCCAGCCCTTTCGGCAAAGGACTTGAGCCAATGTCCCCAATTATCCCCGAATGAGGGAATAGCACAACTTTTTAGAAACGAACCCCTACAACCATGAAGTTTCTTTAAAACGCTTGCGGTTTCCAGGGCAAAACACTATCTATAGTAGTGTCAGATTTCAAGAGAACACTAGATGTAGCGGTTGCCAGGTTAGCTGGGTTGCGTCAGTTGAGCCAAGTTCATCTCATTCACTGTTCTCGTAGTTCATTCAAACCATTAGCAAAAAAGAGAGCCATAATCATGACCTACCAACAAAGACTGAATCCCTGGGTTGTCAACAAGCTGCTGCCCAATCTGAAGCAGTTGACAGTAAGCCGATTCCGTCGTCGCAACGAGGCTGAAGCATACCTAAAAGCTCTGAAGCAGATGCAACCTCAATCCACATTCGCCCTGTTATTTGATGTGGGCAATGGAGAATATGCCAGCGTTGGCCAATAGTGTCAATGGAAATTTTGTTTAAGTGTGTTAGGTGCGGAGTGTGGTGTCGAAACAATTAAATAAGCATTGCTGGAAAATGTACCAGCCGCAAATATATCTTCATACTGCTTCATTTCAGTTCTGCCAATCATTATCGCTATGTCACAATGAAAACCACGACGCATGGTGGTCCGTTGTAACCCAGGAAATTAAGCTGTGGAACTGGACAAAGACAATCATTATCAGGCTCTTGGTGACGTTATTACCTGTCATATCACCGAGAGCCTTTATCATCGAATTACCTTTGCCAAGTTTATGGATTTGGCACTGTACCACCCGCAGCATGGATACTATGCGACTACGCCAACGAAAATTGGGGCAGGGGGAGATTTTTTTACGTCCCCCCATCTTGGCTCCGATTTTGGTGAACTGATGGCTGAACAGTTTGGGCAACTGTGGCAGCTTTTGCATTGCCCCGATCGCTTCACGCTGGTGGAAATGGGAGCAGGCCAGGGCCTACTGGCAGGCGATGTCTTGCAGCATCTACAACAACACTATCCTGAGTTTCTCTCCTGTTTGAGTTACACCATTATTGAGCGTGCCCCCGCCCTCGTGGTCGAACAACGACAACGGCTCCAAAAATTTGTCAATCAGGGGGTTGATCTTTCCTGGAGCACCTTGGAGACACTAGCCAGTCACTCCATTACAGGGTGTTTTTTCTCCAATGAGCTGGTGGATGCTTTACCTGTTCATCAAGTCATTGTGCAAGATGGCACCTTAAAGGAAATTTATGTGACGCTGGCAACTGGCGATCGCGCCGATAGTCCTTTTGTTGAAGTCATTGGGGAGCTTTCCACCCCAGAATTAGCCGCCTATTTTCAGCGCCTGGGGATCGACCTCACTTCAGATTGTTACCCCGATGGCTACCGCACTGAGGTCAATCTGGCCGCTCTGAAGTGGATGGCTCAGGTTGCGAAGTGTTTGCATCAAGGTTACGTACTAACGATCGATTATGGGTACACCAGCGATCGCTATTACAATCCCATGCGATCGGCGGGAACTTTACAGTGTTACTACCGTCATCGCTATCATTCCAATCCTTACATCCACGTTGGCCTGCAAGACATTACCGCCCATGTAGACTTCAGCACCCTACAAAAATACGGTGAGCAATGCGGATTGCACACCGTTGGATTTACAAAACAAGGTTTGTTTTTAATGAGTTTGGGATTGGGCGATCGCATCGCGGCGCTCAGCCAATCCACTGTCACTGAGTTGCAGCAAATGAACGAAGTTCTCCGCCGTCGCGATGCCTTACAAACCCTAATTGACCCAACCGGGTTGGGCAACTTTGGGGTACTGATTCAAAGCAAGGGAGTAAACCGGAACGAGGCTCTGATCGGTCTGCGCGGAGAACTGATTTGAAGCAAGGCGAGTTGAGTAATCCTGGGCTTAGTTCCCAGCCGCCGAAGCGCTGCGAGAATCGACTACATCCAGCCGCACACGGGCAACCCCAGACTGAATCAGGCCCAGTACTCGTGCAGCTCCAGTAGAAAGATCGATCACTCGATTCCCATGAAACGGGCCTCGGTCGTTAATTCGTACCATGACCGATTGGCCATTGTCCAGGTTTGTCACCAGCACTCGTGTACCAAATGGTAGAGTGCGGTGCGCGGCGGTCAGCGCATGCTGATTAAACCGTTCACCACTGGCACTGGGGTTCCCGTGGAAACCAGGACCGTACCAGGAGGCCCAACCCACGAGCCGCATCCGAATGGGGCCGATGGCAATTTCCTGACCAGGTTGAGCCTGCGCCTGCCCACCAACTTCACGGAGAGGGGTGGCATTGCCCAGCACTCGTCTCAGACGATTCGTTGCCTGAAGCACGTCCTGTTCAAGATTACGAGTAGAGTCAGGCAACTGAGTATTGCCATCAATCGCCGCGATCGCGATGTTGTTGGCCTGGATGACGAAGCGATCGCGTTGAGTAAAATCTTTTTGCGGGTCTGCCCAGCGAACGGTGATACTGTCAGCCTGGATGCCATCGCGGTTAAGTTGGTTAATGCGGGCTGCAATGACACTGGCTCGCCAGACCGGGTCAGATTGGGCCGCAGCATCATTCAAAGCTTCTAGTTTGAATTCGTTTGAACTGGGTTCGGAAAGCACTTGCGATGACCGGAAAACCGTGGTCATCGAGGAGAAAGAAGTGCCCCTGGATAAGGACTTCGTTTGGGTTGAGGCTTCGTCGGTAGACGGCCTCGACTGAGTTCCCATCTTCACCCCATCGGGTGTAGTTCTTCGAGTACCGAGGAAGGTTAGGATTGGGATGTTGCGGACGTAGAGTGTTGCTGCCTCTCGTCCAGAGATTTCATGGGGTTGAACATTCGCAATTACTTCCGTAGAAGTTTGAGTTGCGGTTTGAGATTGTTGTTCACCAACCTTCACAACCTCATTCGACTGTTTGTCGAGTTTTGCAACATTCCTCTGAACAGAGCTTGCAGAATCCATTGTGGCCTCCGAATTGGCTTCAGAGTTTTTGAGTTTGGGGACGGAGTCCGCCTCCTGGCTAGCCGCCTCGGGAGCTTTAGCACTGGTTGCAAGTGGAAGTCCGAACGTTGCAATCAACAGAGAAGCAGTCAGACTGCTGAGAAGTTTGTGATTCATAAGCGTAGATAAAAAGCACTCCAATTGGGGTTCGAGGATAGCGAGATAATCGAAAATTCGCGATCGCTCGTTGCGTAACCCGTACTCGTTCCGTGTTTACTCCTGACCTAATCGAACTGCAACAGACTATCACGAAGTTTTTGCAATGGGGATCAGGGAAGTAACGTCGCACAAAGAAGTTTTACAGGCACTTTACAAAATGCGGAAAATCTGAAACGTCGATGAGCAAGCAACCCTAGAAAAAAGTCAGCCAAAAATTTCTCGTTCAATCTTAATAAATCTTTATATTTAACTTCACAAAACTTTACAAAAAATCCCGCTTTCCGGTGTATTTCAGTAGAAAGGTACAATGGCATCCGGAACTTACACAGGCAACAGCCTTCGATGGAATACAAAGACGCAGGGGTAGATGTAGAAGCGGGTCGTGCATTTGTGGAACGGATCCGTTCTATGGTGGATAGCACGATGCGTTCCGAGGTTTTGGGGCGTTTGGGTGGTTTTAGTGGCTTGTTTCAACTCCCAGCGGGCTATCAGGAGCCGATCTTGGTGTCGGGCACGGATGGGGTCGGCACAAAGCTCAAACTCGCCCAGGAGCTAAATCGGCACGACACCGTAGGGGTTGACCTGGTAGGGATGTGCGTCAATGATGTCCTGACTTCGGGCGCGGAACCTCTATTTTTTCTGGATTATTTGGCGACTGGGCATTTAGACGCAGCCCAATTAGCAGATGTCGTATCTGGGATCGCGACAGGTTGTCGGCAAGCAGGTTGTGCCCTGTTGGGGGGAGAAACCGCTGAAATGCCTGGGTTTTACCAACCTGGTGACTATGATCTGGCAGGTTTTTGTGTGGGAATTGTGGACAAAAGCCAGTTGTTAGATGGTTCGCAGGTGCAAATTGGAGATGTGGCGATCGCGCTAGCCAGTAGCGGCGTGCACAGTAATGGCTTTAGCCTGGTGCGAAAAATCTTGAGTGACAGCACAGCCAGTCTCAACGATGCTATACCCGCTTTCGCTGGCCAATCCTTAGGCGAAACGTTGCTGACTCCCACCCAAATCTACGTTAAGCCAGTGCTGGCGGCGCGGCGATCGGGCCTGGAGATCCACGGCATGGCCCACATTACCGGCGGCGGTTTGCCAGAAAATTTACCCCGCTGTTTAGGATCGGGGCAATCCGTCCGGGTAGATGCCTCCCGGTGGACTGTGCCTCCCATTTTTCAATGGATTGCGGCGACGGGGGATGTCAGTCCGACGGGTATGTTCCATACCTTCAACATGGGGGTAGGGTTTGTGCTGCTGGTGCCCCCGTCCCAGGTCGATGCCACCGTGTCGTGGTTTGCCACCCAAAATCTCCCAGCGTTTGCGATCGGTGAGGTGATTGCAGGGAATGGCACTCTCGTCGGTTTGCCAGAATCAAATTAAGCAGGAAGACAATTTAAGCAGGAAACTAATGCCGCAACCTCGCAAGCAATTTGGACAGCACTGGCTACAGAGCGAAAAGGCTTTGAGTCAGATTGTGGCCGCCGCCAATTTGCAAAAGGGTGATGAGCAAAATCGGGGCGATCGCGTTTTAGAGATTGGCCCTGGTAAAGGAATCCTGACCCGTCAACTTTTGCAGGATGCAGAATCTGTTGTTGCAGTCGAAATTGATCGAGATTTATGTGAACTTTTAGCCAAAAAATTAGGCGGAATTACAAACTTTTTGTTGCTCCAAGGTGATTTTTTAGCTATTGATTTTAATCATCTGTTAACGCCTTTTCCAACTTTTCAATCACCCAACAAAGTTGTTGCCAATATTCCTTACAACATCACAGGTCCTATTCTCGAAAAACTACTCGGCACGATCGCCCAACCCAATCCTCACCCCTACGATTTGATCGTGTTATTAGTGCAACGAGAAGTGGCCCTACGGCTCAAGTCAAATGCGGGTTCCAGCCATTTTGGAGCCTTGTCAGTGCGCGTGCAATATCTGGCAGAATGTGACTTCATTTGTGATGTGCCTGCTAAGGCATTTTATCCGCCCCCGAAAGTAGATTCAGCGGTGATTCGGTTGCGCCCGCGATCGCTCACAATTCCGGCTCATGATCCCCAAAAACTGGAAATGTTACTCAAGCTTGGATTTAGTAGTAAGCGCAAAATGTTGAGAAATAATTTGCAGAGTGTCGTAGACCGAGATCAATTAGGTGAATTATTAGCGTCTTTGGGTGCAAATTCTCAAGCCAGGGCCGAAGAATTAAGTGTTACCCAATGGGTTGCGTTGAGTAATCAACTTGCATTCGATCTGGGAAACGGGAAGTAAGCCGGGGAGTGGGTCGTGCGGCATAGCTGTGCAATGCGATCGCCTTTCGGGAATGACCCACGACAGTGGTGGAGTAGTTTATAGCACTTCCTGAAAATTGTTGCTCGTCCTGAAAATCGTCGCTACTTCTGAAAATCGTTGCTATGAATACGAATCGTGTGATTGGATCGGCTGTGGCTGCCACCGTTGCCGTGTTGGCCATAGCACTCCCCACTTTTGCTCGTCCGGCTACGCTGATAGCTCAAGAATCGGGGAGCCGCATTAATGTCCGGTCGGCTCCCACCACCAAAGCCGCCTCCCCTCATTACGGCCTCGCTGGCGATCGCGTGGAGGTCATGAGTTCTCTCGTCGGACGAGATGACTACAGTTGGAATTACGTCAAATTTTCCTCTGGGGCCACAGGCTGGGTCCGGGGAGACTTCATCCGCTACAACCAGGGATCACAGAAATATGCTCTGCTGCTGGGTAAGGATGGGCGATCGCCCTCTGAAACGTCGCGTCAACGAATTAACGTGCGATCGGCTCCTTCGACTAATGCTGCCTCTCCTCACTTTGGTTTAGAAGGCGACATCGTTCAAGTTCTAACTCAAACAACGGGCAAAGATGGGAAGATCTGGCGCTACGTCAAGTTTCCAGCAGGTGCCGAGGGTTGGATTCGGGGAGATTTAGTGCAGGTGATGGAAGAAGGGGGATGCTAACCTCACCCTTGTGGACCCTCCAACCGGAGGAGACGGAAACCTCATCTGCCAAAGCCGTAAAAGCCAGACTCGGCAACTTCAGAGCCGCCTGGGATGATTAAAGAGTCAGTGATGCAAAACCGTTTGCTGGAGCTGACAACCATTGGGCAAGTCCCAATCATTCCCTTTCTGATGAGCCAAGAACATGGAAACGGTTGTGAGTTTGTTGATTGGCGTTGGGTTAAGTGCAGCGGCTGGCTTTCGATTGCTGGTGCCGTTCCTGGCCCTGAGTCTGGCTACCATGTTTGGACATTTTCCCGTATCACCAGAAATGCAGTGGGTCAATTCCTTTCCGGCCCTGGAAGCGTTAGCCGTGGGTTTGGTGCTGGAAGTGTTGGCCTATTACATTCCCTGGGTAGATCACGCACTGGATGCCATTACTTTTCCCGCCTCTGTGATTGCCGGCACTTTGATCACGGCAGCGTTTACCAGTCACCTTGATCCCTTTTTGCAGTGGAGCTTGGCGATCGTTGCCGGAGGTGGGGCAGCGGCTACCGCGAAAGCCGTCGCGGGTGGTTCGCGCCTGACCTCAACCCTGACGACGGGTGGATTTGGCAACTTCATTGTGGCAACCCTGGAACTGCTGGGCGCGATCGCCCTCTCAACCCTGATGTTGGTTTTACCCAAGGTTGCGATCGGGCTGGTCGCCCTGTTGCTGGTGTTGCTTAGCTGGCAGGGGTATCGGATCTGGTACCGTCGATCGTTGAACCGCTCTGCGGCAATCTAAGGCAGGGTCTCAAATCGGTTGTTTGCGTCTGTAGAGCCTTTCCCTGTAACGGTTCTACAGAATGCCGTCCACAGGTCTAAGCATCATCGGCCTTTTCCTACTTCACCCAAACTGTTTTGATATTCACAAATTCGTGAATTCCCTGCATTCCCAACTCTCGCCCAAACCCCGATCGCTTGATGCCGCCGAAGGGAAGCCGTGGGTCAGACTTCACCATGCCATTGATAAACACACATCCGGCTTCAATCTCGGAGATAAATTGCTCCTGTTCGCTGGGGTCCGTGGTCCAGGCGCTCGACCCCAGGCCAAAGGGGGTACAGTTAGCCAGTTGAATTGCTTCTTCAATAGTGGCTACACGAAATAACAACGCCACTGGCCCAAAAAATTCTTCCTTGCCCAGTTTGCTCGTGGATGGAATATCGGTGACGATGGTGGGCGAGAAGTAGTTGCCGGGGCGCTCCAGCCGTTCGCCACCGATCAGAATTTTGGCGCCTTCCTGAGCGATCGCCTGGACCTGATTGACCATGTCCTGCAAAATTCCAGGAGTGGCTAAGGGGCCAATGTCGGTGTCTGGCAACATGGGGTCGCCCACTTGCAATTCCCGGTATTTGGCCAGCAACTTTGATTCAAATTCATCTGCGATCGCGTTTGCCACAATAAACCGTTTGGCGGCAATGCAAGACTGCCCATTGTTGATCAATCGGGCGGTAACGGCAGTCGTGACGGCAGCATCCAGATCCGCACTGGGCATGACGATGAAGGGATCGCTGCCGCCCAACTCCAACACCACTTTTTTGATCTGCCTGCCTGCCGCCATTGCTAGACTGGCTCCAGCGGGTTCACTGCCAGTTAGCGTTGCCGCTTTGATGCGATCGTCTGCCATTAATGGAGCGACGTTCGCCGCCCCAATCAGTAGGGTTTGAAATGCGCCGGGGGGAAATCCGGCTCGATGCAAAATGGCTTCAATGGCCAGAGCCGATTGAGGCACGTTGGAGGCGTGTTTGAGCAATCCCACGTTGCCCGCCATCAAGGCTGGAGCAGCAAAGCGGAACACCTGCCAGAAGGGAAAATTCCAGGGCATTACGGCCAACACAATCCCTAACGGCTGATACCGCACAAAACTACGACTGGCATCCGTTTGAGCGGGAACATCTTGCAAAAACTCCGCTGCTTGATCGGCATAGAAGCGGCAGACCGTGGCACATTTTTCCACTTCTGAGATCGCGGCCTTCAGGGGCTTACCCATCTCCAGGGTCATGAGTTTGCCAAATTGCTCCTTTTCGGCCTCCAGGATAGCGGCAGCCTGATGCAGATAGTGCGATCGCTCAGCAAAACTGGTTCGCCGATACTGCTCAAACGTTTCCTGAGCCAGGGCTACTTTCTGGTCCAGTTCCACATCCGACAGTGCCTCAAACGTCTTGATCGTTTCCCCGGTTGCTGGATTCACGGTTGCGATCGCCATATTCACATCCCCCTGGTCTCAATCCCTGCTCTCCCCATTCTAGACAGCGGCATCTCCGCACTCAGCAAACCGCCAGCATTTCGTTACGATCTCTCCGGCCCATCCCACCCGTCCCTTTCCCCGTGGCGATAGAATGTTCATCAGACACTACCCAGGAATACCCATGCTGGCTCAGGAACGGGACACCACACGCAACTGGCAACCCATCATTCAACAATTTGCCGCTGTTGTGGGCAAAACCAATGTCATTCAGCGTAAAGAAGAATTGCTCGTGTACGAGTGTGATGGCCTGACCAGTTACCGCAACCGTCCGGCTGTGGTCGTTTTACCCCGCACCACTGAAGAAGTATCTGGCATCATCAAGATCTGTGCGGCCCATCATGTTCCTTTTGTGGCCAGAGGTTCGGGAACGGGGCTATCGGGTGGGGCGCTGCCTGTGGATGATTGCGTGCTGATTGTCACCGCCATGATGAAGCAGATCCTTGAGATCGACCTGGAGAATCAGCGGGTGGTGGTGCAACCGGGCGTAATTAACAACTGGGTCACACAGGCTGTGAGCGGAGCGGGTTTTTTCTATGCACCGGACCCCTCCAGCCAGATCATTTGCTCCATTGGCGGCAACGTGGCCGAAAATTCTGGTGGTGTCCATTGCTTGAAATATGGAGTCACTACGAATCATGTGTTGGGCTTGAAACTGGTATTGCCCAATGGCGCGATCGCGGATGTTGGCGGGACTGTACCCGAAATGCCGGGATATGACCTGACGGGCTTATTCGTCGGGTCCGAAGGCACCCTCGGCATCGCCACCGAGATCACCCTGCGCCTGGTGAAAACGCCGGAGTCCATTCGGGTCTTACTGGCGGATTTCACCAGCGTTGAGGCGGCAGGGGCAACGGTGTCCGACATTATCAGTGCGGGGATCATTCCCGGTGGCATGGAAATGATGGATAACATGAGCATTAATGCCGTGGAGGATGTGGTAGCCACCAATTGCTATCCCCGTGATGCAGCGGCAATTTTGCTGGTGGAAGTGGATGGTCTGGAAGTTGAGGCTGACGAAAACACGCACCGCATCGAGGCAATTTGCTATCAAAATGGGGCGCGGAGTGTGCGGGTGGCGACTGATGCTGACGAACGGCTGACGATGTGGAAAGGCCGGAAAGCGGCCTTTGCAGCAATGGGGCGGATGGCTCCAGATTATTACGTGCAAGATGGTGTGATCCCCAGAACCAGGCTAGAATACGTTTTGCAGGAAATTGAGGCGTTAGGCCAAAAGTTTGGTTATCAAGTGGCGAATGTGTTCCATGCGGGGGATGGCAACCTGCATCCCTTGATTCTGTACGACAATGCTGTTCCCGGTGCGCTGGAAACCGTCGAAGAATTAGGCGGCGAAATTCTCAAACTTTGCGTGCGCGTGGGGGGCAGTATTTCTGGAGAGCACGGGATCGGGGCCGACAAACGGTGCTATATGCCAGAGATGTTTAATGCGGTAGACCTGGAGACGATGGGCTGGGTCAGGGAGGCGTTTGATCCCCACGCGATCGCTAACCCCGGTAAGATGATCCCGACTCCTCGCACCTGTGGGGAAGCCGCACGCGCCACCGCCAGTCAAGCATTTCCGGAGGTAGAGCGATTTTAGATAAAGCGATTTTAATAGAGGGCTGTTGTGTCATAGCCGCCTGGTCACTTCATCAACTACTTCATCGCTCTCGCTTTGTAAAACGTTTCTAAACTATCGCGATCGCCCACAAACCGCCAGTGCCAGGGTTCATAATTGACCCCCTGCTTGTTGCCCTTAGGAAACGAAATCTCAAAACTATAAAATGCCGCATTCGCCTTTAACCACCGGAAAGCGGGCGTATTTTCAAACGACTCACTGAGATGGGTTGCCGGCACATTGCCATCCCCAATGTCGATCGCATAGCCTGTATGATGTTCGCTATATCCTGGTGGGGCGCTGACCTTGGCTCGTTCTGCTGCAACCTGACCCCGTTCTGCTTTCTTGCCAAAGAATAAGTAATTCTGGTCATCCAGGGACCGAAAGCCTGAGATCGGAGCCAATATCACCCCATCTCGACGAGCAGCGGCTTCCATTTCTTGATAAGCTTGGGCCGCTGTTTTGCGAAGTTTAATACTCCCATCTGCCACGATGGGCATCAAGGCTGAGGCGGGGGCTTCGGGATAACGCATATGACCCAGAATTGAGTCCGTGGCTGCGGCTGGACTGGCCGTGGCAGTCGGGGCGGGGGAGGGCTTGGCCTGGGCAGATTGAGTCGTCACAGATGCCATACTGGCAGCAGACAACTGCGATCGCTGCAATTGCAGTGAGGCCAAGGCTCCTGCCCCTGCTGCCAGCATCCCGACAATTGCCAAAGCCCCCACCAAGTAGGATTTTTTGAACGTGGTCTTGGAGACTGGCGTTGGGGTTTCGCGTTGAGCGATCGGAATATCATCGGTGACGCGAGCCACGATATTTGCAGCATTATCCGTCGCAGTAACCTTGTCCAAGTGGCGAACTCCTTGCTGGTGAAAATCGTTGCTTTTATCAAGCCATGCCTTGGTCAAGCAACCTCGTTGATCGAGCAACATATTAACACTATGGCTTATGGACGTGCAGTAATTTTTACCCGGTGCGTTGCCTGGAATCGCTCGCGATCGCCCCGACATAACTTCGCCCCGACATAAATTAAGGATGTGTAAATGCCGATTGCGAAACTGCTAGAAATCTACCTACCCCTCATCGGCTGGACTGGACTCGGTTGGGTGATTGGCCCCCGACTGCCCGCTACGGTGCCAGTTTACATGGGCAAATTTTTGTTTTGGTTTGGTGTTCCTCTCGGTATCGTGGCGTTTTTGCGCCATGCTGAGGTGTCCTGGGCACTATGGATTGCGCCTGTAACCGCCTGGTGTGCGATTTTGGGTGGTATTGGTCTAGCCCGGTTGTATTTGATCTACCAGAATCGACAATGGAGCCGCCGCACGCAAACCAGTTTTACCCTTACCTCAATGGTTGGAAATACGGGCTACATCGGATTTCCGGTCGCTCTGGTGTTGGTCGGTCCGCAGCACTTTGCCTGGGCGGTGTTCTACGACATGGTTGGGTCCACTCTGGGCGCGTATGGTCTGGGCGTTGCTCTGGCAGCCCAAGCGCAGGCAGCAGACTATGATCCTGAATCGTGCCCAACGGCCAATCGCCAGTCGCTGATTGGCACAATGGCTATTAATCCCGTCTTCTGGAGTTTTGGGCTGGGGCTGTTGGGTCGAGATCTGCCCCTGCCCCCGTGGCTGGAGACCAGTCTCCGGGCGATCGCTTGGGGCGTGATCGCTTTAGCCCTGGTCTTGATCGGCATCCGTCTGAGTCAAATCACATCGTTCAAAAACGTTCGCCCTGCCACCATCAGCTTAACGATCAAAATGGTGGTCGTCCCATTGCTGGTGGGGATGGCATTGCGATCGCTCGGCATTACAGGCGACGTGCATCGGGTCTTACTGTTACAAATGGCCATGCCCCCCGCATTTGCGACCCTCGTAATCTCCGAAGCCTACGCATTGGATCAGGAAATGGCGGTCACTGCGATCGCGATCGGTTCAGTATTATTGCTAATCACACTACCAGTCTGGCTATGGCTCTTTCCATAATGCCCTTCCGCTCATTTGCTCACATAATGCAGGCATAGAGGGTAAAGCAATGTTAGACGGAGCGATCAAGACGAGCCAAACTTTTTACCCGTCGTTAAACCCGGTTTTTGTCGATGAATCCAAATCTTCCATCTGTTTGTTGTTTACCAGAGGTTGTTCACGGTCATCGACCTGTTGTCTCTCAGCCGCCTGTTCGGGCAAAATCACCTTTTGCATCAAATACTCAATGGTTTGCTGTTTGACCCAGCCGCGCGCCGCCAAAATTTCGCCCAACCGCATGCCAGTGCTTTTTTGATCATTCAAGGCCATATCAACCTGCGCTGGGGTTAATAAGCCAGCATCAACCAGATAACCGCCTAAACGCTTATTTCGGGGCGAAGCCGGAACGTCCTGTGTAGGGCGGTAAGCGTGATGTTCTTGCATAAAAAATCTCAAGTTCTTGGGGCAAATAAATCGAAATTGCCATGACATCCAGGGAGAACACACGGAATGCTGATCAAGCTTCCCTAAATTACCGCGATGGGTGGCCTACATGCGCCCGTTATACGACTAATACGATATGCATAAATGCTGATTCGCTGAGTTGAATATTTGACACTAAGTAGGTTGGGCGAATTAAACTAACCCATCGTAGGATGGTGTAGCGGTAGCGTAACCCGTGCTGCTGTTGAGTTTCGTACCTCAACCCAGCCTACGCAGTATCGAGTGCATCCCAATTTTGCAGAATTGCCCTCATCCTCCAACCCCTTCTCCCAAAATAGGAGAAGGGGAGCCAGATTGGAAGTCCCTCTCCCAAAGCGGGAGAGGGATTTAGGGTGAGGGTTACAAAAGTTGGATGCTTCCCGCAGGATCTCTAACTTGATTGTGTCGATCTACTTAATGCTTGATTTCAGTATATCAACAGAGTCTGGAGCACTACTGATCTAACCAAAAACGGGTAGGACCTGTAGGTCTACCCGCTAAAAAAAATATTCTGATTTCTCTCAACTACTGAGCTGTTTCCGCTCGGGGGGATTGTTGACGAAACTCGACGATTTTTTGCCCTAACACTTGCACTGCTCGAGCAAATTGAGGATCGTCTTGAGTGCCAACCTTATCCCGATTTTCACTTAATGCTTTACGCTGCGTTTCAGACAGTTGCACAGTGATATCCGGATCGATGCCATGTTTGTTAATGTCTCGGCCACTAGGAGTGAGGTACTTCGCGATCGTAACGGCTAGACCACAGTTTTCTCCCACAGTGCGAACCGATTGCACCAGACCTTTGCCAAAGGTCTTTGTTCCCACTAAAACAGCGCGGCGGTTGTCTTGTAGCGCACCTGATAAGATTTCACTGGCACTGGCCGATCCACCGTCTACGAGGACCACTAGAGGCTTATTTGTGAGCGATCGCCCATTGGCCCGCTCCCGATCCTGTTCACCCTGACGGTTCACCGTTGAAACGATCGCGCCCTTGTTCAGCCACATCCGGGCAATATCCACACTGGTGTAGAGCAGGCCGCCTGGATTGCCCCGCAAGTCCAGAATATAGCCAGCGACATTCTGCTTCTCCATCTTATCGATCGCCTTCCGCATATCTTCTGGCGCGTTCGCACTGAACTGCACCAGACGGATATAACCAACATTCCCTTGAGGCGATTGTTGCAAACTGGCGCGAACAGGATGAATTTCGATCTTGGCCCGTTTGATGTTGTATTCGATTTGCCGCTCACCCCGTAAAATCGTCAACTTCACCTGGGTATTGACGGGGCCACGAATTAAGGTAACGGCTTTGTTAACATCCATCCCCTCAGTGCTTTTATCATCAATTTTCAGGATGATATCTTTGGCTTGAATCCCGGCGGCAAACGCTGGCGAATCTTCAATCGGTGCGATTACCGTCAGTTTCTTCGTCTTTTCGTCGGCGGCAAGCTGAATGCCTACACCAGTCAACTCACCGGATGTATCAATCTGCATATTGCGAAATTCTTGCGGGTCCATAAAGCGGGTGTAGGGATCATTCAGCTTCTTCAGCATTTCCCGCACCGCTTTATAGGCATCATCCCGGTTGTTGTAATTCCGGTTCAAAAACTCCGTCCGAACTTTACGCCAATCCTGTTGATTGAAGGTGGCATCGACATAGGTGCGATCGATGATTTGCCAAACTTCATCGACCAATTCTTTAGGACTTTGGCGAAAGAAGGCTTGTAGCGACAGAACAGACATCGGCTGTACAGTGCCCGGATCTGCGACTTCTTGAGAATCGCCCCGCAGAAAGGCTTGTCCTCGATAAAAATGCAATCCAGTGCCAGCAACGGCGACGGTGGAAACAGCAACGGCGGTTGCGCCCAGGACAAGCCCACGTTTGGTAATTGCCATGTCTCTAACTCAGGAAGTGTCTACGGAGATTATGCCCAATCTAGCACAGGCAATCCCGTCCAACCATGCGATCGCAAATTAAGGATCACCCCAACATCAGGGATCGATCCACAGCCCATCGTCCTTAATCAGATTGATCAATTCCTGAACTCCGTCTGCCTCTGGGACTCGCTTGATTTCTTCCCGCCCCCGATAGAGGGAGATATAGCCTGCTTGTTTGCCAACGTAGCCATAATCGGCATCGGCCATTTCTCCGGGACCGTTGACAATACAACCCATGACGGCAATGTTAAGACCGGTCAAATGCTGAGTGGCGGCACGCACTTTGTGTAAGACTTCTTCAAGATTGAATAAGGTGCGCCCACAGGAGGGGCAGGCGACATATTCCACCATAGTCCGGCGCAATCCTAGAGCTTGCAAAATGCCGTAGCAAACGGGGATTTCTTTCTCAGGTGCTTCTGTCAGGGAGACGCGAATCGTATCGCCAATGCCTTCGGCCAGGAGCGTCCCAATTCCGGCGGTGGATTTAATGCGTCCGTATTCGCCGTCGCCTGCCTCCGTCACGCCTAAATGCAGTGGGTAATCCATACCGAGAGCATCCATACGCTGCACCATCAGACGGTTGGCCGCAACCATGACAGGCACTTTAGAAGCTTTAAGGGAAATTTCCAGATTGTAGAAGCCGAGGGATTCGCAAATCCGAATAAACTCCAGCGCCGATTCCACCATACCTTCTGGAGTATCGCCGTAGGTAAACAGCATTCGTTCTGCCAGGGAGCCGTGATTCACCCCAATCCGCATGGATTTGTTTTGTTCTTTCAGGGTGAGAACGAGCGGTTCCAGGGTTTCCCGAATTTTGTCACCAATTTCGTGGAATTCTGCCTGGGTATATTCTGTGCGATCGCTCTTGGGCTTTTCAAACACATATAACCCTGGATTAATCCGCACATTATCAACGTGTTTAGCAGCTTCCAGCGCAATCTTCAGCCCATTGTGATGCACATCCGCCACAAGGGGCACTGGCTGATAGGTTTGCTCTAATTTGGTACGAATTTCTTCCATCGCTTTGGCATGGGCCATACTCGGCACCGTGACCCGCACAATTTCGCAACCAATCTCGTGCAATCGACGAATCGCCGCTACCGACCCCTCAACATCAAGGGTATCCTCATTGATCATTGACTGCACGGCAACTGGATGACCACCCCCAATGGTGATACTACCAACGGGGACAGGGCGGGTTTTACGACGTGGAGTAGAACCCGTCGTCGCAAAGTAGATGGAAGAATCCGGGGTTGTTGTGGCTGGAGGACTGGGTAGGGTCTGCATACGCTGTGAGTGATTTCTACCGCGAAATGTGAATTTTTTCTTAGCTCTGTTTCTCAGATTGCCATAGAAAGGACATTTTTGCGGTATCGGCGGGTTAAATTATGCAGTTGCCAGCCCACCTTTGCTTATGCACTGGTAGCTTCACGGGGTTTTGCCTTGTTCACCTTCAGTTGCCGCCCCATCCATTCGGCTCCATCGAGTTCGGCGATCGCGCTGTCTTCCTGGGTGTCTTCCTCCAGTTCAACAAAGGCAAACCCGCGCATCCGGCCTGTTTCTCGATCCATCGGTAAGGATACTCGTTTAACCGTGCCGTATTCAGCAAAGACTTCGCTTAAGTCATCCGCAGTAGCTCGGTAAGAAAGATTTCCAACGTAAATAGTCATGGGCAGTTGATGAGTGAACGAACACAGGTTAAAGCAACGTTTCTTTAACCCTTGTTTCTGAGTTATCACACTCAATCCATGCAGTTCTGAGCTATCTGATACGAAAAGCAGGATTTACCTAATCAATTGAGCCTAATCAATTGAAATCGATTGGGGACCGCCACTTTTCCCGTTGTGGGTGGGGTTGTGACTTGAAAAAGAGGTTGATCCGGTTTGTTGATCCAACCAACTCTTGACTGGATCATCCATCAGATTCAGGCGAAAAATCCCTGAGACGAACCCTCCCATGAAGGCGATCGGTTGTTGAGTCAGCTCTTTGAACAACGGCATTAATTCATCCATAAACATGAAAATGGCTCCTGGTTAACGTTCCCTGTGGTGATTGTAACGTGGTGGGGATTGTAACGGGCCTTCACCGCCCCTCTCCGCTCTGCTCCTTGCTCTCTTCTTTCGCTTGTGAATCGAGCACAACGCCAGTGCTGGCCAGAAACAGCGCGATCGCGGGTGCGGCAACGGGCACCCAACCCTGTTGTAGAAACAAGCCATAGCTGATCCCCAACAGGCTAATGAGTAACATCCCTTCTGTCAGCAGCAGCAAGAACACACGAGACTTGCACCTCCAGGCGATGCTGGCGGCCAAAAGTGCCCAACCCAAGATCCAAACGACTTCCAAGCTGGGGGACCAGTACCAGATCGGCTTTTTTTCACCCAAAGCCAAGCTGAGGAGTTGGCCGACCATGTGAGCATGAATCACCACACCGGGCATTTTGGGTGTCACCGTTTGGGCAGGACTGTAGGGTGTGAAAAACAAGTCTTTGGCATTGGCGGCTGTCGTGCCGATCAGCACAATGCGATCGCGCACCTGATCAGCCCGCAGTTTGCCCTGGAGCACATCCCCTAAACTCACCTGCTCAATCGCGTGATAGCCCCGGTACTGCATCATGATTTGATAGCCGCGATCGTCCAGATTCTGGTACCCGCCCGACTGAGGATTGAGCGGAATCAAGGTTACCTGCCCCAATTGGGCAAGATTGGGATCGCCAGGGCTGGGTCGGAGGCGAATGTTTTGAGGTTCCAGATACAGGATTGCCAACTGCAAGGCAAAGGAACGGGCATCAGGATATTCGGGCACTTCGGCAAACAGCAAATTGCGCCGTAACACGCCATCTGCATCCAGGACCACATCATTAAAGCCCACCCGTTCTGGTGGAACTCCAGGTGGAGCAGGCGTAATCGGTGATCCCAGATTGAAAATGGCGATCGTGTTAGGTGCTTTCAAAGCTGCTAATAAGGCTGCCCGTCCGGGTTCCTGGGGCAGATCCCGATATAAATCAAGACCGATCGCACGAGGCTGGCCAGCCTGTAATCGTTGAATTGTTTGGGCAATGATCTCATCCGAGAGGGGAAAACGGTTTTGGGCCTGAATGTCTGCTTCTGTGATCCCCACCACCAGCAAGCGCGGATCGACGCTCCTCGGTGGGCTGAGTTGCACCATCCGGTCGAAGGCGGCCAATTCTAGCGGTTGCAACCATCCAAGCTGGCGCATACCAGCGATGAACCCAGTCGTGATCAGCCCAACCACACTAATCACGAGGGGGACAAAGCGCTTTTTCCGACCTCGATGCTTCAGGGAAGGCGCTTCTGTGGTGGGGAGCAGAGCGGTCTCGACGGTGGCTTCCCTGGTAATGGGCTGTGGAATTAACGTTTCATCGTTCCAAGGAGGGCTGGAAGGAGCGTGGATAGGCTGAACCAGGGCCGTTTGGTCAAGCGCCTCCAAGACTGCGATCGCCGATTGGAATCGATCATTGAAGTGATAGCGCACTAATTGGGTCACGATCGCAGCCAGCCACGGGCTTATGGTGACGCGATCGCGCCAGATGACCTCCCCAGTCGTGGCATCGGTGGGGAGCTGGGAGGGGTGTAAACCAGTCAGGGCTTGAATGGCCGTCATGCCCAAGGCATAGAGATCACTATTAAAGCGAGGTTTCCCAGCCAGTTGTTCTGTAGGGCCGTATCCCTGCGTGGCAATGCCGACCGTGAGTTGCGTCGGTTCCAAATTGGTTGAAATTTGAGTATTCAGTTCTTTGACTGCGCCAAAGTCAATTAAAACGAAGCGGCCATCCTGCCGTCGCCGAATGAGATTACTGGGTTTGATGTCCCGGTGGATGACATGCTCCCGATGGACAAATTCCAGGATTTCGCAGACATCCCGCAGCAGTTCAATCACCTGGGGTTCGTTGAGCGTGTGATAGATCTGGAGTTCTTCACTCAGCGATCGCCCTTCGATCTGCTCCTGCACCAGATAAAACTGCCCATCTTCCTCGAAATTATCCAGCAAAGCCGGAATGCGATCGTGGCTACCCAACTTTCGCAACATTTCAACTTCGTTGAAAAACAGGCGACGGGCCACTTCCAAAAAGACTTGATCTCGGCTCAGGGGTTTGAATTGCTTGACAACACACTGCAATGGGCAATCGCCATGCTGAAGGTCTTCGGCCACAAACGTCTGCCCGAAGCCACCGCTCCCCAGAATCCGAATTAATTTGTAACGTCCATTCAGAAGGGTATCCAGCATTTAAATTCAGGTGCAGGGAGAGGACGGTCACAAGAGGTGAACATTTCACTCATCCTATCTTTGTGGACGGGATCAGCAAAAATTGGACTTTTTCTAAAAATTTTTCTAGAAAAACCGTCCTCATCCTGAGCGCCTGCTCCAGGCTACCTAAGCCCCCTTGGGGAAGTGCTCAATTTGAGCATAGCCACTAAAAACCAAGCGATCGCCCTGAGTTTCCAGACGGTTAATCCGCATCAGCACCCCATCCAGGTCAAATCGATCCAGATCCACCATGTTGTTCAAAATATCAGCAAATTCCCTTGTCAGGATTTCTGAAATTCCTCGCAGGTTTTCGGGAACAGCTTCAGCTTCAAACTGCGGATTTTGAAACAGAATCCGCCGCCGTTTCTCCACATCCAACGTTGTAGAGAGGCTAATGGGGACTAACCCATTGGGCAGTTCAACTTTGGCCTTAATTTGCAGCCGATTTTGGGGCAGAAGCTGTACCGTCACATCCTCAAACGAAACTCGTTCTCCTCCCGAAAATTGCATCAGTTCAGGAGTGTCTAAGTTCTGCAACCGCTTTTTCACTAATTCTGCCGTGAAGGCATGGTTAATGCCGGCCTGGGTCAACACGACCTGAGCCACGGCTTGAGTCGGCTGGCGCAAGCGAATCTTCCCACTGAGCACCGAACTGAAGTCGATTGAAACGGCATCCGTTTCAAAGGACATTTCATCCACGTAAAAGTCCCGTCGAATGACCAGGTTGCGACCACTCATCTGAAAGCTATCGATACTACCCTGCAACAGTTTGCTAGAGGGGTTGCATCGAATATTTACATCTACTGATTCACACGCTGAAAACAGATGGCGAATCGATTGACTCGCGACTGAGTTGAGCATCCGCTCGCCAAAGTCAGTTCCCGGAGTATTTGCAGTAAATCCGCCAAACATATCTGCTATCTACCCAGACTGGTCCTCCCTATTTTGTAACAAACTGTGAAGAATCGGCAACCTTTCAGTGATTGTTCCTGTGAGGCCAGGGAATAAAGCAAAACTTATCAGTTGAATTTTTGCTATACTATTGAAGCCATGTTTGCGGATGTGGCGGAATTGGCAGACGCGCTAGATTTAGGTTCTAGTACCGAGAGGTGTGAAGGTTCAAGTCCTTTCATCCGCATTGTCCAGGTTCGTTAGTGATTGATTAGCTACGATGGGTTTGAGGTTGGCTCGAAAGTGATTTCAAGCCTATGTTGGGCTATGCTCAAATTTGATCGATTGCCTTAATCGATTGCCTCAATGGTTTCGATTTTCTTGGCAGATTCCTGCCGAATGATTCTGGTTGGCCACAGGCGTTTTCGGTTACAACGGAGTGATAACGGGTGCCTCTATGGACGATCGCGTACTGCTGGGTTAGTGAGGATGATCAAGATCCATGAGAACTGTGTTGTTCCTGCTGGGAGAGTTGGATGATGACGATATCGATTGGATGATTGAGCGCGGCGATCGCCGAACGGTTACAGCCGGGACGGTACTCATTCAAGAAGGGCAACCCATCAATCATCTATTCATTCTCCTGGAAGGGGCGCTGAGTGTTTCTGTCATGGTGACGGGTGGTCAAGAAATCGCCAGTCTGCTGAGTGGAGATATCGTTGGTGAAATGTCGTTTGTCGATACTCGTCCCCCTTCTGCTACGGTGACGGCCAAACAAGATTCTTTAGTGCTGTGCCTGTCACGCGAGGAACTGGCAGCCAAACTTCATCTAGATGTAGGATTTGCAGCGCGATTTTATCGGGCCTTGGCTATTTCCCTGTCAAATCGGTTACGCCTGACAGTAAGCCACTTGAAGGATCTTAATCTCCCGACCAGTACCGACACCAGTACCGACCATGATTTGCCTTTTAGTGACCTGGCCCGGAATGCTCAAGAAAATGTGGCCTTAGCAAATACTCGGTTGGATTGGCTGCTGCGCCGCTTGAAGGATGAGGTGGAGTTGAAGTAGCAGCAGGGAACTTCTGCCTGCGGTGAGCAGTCTTTTAAACGACTCATTGCTTCACCTCCAAGAATGATTATGACTTGTCACACTCACCGCCCCCTCCCGCTGCTGCTGGTCGCTCTCACCCTCTTCACCAGTGCGATCGCGCCCCTGAGCTTGAGTTCACCCGCCATTGCCCAGACCCAAACAGCACAGCTTTTTCCAGGTTCCCCCAGTGTCAACACCACCATTCCTGCTGGTACCCGCCTCCCGGCCCGCTATGATGCGGCTGAAAAAATTGTGGTCGCGCCCAATGAGACGGTGCCACTCACGCTGACCATTTCCCGCACCATTCGCCTCTCTAATGGGACTGTCCTCATTCCAGTGGGGAGTCAAGTAACGGGTCGGGTTCAACCCAGTGGGGATGGTGCTCAATTTGTGGCGGAGACGTTAATCCTACCGAACGGTGTTCGCCAGCCGATTGAGGCGCGATCGCAGGTGATTACCAGACGACAAGAAGTACAACCCGGTGTCAACGGAGATGCGTTGGTCAAAGGGTCTGCCATTGGGGCCGGCGCGTCAGCCATTCTCTCTGGGGTGTTGGGGAATCGTCGCATTAGCCTGGGCAAAATCTTGCTGGGCGCGGGTGCCGGGGCTGCCGGTGGGTTGATCTTTGGCAAGCGCAAGGCTGAAGTCATTGTGATTGACTCAAAAGCCGATCTGGTGCTGACCCTGGACTCGCCATTGACCATCAGCCGCAAATTTTAATGCGTTGCTACAACACCCGCAAAGTTGTGGCGATACTGGCGATCGCATCCATGGCCTGAATTTCATCGAGCGCTTGCCGGAAGTTTCCCTCCCGCACATCGTGGGTAACAACAACGATTTCAGCCACCTCGCCCCGCACATCCGTTTGCACCACCGACTCCAGACTCACCTGATGATCGCCAAAACAGGTGCCTAATTTCCCGATAACGCCAGGGGAGTCTTGCGTGAGAAACCGCGCATAGAACCGAGTGGTGAGGTCTGAGATCGGGGCGATCGCACAATAGTGTTGATGGGAGCAGGCCAGCAACGGATCAAGCAGCGGTGCGCCATTGGCTGACTGAGAACTGCCCCGTTCTACCTTCAAGATGGCGGCAATGTTGAGGATGTCTGAGACGACGGCGCTGGCAGTGGGTCCGGCTCCGGCTCCAGGCCCAAAAAACATTACCTGCCCAATTGGTTCACCCTCCACCAGGATCGCGTTATTGACCTCGTTCACACTGGCCAGGGGGTGAGCCTTGGGTACCAGGGTCGGATGCACTCGCACCTGAAGTTGTTCAGGAGTCGTGGGAGTGGTGAGGCGATCGCGTTTGGCGATCGCAATCAGCTTGATCACAAACCCCAGCTTTTCGGCATAGGCAATGTCGGCAGCACTGACCTGACGAATGCCTTCACAATGGACTTCGGGTAATTTGATCCGGCCACCAAAGGCGAGGGAGGCCAGGATGGAAATTTTATCGGCAGCGTCCAGGCCATCCACATCGGCGGTGGGGTCGGCTTCGGCATAGCCTAACTGTTGGGCATCGGCTAACACCTCGGCAAAATCGGCCCCTTCGTGCTTCATCCGCGTCAGGATGTAATTCGTCGTGCCATTGACGATACCCATCACCGCATGGATGCGATTGGCACAAAGGGACTGTTTCAACGGCTCAATCACAGGAATGCCGCCCCCGACGGCGGCCTCCAGGAGGACATACACGCCCGCTTTTTCAGCCGCCGCAAAAATCTCATCCCCAAATCGGGCGATCGCGGCTTTGTTGGCCGTCACCACATGTTTACCGTGTTCAATGGCCTTTAGCATCAGCGATCGGGCCGGTTCTAGCCCACCGATCACTTCCACCACAATATCCACATCAGGATCAGTGGCGATCGCCTCTAGGTCCGTTGTCAGAATGCCACTGGGCAGATTGACATCACGGGGCTTGTCCAGCGACTTCACACCGACGCGGTACAATTCCAGCTCGTTGACTAGCGGATGACGCTGTGCTGGATCTTGTAAAATCTGCGCCGTTCCCGTTCCAACGGTTCCCAATCCTAAGAGGCCAATCTTGAATCCCACGGTTTTGAGTGTCCTGAATGGTTTACCAAATCCCCATTGTAAGGGGAAGGGGGGAGCAGGGGCAGGGGAGACCGGGGACCGGGGAACAGATGACCGGGGAAGGAGCTAACTTCTTAAACTCACGCGGAATTTTTCAACGAGGGTATCTCGAACTTTTTGCTGTACGGGTTCAATATCCTCATCGGTGAGGGTGCGATCGCTGGCCCGATATACCAGCCGGAAGGCCAGACTGCGTTGCCCTTCGGGGACGTTGATGCCGCGATATTCGTCGAATAGCTCCACGGACTCCAATAAATTCCCGCCGACTTTGCGAATGGCGCGATCAATTTCGGCCACTGAAAACTGGGTTGGGATGAAGAACGCAATGTCGCGATCGGAGGCTGGATAAGCCGAATAGGGCGTGTAAATAGGCACTCGGACAGATTCCTGATCCAGATTGGCCAGCAACACGTCCATATCCAGTTCAAAGGCATAAACGTCATCTGGTAGACCCCGCTCCAGACACAGTTGGGGGTGAAGCTGTCCGAAGGTGCCCAAACGGCCCCCTTTGAGCCAAAGGGATGCAGTACGTCCAGGGTGTAGACGGTGATCGCGGCGATCGGGCTGGTACTCAATGCCCAAACCCAAACGGTAAAAAACGCTCTCTAACAAACCTTTGGCCTCATACCAGGTGAGGGGTTGGTCACGTCCGCTTTGTGCCCATTTACCCTGGGTTGGGTCGCCCCCAAAAATCCCGGCGATCGCTTCTGCTTCGCTGAGTCCTTCCTCCTCAGACCAGAAAATCCGCCCAATTTCAAAACCCCAGAGTGCCCCATTGCCCTGCTCCAGATTGTACTGGAAGGCATCAATCAGGCCCGCCAGCAAATCGGTTCGCAGGGCGGAGTAATCTGGAAACATGGGATTCCGCAGCAGAATTTGCCGTTCTAACCCCGGTTTCACGAGAGAGTAATGTTCTAGTTCAGTCAGCCCTGTAGCCCGAAAGACTTCCCGGAGTTTACGAGTCAGGGCTTGCTCAATTGAGAGATAACCCGGTTCGGTTTTGTCGGGCAGAGTTTCGCAAAAGTTGTTGTAGCCGTACAGCCGCGCAATTTCTTCAATCAGGTCAATTTCCCGTTCCAGGTCACGGTAGCGGTAAGGAGGCACTGTGACGTGCCAGGTTCCCTCTTCTCCAGTCGGGGCAATCTCACAGCCTAATGCCTTGAGGATGCGCTCAACCTCAGGAGCCTGGAGATCGCCCACGTCATCACCAAGCGTGATCGGTCCCAGTACTTGATTAACGCGATCGAGCCGGAGTTCCAGCGTGCGGGTCAGGGTCGCACCACTCCGAGCATCGGCAGTTTCCTGAGCGGTAATGGTGCCACTGGCCAGTTCGGTCAAAAGTTGCAGGGCACGATGGCAAGCCAGGTCCAGTTCTGCCACGTTAATTCCCCGTTCGTAGCGGGCTGAGGCTTCGGTGCGAAGTCCTTGGGAGCGGGCCGATCGCCGAATTGCTGCCGCATCAAACAGAGCCGCTTCCAGCAGCAGATTTTGGGTGTGCTCATGGACTTCGGTCGCTTCTCCCCCCATCACCCCAGCCAGGGCTACAGGGTGATGATTGGCCGTAATTAACAGGGCTGGTTCGCTGAGGGTACGGTTCTGTCCATCCAGCGTTTGCAAGGTTTCACCCGATTCTGCAAAACGCACCCCAATTTGCAACGGGTCACTATCTCCCACGGTGTGCAGGCGATCGCGATCAAACGCATGGAGCGGTTGCCCCCATTCCAGCAGAATGTAATTGGTGATATCTACCACATTGTTAATGGGACGAATCCCAGAGGATTGCAAGCGTTGTTGCAACCAAGTGGGAGAAGGGGCGATCGTCACAGTTTCAATGATGGTGCCGATGTAAGTTGGGCAAGCTTGCGATTCCGAAATTTTCAACGTGAGGGCATTCGGTTGAGCGGCAATGTTGAGCGCAGGTGGGTGGGGTAAGTTCAGGGTTGCACCCGTCAAGGCGGCCACTTCACGCGCAATCCCCACCATACTCAAAGCATCGGCTCGATTGGCGGTTGAGGTTAGATCCAGCACGACATCGTCTAACCCCAATAACGGACGGACATCTTGACCCGGTTGCAGGGTATCGGTTGGCTCGAAACTATGAATACCTGCCGACTCTTTGGTCAGGCCCAATTCTGCCAGGGAGCAGATCATCCCAGCAGATGCAACCCCCCGTAACTTCGCCGGTTTAATTTTTAAGCCAGCATCCCCCACCTTCGGCAAGAAGGTTCCCAGTGTGGCAACTGGCACAAACAACCCTGCTTTCACGTTGGCCGCCCCACAGACAATTGTGGAAGATTCAGCCGCACCAATATCAACCTGGCACACACTCAGCTTGTCAGCGTTGGGGTGTGGTTCTCTAGCCAACACTTTACCCACCACTACCCCATCCGCCCAGGTGCGGCGGTCTTCAATCTCTTCGACTTCAAATCCTGCCATCGTTAACATATCTGCCAATTCTTCCGCAGACATGGTGATGTCAACCAGTTCTCGCAACCAGTTTAATGAAATACGCATGGATGCCTTGAGCCTAACTACGTCAGCCCAATTATTCTATCTGACTCCCAGGATGAAAAGGCAGAAGGCGGAGGGCGGATCCTTCCTGCTGCTCGTTGCCGCTTTCTTCTCCCTGCGCTCTATCTATAACCTGCTGATTTGGCTAGGATTAAAAGCAGTTCCTGTTAGAGAACGTTACTTTTAGGGCAGTTTAATATAGGGGTGTATCCTGGCGATTAGCTGCAATCAGTGAATGTATGGGGGTTCATCGTTCCTTGATGCTGATGCGATTGCAGCTTTAGTAATTCTTCAAACGATTTCTCGGAGGACCAACACCCTAACCTTGCAGTTCTATTCAGATAATAGAAATAGAGCGCCAATTTTTCTAGCAATCGATCAAAGAGCGAGTGAAGCTGAATGAGCTACTGCTTGAACCCCGCCTGTCCTAATCCGCAAAACCTTACGCACACTGAGTTGTGTCAGGCTTGTGGTTCAAAGCTTTTGTTGCGCGATCGCTATCGCATCATCCAGGCGCTTGGCCAGGGTGGCTTTGGTGCCACATTCCTGGCCGCCAATGTGAGTTTACCGGGTCAACCCAGTTGCGTAATTAAGCAACTCCGCCCGAATGCCAACGCCCCCCACATTATGGACATGGCCCGAGAATTGTTTCGGCGGGAGGCGGAAACCCTGGGTCGAATTGGCACCCATCCTCAAATTCCCTCACTCCTCGACTACTTTGAGGAGAATGAAATTTTTTATCTGGTGCAGGAGTATGTCAGCGGTTCGACGCTCCAGCAAGAGGTAAAACGAGATGGGCCGCTGAGTGAACTACAGGTCAAGCGATTTTTAGGTGAAGTTTTGCCCCTGCTGGATTACATTCACCAAAATCGCGTGATTCATCGAGATATTAAACCCGCCAACATGATTCGTCGCAATCAAGACCAGAAACTGGTGTTGATTGATTTTGGTGCGGTGAAGTACCAAAATGCCCCAGCGTCCTCGTCAGCGTCCGACCAAACGGCTCTTACGTCTTACGCGATCGGGACTCCCGGGTTTGCGCCCCCAGAGCAGATGTCCATGCGGCCTGTACCCGCTAGTGATATTTATGCGTTGGGTGTGAGTTGCGTTTACCTGTTAACGGGCAAGTCACCGAAGGAATTGGATTATGACCCCACAACAGGTGAACTGGTTTGGGAGAGGCATGTCCATGCCAGTCCGCAATTTATCAAAGTACTGTCGAAAATGCTGGAAATTTCCGTCAAGCAGCGCTACAAGACGGCGGAAGAAGTGTATCGAGCCTTGGATCTAGTGGATCATGTTGAAGCGCTGGCAGAGGGGATGAACAATGTGGAAGCCAGAAATAGCGTCAGTCCTCGTAAGGGTGAGTATACAGGACCAGATTCTGGTGGTTCCCCGTCTTCTCCCCATGCACGACTGGCAATGCAAATTCGGACTCGTCAAGCCCGCCCCGATTCTTCCAGTTTCCAGTCTGGTTTGAGTCGGACCCGGGGCATTGATTCCAATCGCCTGGGTTCTGGAATTGCATCGCGGGGAAGGAATTCGGCAGGGCGGGCAAAGGAACCCCCCGGTGACGAGAAGAAGAAAATGCCGCCGCGTTTGGATGCGGAGGGGTTGCAGAATTATTACACCAAAGGGAAGCGAGACTTTACCAGTCATGATTTGCGATCGCTGGTTCTGCCCAAAGCGAACCTCGCGGGTGCCAGTTTTCATCAATCCAATCTAGGCAAGATCAACTTGCAGGGGGCCAATCTGCACAAAGCTGACTTCGGGCGGGCCAGTTTGACGAGTGCCTTACTCAAGGATGCCGATTTGAGGAATGCTTACCTGGGGTATGCCGACCTGGAGAACGCGGATTTGCGCGGGGCAAATTTGAGTGGCGCGTATCTGCTCAATGCAAACCTGCGGGGTGCAAACCTATGTGGAGCGAATTTGGCAGGGGCACGCATGACGGAAGAACAACTGGCAATGGCTCGAACGAATTGGTTGACTGTACGTCCTAGTGGCAAACGTGGTATTTGGTAAGTTGACACACCACAGGGTCAGTTTCCCCAGAGAGGTTAACAATGGGAACGCCTCGTACAGACATTCAGTCAGGTCGCAGTTTTCCGTTGGGGGCAACCGCGTACCCAGATGGGGTCAATTTCTGTATCTACTCTAAAAGTAGCGAAGCAGTCTCGCTATTGCTGTTTGACGCACCGGATGACCCAAAACCTAGCCGCGTAATTACCTTAGACCCGAAACACAACCGCACCTTTTATTACTGGCATGTGTTTGTTCCGGGCTTACAGTCTGGGCAGGTCTACGCCTACCGCGTCTACGGCCCCTACGCCCCAGAAAAAGGGCATCGGTTTGATGGGAATAAGGTTTTGCTCGACCCGTACGCCAGAGCAGTTGTCGGTTGGGAGCACTACAGTCGTGAGGCGGCAATTCTTCCAGGTGACAATTGTTCCCAAGCGTTGCGGAGTGTGGTACTAGACCCCACGACCTACGATTGGGAAGGCGACGTGCCGTTGTGCATTCCCTACGCCAGAACGGTGATTTATGAAATGCATGTAGCTGGCTTCACGCGCAACCCCAATTCTGGTGTAGAGGCAGCAAAGCGGGGCACCTATGCCGGCCTGATTGAAAAGATCCCTTACTTGCAGCAATTGGGGATTACCGCTGTGGAACTGATGCCCATTCATGAATTTGATGAACAGGATGCCCGCCCGGGGTTACGGAACTATTGGGGGTACAGTACCCTGGCCTTCTTTGCCCCTCATCGAGCTTATAGTTCGTGTAAAGATCCGCTGGGTCCCGTGAATGAATTTCGGGATATGGTCAAAGCATTTCACAGTGCCGGGATTGAAGTGATTTTGGATGTGGTCTTTAACCACACAGCAGAAGGCAACCATGAAGGACCAACCCTCTCCTTCAAGGGCTTGGAAAATCGAGCCTATTACATTCTGGAAAAGAATCCGGCCCTCTACAGCAACTATACAGGCTGCGGCAATACGGTCAAAGCCAACCATGAAGTCGTCACCCGGTTGATTTTGGATTGCTTACGCTACTGGGTGGATGTCATGCATGTGGATGGGTTCCGGTTTGATCTGGCCTCCTGCCTATCCCGCAGTAAAACTGGACATCCGTTGGAAGATCCACCGTTGCTCTGGTCGATTGAATCGGATCCCGTGCTGGCTGGCATCAAAATTATTGCGGAAGCCTGGGATGCAGGGGGATTGTATCAGGTGGGGTCTTTCATTGGCGATCGCTTTGCGGAATGGAATGGCCCGTTTCGGGATGACATTCGCCGTTTTTTCAAGGGTGATTCGGGCATGGTGGATGAATTGGCTTCCCGCATTCTCGGTAGTCCGGATATCTACAAACAACCCGATCGCGAACCCAATCGCAGCATCAATTTTGTCACCTGTCATGATGGCTTCACCTTGAATGACCTGGTGTCCTACAACGAGAAGCACAACGAAGACAACGGCGAACAAAGCCGCGATGGAGCCAACGACAACTACAGTTGGAATTGCGGTGTCGAAGGCGAGACGACTGATCCGGCGATCGATGCTCTGCGGCAGAAGCAAATCAAAAACCAGTTGACGGTGTTACTGATGTCTCAAGGTACGCCGATGGTATTGATGGGAGATGAAGTGCGGCGATCGCAACAGGGCAATAACAACGCCTATTGCCAGAACAACAAAATGAGCTGGTTTGATTGGAGTCTGGTAGAACAGCATCAGAACTTACGCCGCTTCGTCACGGGGCTGATTCACCTGATTCAATCCCTAGAAGTGCTGCAACAAGAATCTTTACTGGATGTGCTCCCCACTCATTCCCCCAAGTCCTACAGCACCCAAAAACCGTTTGTGGCGTGGCATGGGGTCAAGCTCAACGAACCGGACTGGAGCTATCACTCCCACAGTCTTGCCTTCAGCCTGCACCATCCCGATGCTAAGGAGGATTTATACGTCGTCTTGAATGCTTACTGGAAACCCTTAAGCTTTGAACTACCTTCGCTAAGGCCAGGATTTGTGTGGCATCGCATTGTCGATACTAGTCTGCCCTCACCGGAGGACTTTCAACCCGAAGAGACGGCAGTTCCCGTGGCAGGGAAGACTTATCGGGTCAGCGATCGCGCCTCCATCGTCCTCATGGCTCTTCCACCTCGAAAACAGCCAGTTTAAAATTTTTGAGCGCATCTTAGCGCCCGCTTCATCGGGTGCTGCCAGACCGACTTCTGCTGATTGGTAAGAAAAACGCTTTGCCAGAATATAGAGTCCGACGAATGCTTGTCGTGGCAAGAATTGCATTTACACTATAAATTTTTGGTGCCCATCGCTGTGTACGATAAGGTATTGAGCATTTTTACCTTTTCATCGTTGCACCAGGTACCTCAAGCATGACGGCAGTTACTCCCAACCCCAAGTCCGCTCCCGCTTTTTGTGAGGGGATTCAGTATTTCGGCGACTCCTTTCCCAACTTCGATCAGTACGGCAAAACCCCCGCGATCGCCGATGGCAAAACCGCGATCGCCGATCCCACCGATCCTGCTGCGGCTTACCAAACCCTGCTCTATGCGGACGCGCTCCGCTACCTAACCCTACAGGTTACAGGCAGCAAGGCATCTGGGCACCCCGGCGGATTTGCCAGTCAGGCTGAAGCCTATGCGGCCCTGGTGATGTTGGGACACAAGAATTTCATTACTGAAGTGGGTCACCATGCCCCTGGCTTTTACAGCGCCATGTTTCTGGATCGCTCCCTGGAGGATATGGGCATTGAAACAGTACAACAGATGCGCGATCGCTTCCGGGAGCGTCATGGGTTGTTAGGGCACCTATCTGGGCAAATTCCTGGCCTGCTGGCTCCTGCCGGCCCCCTGGGTCAGGGACAACACTTTGCGATGGCTAATGCCCGCCTCCATCCCGATAAACTCTTCCCGTTTACTGTGGGCGATGGCGGTTTGGGTGAACCCTACATCATGAGTTCTTTTGGGCACTTCCACACGGCCTATCCTGAAGCGACAAACT
Source organism: Leptolyngbyaceae cyanobacterium bins.349 (assembly GCA_033764685.1). Lineage (GTDB taxonomy): Bacteria > Cyanobacteriota > Cyanobacteriia > Leptolyngbyales > Leptolyngbyaceae > JSC-12. The sequence goes on from JANRIS010000019.1 coordinate 169,944, forward strand.
TCCTGCCTATCCTCGTCTGGAATGGCTACTCCCAGGAACATCACAGCATGGTGTCTACTTTATCGAATGAGCAAATGCTGGCCTACTGGCGTGGTAACGGCTTTGAAGAAGTGGTGCTGGTGGATGCTAAAGATTTTGATGACCAGCATCAATCTGGGGATTTTGTCGATAGTACGGCTTTTTCCTTTGAACAACGGTTGGCCTTTACCCAGGCGGTTTTAACAGAGGCAGACAAAGCGGCGCGATCGGCATTGGGCGGCAACCTCACAGTCTTTATCATCAAACAACTGAAAGGAGCCGGAGTTCATGCGCGGGGAGCGAAATCCCATAATCTGTATGGACATCACACGTTAGATAATCCCGACATCGTGAATGCGCTGAAAACCCGCGCCTTGCCGCCCGAAGCCTGGGAACTGGTACGCACCAACTGTGCCCGCGCTAATGGTGGACCCGCCAGCAAAACTGTTGTGACAGAATTTGTCCTGCCGTTGCCCGATTTAGGGCAATTACCCCTGGAAGAATACGCCGTAGGCGGAGACCCGAAGGTGTCTACCACTTCGATGGGGCGTTTAGTCGCTTACGTTGGGCAAACTGACCCGGCTTACACCGTCACCAATGCCGATGGGAATGAAGCCTCCGGTATTGCCAACATCAACCAGGCATTAAAGATCATTCACCCGGTTGAAGATCCGCTTTACAACCAGAAGCCAGGGGGGCAGGTGTATGAACCGTTAAGCGAAGATGCCTGTGCCGGGTTAGCGGCAGGATTAGCGCTGATGGGTTCTCGTACGCTCTGGTGTTCTTATGAATCCTTTGCGATCAATGGCTTACCCATCTGGCAAACGGTGACTCAGGCGATGGCCGAATTGCGTCGTCCTACCCCCTCCACGATCGCCTTATTTACCGCTGGGGCCTTAGAACAGGGGCGCAACGGCTGGACGCACCAACGCCCGGAGATCGAAGCTTACTTTGCCGCTATGATGCGGAATGGCAATGTGTTTCCCCTGTTCCCACCGGATGCCAACAGTATTCAGGTGTGCTACGAGTGGGGCTTAAGCACTGTCAACAAGGGCATCGTGATTACGGCCAGTAAATCACCCTTACCGATTCGCACAACTTTTGAACAAACACGGCAAGCTTTGCAGGACGGGGCATTGGTATTGCATGAAAGTGAAGGTAGCAAGAAAGTCGTGCTGGCAGCGATCGGCGATATGGTTCTCAATCCCGTATTTGAAGCGGCCAAACAATTGGAAGCACAGGGTTACGGGGTTCGCGTTGTCTCCATTGTCAGCCCTCGCCGCCTCTATCGCCCCACCGATGTAGCCTGGGAAATTTGCAGCGAGGCAGATGGCACCTTCTTGGATGATGCTGGGTTCGATCGCCTCTTGGGTGGAGATGTTTTGCTCGGTATCATCGGTGGAGCCAGCGCCATGCTTGAACCGATCATGCTCCGTAGTACCGCCAAACGGGATACCTTTGCCTGGAAGCGGGGTGAAACCACGGCCAGCCCCAGTGAATTGATGGCATTAAACGGGATTACCCCCGAAAATCTGGCGAAACGGGCGGTAGAACTGCTGAGTTAACCCGGATGCCGGAACAAATTCGCGATCGCCCACTTGAAATCATCGGGTTGCTTCCCTGTGGTGGGCAGGCAACCCGCATTTCTCCGTTGCCTTTGAGTAAGGAACTGTACCCAATTGGGTTTCAGCCGGGACTGGATGGTCAACCACGGCCCAAGGTAGTGTGTCATTATCTCTTGGAAGCGATGCAACGGGGCGGCATTCGTAGGGCTTATTTCATTTTACGTTCCGGCAAGTGGGATATTCCGGCATACTTCCGTGATGGCGAGTTTCTGGATATGCCTCTGGGGTATTTGATGATGCGATCGCCCCACGGCGTTCCCTACACTCTGGATCAGGCGTATGCTTTTGTGCCCAATGCCCTGATTGCTCTTGGCTTTCCCGATATTTTGCTGCAACCAACCGATGTGTACACCCAACTGGTGGAGCGCTGGCATCAAACTCAACCCGATGTGTTGTTGGGCTTGTTTCCCTGCGATCGCCCTCAAAAAGCTGGCATGGTAGACTTTGAGCCAAATGGCAAGGTCAATTTAATTATTGAAAAACCCCAGCAAACCCAACTGACTCAAATGTGGGGGACAGCACTCTGGACACCTCGATTTACCCAATTTCTGCATGATTATTTAATCGAACTGGACATTTCCCTCAGTCGCGTCGAAGGCAGACCTCGCCAAGAACTACCGATTGGGGACGTAATTCAGGCGGCGATCGCGGCAAAACTCCGAGTTGAAGCGTTACCGATTAAAAATGGCAGCTACCTGGATATCGGCACTCCCACAGATCTCGTCACCGCCGTCCAGTTCTATGCCCACGCTCCATTCCCTACTCCCCCTTTCTGATTGTTGCTATGGTTAGAGAATGTCCGAATTGATCGCTGCATAGGTGAATGCATGTCCCCAGAAATCCAGGCTGAATTGCAAACCGCGGTTGAGCGCCGCCGTAACTTTGCTATCATTTCCCACCCTGATGCCGGGAAAACGACCCTGACCGAAAAATTGCTGCTGTACGGGGGTGCCATTCACCAGGCGGGAGCGGTGAAAGCGCGACGGGCACAACGCCATGCCACCTCAGACTGGATGGAAATGGAACAGCAACGGGGGATTTCCATCACTTCTACAGTGTTGCAATTTGACTATCAAGGTTGCCAGATTAACCTACTGGATACACCGGGACACCAAGATTTTAGCGAAGACACCTATCGCACCCTCGCTGCCGCCGACAATGCGGTGATGTTGATCGACGCGGCCAAAGGGTTGGAACCACAAACCCGCAAACTGTTTGAAGTGTGTCGCCTGCGGGGATTGCCTATCTTCACCTTTGTCAATAAGCTCGATCGCCCTGCCCGCGAACCGCTGGAACTATTAGACGAAATTGAGCAAGAACTGGGCTTGCAAACTTACGCCGCCAATTGGCCGATTGGCATGGGCGATCGCTTTAAGGGTGTGTTTGAGCGGCGCAGTCGCCAAATTCATTTATTTGAACGCAGTGCCCACGGTCAGCGAGAAGCCCTCGATACCGTCGTGGATCTCGGTGATCCTAATATTGAGGCATTGCTGGAACAGGACCTGTACTATCAGTTCAAAGATGATCTGGAACTACTGGAGGAATTGGGCGCGGAACTGGACTTAGAGCAGGTTCATGCGGGCAAGATGACACCCGTTTTCTTTGGTAGCGCCATGACCAACTTCGGCGTGGAACCCTTTCTGAATGCCTTTCTCGACTACGCCCTCAAACCTGCTCCTCACAGCAGCAGCAAAGGTGAAATTACACCCACTTATCCCGAATTCACTGGATTTGTGTTCAAGTTGCAGGCGAATATGGACCCCAAACATCGCGATCGCGTCGCTTTTGTGCGGGTTTGTTCGGGTAAGTTTGAGAAAGATATGACGGTGAACCATGCCCGGACTGGCAAGATTGTGCGCCTGTCTCGACCGCAAAAACTGTTTGCCCAGGATCGGGAAGTCATTGAAGAAGCCTACCCTGGGGATGTGATTGGGTTGAATAATCCGGGAGTATTTGCGATCGGCGATACGATCTACGTTGGGCAAAAGCTGGAGTATGAGGGCATTCCCTCCTTCTCGCCAGAACTGTTTGCCTACCTGAAGAATCCGAACCCATCCAAGTTCAAGCAATTCCAGAAAGGAGTCTCGGAACTGCGAGAAGAGGGAGCCGTCCAAATTATGTACTCGGTGGATGAGTCGCGCCGGGACCCGATTCTGGCGGCAGTGGGGCAACTGCAATTTGAAGTGGTCCAGTTTCGGATGCAGAGTGAGTACGGAGTCGAAACCCTGCTCGAACCCCTATCCTATTCGGTCGCCCGGTGGGTGGTCGGCGGTTGGGAAGCGTTACAAGAAGTTGGGCGGTTGTTTAATACCATCACGGTAAAGGACAGCTATAACCGTCCTGTGCTGCTATTCAAAAACGAGTGGAACCTGAATCAAATTCAGTCGGACCACCCGGAGTTAGAATTGAACGCGATCGCCCCCGTAATTTCTGGGAGAGAGCCTGCGACTTTGTAAAGTATCCTGGAAGGGTTCTGCGTAGGACCGATCCTATGACGACCACTCCTGAATCCTCGTCTTTTGATACTCAATCCGGGCGCACTTCCGATTTTGAAGCTGGGCTACTAGCCTTTAAAGAGGCTGAATATGCGACTGCGATCGTGCTCCTGGAACCCGCGTTGGCGGAGTCGCCCGATCATCCTTTGATCGCGCGTGCCCAGATGGGGTTGGCGATCGCCTATGAAAAAATGGGCGAAACATCACGCGCCGCTACTCTATGTCAATCGTTGCAACAGCAAGGCAATGCTCAAGTCCAGGATTGGGCAACTCGGACTCTGGCTTCCTTGCAGCAGCGTCACCCAGAGTTGGCGGTCCTCAAGTCCCAATCATCAGGCGTCACCATCAAGCGTTCGCCCATTCCGTCAGGCCACCCTCCGGCTGCAACAAAAGCTGAAAAGACCGGATTTACACCCTTGGGTGATGTTGTTTTGCCACCTGTGGCGGAACAGGTTTGGAGCGAGTCAACTATCGCCCCTCCGGCGACTCCAGCCAGTGCTCCGGCTGGCTCAGTTGCATCAAAATCACGCGCACCAGAGCGTACAGCCAAATCTCGCCCTACGCCCCAACCCGCGATCGCCCAGGCGGCATTCCCTACCCCCTCTCTATATCAACCCATTTGGCGGCAGGCAGGACGAGCCACCCCAGGCAAGTCACTTGGCAAGGTGAAGTGGCTCCCGTTGGTGTTGGCGCAGGTGCTGACTGCGATCGCCTGTTATCTAGCGGTGCAACAATTCTTTTATTGGGTGGCAGCAGGGTACGGCAACGTCATCGTGAAAACCCTGCCTCGCTTGGGATTTCGGGTTATTCAGCCCGGTGCCCCCACCTGGACAGAACCCTTCACCCTCTTCTCGTTCCTGCTTTTGTTGCTCGGTTCCCGCTGGATTCTGGATGCCCTTTTGACGGTATGCCACGGGTTGAAACCATTGTCGATTGCTGAGTTATCGGTGTACAGCCCAGAAACGGCTGCATCCCTTCCCCAGTTTTGCCGTCAATCAAACATTCCCGTTCCAGCCCTGGGAGTGTTACCAATCCAGGCTCCACTGGCCATGACCTACGGCGTTTTGCCTCAATGCAGTCGGATGGTTGTGAGTCAGGGGTTGTTAGAGCAACTGGCGGATGATGACATTGCCGCTATTGTTGCCAACGAAGTGGGGCATTTGAGCCACTGGACGGTGCCCCTGATGTCAGCGATCGCGGCACTTTTGCAGATGCCCTACACGCTGTATTGGGTCACAGCAAACTGGGGCAACCAGAAAGACTCACCGATTACCAAAGCCTGTGCCAGTCTAATTTCCACCCTCGCGTATGGCTTGTTCTGGTTGTGGCGGTGGGTGCCGTTGTGGTTATCTCGGCAGCGGACCTACTACAGCGATCGCACCGCGACAGAACTCACGGGAAATCCCAACGGTTACACGCGCGCCCTTTTAAAGCTGGCAATTGGGATAGCGAACGATGTGCAGCAACAGGGGCAGACGGGTCCGCTCCTGGAGGGGTTTGAAATTCTGATGCCACTGGGGTATCGCATTGCAGCGCCACTTGGGAGCCTGTATCCTCATACCCCGCTAGAAGGCATTTTGGCATGGGATCGCACCCAGCCACTGCGGCATTGGCTCGCGCTCAACAATACCCATCCCCCCACCGGAGAACGATTGAGCCTGCTTGCCCTCTACGCCCGTCACTGGCAACTGGAGACAGAACTCGACTGGCAGGATATTTTACCCCGACGGGCGAAAAAATCATCTTTATCCGCTCAACAGTGGCGATTGCTGCTGCTTCAGGGTGCCCCTTACTTCGGGTTTGTCGTTGGTGTGGCGATCGCCCTGCTGCTCAAACTGATGGGTTGGGTGGGCCTACGAATGCGCTGGGAGTTAGTCTCCTGGATGGCCCACGATCGCACCATTCTCATCGGGTTGCCCCTGGTGGGAGTGTGCATTGGCATTCTGGTGCGGCTGAATCCCTTCTTTCCAGATTTACCAACCCGCGCCAAAAAAATGGGACGCTCCGAAGCTTTGCCGCCGCTCCTGCAAAATGCCGATGCCACTCCCTTAAACAGTCAACCCATCCGCTTAGAAGGGACCTTGCTGGGACGACAGGGCATTAGCAATTTGCTCAATCAAGATTTGTGGCTGAATACGTCCACAGGCTTGATCCGGCTACATTGCACCTCCCGCTGGGGCTGCCTGAGTAGCTTACTGCCACAGGTGCAGCGGCCCACCAGCTTGCGAACCATGCCCCTCACCGCGATCGGCTGGTTTCGGCGAGGGGCAACACCCTGGATCGACGTTGATACCCTCCAAACCAGTAGTGGCCGCATGAATCGTAGCTATCACCCGACCTGGGGTTTCGTGATTGCAGCGATCGCGGCCACCTGGGGCATTCTCGTCCTGTTCAACGTCAGATTCTGATCAGGCCATGAAACCGTGATTATCCCAATCGATTCAACGCCGAGTCGGTTGGGATACAAATCAAATTATCGCCCTGAGTCCGGATCATGCCACGCTGCCGCAGCTTACCCATCAAGCGAGTCACCGTGACGCGGGTTGAGCCGATCGCGCTACCAATTTGGGCGTGAGTGAGGGGAAACGGCAAACAATAGCCCTGGTCCGAAGGTTCGCCAAATTCTTCAATTAATAGAGTCAGAAAGCCCAACAAGCGATCAATCGTTCGACGTTGCCCCAAAGTACTGAGCCATAGTAGTTTGCGCTGATGTTGATAGCGAAAAGCATCCAACACTTCGCGCCGAAAATGAGGCCAATTGTCGAGATCGTGCCAGTACATCCATAACACAGCCGTTTGATCTACATGGGCATAACTTTGTAGCGTGAAAGGCGACTGAGCCACAATTTCAAACGGTTGACCAGCGCCGACAAAGCCTAAAAATGCTTCTTCCGGGGTGATTTGAGCAATCCGCGAGGAACTACTACTACTACTGGTGGCATTGACCTGTGCGCTTCCCACCAATCGAACTGCGCCCCGTTGCACGAGATAGAGCAGCCCAGGACGGGCGGGAATTTTTTCGTCTTTAGCAAACGTCCGGACGCGGTAATGCTCCTGGGACCAATCAATAATCCGCTGCCAGGTTAGGAAAGGGCGAGATGACTCTGAAGTATTGGATGATACTGAGTACATAAGGCAGGAAGCTTAAGGGGCATAAGTCTACGTTCCAGAAACAGATTCTTGGAACTTCCGCTAGAGAAAAACCAGGATCGATCAAAGCAACGCTTTCAGGATTCTTACCAGTGTAACTTTACATTCTTTTTGTAGACTTTACATTCATAGTACTGGGATTGAACCGAACGATTTAGAATGTGGCAAAGTTTCAAGACTGGACTGAATCTCTGACGAGGCAACAATCAGAACCGCGATCGCGTGAAAAATCGGCTTAACTTGACGCTAAAAATGGAGCCAAACTCACCACTATTTCGCTTTCAAAACGAACAACAAGGCAACCAACAAGGCGAACAACCACGCTCCGGTGATGCTTTGCAAGGTAGCGTTAAAGCACCGATTCAGTTGTTACAGATTATACTACAAAGAATTGTAGCGCTGGAGTTACCCAGTTCCGAGTTTACACGATTGTTAAACCCCTCTGTTAATCCCCCGATTGAGGGATCTTCAGACTGTAAGGTGGTCCCGATTCCAGTAAAACGGCTTCGCCGCTCTGACGAGATCGTTTACCAGTCGGCATTGCCGCAGCTCCTCAGCCGCACTGACCCGTGTCAGGTTCATGCAATCGCCCAAGGTTTAGTGGAAAAAGTCGTTCATCTTCAGCACGCTGAGTCCTCTAATCCTCCGTGTTTATCGCTACAGCCTGCCGTATTGCGTGGATTTACGGTCAGCGCGACAGCGGCGGGGCAATTGCAGATGAAATTGTTAGATGGCGCGATCGCAGATTGGTTGGAGATTCTACTGCATTCCTGTCACCTTATAATGGCCATGCCCGGAATCTCAACGCCCCCATCCTGCTCGGCTCAACGGTTATTCGCCATCCAACATGCCCATGCCCGATGTTGTTCGCTTTTGCGTTATGCTGGGCGGGAAGCATGGATTAAACCGCTAAACCCAGAGGAGGACCTCTGTTCCGGGATATTTGCAGAACCCAATCAGAGGTGTTGGACTCCTCATTCCCTGCAACGGTTACAACGGTCAGAGCGGCAGTTAGCCCATCAATTAGTAGAACTTCTCGATCTGTTGGCCGAGTCACCACAAGAACTGGCGACCCATCTTTTTCACCATTTGGAAAACATCAGCGCCACTTTTCAAATCTGTCACCAGCGCTATCAACTTTTCAATCCACAATCAACTTCTAGCGATCGCCAAGAAGTTTTTCTCACACTCATACTGACGACTCAACGAGTTCTTTTTTATTCGCTCAGACTTTTAAGTTTTGTTGCGGCTTTTCAACTTTAAAGAAGTTTTCGAGGTAACGATCTATCTCTTGAAAACTTTTCTTCCACCCATAGTTAGACCTATTTGTAAAGCCTTTCTGAGAAAATTTTGATGATTAGTTCGGGAATCCCTACCTGACAAAGGCGGAGAGTCTTTGAAAGAATCTTGATGAATTTTAATTTGTTGATATGAAGTTTTACTTCAAATGGACTTGTTTTTTCACTCATATTAGTTCCATTTGAAGTTCGTACCAGGAGGTTTATTTATGCGTATCGCTCAGATTGCCCCGCTTTGGGAAAGAGTACCTCCCAAAACCTACGGTGGCACTGAACTGGTTGTGAGCCTGTTAACAGAGGAGTTAGTGCGCCGCGGACACGAAGTAACCTTATTTGCATCAGGCGACTCAATCACGAGCGCAACCTTAGAAGCCGTTCATCCTCAAGCGCTTCGCCTTGATCCCACCATTAAAGAGGCTGCCATCTACGAGATGCTGCAATTGAGCCAGGTTTACGAACGCGCCAAAGAATTTGATGTCATTCATTCCCACATGGGTTGTGCAGCGCTCCCTTACACAAATCTGGTCAAAACTCCGACTGTCCACACGTTACATGGAGTGTTTACACCCGATAACGAAAGAATGTTCACCCATGCGCGTCGTCAGCCATTTATCAGCATTTCCGACTCGCAACGCGAACCACGGCTAGGGTTGAATTATGTTGCCACGGTTTATAACGGGGTGGACACCTCTAGTTATACCTTTTACCCCAAACCCAGCGACCCGCCCTATCTGGCGTTTTTGGGGCGACTGTCGCCAGAAAAAGGCCCCCATCTGGCGATCGAGATTGCCAAACGCACCAATTCTGTACTGAAAATGGCGGGCAAGATCGATGTTGTCGATGTGGAGTACTACGAAACTCAGATCAAGCCCCATATCGACGGTGAACAAATTCAGTTTTTAGGCGAAGCGAATCACCAGCAAAAGAATGTGTTGATGGGGAACGCGATCGCAACGCTCTTTCCCATTACCTGGCGAGAACCGTTTGGGCTAGTCATGATCGAGTCGATGGTGTCAGGCACGCCAGTGATTGGGATGGAATTAGGTTCCACCCGGGAAGTAATCGCCCACGGTCAGACGGGCTTTTTATGCCGCACTGTGGATGAGTGTATCGCCGCCCTGGGCAACATCTCTGCGATCGATCGCCGCCTGTGTCGTCAGCATGTTGAAGATTACTTTAGTGTGCGGCGGATGGCAGATGGCTATGAAGCGGTGTATCAGCAAGTCATGGCGGAACGGTTTGCCCAAAATGGTCATGCCTTGACCCCCAAGCTCTAATCCATTCGCTAGTTACGACTCATCAGAGCAATGATTGACCTATGCAGCCCAATTAACCAATTCAATTAACCCATAAAAAAGTGGCGAGTTATTGAACTCACCACTTTTTTATGACTGGGATTCACGCGCCTAAGACGGCAGGCGGAATGAATTACTCGTTATGACTCTACTGCCACTGGGTAAACACTCACTTTTTTACGGCTCTTACCCAGGCGCTCAAAGGTGACAACACCTGGAACTAGCGCAAACAGGGTATCATCATTGCCCCGCCCTACATTATTGCCGGGGTGAATTTTGGTGCCCCGTTGGCGCACTAAAATATTGCCCGCTTTAACCACCTGACCACCGTAGCGTTTGACACCCAATCTCTGAGCATTGGAATCGCGTCCGTTCCGTGTACTGCCTGTACCTTTCTTATGAGCCATTGTTTTTACAACCTTCTTTTACTTGCAAACGTTCACGTCTAGTAGTCTGTCAAGACTGTTGTGCTGGGTTGAAAACCCTCAAAACACTTGATAATTGGGTTCTTTAGATTTAAGAGGTACCTCAAGTCTATCCTGACGGACTACTAGGGCTGAATCATTGTTGAATCGCGATCGCAACCTGCCGAGTTAAAGCCGTTATTCAGCGTCAACAGCGGCTGCTTGAGTTGATGCTTCATCAACCTGCTCGTTGCTGGTCTGCTCATTCGTAGACAATGCCTGACCACCCAGGTTGATGCTGTCAATCATCAAGCGGGTTAATTCTTGGCGATGTCCTTGCTTCTTACGAGTCTTCTTCTTGGGCCGCATCTTGTAAACGATAATCTTCCGGCCCCGCAGATGCCGGAGCACCGTTCCTTCAACCGTTGCCCCTGCAACCAGAGGTTGCCCAACATGGAAGGTATCGTTGTCCTGAACAAACAGCACCTTGTCGATGCTGACTTTGCCCTCTTCCTCAACTGCAAGACGTTCGACATCGTAAAACCGACCCGGCTCTACGCGGAGTTGTTTGCCACCAGTTTCAATAATTGCGTACATTGTTGCCTCGATAGTGCCGTACAGGTAGCTGGAGAAGGTCTAGCAAAAGAAAGTCAATTAGCAAAACCAGCTTTGAAACTAACCTGATCCGAGCCTGAAAATAAAACACCAGCTTCCCATTATCTTTCCTGAAACTTCACACTGTCAACCTGATGAATTGAAAAAATCGCGATCGCGGCAACTCTATTGCGATCGAGTCGGGATTCCCCCGTAGTAGCCGCCTTTGTAAACTTCTTATACTGGAGACATTGAGGCTGATTGCGAGACGCACCACCATGACCTTAGACCCACAGATTATGAAGGCGGTTGAACGCCTGGATTACCGAGTCACCGTTGGGGATGTGGCCACTCAAGCAGGGCTGGAGTTAAACCTGGCTGAACAAGGTTTGCTGGCCCTGGCCTCCGAAGCGGGTGGGCATCTGCAAGTGGCGGAAACGGGCGACATTGTCTACTTGTTTCCACAAGATTTTCGCTCAATTCTGCGAAACAAGTATCTGCGGCTGCAACTTCAGGAATGGTGGGAAAAGATTGGGCGAGTTTTGTTTTACCTGATTCGCATTTCTTTTGGGATTGTGCTGATTGCCTCCATCCTGCTGATCTTTGTGGCGATTTTTATCATTGTGATTGCCAGCAGCGCCAGCCGCGACGGTGATAGCGATTCGGGTGGTTCTGTATCCATGCCGAATGTGTGGATTGGGCCAGATTTCTTCTGGATTTTTTCGCCGAATTACTACGACGATCGCACCTATGAAACCCGGCGACGTAACCCCGATGACAAACCGTCTATGAACTTCTTGGAAGCGGTGTTTTCGTTTCTGTTTGGTGACGGCAACCCCAATGCCGACCTGGAAGAACGGCGCTGGCGCACAATCGGCCATGTGATTCGCAACAACGGCGGTGCGGTGATCGCAGAACAAATTGCTCCCTACCTGGATGACTTGGGGCAGGGCTACACGCGGGAGTATGAGGAATATATGTTGCCTGTTCTAACGCGGTTTAATGGCCGCCCCGAAGTGAGTCCAGAAGGTGGCTTAGTGTATCAATTTCCGGATTTGCAAACAACCGCGATGGAAAAGCGCTTTGCTCCCGTTGCTGCGTATCTGAAGGAAATTCCCCGACGGTTTAGTAAGGCATCGGGTGGGCAAATTTTAGCGGCGATCGGCTTAGGGTCTTTAAATCTGATCGGAGCATTGACCCTGGGCCGCTTGTTGGCTGGAGGTGTGGTAGCGGCTGAATTGGGGGGGCTAGTCGCCTTCGTGAATTCGATCTACTGGATTTTGTTGGGCTATGGGGCGGGATTTTTGCTCATTCCCCTCATTCGGTATTTCTGGGTGCAATGGCGGAATCAAAAAATTGAAGCTCGTAACCGCGATCGCCAAAATCATGCCGTTTTTCTGAACGAGGCGAATGATACCCTGAAGCAAAAATTAGCCTACGCCAAGCAGTTTGCTGGCGAAACCTACATCAGTGCGGATGATTTGGCGTATACCACCGAGCGAGATCTGATCGAGCAGGACCTTGAACAGACCGACAAAATTGATGCAGAGTGGCAACGTCGTTTAGAAGGGCGTTAACCTCCCTTGGGGACAATCCTACTTGGGAAGAAGGTGATGCCGTTCCGCAAGACGGTAGGATAGAAGCAGTTAACAGAATTTAATATGGTAGAACGTCCAATCAAAAAGTCTGAGCGGCTGGCCCGTGCTGCTTCAGAAGAGGAAAATACTGCGTCTCAGCCGTCTGAGTCGCGTCCCGCTCGTTCAGAACGAGGATCGGATCGGGGCAAGGACCGCAAAGGGGGGAAGGGAAAGGGAAAGGGCGATCGCCGGGAAGATGCCCGCCCGCCTGCAAACCCTGCCTTGATGCGGGGTCCAAGACCGCCTAAGGCGAAAGATTTAGTCGAAGAACCTGTCGTTGAAGAACCTATCGTCGAAGAATCTGTCATCGAAGAATCTATCATCGAAGAATCTATCGTCGAAGAACCTGTAGTAGCTGAAACGGCTACCGAAGCAGCGGTGACTGAGGCGACTCCAGAACCCGTCGAAACCTCTCCAGAGCCTCCCGCACCCGTGGCGGAAGCACCCGTAAAAGCGTCGGTCGAAGCCGTCGAGGCACCCGTCGCAGCAGATCCAGTCGAAACCTCTGTGGCACCTGCCGCAACAGCAGCTCCGGTTGCAGAGGCGGCGGCACAGGTTGCGGCTGAGATCCATGAGCCAGCTTCAGAACCAAACGCGATCGCACCCACAGCGGAAGTGGCAGCACCCACGGCGGCGGCAGAAACCACAGAACCACCTGAAGTAGAAGCACCCACGGCGGCGGCAGAAACTACCGAATCGGTGGAATCGACGCCTGCCGAAGAAGTTCCAGCGTAAGGTGGCATGGTCACAGGGTATTTCTTGTAGGGACGATCGCCGGATTGTCCCTATTAGCTTTTGATTGGACTTTTGTGAGCTAATCGATCGCCTGAATGGCAGTAATAGCCGCTTCCAGAGCGATCGCAACATGGGTCCAATGGGTGCCGCCCTGGCAAAAGACAGTGTAAGGTTCCCGTAGCGGCCCATCCGCCGAAAACTCGGAGGTGCTGCCATCAATAAAGGTGCCACCGGCCATCACAAGTTCACTCTCGTACCCCGGCATCGCGGCGGGGACGGGGTCCAGGTAGGAGCCAATGGGTGAATACTGCTGGATCGCGCGACAAAAGGCAATTAGTTTTTCGGGAGAACCCAGCTTCACCGCTTGAATCACATCTCGCCGGGGAGCCATTGGCAAAGGATTGACAGGGTATCCCAACTGGTCAAACACATAAGCGGTGAGATGATTCCCTTTCATCGCCTCACCGACCATTTGGGGAGCCAAAAACAACCCTTGAAACAGCAGCCGATTTTGGTCAAAGGTAGCTCCACCGGAACGACCAATACCCGGTGCGGTTAACCGACAGGTGGCCATGTCCACCAAGTCAGCTCGTCCGGCCACGTACCCTCCCGCCGTAACGATCGTGCCACCGGGATTCTTAATTAAGGACCCTGCCATCAAATCTGCTCCGACTGCAGTTGGTTCGAGGGTTTCGATAAATTCGCCGTAGCAGTTATCCACAAAACAAATTGTGTAGGGATTTTGTTGTTTAACCAGATGAACGATTTTTTCGATATCCGCGATCGCCAAACTGGAACGCCAAGAATAGCCACAGGAGCGTTGAATTAAAACCATCTTTGTATGAGGCTGGACCGAGTGCGCCAACCGATCCCAATCCAGTGAGCCATCCTCGCGAAGATCAAGTTGGCGGTAGTGAATGCCAAAATCTCTCAGCGATCCCTGATTGTTTCCTCGTAAACCAATGACCTCTTCCAACGTGTCGTAAGGAGCGCCTGCCACTGCCAACAATTCATCTCCAGGACGGAGAACACCAAATAAAGCACAGGCGATCGCATGAGTGCCAGAGACAAACTGGACCCTCACGGCGGCAGCTTCCGCTCCCATAATTTCGGCAAACACGCGATCCAACACCTCACGACCGAGGTCACTATGGCCATATCCGGTCACACTGGCAAAATGGTGTGCCCCCACGCGGTGGGTACGAAATGCCGCAAGTACTCTTTTGAGATTTTCCTTGACCTGGGAGTCAATTCCAGAAAAAATCAGGGAGAGTGCCTGTTCCGCCTCCTGCAAGAGAGCAATACTCTTCACCACAACCCCGCTCCTGCCCATTGAGACGCATTTTGAGGAGCAGCGATCGCTGCTTCCCATGCATTGCCTCCTGAGAAGCATTTAAAATGGGCGAAGTGTTTATTCTGCGACTTTTTTTGTCGCCCTATCCACCTTAGGCCGCTTTGGCACTGTAAATTTCGTTGGGACGAATGCATGACTGTTGCAACTTCAAATAAAAAACTAGACTACGACTGGGGTGTCATTGTATTTATGGCATTTCTCCATGCAGCCGCACTGCTTGCCTTTTTGCCAGCTAACTTTAGTTGGACTGCAATTGGGCTGGCTGTGTTTTTGCACTGGGTTACCGGCGGTTTAGGGATTACGCTGGGCTGGCATCGATTACTCACCCACCGCAGCTTCCAAACACCCAAATGGCTAGAGTACTTTCTCGTTTTCTGCGGTACTTTGTCAATGCAGGGTGGGCCAATTTGGTGGGTTGGTTTGCACCGCCATCACCACCTCCATTCCGACCAGAACAATGATCACCATGATTCCAGTAAAGGATTCTGGTGGAGTCACATGGGTTGGATGCTGTACGATGTCCCCTGTGAAGAAGAAGCAACTCGATTCACCAAAGATATTGCCGACGATCGCTTCTATCAGTTTTTAGATCAGTACTTTTTGCCCATCCAGATTGCTTTTGCCGTTCTCCTCTATTTGGTTGGGGGTTGGCCCTTTGTTGTTTGGGGCATTTTTGTCCGCCTGGTAGTTGTGTTTCATTGCACCTGGTTGGTGAACAGTGCTACTCACAAGTTTGGCTATCGTACTTATGAATCGGGCGATCGCTCCACCAACTGCTGGTGGGTGGCACTCCTGACCTATGGAGAAGGCTGGCATAATAACCACCATGCTTACCAATACTCCGCCCGTCACGGGATGAAATGGTACGAAATTGACTTCACCTGGATGACCATTCAGTTTTTGCAACGACTGGGACTGGCAACCAAGGTGAAATTGGTGGAAGAAGGCGCAGCAGAATAGCGTTTGGATTCGAGATATGAGTAACCGGGGTTTAGAAATGGGAAAAATTTCTAGCCCCTAAGCTCCCATCCCTCACCCTAAAACTGCCCTGCTCCCTGAATGATGTGTTTCATCGTTGTCAGGGTTTGGAGGCTAATAGGTCCCCGTCGAATACCCTTTTGATTCGACATTCCCAAGAAAATGGAATCGCCTCGCTTTGGATTTCGGGAGAATCGGGGCGAGGCATTAATGTAAGTAGAGGCGCTGTTCATGCCCAAAGCAAACTGACGGCTCTCCTGGTAAGACTCCGTCACCAAACAATCAGCATGACCACTGCTGTTCAGGTTAATCCAGGCAATGGCTGATTCCAGGCTATCCACAATTTTGAAGGCAATAATCTTATCCAGATAGGCTTGCCGCCATTCTGTTTCATCAACTGGCTTCAAGTCGGGAAATTCTTGCACCAATAGGGCATCCCCCCGCAGTTCAAACCCTTTCTCCCGCAAGCTATTCCACAACATCACCAGGGAAGACGGGTTTTGGCTGGGATGAATCAAGACTTTTTCGATCGCATTCACCGGATCGGGTTCACTCTGGTGACTATCCAAAATCATCCAGCGCACCGCTTCTAAACTGCCAGAAGGTGACCAGTAGAGATAGCAATTTCCCATTGCCGATCGCAGCACTGGCGCTGTGGCCTGTCGGACCACTTGCTGCACGAGACTGGGGCGACCATAGGGGATGATCAGGCTAACGTACTGGTCTTGCACAATCAAATCCCGCACCGAGGTGCCCCCATCAGAGGCCAAAACTTGCAGACACCCTTCCGGCAAACCTGACTCCTCGATCGCCGACCACAACGCCTGAGCGATCGCTTGGTTGGAGTGACTCGCCTCACTACCGCCTTTTAGCACCAGGCTGTTAGCCGTTTTGATGCATAGTCCCGCCGCCAGGGCTGCCAGTTCAGGAAAAGCCTCGTAAATCAGAGAAATCACCCCCAGAGGCATTAACTGGGAGTAGATTTGACACTGATCCAACTGGTAGGACGCATCCATAACTCGGCCAATGGGATCAGGCAATTCGCTTAACCGTTGCAGCAGGTGAGCTGCCGTTTGAATCCGCTCTGGTGTGAGTTTGAGCCATTCCAAAATCAAATCGGGAACAGCCATCTCGCGGCTGGCTTCCAGATCGAGGGTATTTGCTTCCAAAATTTCATTCTGATAGCGCTTCAGGGCGGCGGCCATTGCGGCCACCGTCTGACTCCGAACCACTCCCTTCGTGGTTGCCAACGGAATCGAGGCTCGATGCGCCGCCTGAACAGCCGCGATCGCATCAGAAGTCAGACTGTGAAGTTCCATTGTCATAGGTTATCGCCGATAGGCCAGCAGCACCATCAGGGCCGGCAAGACTGCCAACAGCAGCACCCCCGCAATCAACACAATTAGAGAGGAATTAGACTTGGAATTCAGCGCCAATGGTAACCAAATGATGAGCATGATCAGGGTGATCCCCAGGGCGACTGGAAGATAACTATCTCCTAGTCTGGGATTGGCGGTCATCCATTGATGCCCATTCCATCGCCATGCCCGTTTGTAAGGGTAGGTGCCGGAAAGTTGCTCCAGGATGTGCCCGTTGTCTTCAACCACAAAAATCTGCTGACAGCGATTGCAGCCAAATGCTTCCGTCAAGGCAATGGGAGTGAGCCGCCCTCTGCGACGACAGGGACAGGGATAATCTTGGGTTAAATCAATTTTTTGAGATTTTTGGGAATGCACAGGCAGCACCAAAAACTTACTAAATCTGGTTAATTCAAGCCGTTCCCATTGATTCAAGCAATTACTGGAGGGATTCAGCAAGTACTTCTACAGGTCATTAACTAAAATATTAGATTTTATTAATGAATAAAAATTTCCCTTACAACATTTAAGGTACTGGAATCTTAGCATTCCCACCTCAGAAGTTCATCGGTTTGAGCCGACAAGGGGCTGAAACTATGGGATCACATTGAGGTCTCCGGTAGGCTGACCGCATCTTCCAAGTCCATTGGGCAAATACACAAGTCCTGTTGTAACCAGCGATGCCCCAACTCCCGCAGCGCTGACAAGATCGGTTGAATTTCCTGCCCTTTGCTGGTTAGAGAGTATTCCACATGGGGCGGCACTTCAGCATAAACGCGACGTTCAACCAGACCATGCCGCTCCAATTCCCGGAGCCGTTGCATCAGAATTTTGGTGCTCAATCCGGGCAAGGCATGAAGTAGTTGGTGAGTCCGGCGATCGCCCGCAAACAATTCGCGCAAAATCAAGATCGACCACTTACTACCAATCAAGTCCACCACAAATTGAATGGGACATTGAACACTGCCACAGGGATCAAGGGACTGCATAGTTTTTCTACCACCTCTCCATGATTAGCGTGCCTGATCTTGGAGATTTTTGCTGGCTCTAGAGAAACCGTGTCATGAGATTTAACACTCTTCCCATAATCTGCCAAAACTCCTGTAGCGACCCAATCTTTCCCTTTTGGTTACTGGATAACTGGCAAGTCAGTAGCTTGCACGGTTGGTGAGTATTGGTCAAGATCAAGGTGGGGCTAGAAACGAGGGACACTATGCAACCCTGGACATTGAGAAACGGCGAAACGATTACAATCCGCCCCATTCAACCCGATGATGAGCCATTGATGGTGGCCTTTCATGAAACCTTATCAGAGGAAAGTGTTTTTCTACGCTACGCGCATCTAATTAAGCTGAGTCACCGCATTAAACACGATCGCCTCAGCCGGATTTGTCATCCCACCCCCGATGAACGGGTCATTGTTGCTTTACATGAAACCACAACCACCCTTGAAATTATTGCCGTCGCGCGGCTAAACCGATTACCCGAAAGTTTTGATGCCGAATTCGCTTTGCTGGTGAGCGATCACTTCCAGCATCAGGGACTTGGCACAGAGCTACTGCGCCGTTTAGTGGCGATCGGGCATGACGCAGGGTTTCATCGCATCTTTGGTGAAATTCTCCCCGAAAACCACGACATGGAACACGTTTGTCACACCCTTGGATTCCACCTGCGCCAAGATCCCGACGAAGATTTTGTAATTGCAGAACTGAATTTAGAGGGAGCGATGAGGCAGGAATAGGGAATCGGGAGCGAACAGGAGGAAGAGAGCAACAAGCAGGAAGAAGACAGATTCCAGGAAATAGAGCGATCGCCATTGCGCCTCAGCGGTTCTATTCCTGACTCACCCGGTCTGCCGTTAATCTTCTTTCTGCCTTCGTCGCTCCCCTCCTCGTCGCTCCCCGCCCCACCCTGCCCCGCCTCAATAGGAGACTATTATGTTGACCCAATGGCAAGAATTTTTCCCTGGCATCTGGACGAATGAAGTGAATGTGCGCGACTTCATCCAGACCAATTACACCCCCTATAGCGGCGACGCTGGCTTTTTGGCAACTGCCACACCCCGCACACAAGCCCTCTGGCAACAGGTCGCCCAACTGATGGTGCTGGAGCGAGAAAACGGCATTCTGGATACAGATACGAAAGTCGTGTCCACAATTACGGCCCATGCCCCCGGTTATCTCGATCGCGATCTGGAACAAATCGTAGGACTGCAAACCGACAAACCTCTCAAACGTGCCATCATGCCCAACGGTGGGGTGCGTGTGGTAGAAGCTGCTTTAAAAGCCTACGGCTACGAGCTGGACCCCAACACGAAGGAAATTTTCACAAAATACCGCAAAACCCACAATGACGGCGTGTTTGATGCCTACACCAAAGAAATGCGATTGGCTCGCCATTCTGGGATCATCACAGGGTTGCCTGATGCCTATGGGCGAGGGCGCATCATTGGCGATTATCGGCGAGTGCCCCTGTATGGCATTGATTTTCTCGTCGGCGATAAGAAGCGCCAACTGGAATCGCTGGAAGTCGAGGCGATTACAGAAGAGGTGATTCGGCTGCGGGAAGAAATTTCTGAACAGATCAAAGCCTTGTTTGAATTGCAGCAAATGGCGGCCAGCTATGGACACGATATCAGCCAACCCGCCCAAACCGCCAAAGAAGCAGTGCAATGGCTGTATTTTGCTTACCTGGCTGCCGTGAAGGAACAAAACGGGGCGGCAATGTCTCTGGGGCGGGTTTCCACCTTCCTGGACATTTACTTTGAACGGGATCTGAGGAACGGTACGGCGACTGAAACCGAGTTGCAGGAATTAATTGACCATTTTGTGATGAAACTGCGGTTGGTCCGCTTCCTTCGCACTCCCGATTACAACGAACTGTTCTCTGGTGATCCCACCTGGGTGACAGAGTGCGTTGGCGGGATCGGCACCGATGGCAGACCGCTAGTGACCAAAAACAGCTTCCGCATTCTTCATACTCTTTACACCCTGGGTCCTGCCCCCGAACCCAATCTAACGGTGTTGTGGTCAGAACAATTACCAGAACCGTTTAAGCATTTCTGTGCCAACGTTTCGATTGATACCAGTTCGATTCAATATGAGAACGATGACTTGATGCGGCCCCTGTATGGCGATGATTACGCGATCGCCTGCTGTGTTTCGGCCATGCGAATTGGCCAGCAAATGCAGTTTTTTGGTGCCCGGGTCAACCTGGCCAAAACCCTGTTGTACGCGATTAATGGCGGCAAAGACGAAAAATCGGGAGAACAAATCGCCCCAGCATTTGAACCGATCGCCGGTGACAGCCTCAACTATGACGAGGTGATGGCAAAATTGGCTCACATGATGGATTGGCTGGCCAGAACCTACGTCAACACGCTCAACGTCATCCACTACATGCACGATAAGTACTGCTACGAGCGGATCGAGATGGCCCTCCACGATCGCGATGTGTACCGCACAATGGCCTGTGGCATCGCCGGATTGTCTGTCGTAGCGGATGCGTTGTCAGCTATTCGGTATGCCACCGTCACGGTGAAGCGCAACGCCGATGGACTGGCGGTAGACTACGAAATTGAGGGTGACTATCCCAAATACGGCAACAATGACGATCGCGTCGATCAGCTCGCCGTGGACTTAGTCGAAGGATTTATGAATCGTTTGCGGCAGAACAAAACCTATCGCAACAGTGTGCCGACGCAATCCGTTCTCACCATCACCTCCAATGTGGTGTACGGCAAGAAAACGGGGAATACTCCTGATGGGCGCAAAGCTGGAGAACCGTTTGCCCCTGGGGCCAACCCCATGCACGGACGCGACACCAAAGGCGCGATCGCAGCCCTCGAATCCGTCGCTAAAATTCCTTACGAACACGCCCAGGATGGCATCTCCTACACCTTCTCGGTCGTTCCAGGAGCCTTAGGCCGGCAAGTGGGCGATCGCATCCAAAACCTCGCCCGCCTATTGGACGGGTACTTCCATAACCACGGCCACCACATCAACATCAACGTGTTGAATCGAGAAACCCTCCTGGACGCAATGGCACACCCAGAACTCTACCCCCAACTCACCATCCGCGTGTCTGGCTATGCCGTCAACTTCATCAAGCTGACCCACGCCCAGCAGCTAGATGTGATCAGTCGTACTTTCCACGAACGGATTTGAGAAGTAGGGAATGGGAAATCGGGAATTGCCCCTGCCCCATTTCTCGCTCCCTGCCTTTGGCCCTCACTCAAGGTAATTCCTGTGTTAGATAAGGTAATTCCCGTGTTAGAAACCTCTCCCCTTGATGCTGCCATCAAGCAGGCAGGGCGCATCCACTCCATTGAAACTTGCGGTACAGTAGATGGCCCAGGTATCCGTTTCGTCATCTTTACTCAGGGGTGCCCGCTCCGTTGCCAATATTGCCATAATCCCGATTGTCGCCATTGGGCAGATGGGCAACCTGTGACCACTGAAGAACTGATGCAGCAAATCGGTGCCTACCGTTACTACATTCGTCCGCCCGGTGGTGTAACGATTAGTGGGGGCGAACCCCTGATGCAGCCCTACTTTGTGAAGGAAGTGTTGCAACGCTGTCAGCAGTTGGGGCTGCACACGGCTCTGGATACATCTGGTTATTGCAATTTGCTTGTTGCTCAGGATGTATTGAACTACGTAGATCTGGTGCTGCTAGATATCAAGTCATTTGATCCAGCCGTGTACATGAACGTCACGGGTGTGGATGTCACCCCAACCTTGCGACTGGCGCAGTATTTAAGTGAGATCAATAAACCCACCTGGATTCGCTTTGTGTTGGTGCCTGGGCTAACCGATGATCCACAGAATATAGCAGGGTTGGCGCAGTTTGTGGCAACGCTGGACAGTGTGGAGCGGGTGGAAATTTTGCCCTTTCACAAAATGGGTGAGTACAAGTGGAAACAACTGGGCTACGACTATCAATTGCAGGATACGCTACCACCATCACCCGAATTGATTCAGCAAACGGTCGATCGCTTCAAAGCGGCGGCGCAGGGGAAATATGACGTGTTGGCTGCTGATACCTAAGAATCGTCAACTGGCTCATTTCGCTTCCGGTAAGGGGGTGTGAAGATGGGCGATCGCCGTCCCGATATTGGCTTTATTCCCACCCCACCAAACGTAGTAGACACCATGCTGCAACTGGCCCAACTCCAGCCAGATGATGTGGTATACGACCTGGGCAGCGGGGATGGGCGAATTTTGATTGCAGCCGCACAGCGCTATGGTGTGCGGGGCGTGGGCATTGATATCGATCGCGATCGCATTCAGGATGCGACTCACCAGGCGCAGTTAGCAGGCGTGGATCATCTGATTCAATTTCGTCAGCAGGATTTGTACGAGACTGATTTTCAGGAAGCGACCGTCGTGATTCTCTACCTGTTGCCGCACCTGAACCTGAAACTCCGTCCGGCACTCCTGGCCCAACTACAACCCGGCGATCGCATTCTCTCTCACGATTTTGATTTGGGCGATTGGGAGCCGGATGCGGTAGCTCAAGTGGCGATCGAAGCGGGTGAAGTGGCGACCGTGTATCGCTGGCGGCTGACAGCTACCCTATAATTTGAAGCATCGTGTTTTTGGTCGTGCGCCCCGTGATTTCTAAACCACCGCAGACGTTACCGAGCACTGCCGACTTACCTTGTTCCGACGACACCCCTGTGGACAATGAAGACCAAAATCTCCTGCCTAATCTCCTGCTGTTGCTCCTGACTAGCATCTGGGCGGAGCGGATGGATTGGTACTTTGGGGTAGATATGGCGGTATACCACACAACAGGCGTTAGTCCCAAAGTGCCGATTGTGCCGGATGGCTTCTTGAGTCTTGGGGTGGATCGCCGCAAGGGTGGTAAATCGCGCCGTAGCTATGCCACCTGGGAAGAAAATGATATCGTTCCCCTATTCGTGCTGGAAATGGTGTCCCATCGTCCGGGTGACGAATACGAGGAGAAGCTAGAGATCTATACCAAATTGGGCGTACTGTACTATCTGGTTTACAATCCAGAGTTTTGGCAACGCGATCGCCAACAACCATTTGCGCTGTATCGACTGGAAAATGGGGTGTATCAATTGCAGATTGGCGAACCCTATTGGATGCCAGAAGTGGGCCTGGGGATTGGACGATACCAGGGACAAGTGGGTGGACTACCTCAGGAGATTTTGACCTGGTATAACGAGCAGGGCGATCGCTATCTGACTGAAGCCGAAACCGAACGACAACGAGCCGAAACCGAACGGCAACGGGCTGATCAATTGGCAGAACGGCTGCGGCAGTTGGGAGAAGAGGTATAGAGGGGGGATTTGTCCCCTTGCAGGTGTCACACCTGACCGTTGAAATCCGCCACCAAGGCTCTATTCCCTATCTGGCGTTGCCTCTTCCTCGTTTTGTAAGGTCAATAATTCCTGCTGCTGACTGCGGCGGGATTGGCGGCGATACTTCTTCAGTTCTAGCTTGGGTTCGTAGATTTCGTGGCCATCCCGGCGAGATTTGAGTTTGA
This sequence comes from Leptolyngbyaceae cyanobacterium bins.349, assembly GCA_033764685.1. Lineage (GTDB taxonomy): Bacteria > Cyanobacteriota > Cyanobacteriia > Leptolyngbyales > Leptolyngbyaceae > JSC-12. The sequence goes on from JANRIS010000019.1 coordinate 193,401, forward strand.
GCGAAGCTTCTTCATCGCGGGTGCGGTCCAGGGCTTCCTGCCGAGCGATCGCCTCCTCCAGCAAAAGTAAGTAAATTTCATACCGTTCCCAGTCGCCCCGCACCCCACATCCTGGCTCATTCCGATGCAAACAATCGCTGAACTGGCACGAGGTTTCGGCCAATCGCTGGCGGGCTTCAGGGAAATAGTGGGCTAACTCCTCCGGCGCGCAATCCAGTTCGGGTTGGTTAAAGCCGGGAGTATCGGCCAGTAATCCGCCTGCGGGTAATTCAAACAGTTCGACATGGCGGGTGGTATGTCGCCCTCTGGCCAGTTTGCCCGATACTTCTCCCACTCTCAAATTGGCCTGAGGGACGAGGACATTAATTAAACTCGACTTGCCCACCCCAGAGGGACCGGAAACTACCGTGATGCGATCGCTCAACTGCGAGAATAAGGACTCCAGACCGCAGGATTGGCGAACGCTGATGCATACCGATGCATAACCCCACTGTTGGAGGCGCTGTTGCCATGCGGCGCGAGTCTCGTCTGAAACCAGATCACTCTTACTCAAGCACAGACAAACCGCCAGTTCTGTGGATTCTGCTTTCACCAGAAAGCGGCTTAATTGGTGGGGATCAAGGTTGGGTTCTGCCAGAGCAAAAACCAGGAGAATTTGGTCGGCATTGGCCACAGGAGGACGATCAAGGTCTGCCGACCGGGGAAGTATGCCCGCGATCGCACCTCGATTACCCTGCCAGTCGGGTTCCTCAATCTGGACGCGATCGCCCACCATGACTTTTTGCCCCACCTTCTTCAAGCGGGAACGGCGGGTACAGAGTAAGGTCGAGCGAGGTAAGGATGGAATTGGGTCAAGTTTGACCAGGTAAAAGTTGGCCTGTACTGCTAAAACCGTTCCCAGGAGGGGGGTTGAGGCTAAATCACTGGAGACAGGCTGTCTGGTGGGCCGTGTCCCAGAGGCATCCGCACTCATAACGTCTGACTCAGCACGAGGGAACCCCAGCACTATTCAAGCGAGGACAGCGAACTTGCAACGCAAAAAAGTCTGTGTGGTCTTCAATCTGCTCGATCGCGTAGCCTTCCATCGCCAAACTATCGGGTACCTGCTCAACGGGTTCACCCGGATCGAGCCAGACTTCCAGTAACTCACCGGGGGCCATCTGTTCTAACCGCAACTTGGTTCGCACGAAATTAATCGGGCAGGGTGTACCCCGCAAATCGAGTTTGGCATCAGGAGTTTCCAAAATCATGTCCTCCTTAGCTGCCAAAAATTTTGCCCATAAAACCTTCGATCCCACCCTTCTCGGTGCGATCGCCGCGAATTTTGGCAATTTTTTCTAACAATTCCCGCTCATCTGTTCCCAACTTGGTGGGAATATCGACCTGAATCGTCACGAGATGATCACCGCGAGCGACAGGGTTGCCCAGTTTGGGTACGCCTTTTCCTTCCAGAGTCAACACCGTGCCAGGTTGGGTTCCCGGTGGCACTAATAGTTCCTGAGGTTTATCTTCTACGGTGTTAATTTCAATGCGCGACCCTAAGAGCGCTTGGATGTAGCTGACTTTCAACATGGAACGAATGTTGATGCCTTCCCGATGGAACTCTGCATCCTCATTCACATAGAGGTAAACATACAAATCCCCTGCCGGACCATTGCGCTGCCCAGAGTCACCTTCACCCGTCACCCGCAACCGCGTCCCATTGTCTACCCCAGCCGGGATCGTAATCTTCAGTTTCTTCGTTTCCTGCCGTTGCCCTCTACCGCCGCAGGTGTCGCATTTCTCCTCAATCATCTGGCCGGTGCCGTTACAGGTCGGACAGACAGAAACCTGAGTAAAACTCCCAAAAGGAGTACGCGCCGCGCGCCGCACCTGCCCCTGCCCATTACAGGTGGTACAAGTCTTGGGGCGAGTGCCCGGTTTCGCCCCAGAGCCTTCACAGGTGTTGCAGGTTTCTAAATGACTGATGCGGATCTCTTTCTCGCCCCCAAAAACGGCTTCACGAAATTCCAACTTGAGATCGAGTCGGAGGTCATCGCCTCTAGCCGGACCTCGCTTCCGGGATGCGGTCTGGGTACCCATGCCCCCACCAAAGCCACTAAAGAAGCTTTCAAAAATGTCAGCCGCAAAGCCGCCAAAGTCACCGAAGTCTTGAAATCCGGCTGCGCCCGCGGCTGCACCACCCACGCCGGCCTCACCGAAGCGATCGTACCGGGCACGCATTTCTGGCTCCGATAACACTTCGTAGGCGCGGTTAATTTCTTTAAACCGTTCCTCGGCTCCCGGTTCTTTGTTGACATCCGGGTGGTATTTGCGGGCTAACCGACGGTAAGCCTGCTTAATGTCTTCCTTATCAGCGTCGCGGGCAACACCAAGGGTTTCGTAATAGTCAGCCATAGCGAATTAGCTACCTGCAAGCGTGTTATTCCAACTCTAGCGTAACGATTTGTTGATCAGATCTTTCTTCTCAAATCCTGAACGATGAAGGGGTTACTCAACCGCTTCGTAGTCTGCTGTGATTGTGGCATCGGCATCAAAGTCAAAGTTATCGGGATCATCTGGGGTGGGCGATGGCTGGCTGGCTGTTCCTGGCAAATCGTCACCCTCATCTGGGTCGTTCTGATTATAGGCAAACCGAACGGTTTCATCGGCAGTGTAGTTAGACTCATCGGAGTCACCAGTGGGTGAGGGAAACTGATACATGGATGAGCCAATCTCCAAGAGGGTTTGTTGGAGTGCATCGATCGCCTGTTCCAGTTCGGCTACGGTGATATTAGAATTGGCCATCGCGGCTCTCAAGACTTGAGCTTGTTGGGCGGAGCGTGTCTTCAACTCGTCACTGATAAGTTCGCCATTATCCCGAATGGTGGTTTCGTAACTGTAGAGCAAGGTTTCTGCCTTGTTTTTCAGTTCCGCTATTCGCTTCCGGCTTAAGTCTTCTTCGGCAAACACTTCGGCCTCTTGCCGCATCCGGTCGATTTCGGAGGTACTTAAGCCGCCAGTATTAGTGATGGAAATACTTTGTTCCCGTCCGGTGCCTTTATCACGAGCCGAAACCTTAAGGATGCCGTTGGCATCAATATCGAAGGACACTTCAATTTGCGGTACACCTCGAGGCGCAGGGGGAATGCCGTTAAGCTGGAACTTGCCCAGGCTTTTATTATCTTTGGCCATTGCCCGTTCGCCCTGAAGGGCGTGAATTTCTACCGAGGTTTGCCCATCTGTAGCGGTGGAGAAAACTTGCGTCTTGCTGGTGGGAATGGTGGTGTTGCGCTCGATGATTTTGGTGAAAACTTCACCTAGAGTTTCAATTCCTAAGGAGAGGGGCGTGACATCCAGCAGTAACAAGTCTTTGACTTCACCCCCCAACACACCCGCCTGGATGGCTGCGCCTAAGGCTACCGCTTCATCGGGGTTAACGGAACGATCGGGCATTTTGCCATTGAAGTATTTACGGATGGCATCCTGAACGGCGGGGATGCGAGTTGAACCGCCCACCAGCAAAATGCGATCGATGTCTTCAATGGTGAGGTCAGAATCTTTCAATGCCTGAGCGGTAGGTTCGATGGTTCCCTCGATTAAATGGCTGGCCAGTTCTTCAAACTTGGCGCGGGAGAGTTCCATCTCTAGATGTTTAGGGCCAGTTTCATCGGCTGTGATAAACGGTAAGTTGATGGGGGTGGTCAGGGTACTGGATAGCTCGATTTTGGCGCGTTCAGCGGCTTCTCGTAACCGTTGGAGGGCCATTTTGTCGATAGACAGATCGATCCCTTCTTGGGCCATAAAGGCTTCAATCATCCAGCGCACGATCACATCATCGAAGTCATCGCCGCCTAGGTGATTATTGCCGGAGGTGGCTTTGACCTCGAATACACCATCGCCTAATTGCAGGATGGAGACATCGAATGTGCCGCCACCCAAGTCAAACACCAGGACGCATTGATCCTGGTCTTGTTTGTCCATACCGTAGGCAAGAGCGGCAGCCGTCGGCTCGTTGATGATTCGCAGCACTTCTAAGCCGGCGATCGTACCAGCATCTTTAGTCGCTTGCCGTTGAGCATCACTGAAGTAAGCTGGCACCGTAATCACGACTTGAGTTACCGTTTCACCCAGGTAACTCTCGGCATCCTGCTTGAGCTTTTGCAGAATCATGGCCGAAATTTCCTGGGGAGTGTAGCTCTTGCCGCGAATTTGCACGTCCACCGTGTCATCTTTGCCACGCACACAGTTATAGGGAACGCGGGAGCGTTCCGTTTCGGTGTCATCCCAACGGCGACCAATAAAGCGTTTGATACTGAATACGGTGTTCTCCGCATTGGTAACGGCCTGTCGCTTGGCGAGTTGCCCCACCAGGCGATCGCCGGCTCGCCCAAAGCCCACCATACTAGGGGTGGTGCGGCCCCCTTCGGTGTTGGCGATGACGAGGGGCTGCCCACCTTCTAAAACAGCGACACAGCTATTGGTTGTACCTAGATCGATCCCGATGACTTTTCCCATGGCTAGTGGCAGTAAGAGTATAGACAGTAAGGTGAATGACTAGTAGGTGAAGTGCATCTATGTAGAAGCGTTACCGTCTAGCAGGATTGAAGGGGCGCTGGCGCGAAAAAGGGTTCCGGCCAGCACCGTGAACGTTGACTGTTAACTATCTGAGCTACTGGAATCAGCGCCCTCAGACATTGATTCCGGTTCTGGCGGTGCCGCCACTTTAACCAGCGCATGACGCAGGACGCGATCGCCCAACATATAGCCTCGTTGCAATTCTTCCATGACCGTTCCTTCTGGATGCTCTGCCGAGGGTTGCCGCATCACAGCTTCGTGCAGGTTCGGGTCAAATTCTTTCCCTTCCGATCTCATGGGGGAGACCCCAACCCGCTTCAAGCAATCCACCAGTTGCTTATAAACACTCTGATAGCTCTTGTGAATCGTCGTTTCCTGGTCGGTCTGGGGCTTAATTTGCGATCGTGCCCGTTCAAAGTTGTCAACGACTGGCAGTAGCTCGTTGATGGTTGAGCATTTGACTTGTTGCTCAAACTCTTCTTTTTCTCGTTGGGTGCGCTTGCGGTAGTTATCAAAATCTGCCACGATTCGCATGTACTGCCCCGTACGCTCTTCCAATTGCGCTTTTAAGGATTGAATTTCGCCCTCTAGCGCCGCAAGCTTGGCATAATCTCCATCATTGCTTGGGATACTGGCAGCTTGAGACTCTTCTTCCAAATCAGGAAATTCCACCGCTCCCAGCGATAGATCGGGTGCTTCTTCTGCCCCAGTTACAGGCGTAGCACCCTCCTGACTCCCCGCATCGGGGGGTAATTCTGTTACGTCAGCATCTACAGATGAACCTTGCATTCCCTCTACCTGATGTTCTTCGTCAATCATTGTGGGTTTCCCAAATGTGCGGACTGTGTCCCTTAACAATCACTCAACTTAATCCTAGACACTAGCGGGATTGAACAGCCAATAGATAGACCCTCTATCCAAGTCTGCCCCAGTTAAGACATCCTGAATTCATTTAATCAAAATTTTCTTGAAAACAACTCGCTTCATCAGCGGTTTTCGCTACAGGAGAGCAATTTGCCCCACCGGAAGGAGTTGAAATTTTGTAACAAAATCAACCATCTGGTATTTCCATTCCAAGATCAGCAACATCCATAATTTTGGGGATAAATAAGAATCATTTGATACCTGCGATCGCGCAAGTTGTACGGTCATTATTGGCGATCGCAAGCAATTGAGTCAGCATCTTCTATTAAGGAAGTGGCGAACTGGTGGAAGCAACATCCAACGAAGACCAAATAGTTTTGCCGAAAAAACCGATCCAACAGAGTCAGAAATAATACGGAGATGGATTGACAAATAAGCTACAACAATCGCAGTCTCAAGCATTAACATCATGAATATGAGCCTGACGAACCTCTGGGTAAGCGCTATCATCTGTGATATTTGGAAGCAAACTTGAACCCAGACTTGACTCGCGTGTGTCTCCCTCAGCACCATTTTCGATCCGCCCAGTATTTCTAAAGTTCTAAATCCCAGAAAAATTGGGAATATTCTATAAGGAGTTCACCTTCTACCCCTTATGACCAACTCCTCATCGCAGCGCAAAGCCCTCGTCGTTAAAAATGATCTATCTCCATTTGCGAATAAACTGGTTCAATCTGGCTACGTCAACACCGACCAGATGAACCAGGCTCTGATCGAAAGTCGCAAAACCGGCAGAAGATTGCTTGATGTGCTTGAATCCCTGACTGGGCAGCAGCTCCCCCCAGAGGTGATTCGGCAGTACAAGAAGCAGCAACTATTTGAACTTAAAATTCTTTACGGAGTTGAGTCGCTCGATCCGGAGGTAAATCAAATTCCAACGGATCATGTCAGTGAACTCATTGATACACTCATCCCGATCGATCTGTGCCGGAATCACAAATTGGTGCCGCTCAATCGCTCCGAAGCCGAGCCGCCTTCGATCCTGGTGGCAATGGTCAACCCCGATAATTTGACCGCCCAAGATGACTTAAACCGGATTTTGCGCGCAAAGGGGTTCTCGCTCCAGCGCATGGTGATCACAAATGAGGATTATCAACGCTTAATTTCCAAATATCTGGATGAGCAGGTAGAACGCCAGAAGGAAATTGAGCAACAGGCTAAGGTAGACATCCAAGCCGACCTGGAAGGGTTAGGCTACATGGACTTGCAGGATGCGCCCGAAGAAAGCGATACCGATCTGGATGTGGCGGATGCTGAAGCCGCTCCCGTGATTGCATTGGCTAACAAGATCATGATCAAAGCGTTGCAGGAAGGCGTTTCTGATATTCACATCGAACCGCAAGAGGAGTATTTGCGAGTCCGGTTTCGGAAGGATGGGGTGCTACGGGAAGCCTTTGATCCTTTTCCCAAAAAAATTATTCCGGCAGTCACGGCTCGGTTCAAGATTATGTCTCAGTTGGATATTGCTGAGCGCCGGATGCCCCAGGATGGCCGGATTCGCCGCCGCTATGACAACCGCAATATTGACTTCCGGGTGAGCACATTGCCCAGTAAGCATGGTGAAAAAGTTGTACTACGGATTCTGGACAACTCTGCGACTCAGTTGGGCCTGGATAAGCTGATTGGCGATCCGGAGACGCTCCGGATTGTGCAAGACATGGTGGCGCGGCCATTTGGTTTGATCCTGGTGACAGGGCCAACGGGGTCTGGTAAAACAACGACTCTGTATTCAGCTCTGGCGGAACGGAATGATCCGGGGGTCAACATCAGTACGGCAGAAGACCCGATTGAATACACTCTGGCGGGCTTGACTCAGGTGCAGGTGATTCGAGAAAAGGGCATGGACTTTGCCATGATCCTGCGGGCCTTCTTACGGCAAGACCCGGATGTCATTCTGGTAGGTGAAACGCGGGACCGGGAAACCGCTAAGACGGCGATCGAGGCCGCGCTGACGGGCCACCTGGTTTTAACCACGCTGCACACGAATGATGCGGCAGGCGCGATCGCCCGTTTGGATGAAATGGGGGTTGAACCCTTCATGGTATCGGGGGCTTTGTTGGGGGTCGTGGCTCAACGTCTGGTACGGCGGGTTTGCGATGAGTGTCGCATTCCTTATGTGCCCAGCCGGGAGGAACTGGCGCGGTTTGGCCTCTCCACAACGCGAGACAGCGAAATGACCATTTATAGGGCCAACACGCTTCAACCTCAAGAAATCCAAGAAGCGACCCGATTAAACAAACTCTGTCCGAAATGTAAAGGCGTTGGTTACAAAGGTCGGTGTGGGGTGTATGAAGTGATGCGAATCACTGAGCGGCTGCAAACTTTGATTAATCAGGGCGCACCGACTGACACGATTAAAGAAGTTGCGGTTGAAGAAGGGATGAAAACGTTGCTGGCCTATAGCTTGAATCTGGTGCGCGAAGGTCAAAGCACGCTGGAAGAAGTAGAGCGGGTAACTTTTACCGACTCCGGGCTGGAATCTGAACTGAAGGCAAAGCGCAAATCTTCGTTGACCTGTCGCACCTGTAGCGCTGATTTAAAGCAGGAGTGGCTAGATTGTCCCTATTGTTTGACACCGCGCTTTCAGGAATAAAGCGCTCTCAGCTTTGCCCGGATGAATTTCACAAAGTTTGAATGCATCGGAACCTATTTGGGTAAACTGTCACTGAAATCGGGTCAGGCCCCACCCACATTCATTGGGCGATCGCCTCTTCCCTCGATTCCCAAATCACCTACCCTACGCAAGGAGCAACCTCATGGAGTTAATGATTGAAGACCTGATGGAGCAGCTTATCGAAATGGGCGGTTCAGACCTGCACCTTACGGCTGGCCTTCCCCCCTACTTCCGGATCAGCGGTAAGCTGCAACCCATTGGTGATCAGGCATTAACCGCCGAGGAATGCCAGCGGCTCATCTTCAGCATGTTGAACAACACCCAACGGAAGAATCTAGAGCAAAACTGGGAATTAGACTGTTCCTATGGGGTGCGGGGGCTGGCCCGGTTCCGTGTGAATGTCTATAAAGATCGAGGAACCTACGCGGCCTGTCTACGGGCGCTCAGTTCCAAAATTCCTAACTTTGAGAAGCTGGGTTTGCCGGATGTCGTGCGGGAAATGGCCGATAAACCCAGAGGCTTGATCCTGGTTACAGGCCCCACCGGATCGGGGAAAACCACCACCCTGGCCGCCATGATTGACTTGATCAACCGCACCAAGGCAGAACACATCCTCACCGTTGAAGACCCGATTGAATTCGTTTATGAGCCAATTAAAAGCCTGATTCACCAACGTCAATTGGGCGAGGATACCAAAAGTTTTGCCAATGCCTTGAAAGCGGCGCTGCGGGAAGATCCGGACATTATTCTAGTGGGTGAAATGCGAGATCTCGAAACGATCGCGCTGGCCATTTCAGCCGCAGAAACTGGACACCTGGTATTCGGGACTCTGCACACCAGTTCCGCCGCGCAAACCGTTGACCGGATCATCGACGTATTTCCCGCTGATAAACAAACTCAAGTGCGGGTGCAATTGTCCAACTCCCTAGTGGCAGTCTTCAGTCAAACTTTAGTGCCAAAGAAAAACCCCAAACCCGGTGAGTATGGCCGGATTATGGCCCAAGAAATCATGGTAGTCACTCCAGCGATCTCCAACATGATCCGGGAAGGAAAAACGGCCCAAATTTACTCAGCCATTCAAACTGGAGGTAAATTGGGGATGCAAACCTTGGAGAAAGTGTTGGCGGACCAATACAAAGCTGGCTTAATTACCTTTGAAGCGGCCATGTCTAAGACCTCCAGACCCGATGAATTGCAGCGATTGATTGGTAGTGCTCCGGCGGGAGCCGCTGCTGCGGGTGCTGCAAGGCATTAATTTTATCTTTGCTGTTCCAGTAGGAGCGATCGCTCCTACTGAGTTGAGATCGCACCACTCCACCTATCCTCCACAGGTACCGTCCTATGCCAACCTTCGTTGCCCGTGTTCAAGATGCGACAGGCAGTCGTAAAGAGAAAATCGTTGCAGATAACCTTCGAGAAGCTCGTGCGACCCTCAGCAGTCGGGGCTTATACGTCCAAGAATTAAAACAAGATGCTGGCTTTTCGCTCAACTTAGATCCCAAAAATCTGAGCAATGCGATGGCAAAGGTGACGGTGAAGGATAAAGCCGTCTTTTCTCGGCAATTTGCCGCCCTGGTCAACGCTGGGGTCGCGATGGTACGTGGCCTGGGGGTATTGGCGGAGCAATGCCAGAATCCCAAATTGAAAAAAGCCCTGCTCAACATCAGCTCCGATGTCCAACAGGGGGTGAACCTCTCGGATGCTATGCGGAAGCACCCTGAATGCTTTGATGGCCTTTATGTCAGCATGATCCAGGCTGGTGAAGTGGGGGGGGTGCTGGATGAAGTGCTCAATCGTCTGGCAAAGCTCCTAGAAGACGTAGCCCGCCTGCAAAACCAGATTAAAGCGGCGATGTCTTACCCGGTAACGGTAGGCACGCTGGCAATTTTGATCTTTTTTGGCATGGTGCGATTCCTGTTACCAATCTTTGCCAATATTTTTAAGGAAATTGGGGTGGAACTGCCTGCCTTTACCCAGATGATGATGAACATCAGCTACTTTGTGCAGGACATTAAAAATGTCTTGTTTCTGTTGGTGGTCGTAGGGGTGGCTGTATTTGCTTTCCGGCAGTACTACAAAACTCGCGTTGGCCGCGAAACCGTTGATCGGCTCATGCTCAAGCTGCCGTTGTTTGGTGATTTGATTGAAAAAACCGCAACGGCTCGGTTTTGCCGGACGTTTGGTGCGCTGACTCGGTCTGGTGTGCCGATTCTTACTTGCCTGGAAATTGTGCGCGATACCGCTGGTAACCAAATTATTGCAAATGCGGTCGATGAAGCCCGGAAAGAAATTCAAACCGGAGGCATGATCAGTGTTGCCTTACAGAAAGAGCAGGTCTTTCCTTTGATGGCGATTCAAATGATCAGTATTGGGGAAGAGACGGGGGAACTCGATAAGATGCTGGCGAAGGTGGCGGACTTTTATGAGGATGAAGTCGAACAAGCTGTGAAAGCGCTGACCAGCGTTTTAGAACCGGTGATGATTGTGGTGTTGGGGGGGATGGTCGGTGCCATTCTTCTATCCATGTATCTGCCAATGTTTGCGGTATTTGAACAATTGGGCTAACTCCATTGCGTTATGTCGATGCAGAAAGCGTTGTATGAAGAAGTGCTAGCCGAGTGTAGTCATTCACTCGATGCGATCGCGCTCCTCCGGCAGCACCGTCCTTACCTGGAAATGATCCCCAGTATGCGACGACCGGATGAAAGTGTGATCTCGATCCCATTGCCCATTGCCCATGTGCGGAGTTCGGTGACGGGAACGAGCGGCATCAGTACTTCGACCAGTGAAGCCACGCGTCTTCCCTGTGATCTTGCCATTTTGATGTGCGACCCAGAATGGAAGATTAAGACGGGCGTGGAGATCTTGATTTTTATCCATCGACCCCAGGAAGATTTTTCGGAGATGTTGAGTCGTTGGCGGCAGACTCAGGTGTACCTGAACCGGGGTTATGAGTGGGACATGCCCATCCGGCATAAGCACATCCTAAGCGAGGGATCGGATACGATTTATCCCTTGTTTGTAGTGTTTGAAAGCACCTCAGAGCGAGTCATTCGTGGTTTGAAGGGTGCCTTTTTACCCTTTGTCCTCTGGCGATCGCCCGCCTGGGAGACCGAAGACCCACAGGATCTCTCCTCGATCGAACTGCTCTGGAGCGACAGCGAAGACACTCTACAATAATGGCTGGTCAGGCAATAACAGGAGTGGGAGGTCGGCGATCAGAAGCAAGATCATGACTGCCTAATGTTCCATCAGGAAAATTTTGACGGGTCAAAGACCCGCAAAATTTAACCCTAATTAACAACCTGTATTTGGGCTACCCGTCAACGATTGATTGACTTACCACTAGCCTGTAGATGCCTGGGGGCATCAGGAGAGTGATTGAGTATCCTCATGGTCATTCTTTTCATCGGATGCAGTCGAAGGTAGTTCCATCGGTTCACTGAGCCAGGGTTTTGTTTCCGGCAGGGCATCTTCTGCGGTCGGCGCTGGAACGGGATCGGTCTCCGGCAATTCTACGGCTGGTCCATCTACTAACCAGCGCTTTGTTTCGTCCTCGGTTGTGCAGTCGTCGTCGTCCGGGAGCGTGGGTTCCAGAAACTCCGGGGTGAAGCCCATTTTTTGTGTGAATTCCACTAGGGGTTGAAGCGCTGTGATGGCTTCTGGGGCTGTGCGATAGCGCTCGCTGACATCTACCCGCACCATTTTGTCTAAGATTTCCACCAGTGAATCGCTCACCTGCACCATTTCCTTCCAACTCACGCTTGCAGGAGAGGCAGCCGCGCCACCACTATCCAGCTTACTGGGTTCTATACCCGTCAATGCTCGAATTCCTGTCATCCCCAATGCGTAGATATCACTGGCGGCACAGGGTTTCCCCATCGCTTGCTCCGGAGCCATGTAGCCGTTTGTGCCAATAGCAACTGTAAAGACAGTCCCATCGGACTGCTCATCCATCGCACTAACCTGTTTCACGGCTCCAAAGTCGATTAGCACCAGCTTGCGATCGGAGCGACGGCGAATAATATTGGCAGGTTTAATGTCGCGATGAATTACCCCATGTCGATGCACAAAGTCCAGGATGTGAAGTAACTCGAACAGGATCATGACGACAGCCTGTTCACTCAGGGGGCGCAAGAGTTTGTGGAGCTTGAGTTCGTCTGCGAGCGAGATGCCGTCAATGTACTCCTGCACCAGGTAAAAGTCGCCTCTTTCATTGAAGTAGGCCAGCAATTGGGGGATTTGGGGATGTTTGCCCAAGCGCTCCAGGGTTTCGGCTTCCCGTTTGAACAGGTTCTCTGCCAGCCGCATCACACCTGGTTTACTACTGCTGGGGCGGAGACGTTTGACGACACAGGTTGGGGTGCCGGGCCGATCGCAGTCTTGAGCCAGGTAAGTTTGTCCAAACCCACCAGCGGCCAGTTCTTTGAAAACGCCGTAGCGATCGCGGAGCTGACTGCCCAATAATTCCCGGTGATATTCTGCGGCGGCCTGTTGCAATTCTTCCTGGTTCGTATCACTCAAAAATTCCCGCACTTCTTCGGAGCCGCGATGGCGTTGTGCGGCTTCTAAAATACGACGCAATGCCGCCAAACTGTCTACGACAACATAGGTCACGCTACCCAGGGTAATCGCAATCAGGGGAACCATCGTGGGTAGAATCACTCTCCCCCCCACGAAGAGAGCGTAACTGAAGACGGCATAACCCAGCGCGATCGCCAACCCATAGAAGAAGCGACGAAGCAAGCGGCGATTGCGACTTTTGCGACTTTGGAGATAGCCCGTCGTGAAAACGACCAACCCCACAAAAACGCCTTCCTGCCAGCGATTGGAAAAGAGGGGAGCGATCGCATTACCCTGCATTAATGTCGCGATCGCATTCGCTTGAATTTCAACCCCCGCCATTTTTTCGGGATAGCGTAACGTCCCCGAAAATGGAGCTGCATGAAAATCCTGAAACGACTCACCGCCCCCCGTTGGCCCAATCAACACAATCTTGTTCTTAAACGTTTGGTTTTTCAGGTGGTAGTCATTCCAGCTTTGCGGATCGAGCACATGCCAGAAGGAAACATGCTTGAAAGTGCGGCTGGGGCCATAGAAAAAAATATTCTTACCGGCTGGGGGTGGGGGGACGATCCCGGCTGATTGTAGGGCGGCTTCCGCCAGCGATGGAATTTGGGGTAGCGCATCGCCGAGATTGCCATAGCTGGCAGTGACTTGCCGGAGATATTCCTTGCCCAGTTCATGAATTCGCCCATTGAGGCTGACCACAAAATTGATAAAACCCAGCCTGGGCGAGGCCATTTGAAAGGTGGGATTGGGAGATAACAGCTTCGTTTCGTAGCCGGACGGGTCTTCTTCTTCGATATATTTGGCGGCCAGCGTGACCCGTCCGGCATACTTTTGCAACACACGCTGAAGTGCGATGTCATCAGCATCGCCATAACTGCTGGGCGCATCTAGCACCACATCCAGCACCACGGCTCGGGCACCCGCTTGCATGAGCCGATCAATCACGATCGCATAGGTGGTGCGCTGCCAGGGCCATTGCTGAATCGGTTCAAAAAAAGCGTATCGCTTGGGATCAGTGGGGTAAACCTGAGTGCCCTGGGTCATTGTCTCCCCATCCATTGCCAAAATGATGATGCCGGGAGTGCTGGGGGTGGGGGAAGTCGTATTGGGTGGCTCAACGGCACCCCGGAGGTCAAAAAAAGCCGTTTGCAAATTCCGTTCCCACAGAGGCACCACGCCCAAATTGTTGATGGTGACGACAGAGGCTAACGCCGCGATCGCGGCAATCAACTGCTGCCCAGTGCTCCGTCGCTTTAACCAGCGAGGCGTCTGGCCCAAATTCCGGCTTAGATATTTTTGACATTCGACAAGATTCATTCTTTGGCTCACCAAACGGGGGCGAGGCAGATTTGAATCCGGCTCCAGGGGATCGGTTTGGGGCATTTCTTTTGACATTGCAGACGCTTAGAGACGACTTTGGCGATGCACCCTAACTTTTTTGTAAAAGACCTTTGAACAGCAAACTGCTCACTATTACAGCACTTTTTACAACGAAATGCTTGATTGCATGATTCTAGAGAGTCTTAATCTCCAGCGAAAACCAGGTTTTTTGTAATAATAGGGGCAGTCGAGTACTCTTTTCGTAGGAGGTAAAACACAACAGCAAGTGTAGATCCCCGTTAGACTATCAAATTGTTGCATTCAATTTGGGTGAGCTTAGAAAAGCATCAACACGAATTGACAATCGTTTTAAGTCTATGTTTTCTCCAGTAATTTAGCCGTTAAGATGATGAGTTTCCCTGATGCTTGAGCCTGTTTAGCAGACGCGATCGCAGTGGGCAACGTTCCATCCTTTTCAATCTATGCACTCCTTACTAAGACTGAATTGCTACCCCAACGCTGTTAAAAGTAGGACTTTTTCAATTTGAGAAGTCCGCTAAAGTATGCTTGCTACAATTAGCTATCCAAATTAATTTCTCTTATAGGCATTAATTTCTATGCAAAAGTTGGCTAACCGTCTTTCAATATTTGTAGACGGCAACAATATGTTCTATGCCCAGCAGAAAAATGGCTGGTTTTTTGATCCAAAGCGCGTTTTAGAGTATTTTACCCGCGAAGCGAACACGGTTCTGACCAATGCATTTTGGTATACCGGGTTGAAGGATCTGCAAGATCAAAGAGGATTTCGGGATGCCTTAATTAGTCTGGGATATACCGTCAGAACCAAAATTTTGAAAGAGTACTACGACGATAATTCGGGACGATACTCCCAAAAAGCAAATTTAGACATTGAAATTGTGGTGGATATGTTCAACACGGTGGATCAGTACGATCGCGTGGTGTTGTTTAGTGGCGATGGCGATTTTGAACGGGCGATCGAACTTTTGCGGGGTAAAAACACCCATATTACGGTGGTTTCCACAGAAGGGATGATCGCCCGGGAACTCCGGAACGCCACCGACCACTACATTGATCTGAACGACATTCGCAAAGCAATCGAAAAATCAGATTATTAGCCCCTCCCCATTGCAACCTGACTGGGGGATGCAATATGACAAGGGAGAAACGGTAGGCTAGTAATTATCGAATTCGCCTTTAGTTGATATCATTCATCACATCCTATGAATAAGCAGTCGCAGCCAGATCGGATCATCATCTTTGATACCACCTTGCGGGATGGGGAGCAGTCTCCCGGAGCCACCCTGAACGTGGATGAGAAACTGACGATCGCGCGGCAACTGGCCCGACTGGGTGTGGATGTGATTGAAGCGGGCTTTCCCTACTCCAGCCCCGGTGATTTTGAGGCGGTGCAAAAAATTGCCCAAGCGGTAGGAACGGAGAATGGGCCGACGATTTGTGGTCTGGCCCGCGCCACTCGGCAAGACATCCAAACGGCAGCGGAAGCCCTCAAACCGGCGGCGCACGCTCGCATTCACACCTTTATTGCCACGTCAGATATTCACCTGAAGTACAAGCTGCGGAAGGAACGGCATGAGGTACTGGCGATCGCGGCAGAAATGGTCGCCTACGCCAAAACCTTCGTAGATGATGTCGAATTTTCCCCAGAAGATGCCGGACGTAGTGATCCGGAGTTTCTCTATCAAGTGCTGGAACGGGCGATCGCTGCCGGAGCCACCACCGTCAATATTCCTGATACAGTGGGCTATCTCACCCCGGCAGAATTTGGCGATTTGATTCGCGGCATTAAAGAAAATGTCCCCAATATTGACCAGGCCATCATTTCGGTTCACGGTCATAACGACCTGGGTTTAGCCGTTGCCAACTTTTTAGAAGCGGTGAAAAACGGTGCTCGTCAATTGGAATGCACCATCAATGGCATTGGTGAACGGGCGGGCAACGCGGCCCTGGAAGAACTGGTGATGGCCTTGCATGTGCGCCGCCAGTATTACAACCCCTTTTTAGGTCGTCCTGCCGAGTCGGAAGCGCCTCTGACGAATATTGATACGCGCCAGATTTATAAAACATCGCGCCTGGTCTCCAACCTGACAGGAATGCTGGTGCAGCCCAACAAGGCGATCGTGGGGACGAATGCCTTTGCCCATGAGTCCGGAATTCACCAGGATGGGGTGCTAAAGAACAAGCTGACCTACGAAATCATGGATGCCCAACTGATTGGGTTAACCGACAATCAAATTGTGTTGGGTAAGCTGTCTGGTCGCAATGCCTTTCGTTCCCGGTTGAAGGAATTGAGCTTTGACCTGACGGAACAAGAACTGAACAAAGCCTTCGTGCGGTTCAAGGAACTGGCCGACAAAAAGAAGGAAATCAGCGATCGCGACCTGGAGGCGATCGTCAATGATGAGATCCAACAATCGGTAGACCTGTTTAAGCTGGAACTGGTGCAGGTTTCCTGTGGCGATCATGCCTGCCCCACCGCCACCGTTCGCCTGCAAACTCCAGACGGGCAAGAATTGATGGATGCCGCGATCGGCACTGGTCCGGTTGATGCCGTTTACAAAGCGATTAATCGGGTGGTGAATGTGCCCAATGAATTAATCGAATTCTCGGTGCAGTCTGTCACCGCCGGGATTGATGCGATTGGGGAAGTGACGATTCGGCTGCGACATGGCGATCGCATTTTTGCCGGACACGCAGCCAACACCGACATCATTGTGGCTTCTGCTCAGGCTTATATCAATGCGCTCAACCGTTTGTATGCAGCTCTGCACCAAGACCAGCCGATGAATCCCCAACATTCCAGCCTGGAAGTGTCTTCTACAGCCACTGCATCGGCGTAATTCAATCCACCATTCCCCATGCGAAGCCCCCTGGAACGACTGAAGCAATTACCCTGGGTGGCCCTGTTACAGGTGGCCGCCCTGACCGCCCTGGCCGCAATTGCCGGGGAATATCTCCTGCTGTGGCTGGCGGTCTACAGTCCCGCTGTACAACAGGTGATTGTGCTGCTGGGTGGCCCACTCGGCTTCATCACGGTGATGGCCGTGGCGATGGCGGTGGGGGCGATCGCGGTCGTTATTCTGGAACAGTTTAAGCGCATCTTGATCAACACAGGCAGTTTGTGGGCCTTGGTCGGGTGTCTGGCGATCGTGTTGCTGCTGGTGCAGTCTTTTGGCCTGCTGCCGTTGGGGTTGGTAGGGATCAGTTACTCGCAACTCATCGGCGTGATCCTGGGGGTGTTCCTCAAGGGGCAAGCCTACTGGAAGTCTTACCGCCGTCGTTAAGGTTGCCGCTACTCCGGTTCTGATAGATTCTCAGGCGGTTGATCAATCAGGGTCACGAACCGTTCCAGGGCGTCGGTTAATCGATCCAACCGCTTGAGCGATTCCTCCTGACGATCCGCGATCGCCTGTACCGCATCACTCAGGGCAAAAATTTGATAACCCTGCTGCTGCACCTGTTCTGCCAGGGCATCCATTCGTTCGGCCATGCGATCGACCGTATCGGTGGAGGCTAATACTGCTTCGGCGACTTGTTGCACAATGGCGGCTAATTGCTCGTAGTAAACGTCCAACTCAAAAAAACCGATAGATTACTTGACCTGGATTTTAGCGAGAATTGTGTTTTTGTAATAGTGCAAAACAATCTGGCGATAGTCGCGCCCCTGGCGAGCCAGATTGTAGGCACCCCACTGGCTCATACCAAGGCCATGCCCAAACCCATTCCCCTGAATTTGGAAGGCGATCGGTGCTCCCTGGGCTTTTTGTTTACCCGTTGCCGCAGGAAACTCTGGGACAACTCTAAATTTCGTACTTTTCAAATCCAGCAGCGATCGCAGACTATCACCACTCATGGTGCGTGTGCCCGCATCTCCTACAATCCGCATCGAGACCACTCGCCCTCTGGGTGTAGTTCGTACAGGTTCCATGGAAATGATATTGCCCACCCCGGTAATCACAGCACTGAGATCAGCCCGACTAAAGGTTTCTTTCCATTCATAGACGGGCGTTCCCTGGTCAAAATCTGGCACGCCCCGCAGATAGGGCAACGCCTGCACCCAAATATGCTCGACATTTTCCGTATGCCCACCGGAAGCAGAGTGAAACACCGCTTCAATAATCTGGCCTTGATGGATGAGAACCTGGCCCGTCGTAGCGTTAACGGCAGATTGGGTCGAAGCGGTTTCATCCGTAATGCCACGGTAGACCTGCCATGCGGCGGTGTCGCCCACATCAAATACCCCATTGGCGGCGTTTTCCCGTTGATACAGTGCGTAGGACCGAGCCGCAACCGCCTGCGCCTTTAAAGCTTCTAGGGGCCAGGAGGGGACCATTTCACCCCCCAGGACGCTGTAAAGATATTGCTCAATGTCCACATAGTTGACCGCCGTCAACCCTTTAGTCGTTGGGACCACCAGCGTGCGTCCGCGATACCAGCGATCGCCGATAAAGGCATATCCGCCATTGGTCGGCTCAATCCAAAATTGTTGCCCCTGCCAGCGATCCAGCTTCACATTCCCGGCTTCAGGTTGGGCGACAAAGGCATTCATCGCGGCAATTTCGCCGACTTCTTTGCCCGATTCATCTCGAACCAACGCCCGGGTTGAACTGCCAACCGTAACCTGGTTCACCCCCTCTTCGATGGCAACCCGAAGTTCCACAGCGGCTTCCGCAGGAATTGCGATCGCCAGCCACACCAGGGCGGAAAACCACCAGCCTTTCCCGGTGCCACGCACCACCAGCACCAGGTGAGACAGCACCAGTCCCTGGAAACGTTTTAGTCTCATCTCCCCACTCCTCTAACAGGTCAGCCGCTTGCCATGAAGCCCATTGGTTGGAACCCTGGAACCCGATCGCTGAAATGCGATCGCAGTTTTCGACAAAGAAGTCTACAAATGGATGCAGACACCAGCGCTTTTTGTGACAGTTTGAAACTGCCATGCAACGTTGCTTAATGTAACTCAATTCTTGAGAGATCGAACATGGATTGGGATCTTGGCGCTTGATCTGTCGGCCCCGGTCTATTTCATTGCTATCGCTACATCTATGGCGGGCATTTGCCAGTCTTCATTAAACCGAGTGTATATAGTGTCAGATGAAAAATGTAAATTTTCTTTAAATCTGGTTCCTCAACCTCTATCCCATCCGAATTCTCTGCCTGTGTCACTATAGATTGAGATGTTATGGAATTGAGGCTGGCAACGGTGTGCAAATCACATTTTTAGGCACAAGCTCTGGGGTGCCCACGCGCCATCGTAATGTGTCTGGGGTAGCTCTACGCCTGCCTCAGAGAGCCGAAGTTTGGTTGTTTGACTGTGGCGAAGGGACACAGCATCAGTTCCTCCGGAGTGAACTGCGGATTAGTCAATTAACCCGGATCTTCATTACCCACATGCACGGCGATCATATTTTTGGGTTGATGGGGTTATTGGCAAGTTGTGGTCTGGCGGGCAATCCCAGCCGGATTGATATTTACGGGCCACCGGATTTGGATGAATACCTCAAAGCCTGTCGGCGTTATTCTCAAACTCACTTCTCCTATCCAATCAAAGTGCATACGGTGCGTCCGGGTGTGGTCTTTGAGGATGATGAATTTACCGTAAGCTGTCAATCGCTCAAACATCGGGTGCCCGCCTTTGGTTATCGAGTGGCGGAAAAAGATCGTCCTGGGCACTTCAATGTAGAGCGGGCCGCTGCGCTGGGTATTCCCTCTGGGCCAATTTACGGCAAGCTCAAACGGGGTGAAACAATTACCTTACCGGATGGTCGCCAGATTCGGGGGACAGACCTGTGTGGCCCGATGCAGATGGGGCGAAAGTTCGTCTATTGTACCGATACGGTGTACTGTGATGCGGCGGTGGAACTGGCAACCGGAGCAGATGTGCTGATTCATGAGGCCACTTTTGCCCATCAAGATGCGGAGATGGCGTATCAACGGCTCCATTCCACCTCAACGATGGCGGCCCAGGTTGCTCTGGGGGCTGGGGTCAGGCAATTAATCATGACGCATTTTAGCCCCCGCTATGCGCCCGGAAATGAGGTTGAGATTAAGGATTTGTTGGCCGAAGCGCGATCGATTTTTCCCAATACGGAAATTGCCAGCGATTTTTGGACCGTTGACATTCCGCGTGCCGACTCGTCGCTGGTCGCGATCGCCTAACTCAGGTTGAATCTTAGTTAGAATGCTCGACCGCAGATTGGCGCAGGCGATCGCGAATTTGCCCAAGCTGCGTGTGGGTATCGATCGGCTCCCGTGGCAGTGGTGCTTCCGTATTGGGCCAATCGGGCAGATCGGAACAGGGGCATTCCAAGACGGGAGGCAGGCCGGGGCTGTGAAACGGGACTGGCATGGAACACCGGGCACAAGGATTAATTTCCCACGCTGGAGTGAGAAGTTCGGCAATAGTTTGGGAAGTTCCTTCCAGGTAGCAGTCTCCGGCAGTTTCGGCAAGAATCTGCTGCCAGGTTGCTTCAAATTCTGGGCTATAACGATTTCCCTGGATCACGGGGCGCGGGAGTAGGGTTTGTTGTTTCCCCTCAACTACAATCCCTTTGCCCAATTGGAACCAATAAGCAAGGTATTGTCTAACCTGTTGTTCGGATGCCATACGAATTTCACAGTCAGCCTGTGGAGGAAGGGAATGATTACAGTTAGTAAAGCCTAACGAATTTTGCTGGTGCTCATCTCCTGTCAGGGGATGCAATCTTTTACCAGCCTGAGGTTAGATCTAAGTGTTTATCTATGCTACAGGTTCTAATTTCGCAATAACCGGATGAAAGCTATAGCTGAGATTAAGTTCTGATGGGAACACCCAGTTGCTTGAGATTGAGGGCATACCCGGCGACGACGAGATAGGCTGGATCCGCGATCGCGGCAATGGCTCTGGTTAACCGACCCAAGCGATCGCGGAAGGTTCTGCCCAGAGGGTAGGCTGGCACCACACCCCAGCCCGTCTCCTCCGCGACTACAATCACTTGGCTGGAAGCCTGAGCCAGGACGGCTAACAAATGCTGTTCCGTAGTTTCCCAGGTTAGTTCATCCGCCTCTAAGCGATTGGCTAACCAGGTCCCCAGGGAATCAATCAATAAACATTGGGTTGCCGGAGCCTGCTCCACTGTTGCCGCCAGAGCGATCGGGACATGGCGTGTCGTCCAAGCTGGGGGGCGGCGGCGTTGGTGACGCTCGATTCTGGCCCGCCACTCCAAATCAGTATCATCGACCTGGGCTGTCGCAACATAGACGACAGCCAAACCAGATTGTGCAGCCAAGCATTCTGCCCACTCACTTTTGCCCGATCGCGCCGCTCCCGTGACCAAAATCAATGGCATAAATTCGTTACAAACTTCGTTACAAATATTGAAATTATCCCTCAGCGAGGTTGCATCTGTTGATTTGAGGTGTTTACTGGTAGCGAACTCACGCATCAGATGACCAAACTGCTGTAAACCCTGAAACTGTGGAATGAGGTTGTTCATGAAACCAGCGCTCAAACGGATTGAAGCCGCCCTGCAAGAAGCCGCTTACCATTACCCCGATCAACGAGAGGGGAGTGAGCTTGCATCGGGACCATCGGCGATCGCTCTGTCGGCTCCGGCTCTGGTTGGCGATACGCATGAGTTGTCCGACTCGATGGTCGATCCTCTACACAACCTGAGTGGCAATTCGCTGTCTGCGGCGGCGATCGCCCTGCCAGAGATTGAGTCTGGTCCCAATCTGCCCGAATTTGCCGCCAAGTCAGAGGGTCAGCCTCACTTTGTGGCGCTCACCAATTCTGCCCTGGCCCTCAATTTATTGAAGGATTTACAGAACCAGGTGGGAGACTGGTTGGCTCAGTTGGAAACAACTCTGAAACAAATCCAGTCGCTCTATCAAGAAGGCCCGATCGTAGATGGCTGGTTAGAGTCCGGCAATCCGCAAGACCCGGCCCACTCCAGCTACCGCCTGTGTGGCCTTGATCAGGATGGTCGTCTCTGGTCCCGTCCTTGCCCATCCGCGCAAGTCCCAGATGTGGGGTTAGCGATCGTCCGGTATCAACGGCTGCAAACGTTGTTGAAGCAAAAGCAGCGGTTGGAAACGCAGTTGGGTCATTTGACTGAAGCACTGGTCGATCTGCACAGCCACCTCGATGACAGGACCGAATAGTGGGAAACTTGTCATCCGCACCCGGTGGACAGGTTAGATTTGGGTAAAGTATGGATCGATCAGCTTGCAGATATATCCCTAACTTTAGTTAAATAATTGATTTAACCCCATTTACTGGTAGAAACCATCCAATCGACGCTGGCTTCTCATCCACCCCCACCCCTATGACTGCAACCCACGTTCCTCCGAATCCGCCCCTGAATCTTCCTGGTACGATTCGGGCCATTATTCAAGATGCCTGCGATCGCGGGGCCACTGCGCTTTACCTGCAACCCGGAAGACCACCCTTTTATCGGTTGAGCGGTAAGTTGCTCCCCCAAGAACACTTCGCCTCATTGCCAATTGAGGCATTTCGGCACTACCTCCAGGAGGTGTTATCGCCTCAGCAGTTGCAGCACTACCAGGCCAATCGCAAGCTGGATGCCGAGGTGCGAATTCATGGGTTCATGACGGCGCGGGTGAATTGCGGTCCGACTTCACAGGGCACGGATGCCATGAGTCTGAATGGCATCGTTCTGGATGGCCCCAGTGAGGATATGCAGAAACGGGGTTCCGTGTTCGGCATGGTGGAACACGCCTTTAAGTTAAATGCTTCTGATATTCATCTTCAGGTGGGTGAACCGCCACGTTTCCGGATTCAGGGACGAATTTGTGTGCAAGAATCCTACGGCAAAATCACAGTTCGTCAGTTTGAAGACTTTTTAGAGGAAGTGCTGACTCCAGCCCAACAAGTGCAATTTCGAGAACGCCAGGAGTTGGATACCGCAGTGCTGTACGAGGGATTGGTGCGTTGTCGGGTCAACTGTGCCCAGTCCATCATGGGTGGAGCGATGGTGCTACGGTTAATTTCCCTGGAAGTCCCCACGCTGGAAAAGCTGGCCTTACCCCCCATCTTGGGTTATCTGGCGGAAGAACGGCAGGGCTTGATTATTGTCACTGGGGCCGTGAACTCTGGAAAATCGACTTCGCTGGCGGCCATGCTGCGGCATGTGAACGATAGCTTAGCCCGGAAGATTGTCACGATTGAAGACCCCATTGAATACGTTCATGCGTCGCATCACTCGCTGTTCACCCAGCGGGAAGTGGGCCTCCATACTCAGGAGTTTAAGGATGCACTACGGGCGGCACTGCGGCAAGACCCAGACATTATTTTGATTGGGGAGATGCGCGATCGCGAAACTGTAGATACGGCCATTCGAGCATCTCTAACAGGGCACCTCGTGATGGGGACGTTGCATACTAAAGGGGCCGTCAATGCCTTCAAACGGTTGCTCAACTTTTACACGCCAGAAGAGCAGGAAACGGTGCGCTTTCAGATCGTTGAAGCCTTGAATGCCGTCATTTCCCAGGCATTGATTCCCACAGTCCAGGGAGGCCGAACTGCCGCGCTGGAAATTATGGTGACGACGGACACGATTCGAGATTACCTGCTGAAGGGGTGCTACGAGGAGATTTACCAGTTGATGGAGGAAGGGGTAGACAATAGCCAAACCCTGAACCAATCCCTATTCGATTTGCACGAAAACGGCATTATCAATACCACAGATGCCCTGGCCTGCTCCCTGGCTCCGGAGGATTTGGGTTACATGTTGAAAAACTACACTCGTCGTTCCAGCCGTTCGGGTTTGATGACGAGCGATTACACCAATCGGCCTCCATCCTAAGCAGGAAAGCGATCGCCCCGTTTTCCACAGGTGTGGAAAGCTCTGTGGAACACTCGAGCTAGTGTTCAGAACCTTAAGTCTTTGTGGCTCAATTCTAGTCGCCTAAATCCTGGCTTCTATGATTTTGAAGAATTGGCTAGATTGAATTGAGGCAGGCAGGATGCAGAAAATTGTCGAAGTATTGCCTGATAAAGGGGCAATGGTAAATCGTGCCCTGGATCTGGTGCTGATGAAGTTGGCAGACGCGATCGCGCAACGGGGCACCTTTACCATTGCCTTATCCGGTGGTAGTACACCCAAACCTTTGTACGAATGT
Source organism: Leptolyngbyaceae cyanobacterium bins.349 (assembly GCA_033764685.1). Classification (GTDB taxonomy): domain Bacteria; phylum Cyanobacteriota; class Cyanobacteriia; order Leptolyngbyales; family Leptolyngbyaceae; genus JSC-12. The sequence continues at coordinate 217,549 of JANRIS010000019.1, forward strand.
TTGGCGCAACAACCCCTACCCTGGGACAACATTCACATCTTCTGGGGCGATGAGCGCTACGTTCCGCCGACCCATCCAGACAGCAATGAAGGCATGACTCGCAAAGCCTGGCTGGATCACGTTGCCATCCCACCCGAAAACATCCATGCCGTTCCCACCGCGTCCGGGGATCCGGCGACGGATGCCGCCCAGCATGATGCCGAATTGCAGACTTTTTTCAAAATTGCTCCAGGGGAATTCCCCGTATTCGATGTCATGCTGCAAGGCATGGGCGATGACGGCCATACCGCGTCCCTGTTTCCCCACACGGCAGCACTCGATGTGCGCGATCGCCTGATTACCGTGGGCCACAAAGATGGACAACCGCGCATCACCTTTACCGCCCCCCTGATTAACCACGCCCGCACAGTGATTTTTTTGGTGGCTGGCGAGAACAAACGACCTGCCCTGCGAGAAGTATTTGCGCCAGCAGGAGATGCGGCTACCTACCCCTCCCGCCTGATTCAGCCCCAGGGAGAATTGTGGTGGTTACTGGACCAGGCAGCGGGAGAAGGAATAGTGACTCAGGGGTGAGCCTGAACGTAAGGAAACTTCGCCTCTGTTTGTTCTTTCCCCCTCTCCTACAAAATCTTCTCCAGCCCATACACCAGCGACTTCAACTCCAGCACCTTCCGAACGGCCAGCAGCACTCCCGGCATATAGCAGGCGCGATCGCTGGTATCGTGGCGCAGGGTGTAGATTTGTCCGGCAGCACCAAAAATCACTTCTTGATGAGCAATTAATCCGGGTAGGCGCACACTATGAATGCGAATCCCTTCGGCGGCAAGGCTGCCTCGCGCCCCGGTCAACTTCTCCGTTTCAGCAACAGCGGGTGGGTTGAAGGGTTTTCCCATGTCGGCCAGGAGTTGAGCCGTTTGAATAGCGGTGCCGCTGGGGGCATCGGCTTTCTGGTTATGGTGAAGTTCGATGATTTCGACATGGTCAAAATACTGCGATGCTTGAATGGCGGCCTGTTGGAGCAGCACCATCCCAATCGAGAAGTTGGGCACCAGCAAACAGCCCGTACTGGCTTTATCACAAAACTCCGCCAGTTCCCCAATTTGGGCCGCACTTAAGCCCGTTGTCCCCACGACGGGGCGCACCCCATAGGCCACCGCCGAGCGGATATTATCGTAAACAGAATCGGGATGGGTAAAATCGACCATGACTCCCGGTTCCTTATCCTGAGCCACAAACGCCAGCATCGGTTGAAAATCGTTTGTAATGGGAACTTCTAAAGTCCCGCAACCGGCTAATTCGCCCGCATCCTGGCCCTGATGCTCCGGACTGCGATCGACTGCGCCCAGCAGCACCATATCAGATGCGCCCGCGATCGCCTTCACCACCTCGCGGCCCATCTTGCCTGCCGCACCATTCACTAAAACCGGGATGGGACCTGCCATAGTTCAACACCGTAAAGATCTATCCCTGGTATTTTATCGCCAAGTGCTGAGGACTGCGGCCTGGGAACTGAGCGGCGAGACTAGTAGACCTCAGCGTGAGTTCGGCTATCGTTCAAGTTGATAGGGCTGAGGGCTGAGGACTCAGGACTGAGTGGAAAGAGCAGGTCTATTGCCGATCGCAGATGCGATGTACCACAGAGTAGTGGGAATACAATTAATCCCTTTCGGGGGGTGTGGGGGAGTAAGGACCCCACAAAGCGGGGGACAAAGTATTTTCTGCGACGCATTGCCGAAGAAAATGCTTTGGGAGCGGGGGGAAGTCCCCCGGTAGAGCCTTTGGGTGAAGTCAAGACCTGGGTACAGGGTTAGCCTGGTACCGTGCAATAGACAGCTAGACCAGGGGCAGCAGAATTTCAAACTCAGTGCCAGTGGGACTAGGCTCAACCGAAAGGGATGCCATGTCGGGAAACTCTTCGCCATTAGCAGTACGGCGTAATTTCTGATTGGCCACACTATGCGATCGCACCTTCAATTTGCCCCCGTGTTTCGCAGTCACAATTTGATAGCTAACAGCCAAACTCGTTTCCTTTTCAGTTCGTCGTTGAACCGAAAAGGACTCTAACAGTTGGCGTTGCGCCTCCTTTGATAAGCCCGGTCCATTATCGGCAATCTGAATGGAAACCCAACGAGCTTCTGCCCCCGACTCAGCCGCAACTGAACGAATCTGCGTGGTAATTGTAATCGTGGGCTGAATAGGTGGCGGCGGGCTAGAGCCAATCGGCGATCGCCGCCGCTCTAGATCTAACTGTTGACTCACCGCCTGAATCAGCAAACTATCCAGACAGGTACTCAGGATATTCATAAAAACCTGATTCAATTGTCCGGGATAGCACATTACGGGCGGCAAATGCCCATAGTGTCTCACAATGCGGATATCGCTGGCTAAGCGACTCTTCAGCAAAAGCAAAATGCCATCGATCGCTTCATGCAAATTCGTCGGCTTGGGATAAACCTCATCAATGTGGCAAAAGTTTTGCAGGCTGGTTGCCAATTTCGAGAGCCGTTCTGCCCCCGCTTTGACGCTGTCGATCGCCCGTGGCAGGTCTTCACGCAGATAATCCAGTTCCAGGTCGGCTTGCAGTTGAGCCAGTTCTGGGGTGGGATGGGGCAGGCAGTGTTCGTATAGCGCCAGCAATTGCAGTAGTTCCTGACTGTAGGCGGCGATGTGGCTCAGGTTGCCCCAGATAAAACTGACTGGATCGAGGATTTCGTGGGCCACACCATCCACTAAACGTCCCAGGTTTGCCATTTTGTCACTCTGGATCATCTGGGCCTGCGTCCGTTCATACCGTACCTGCGTTTCAATGCCACGAATTTGCCAGTGGGCAATATTCAACTCATGCACGTCCAACAGGTAATAGGTTTGCTGCAACTGCACCAGGATCGGTTCTCCTAGCAAATCGGGCGATCGCCGCAATGCCTGTTGGGCCGCCGTCAAAATCGGAGTTTCCCCCGGTAAGATTAACAATTCGCAACGGGCATAGCTGTGCAGCACCCACAGGGGTTCCTTCAGAAAAATCTCCATCCCGTGAGGCCGGATCAGAAATTCCAGCAGGCGTTGCCGCGAAATCATGCTGATAAACTGTCCCGCATCCACCATGACCGCTCCCGGCAACCCCGGATGCTGCTCCAAGACCTGAGCCAGGTTGGTTCCTGGTTGACTCAACTCAATCTCAAACCGATGTAGGGGTAATTCTTGCAGGGCTGATTCAAGGTGGAGCGCCTGACAACTTCCCTCAATGATGGTGGGGAGCATGAGCGATCGACAGATAGAAGGGGAGGTAGAAGACTGACCCATAATTTAAGCATGACTCTACCTCAGACTGCCCAAATTGAATCCATGACTAACTCAATTTCTTGCTGTAGAGATTTTGCCCTATTGAAGATGCGTCTGCCGCAGCGCTTCCATCACTTCCTGCACGTTCGCAAACCGTTCTGCGGGTTGGGGATTGGTGAGCTTGCGGATTAGGGCAACCAGATCCGCCGTTAACCCTGGAACGTACTCTGCATAAAAGCGAAAGCCCTGTTCCCGTTGGGCATAAAACGTATCGGGGGCATTGCCTGTCAGCAAATAAGCCAGCGTCGGACCTAACGCATATAAGTCAGATGCGGGTAAGGCTTGCCCCTGCTGCTGCTCCGGAGCGGCGTATTCGGCCATCGTCTGGAGGGGGGCGATGGTTCTGCCGGGGGTTAAGCCCGTGATCATCAAGGTGCCTGCTGGAGTCGATCGCTGGATCAAGTGAGCCGGTTGAATGCGTTGGTGCAAAATGGGGGGAGTTTGCTGGTGCAAGTAATTGAGCGCTTCGCACACTTCGAGCATGAACTGAATCGCTACAGCCAGACTCAAACTACCCTCACGCGCAACAACTTGGTGGAGCGATCGCCCATACAACGGCTCCATCACCAGATAAGGTTGCCCTTGCTCCACCAACATTTGAGTGAATTTGGGGAGTGCGGGATGATCAATCGTAAGAAACGAGCGGGCCTCCTGCTCAAATAACTCAACGGCCTCCACATTGTCCATCCAGAGAGGCAACAACGTCTTGAGCACAAAGGTCTGGCCATCTTTCCAGGCCAAGTAGGCAAGACTCACCTCGTCCTGTTCCAGAGATTTGAGGATGTGATAATTCTCCACCGTGGCCAACACCTTTAAGGGCTTGCCGCACTCCAGACAAAATAGGTGCTCTGAGTTGACGTACTGATGACAGCACTCCGCAAGCTCCAAAGCGGGCGGTAAGGCGTTGATCGCTTCTGCCTCTTCTGCGTCCACCATCGTTTGCCGAGAAAATCCACTGCGCGGCGGAGCATTAGCAGGCACTGCGGTAGCAAAGTCAGGAATATTGGTCTGATGATGGATGGCGGTGTCGCTGGCGGGTTGCCCTTGCCCGATTGTTTTTTCTCCGACCAGGGCATGAGCCGCATCCAGCGCGGATGAACTGAGATGAATTTGCACATTCGGACCCGATCGCGCCAGCCGAATAATCACCCCATCGGATACTGGCACCTGAGTAATGCGTTTGCCATCCAGATACGTGCCATTTGCTCCTAGATTGACGATTTCCCAGCCCTGATCGGCCTTGCGAATTTCAACATGGTGCCGGGAAACGACAGCGCTATAAAGAATGACATGGTTATCCGTCGATCGCCCAATCCGAATAACGGACTCATGTTCAAAGTTCCAACTTTGAACCGGGATCGACTGCATGGGATGCAAGAGAGTGAGGGTAATCACGCTGGCAATAGAGAGCCTGAATCGTAAACAGCAAACCAGAGGTTTATGGTAAAGGGTCCAGATCCTGATGTTGCTTCATGAACACCGCCTAAAATTTAGTTCAACATGAGTTCGACGACAGACGACGCTAAACGGCGGCAGGACTTAAACATGAAAACACAATCTGATCAAGATTAAGTAACGATTTAAGGAACGGCTACTCAAATACGGAAACTCCATTCTGTATCTTAAGCTAACTCAAATTGCTCCGATCTACGAGAGTTGAAAGAGAAATGTCACCTTGTCGCCTTTGCCAAGCGAAATGCGATCGCCTGGTCGGAGACGATGCCGATTTCCCATAGGGAGCGGTAAGTTGTTGATATAGGTGCCGTTGGAACTGCCTACATCTTCAATGTAATAGGCATCTCCTTCGATCCGAATATCAGCATGGATGCGAGACACAATCTCGGAATTGGGGAACCCGGAGACATCAATATCGGGAGGAATGCGATCGTTGGGTTTCCCCATGTGGATGACAGTCAAATTCTGCGGCAACTCAAGGGTCGTGTTGGTTTGAGTATGCAGCAAACGCGCCGTTTGCTGTTGAAGCTGGGTGTGACCTTCCGGTTTACCTCCTCCGGTTGGGGTGATATCAGGTGCTGTGGCTTCCATCGCTGGGGCGGATGCGGCGGGAACTTCCACGGCGATCGCGGGGGCCACCGCTTCCTCAACAACCAGTGGATCGGGTTCAATGGGGGGTGGGGCGAGGGGTGGCTGAAACTCAGATGAGCGATCGTTGGCGGCTACAGGCGGTTGCATCGGGGCAACGTCGGGCACCGAACTTGCCAGGGGTGGACTAACGGCGACTGGAACGTCTGGCAGAGGAGGGGGGGAAAAGGCCGCTTTGAGGCTAAATCCACATTGCCCACAAAAACTCGCATCCGTTTGAACAGATGCGCCGCAGTTAGGACAACTAATGGTGGCGGGCAGTGGAGTGTAGCAGGATTCGCACTGAACGGCACCCTCCGGATTCTGGTGGTTGCAATTGGGACAGACAATCATGAACATTTCCAATCTCTGAGGACATGATAGACGAGACAGCGGAATCAGGAGTAGCCCGTCATTTACGCAAATGGTTAACGCAAAAAGGGCGGGCGGTTCAAATTCACCGCTTTGTGCTTTGCGACTTCATCCATAAACCGTTTGAGGGCTTGTTCGCGATTTTTCATAAAGGCCGCCCAAAAACCGGGTTGAAATTCTTCCATTGTTTTCGCGATCGCCCAAATATCAACCGCCAAAATATTGTGCAAAATTTCATCCTCCCGTTTCAGCGAGTTAATTTGCTCGAGCAGGGCGCGGTCAGGCAGGGGGTGACGATCGTCTGTCATGGAACTCAGCAGGAGTGAACGGAGGGTAGGCTTTAACAACAGGTTCCCGCGATGAACCCTTTTCTGAGGCAATCGTCAGGGATAATGAAACTTGACGAAATCTTTTATCGTGACTATTTCCTCTATGTTACGCCAAACTTCTCTCGGAACACTCGGTTTGACGGTCGGTGGCTGCTTAACCGTGGTTGGGTTTGTGGCCTACTTCGTGTTAGACAATGCCACCCTCAATCTAGTGGGCTTCTTTTATGGCATTCCACTTTTATTGGGAGGTTTGGCACTGAAAGCAGCAGAACTGGAACCCGTTCCTTACACCCAACCTACCGCACCGGAGGTTGTGGCACTGCGCGATCGCCAGGGAACGGCCACCCAAAACCAGATTCGTCAAGATGTGACCCGTTACCGCTATGGGCAACCGGCCCACCTCGACACGTCCCTGGAAGCTTTGGGCCTCAGCCCGACGGATGAAGAACGTCCCACCCTGAGCGGGATTCGGGAAACAGCAACCGATGGAGCCTATACGCTGGTGTTGGAGTTTGAATCACCCTTGATTTCGATGGAGACGTGGAAACAGAAGCAAGAGAAGTTGACGACCTTTTTTGGTCCCGGTGTTCGGGTTGGTTTAAACCCATTACCGGAGGACCGGATCGAGGTGGCCTTGATTGCCGCTCCCGCCGCATCTGAGAATTCATGAGGCCGTGGGAGGGGAAAGTGCCCATTCTGAGAGAGCTGCAAACCGTGCGAGAGTTGCAAACCGTGCGATCGCTGGTCGTGGTCAGCAGTGGGGTGCTGTTCCTGTGCAGCAGTCTGAGACATGGGCTGTTTCAATCTACGGCGTTTGATCTAGGATTTTTTGATCAGGCGACCTACCTCATCAGCCAGGGACAACCCCCCATCGTGTCTTTTTGGGGCTTCCATGTAATGGGGGGTCATGCCGATTGGATTCTGTATGCGATCGCTCTGCTGTATCGGCTCTATCCCACTGTGTACTGGCTGCTGGCCATTCAAGCCGTTGCCCTGTCGCTGGGAGCCTTACCCCTCTGGCATCTGGCGCACCAAGCCGGACTGAAGACAGGTCAGGCGCGGGCCGTCGCGATCGCCTACCTGCTGTATCCGCTCATTTTCAATCTCAACCTGTTTGACTTTCATCCTGAAGTCATCGCAGTGCCCCTGATCCTGGCGAGTGTGCTGGCGGCCCGTAATCACCACCTGGGCTGGTTCAGTTTGTCTATTGTGCTGATTTTGGGTTGCCGGGATGCCTTGTCGTTAACGGTGGCCGCAATGGGAATCTGGCTGCTGTTGTTTGAACAGCGACGCAGGGCTGGCGCGATCGCCCTATGCCTGGGCCTGGGCTGGTTTCTGCTGGCGACCAAAGTGGTGATTCCCTATTTCCGTCCGGGCGGGGTGGAATCGGTGTGGCGGTTTGCTTACCTGGGCAACTCTATCCCCGAAATTTTGGTGAATCTGGTCCTGAAACCCCACATGGTCTTGCCGGCGCTCCTGACCCTGAAAAATCTGGAATATCTGGTGTTGCTGTTCGGGCCAGTGCTGTGGGGGTTATCCCTGGCCCATCTCGCGCCGCTGGTGCCCATCATTCCCACACTGGGGATGAATTTGCTGAGTACGATGGAGAGCCAAAAGGACCTGCTGCATCAATATTCGGTCCCAGCCGTTCCCTTTTTGTTCCTGGCGGCGATCGCGGCCCTGGCCCAGGGGCAGGGACTATGTCAGCGGCCTCGCATGATTGTGCTTTATGCGCTGGTAGGATTTTTGGCTCTGGCCAAGGTGGGTTACTTTGGGTCTCGCTATCTCAGTTCCCTGGATACCTGGCAGGCGACCCGCGCGGCGTTGGCGCAAGTGAAATCAACCGATGCCATTCTGACTACGGCCTACATGGTGCCCCACGTCACTCACCGGCCTACGGTCAAAGTCACGATTCCAGGCACTGAAACGGCAGACTTGAGCCAATTTCGCTATGTGTTGCTCAACCTGCGGCACCCCGGTTGGATGAGCGATCGCTCCCTTCAAGAGACATTACGCGATCGCGTGCGCCGGGATGGGCGGTTTCAGGAACATTTGACTCAGGATGAGGTGTACTTGTTTGTGCAGCCGGAATAAGCCAGGGGCAGAGTATTCAGCAAAAAATCTTGGAATCATTCCCAACAATCTTGCCTCAATGCTTCACCCTGGCCGCATCAAGATCATGCAGGGGATTTATATTTTTCATAATGAGCGTGAGAGGGTGGAGCGAGATGAAGCAACTGAGGCGATGGCTGCCAGCGCGATCGCTGCTGTGGCCCGTGTGTATCAGTGCCCTGATTTTGTTCATTGCCAGTAGTGTGCGACATGGCTTACTGGAGTCGAATGCCTGGGATTTGGGCATTTTTGACCAGCCGCTTTACCTGTTGAGCCGGGGCTTACCGCCCATTTCCACCATTATTAATGTGCATATTTTGGGAGACCATGCGGCGTGGATTTTCTACCCGTTATCGTTGTTGTACTGGATTTATCCCGATGTGCATTGGCTGTTTCTGGTGCAGGCGATCGCCCTGGCGGCGGCGGCGGTTCCCATCTGGCACTTGGCGCGGCAGGCGGGAGTAGCGGCAGGGCAAACACGGGCAATCGTGATCGCCTACTTGCTGTATCCCTTAATTTTTAACCTCAACCTGTTTGATTTTCACCCTGAAGTGATTGCCCTGCCGTTGTTTCTGGCGGCGGTGCTGGCAGCCAGACTAAAGCAGTTGGGCTGGTTTATTGCCTGTGTAGTGGTGATTCTGGGCTGCCGGGATGCATTGTCTCTGACGGTCGCGGCGATGGGCGTGTGGTTGTGGGGGTTTGAGCAGCGAAGAGGGTATGGGGCGATCGCGCTGGTGGCAGGACTCCTCTGGTTTGTGATTGCGACTCAGGTAATCATTCCCTATTTCCAGTCGGCAGGTGTGCTGGGCACCTCCCACTTTGCCGAGTTTGGCGATACCATTCCAGAGATTCTGGTGAATCTGGTGCTACGGCCTGATTTGCTCCTGCCGAAGGTGGTCAATGGCCCCAATCTGGGATATCTGGCCTTGCTACTCCTGCCTTTGGGCTGGGGGCTATCCTGGCGACATTTGACCCCACTCGTAGCCGCCATTCCCCAATTGGCGATTAACTTAATCTCCAGTTCCACGGCTTTAAAGGATCTGGTGCATCAATACTCTTTGCCAATTGTGCCGTTTTTAGTGTTATCGGTCATTGCGGCACTGGCTGCGGGGCGGAGCTTTTTACAACAACCCCGGTACATTGTCCTGTGGTCTCTGGTGGGGTTTCTGGCACTGGCTCAGTACCCCCTGTTTTGGACTCGTTACCTGCAACGGGTCGATACTTGGGCGGCCAGTCGGGCGGCGATCGCGCGGGTCACTACGGAAGGAGCGGTGTTGGCCCCGGCAGCCTTAGTCCCCCACCTCAGCCATCGCCCGCTGATCAAAGTCATAGCCCAGCCCACCATTCGCCTGGAGGAATTTGACTATTTATTACTGAATCGTCGCCACCCTGGTCGCCTGAGTTCTCCAGAGGTCGTGGATCAACTGATCGATCGCGCCGCTCAACAATCCACCTTCCAACTGCAATTTCAACAAGATGATGTGTACCTGTTTCATCGCACCAATTTAGCCGTAGCAGCGGGCCATAAGGCGGCCTCCCACGGACTTCTTGATCGCAAATGAGTCGGGAGAACCAGAAAAGCAACCCGCTATTCTGAGATAGTGATAAACTTTTGTTAAGAGGCTGGGGAGATTTCCACAGTTTTCCTGACACTGTTAATAACTTTTTGAAATATTCTGATAGCTGCCAGGTCAGTAATCATGCTTGAAGGTTCGATACTGCATCAGTTAAAAATGGCGCACCAACCCGGACAGGTTGGCAAACGTCCGCTGAACTTTGGCGTGTATTACAAAAACACGTTGGTCTCCTTGTGTCATGCGTTGGAGGATTGCATTCTAGAGTGTCAAAGCCAACCCCTGGTGATAACGGCCTTTCAACGGGGCAAGTGGTATCTCCAGGAAGCGGACCGCTACGCCGATCTGGCCCAGCGATCGCAGCAGGTCGTGATTATGGCGGCACCGGATGCGGGATTTGCCGAGCATCCCACCAGCCAACGAGACAATGTTCATCTGATTAGTCTTAATCCAGATGATCCTGTCGCACAGGAGTGGCATCTGATGATTCTGGCTCCCACCTATGCGGCAATGGTGCTGTGCCAGGAGTTGCTGGCGGAGGATTACGGTCCACAAGGCTTGCCCACCCAGGATTTAGAACGGAAGTTTTATGGCTTTTGGACCTTTGAAGCGAACCTGGTGCAGGAAACGATGGAACTGGCGATCGCCCATCTGCAACCCTACGACCCAGCCCTGGCGGCCCAACTGACCGATCAAATGTGCCAGCTTGCCACCGCTCGTGCTGCAACCCATGAGCAAGACCCTTTAGGTGCGATCGTGGCGCGAGTGGTCGATTACTTGCAGCATAGCCAGATAGACATGAGCGATCAGGCCCATTCCATGCCCGCTCACTCCATGCCCGCCCAGTCTATGCCCACCCACTCCACGCCCGCCCACACGGCGAATCTGGATGTGAATCTGGTGTCCAACGAGGTCCAAGCCTTTTTGCGAATGGCCCAACTCACTGACCAGGCCGACCAGGCCAACCCCAACGCCGCCGCCGAGGTAGCAGCGCTGGCCGAGGCCATTGGCCAACTACTCAACCTACCCGTCTGGCAGTTGAATCGCCTGAAATTGGCTGGTTTGTTGCATCGTCTGGCTCCTTTGCAACAGTCTCATACGGTACTCAGTTCTGGTACGTTTGGGCGGTATTCCGAAGAAATGGAAACGGCGGCTCCCAGTTGTCCATTGATTCCGGGCGCACAAGTGTTACGCACGATGCCTCAATTGCGCGCGATCGCTACCATCATTACGCACCAGACCGAAGCCTGGGACGGCACTGGGCAACCGGGCGGTTTGGCAGGGGATGAAATTCCGCTGGAGTCTCGGATTCTGGGCTTGATGGTCGAATTTCAGCAGCACCTGGCTCAAGCGCGACAGACGCTGCCCCATTCACCCGAAAGCCATGCTACACAAGCTTTTGCCGCCTGCCAGAAAGACCAGAATCGCCGCTGGGACCCCAAACTGGTGGATACTTTAGCCTTACTGGTGGGTGGGTTTCAGCAGGGGTTGAGCTTGCCGATTAGTTCTCCTAAAATCTCGGCAGGGCTGTGGCTGGTGGATTCCCACTGTTCTGACGATTTGTTTGCCAATGATTTATCTGACGTAAAAGCATAACCCGATTCTTATGACGGACGTTCTAGCCATTCAAACGACGAAACAGCTTCCCGGTGCTGACCTGGAGGAGGCCGAGCTGGCGGGTCAGGATTTGCAGGGCGTAAACCTGGCGGGTGCCCGCTTGATGGGAGCCGACTTAAGCCGCGCCGTATTGACGGGAGCCTTTTTGGAAGGGGCGAATTTGATCGGATGTCAATTGATGGGGGCCGATGTGCGGGCGACGCTGATGGGGGCCAACCTGATGCAGGCCGACTTAACCGAAGCCGACCTGCGCGGCGCTAATCTGCGCGGGGCCAATTTGATGCGATCGCGCCTGAATAAAGCGACCCTGGCCGGAGCCTTTTTGAGTGGGGCGAATTTGATGGGGGCCAATTTGCAGGGGGCGGATCTGCGGGGGACCGACTTGCGGGGAGCCAATCTCAGTGGAGCCAATTTACACGGCGCGAACCTGATGCAGGCCGATTTGCAGGGTGCCCTCCTGACTGAAGCCAACCTCGAAGAAGCGACTCTCCTGGGGTCAAATCTGGCGGGAGCCAATTTTGCCGGAGCCAATTTGCTCTGCGCCGATCTGGAACAGAGCAACCTGGATGGGACGAATTTAGCCGGAGCCTGTCTGGTGGGGACGGTGAAAGACGCTTAATCAATCCGGCGTAGAACGACCAGCGATCGCGCCACCACTGGAACCGCCTGCTGCCCGGTAAAAATTTGTTCTTCCTGAATGAAGCGGGGTTCCTTGGTGTCGATGATGACTTCCCACTCCCGATGCTGAAAGCCGTTGGGCAATGCAAATTCGATCGTTTCGTAGTGAGCATTAAAAAACAGCAAGAAACTGTCGTCACTGATGCGTTGCCCCTGCGGTCCGGGGCTGGGAATCTTACTGCCATTCAAGAAGACCGCGATCGACTTAGAGTAGCCCACATCCCATTGCTCCTGGCTCATCTCAGACCCATCCGGGTTGTACCAACCGATGTCCGGCACGCCCTTAATCGCTTGCCCCTGGAACCATTTACGGCGACGGAAAACGGGATGCTGCTTGCGGAAATGAATCACTTCCCGACAGAAATTCACAAAATCCTGATTCGACTTTCGCAAATCCCAGTTAAACCAGGAAATGTCACTATCCTGACAGTAGGCATTATTGTTACCGCCCTGAGTTCGTCCCAGTTCATCCCCACCCAGAATCATCGGAATCCCCTGAGACAGCATTAAGGTGGCGATGAAATTCCGTTTTTGCCGCTCCCGCAGTTGCGCCACCTCCGGATCATCGGTTTCTCCTTCGGTGCCACAGTTCCACGAGCGGTTGTGGTTATCGCCATCCCGGTTAGCTTCCCCGTTGGCCTCATTGTGTTTTTCGTTGTAGCTCACCAGATCATTTAATGTGAAGCCATCATGGGCGGTAATAAAGTTGATGCTGGCATTGGGGCGGCGGCCATTGGTATGGAAGTACAGGTCGGGACTGCCCGTAAAGCGGTAGGCAAACTCGCCCAGGGTTTCATCAATGCCGCGCCAGAAATCTCGAACGGTATCCCGATACATCCCATTCCATTCCGACCAGCGCACTGGGAAGTTGCCCACCTGATAGCCGCCATCGCCCACATCCCACGGTTCTGCAATCAACTTGACATCAGCCAAAATCGGGTCCTGGTGAATCAGATCAAAGAAAGCAGAGAGGCTATTCACCTCGTACAATTCGCGGGCCAGGGCAGAAGCCAGGTCAAACCGGAACCCATCCACATGCATCTCAATCACCCAGTAGCGGAGGCTATCCATAATTAGCTTTAGCACCTGGGGATGGCGCATATAAAGGGAGTTACCGCAGCCGGTAAAGTCCATGTAGTAGCGCTCATTGCCTTCTACCAGACGGTAATAGCTACAGTTGTCGATACCTTTGAGGGAGAGGGTCGGTCCCAGGTGGTTCCCTTCGCCCGTGTGGTTGTAGACCACATCCAAAATCACTTCAATGCCTGCTCGGTGCAAGGCTTTGACCATTTCCTTAAACTCTACGACTTGCTGGCCCATGCTGCCGTTGGAACTGTAGCCGGAGTAGGGGGCGAAGAAGTTGATGGAGTCATAGCCCCAATAATTTCGCATTCCCTTGTCGGCTAGGTGTCCGGGATAGGCCAAAAAGTGGTGGATGGGCAACAGTTCGACGGCGGTGATGCCAAGGCGTTGCAGGTGTTCGATCGCGGCGGGGTGGGCCATGCCAGCATAGGTGCCGCGCAATCGCTTGGGAATGTCGGGGTGCTGTTGGGTAAAGCCTTTGACGTGAACTTCGTAAATGATGGTTTCGTGGGCGGGAGTTCGCAGAAGGGTGTCACCGTCCCAATCAAAGGATTGGTCAATCACAACCGATTTGGGCATTAAGCGAGCGCTGTCAGCGGTGGAGAAGGATAAATCTTCGGCTTCGTGGTAGATGTCGTAGGCAAAAAGTTCTGGACTGTTTTGGACATCGCCGGTAATCGCTTTGCCGTAGGGGTCAATCAGCAATTTGTGGGGGTTGAAGCGCATCCCCCGTTCCGGTGCCCACGGGCCATGCACCCGAAAGCCGTACCGTTGGCCGGGACCAATGCCAGGGAGATAACCATGCCAGACGAAATTGCTGACTTCTTTGAGCGCAACACGGGTTTCTTCATCGTCGCGATCGAACAAACACAGTTCAACTCCGGTGGCGTTTTCAGAGAACAACGCAAAGTTTGTTCCTTTCCGGTCCCAATGGGCACCTAAAGGATAAACACTTCCAGGGTAAAGTGCGTAATGCATCGACGAACTCCCGTGATGATGTGAGATTTCCTGTTGCTTGTAGGGAGCCTATCAAGGGAATACCAGAAAGCGATCTATCGCAGGGGGTAATCCTTGAATGATCAAACTGATACAGATTTTTTTTCGGCTTTGCCGATGTACATGATGGAGGTGTCGGCATTCAGACGAACATCAAACTTTCGGGTGCGTCGGTAATCGCGGTAGGCTTGAATGTGTTCGATGAGGGTGGAACCGAATAAGTTGAAGCCGATCAGGTCGATCGCCTGGAAGTTGAGCGATCGCAGCCGATGGGTGAGTTCCTGCGGCTGAATAAATTTGCGCCAATCATGAATACCTGGTGGAATTTCCTTGAGCAGATCTTCTAGTAACCAGATCATGATGAGTTTTGACTTCATTGTGCGATTCACTGTATCGAAGCAGAAAGTGCCACCGGGTTTTAGAACTCGATGAATTTCTTGTAAGGTCTGATGTAAGTTTTCAACATGTTCTAAAACATCCACACAGGTCACGACATCAAACGTTTCATCGGCAAATGGTAAGCATTCTGAGTGGGCAGGATGATAGGCGATCGCCAACTCATGTTCCACGGCATGGTCCTTGGCAGCATGAATACAGGCGATGGATTGATCCACGCCCGTGACCATAGCCCCCCGTTTAGCCAAAAACTCACAGGTAAAACCGCCGCCACAGCCCACATCTAACACGTTTAATCCCTGCCAGTTAGCAATGTGGCGATCGAAATACTCAAAGCGTGGCTCGTTCAAGTAATTTAGAGCATAGACCTTGGCCGATTGACTCCACCACTCGGTGGCCCAGCGATCGTAATATCCCAAATTATTGCGTTGTTTCATCTGCTTATGCCGTGTCGCGTATCAATCATCGTCCCAACTTTGAACGAGGCCACAAGTTTGGGTCGCACATTGCGGTGTTTGAGTATTTTAGAGCCTGGGGCCTGGGAAATTATTGTGGTGGACGGGGGCAGTGAGGATGAGACGATCGCGATCGCCCAGACAGCCGCGCAGACTCTTTTGCAGGCGATTCCAGTTACGATTATCAGGTTGGGGGACGCGGGGCGATCGCGCCAGTTGCAGCGCGGGGCCGAAGTGGCAACGGGTGAGGTGTTGTGTTTTCTCCATGCAGATACGATCGTCCCTGATGATCTGGTGCAGGTGATTGAGCAAACTCTGAGCGATGAGACCGTCGCCGCAGGCGGGTTTATTGCATTGATGACCGGAACAAACACTACGCGCTGGTCCGTTTCCCTGCACAATTTCCTCAAAACTTATTACGCACCCTTGTTGTTTCGGCCTTATCAATTTTTTGCCAAGGGATTGCGGTTGTTGTTTGGGGATCAGGTGATGTTTTGTCGGCGCGAGACATATCAGCAGTGTGGCGGTTTTGACCCCAAAGTCGCCATTCTAGAGGAAGCCGATTTGTGTGCGAAATTAGTGCGATTTGGGCGGATTCGGCAGGTGAATCGAGTGGTGCAATCGAGCGATCGCCGGGTGGCCAAATGGGGAGTGTTGAAGGCCACCGGCATTTATTTAATGATTGGATTTCTCTGGGGCCTCGGTGTTCCTTCTAAATTTTTGAAGCGCTTTTACGAAGATGTGCGTTGATTTAATTGCCAACTGTAGGGCAGATACTTGATCACCGCATTGACATCAAATTCCGCATTGCTCAAATAGTAGGATTGAATATACGCCGGAATGGAGGGCGAAACATTCAAAAAATCTTTTTGATACCATTTAAAGATTTTGCTGCAATACAAAATATTCGCTGAAGCATCATAACGAACTTTATCCGGATTATTGATAAAGCGGCTGGCATCTGCTTCGAGTTGGGCCTGCACTCGTTCTGGGAAGTAGGCTTCATTTCGGAGTAAGGGACAGCCGATCGACGCACAAACCAGCGCAAAGTGAATGCGCGGCTCACGAAATTGCTGCCGTAAAATGCCATGCTCGATCGCGTTGAGACTGAGGGGTTGATGATGCAGTTGATACACGGAGCGGGTAAAGAATCGCCAAAAAGCCAGCCAATTGGGAAGACCCCAAATTTTGGGCTGAATGGAGGGAATGGGATAGCGTTGCAAAACCTGAGCAATGGTCAGGGCGTTGTACAGGTTCAGCCAGAAAGCAAGCTGGTCATTCGTCGCAGGGCGATCGCGGCTCTCAGTCCCGAACCCATGATCATTCACGAAACCAGTATCAGCATCCTGAGAGACCACCTGGAGCCACTGCATTAAATCATTCAAGGACGAAGATTTCCAGGTTGCATAGTCCACTCGTCCCTGGTCATCGACGTAGTGCTGCAATAGCTGATTCCAGACTAAAAAATCTATCATGCTCTCATTTTACGATGGCGTTGCAACTTCCTCGGCATCATCAGCTTCAGTTGTCACGCTGTTTGCAGCTATTTCGTCTTCGTCATTCCCTGCATTTTCGTCGTCTGTTGCTTCTATTTCGTCTTCATCGTCTTCGTCTTCATTTTCGTCGTCTGTTGTTTCTATTTCAGATTCGTCGTCGTCGTCTTCAGATTCATCTACTGCTTCTATTCCAGATTCGTCGTCGTCGTCTTCAGATTCATCTACTGCTTCTATTTCAGATTCGTCGTCTTCGTCTTCGTCTTCGTCTTCGTCTTCAGATTCATCTACTGCTTCTATTTCAGATTCGTCATCTTCGTCGTCAGATTCATCTACTGCTTCTATTTCGTCTTCGTCGTCAGATTCATCTACTGCTTCTATTTCGTCTTCGTCTGCATCGGCTTCAGATTCGTCGTCGTCGTCTTCCTCATCCTCGTCTGCATCGACGACTTCTATTTCCTCGTCTTCGTCTTCGTCTTCATTTTTGATGTCATCAGCATCGACGACTTCTATTGCATCCGCTTCGTCTGCATCGGCTTCATTGGCTGCTGTCTCCTCTACTGCGATAGAAGCGGTGGCTGGCGTTGCGGCGGGTGCCTCTAAGTCGGTAGATGGATCTGGGATTGCGGGGGTTGAGATTACGGGAGGTTGGGTGGGTTGCGGTACTATGGCCTTGGGTAGTTTCGTAGGTGTGGATGCTGCCGGAATATCAACGATTTCGGGTTGGTACTTTTGCGATCGCAATTGGCGAATCACGCCACCATCCAGGTTAGCTTTTTGAATTGATTGGGACAGTTCGACAATTTTTTGGCCCAGCGTTTCACCATATTGATGCGCGGATTCCAGACTGGGAAACGCTTGCTTGGAAAGATAGGTTGCCCAATGACTCAATTCCTGATTGCCGCTGCGCGTGGACGGATTCAAACCACTGGCCGCGATCACCTTTTTCGCACCTTTGACAATCGCCTTCTCAATGGTTTTGCTAGGAATCGGGTGAGACATTAGGCAAAGACTCCGGAGACAAAGATTGCTCTTACGCTACCGCACGTTGTTTCAGGAATTGTGCTATCTCGAACACATTGTTCTGGCTTGCCCTGCAACCAGCAACAATTGCAAAGACAAAATGTGTGAAAACAAAGAATGATGTGGAACCAAAAAAGTGGAACCAAAAAAGTAGGAATAAAAAATCAGTAGAGAGAATTTACTAAACTCTCTACTGGTAAAAATTGATATGATTTCAAGATTTAAATGCACAGTTGCCAGTTGCATTCTTAATTGCACTGTTAACGGTTGATTAGCGAACCAGATTGAACAGGTCACGCACAACGCTATAGCCCGCCATATCCCAGAACAAATAGGCCAGGAAGCCAATCATGGCAAGGCGACCGTTCCACAGTTCGGATTGGGGTGTCCAGCCCATGAACCAACCGTTGCGATCGATCCCGTTGTATTCTTTGGAAACAGTAGGAACGGCTGAAATTTGATCATTGGGGTTATTCATTGCTTTGCTCCTCATGGCATTCATTACGTCCAATCTTAGTGAATGGTTGAGGAATGCTTTTCCCCCCAGGGAGGCAACCTGTGTTGCTGGGCTTCTGTCTCAGGAAGCAGGCTGATCTGGAAGCGCGATCGCGGCTGGAATTACCGTCCCACCTGGGTGAGTTGTTGGGCTGCGACAAATTGCACAAAGTTAGACAGAATTTTTAGCCCTGCCGTGGAGGATTTTTCGGGGTGAAATTGAACCGCCATCAAATTGTCACGGGCGACGGCTACTGTCACTGTCTGGCTGCCGTGGGTTGTCGTTGCGGCCTTCACCTCGTCATTCGTAGGAGCGGCGTAGTAGGAATGGACAAAATACAACCAGGGATCAGCAGGCAAGTCTTGCCATAGGGGGCACTCAGGCTGGATGATCTCCAGTTGGTTCCAGCCCATGTGGGGAATGGTAATGCCCGGTTCGGAGTGAAACCGCTTAACGGTGCCAGGTAGAATCCCCAAACCGAGTTCGGTGCCTTCTTCGCTGGATTCAAACAAAATTTGTAACCCCAAACAAATGCCTAGAAAGGGTTTGCCGCTGGCGATCGCCGCTTTAATGGGTTGTTCCAGGTGCCGCGATCGCAGATGTTGCATGGCCGGATCAAACGCCCCGACTCCCGGCAACACGATCGCATCTGCCCGATGCAGTTCAGTCGCCGCATCGGTTACGACTGTTGTCGCGCCTGCATTTTCTAACCCTTTGCAAGCGGAGTGCAGGTTTCCCATGTCGTAATCAATGATGGCGATCGTGGGCATTGTTGTTGTCTCAATGTGATGTTGTTCAATATTGTAGTGGAAAAGGCCATTCCCCAACCTGCATGACTAAATCCCTTTTATTAACCTCGTTTGATGTTTGGAAATCCCATCACACGTCAAATGCTTCAGATGATTTGCTGGAGGAATTGCTGACGAAAAAGTGGTTGCAGCAGCCAGTTCATTTATTGAGAAAGTTACCCGTGGATTTTGAATTGGCTCCGGCGAAGGTGATTGCGACGATGCAAACGGTACAGCCTGATGTGGTGGTGTGCTGTGGGATGGCGGAAAAGCGATCGCGCCTTTCGGTGGAGTCCAATGGGAAGGTGGCCGGAGAAAAAATTTATACTTCAGTCGATGTGCGAACTTTGACTCAAGATTTAGCATTTACCAGAGTCAGCCACAATGCTGGTAAATTTGTTTGCAATCACACGTATTACTCCATTCTTAAATACATTCGAGACTCTAAATTGAAGACTGATTGTACCTTTGTGCATGTACCCGTTTTAACACAAGAAAATCGAGAGCAGATCGCGATCGACTTTGCTCAGATTTTAAGCCGCCTCAATCTGCTGTCGTGATTTCCCAGGACTTCACCGTTCCACGATCGCCGGATGCATCCCCAAAATGGCGCGATCGCTCCAACCCAGTGAATGAATATGGCAGGATAGAGGCTTGTTGATCAGGATGAGTGTCCTTCATGTTGTCGGTTTTATCGTCGTTGATTGTGGCCCAGGCAACTCCCCCACCCCCCAGTCAAGAAATTCGCGTACCGCAAACGGTGCGAGTTTTGCCAGGTCAACTGGATGCAGTGCCCGTATTTAATAGCAACAGTCCCGAACTGGTGCTAAACGAGGGGATTTTGTTGTCTACGTTGCCACCGACCGGGAAACAAGTGCCCGCCGCCCATCTCAACTTTCCCTTCAAGGGTCGGTTTGATGTCTTTGCGCATCACATTGCCAGGGCACCCAAACCGGAAGATTTGCGGACGTTATATTTAGGCGTGTTGATGCACAATCCCGGCCAACAAGCCGTGACTGTGGATATTTTGCAGGCTGCGAGTTATCTCAGCCAACCAGATGCCCCTTTTCTAGCGTTGCCGCCCTACGTGGATAATGCCGCCGGAACTGTGTTTGCGGGGCCGGGTAGCCGCGCCATGTTGGATGTGTTGCGCGGTAAACGACAGGCAGACTTTCCCGCCCAAATTGTGATTCCGCCGGGGGCAAGCCGGATGTTGATGAACCTGCCGATTCCGGTGAAGACATTAACGCCTCCCTTGAATGGGCGATCGTCGCTGATTCGTGCCCGCAGTAGTGCGCCGATCTACCTGGCGAGTTTGGCCAAGTTTGCACCCACAGATGCAAATGGGGATGAGCGATCGCCCACCGTTGAGGAGTGGCAGACCTTACTCCACACCAGCGGCCTCTCCACGCCACGGGATAAAGCCCCCACCCCCCCGGACCAAAAAACAGGCCAAATTATTTACGGACGAGTGGCCGGAGTGTCGGCAGGTTCGCGCTGGGTGGCCCAGGTGGTTGATCCACCGGGAATTCAGCCCAATGATCCGCAGACCTGGTATCTGTCTACCCCAACGGCGGGACAGGCATTTTCCTATGGCCTCAGCACCTTACTCGGCGGCACTTTAGGAACCAATCAAGTGCAAACCGCCCCGATGTTAGCGCGTTATCCCGATACGGCCTATCAAGCGCATGGCAATTACGCGATCGAATATAATCTAACGTTGCCCCTCCGCAATCGCACTCCGGAAACCCAGCGCCTCGCCATCATGGTCGAAACGCCGATGAAAGACAACCAACCCAAGGATGGACAGTTGCGCTTTCTCAACCCGCCGGGTCGGCAGGTATTTTTCCGAGGCACAGTACGGCTGCGGTATAGCGACGATCGCGGCTTGCCCCAAATCCGCACGGTGCATCTCGTCCAACAACGCGGCCAGCAGGGCATCCCCCTGGCCGAAATGACCCTGCCACCGGGCGATCGCCGTCTGGTCAGTTTCGATTTTCTCTACCCGCCCGATGCCACCCCACCCCAAATTTTGACCATCAAAAACTTAGATTCGCGCGTTGATCCGCTATGAAAATTCAACGAACACCGATTATTTTGCTGGCGATCGCGGCGTTGTTAGGGGCCGGAGTCTTGCTATACGAGTCGCAGCCCAGGGCCAAGCAGGAAGAGACCCAGGCCACTACCACCAAACTTTTTCCCTTTCAGGAGGCAGATGTGCAGGCATTTACCGTGACCACGCCACTGCATACCCGCTCCTTCGCCAAAGTTCCGGCGGTGCCACCCACCCCAAAGCCAGCCTCGCCGCCCCCTGCGTCACCCGTTCCCCAAGTGTGGAAAATGACAGCGCCCAAACCAACGACCGCCAGCGAGGGGAGCGTCGCCTTTCTGCTGAATTTGATTGGGACTGGAACTAGCGATCGCACCATTACCGTTCCCACGGCGCGGTTGGGTGAATTTGGGTTACAGCAACCCCAAGCGACAGTGGAGATCACGCTCAAGGACCAAAAAAAGCACCGTCTAGTATTGGGGAATCCCGACTTTAACCGCAGTTTTTTGTATGCTCAGGTCGATCCGCCCACTGCCCCCACACCGGAACAAACCATTCATCTGGTTTCGCTCGATTTTGAGAACGCCGTGAATCGTCCGCTTGAGGAATGGCAGGAACAAGCGGCGGATAAACCCCAAAAAATCCCACCCCTTTCCCCCCAGCGCGATGACTAGCCCGACTGCCACTTTATTAATTTCTTGCCCTGACCAGAAAGGATTGGTTGCGAAGTTTGCCAATTTTGTCTATGCCAACGGGGGCAATATTATCCATGCGGATCAGCACACCGATTTTTCTGCCGGATTATTGCTAACGCGCATCGAGTGGCAATTGGAAGGGTTCAACCTGCCACGGGAAATTATTGGGCCAGCCTTCAACGCGATCGCCACGCCCCTCCAGGCCAATTGGCAACTGCATTTTTCTGACACCATTCCCCGCATTGCTATTTGGGTGAGTAAACAGAATCACTGTTTGTATGATTTGATCTGGCGATATCAGGCGGGTGAGTTTCATGCTCAAATTCCGCTGATTCTCAGCAATCATCCAGACTTAGAAAAAATCGCCCACCAATTTGGGATTGACTACCACTATATTCCCATTCATAGAGAGAGCAAAGCCGCTCAAGAACTCAAACAACTTGAGCTATTGCAACATTATCAAATTGATTTAGTTGTACTGGCAAAATATATGCAAGTACTCAGCCCCAACTTTTTAGCCCAGTTTCCCAAGGTGATTAATATTCATCATTCATTTTTGCCCGCTTTTGCCGGGGCTAACCCTTACCAGAGGGCGTATGAGCGGGGAGTCAAAATTATTGGGGCGACGGCTCACTATGCCACAGTTGATCTAGACGAAGGCCCCATTATTGAGCAGGATGTGGTGCGGGTCAGCCATCGCGATGATGTCAATGATTTGATTCGGAAAGGCAAAGATTTAGAACGGGTGGTACTGGCGCGGGCTGTACGGCTGCATTTGCAAAATCGCGTGCTGGTGTATGGAAATCGCACGGTCGTCTTTGGGTGAGGAGGCGCTGAAGGGCAGGGCAACCAGACCTGATTGCCCCCACCCTGCTTGTTGTTACTTCGCTTCCGCTGGCGCTTCGGTTAAAGATTCGCTGGTCGCCGTCAGTTGTTTACCCACTTTTTGGATAATTCCTTTAAAGCCACGGGGGGCTTCAGACGCGATCGCGCTGGTTTGTTCGCCCAACTGAGCCAGGGATTTCGCGATCGTTTCGGGCTTGGAGTTGCCCTTGTTCAATGCTTGCTTCAAGCTCTTGAGGCTGTTAGCAACTTGCTTGAACTGGTCCCCTTCTGCCTTGTTCAAAATGTTGTACCAGAAGTCGATCGCGCCGATCGCTGCTTCTGCTTCCATCGCCACGAGTTCGTCACTTTCAGCTTTCTCCACGATCAGGTCCAGTTGTTCGTGGATTTCCTGATCTTCTGCTTTGGCGATCGAGGTGCCCGCCTTGCGGAGGGCTTTACCCAACTTCTGCACCGATTGCTTCGAGCCTTTTTCAGCATCGCCAGCAAATTCAGCAGTTTGTTCGCCAATGTGGATCAACACTTCGCTGATTTCGTGACCGGTCGCCTTACCGCCCTTCAGCATTTTTTGCAGTTCCTTCAGTTCGGTAGACAATTCCTTACCGCCCTCAATCTTGGACTTGGCCAAAATACCCTGCCAGTGGTCGATCAGGCTCATAGCGCCATCAAGCTCAATACTGCTCAGGTCACCCTGCAAGGATTGAATCAATTCGTCCAGTTCTTGCCCAACTTCAAGTTCAGCCTGAGCATCGCCTGCTACTGCCTTGGCGGGAGTATTCTCCTGGTGAGCTTTTTCCTCCTGCTGGTCTTGCTTTTGCTGTTTTTCAGATTCCTTCTTGGTTGCCATTGCGAGAACCCTATTAAAGAATGTAAACCTACAGCCTAAGCGTATAAATCGCTTTACATTCCCTCCTCTGCCTGAAGAAACAACCTGCGGTCAAAGCCGCTCTTACCGTGACATGGATCGATATCCCATATTCATCCACCCAGGCACCGAGCCACTCCCTTGATCCTCAGGTTTTATTTGGAGGTCTTTCTTATTTCTAGGTCGTTTATTTATACGTTGTTTATTTGTACGTCGCACTCTTATCGACCCGCTTCTCGAATCAAATCGCTCCAGGTCGAGATTGCTAGAAATATCAATCCCACAGCCCAGGCCATCCCCTGGCTACTGGTGGCTACTAATGCACTCAGTCCCAGAATGATCACAGCAGGTAATTTTTGTTTGACGAGGCGCTCCCCAGTGTGGCTCAAGTCTTGCCACAGGCGATCGCGCTCGATCAGGGTGCAATTACCAAAGACATGATTCACCAACATCCCGGTTGTGAGCAACGTATACAAACGGCTACGGGTGGCATCAGCAAAATCTGGATCGAGAGCCAGGGCGCGATCGAAATTGGTTAGTGCCGCTTCAAAGCGTCCCAGGCGGCGGAGCGTTAAGCCCCGCTGATACCAGGTGTTGGCATTGTCGGGTTGCCGATCTAATGCCTGGTTGTAGCTGGCGATCGCTTCCTCATATCGATGCAATTTGCTTAAAGCCGCAGCCTGATGCACCCACAGATCCGCATCCTCTGGATTCAACGCCAGAGCTTGTTCATAGCTGGCGATCGCCGCGTCAAACTGGCACAAATCGCGGTAAATCAACGCTTGAATCCGCCAGGGATAGTAATCATCCGGATGAGCCGCGATCGCCTGCTCACAACTGGCTAAGGCCGATTGGCGGCGATTCAGTTTGGCATAGGCGATCGCCTTCAAGCTCCAGGCTTTCGCGTGATTGGGGTTTAGCTCTAAAGCCTTCTCTAACGTCTCCAACCCGGCAGGATAACGGCGTAAATCAAACAACAGCGACGCGCGATCGCACCACAAATCGGCATCATTGGGCAGAAATTCGATCGCTGTATCATAACTGCTTAACGCCTTCTCCATCTCCCCCAAATCGCGCAACACATCACCCCGTCGCTTCCAGGCTTTGACATCATCCGGCTTCAGGTCTAGCACCTGCTCATAACTGGACAGCGCTTCGTTGTACCGATGTAACTGATGCAGCAGATTGCCCCGATTGCGCCATGCCTGGAGGTGCTCTGGCTTCAGTTGCACCACCTGGTCGTAACTGGCAAGGGCATCTGTGGCGCGATGCAGCTTCTCTAAAGACAAGCCCCGGTTATACCAGGCGGTGTAATCGGCAGGGCGACAGGCCAGCGCATAGTCGTAACTAGCCACGGCTGCGTCATAATCCCCTAAATGATGCAGAGCAATGCCCCGATGATTCCAGGCGGCGTAGCCTTCAGCCCGAATCGCAACGGCTCGATCGCAACTCTCGACCGCTTCTTCGTAACGGCCAATGCGCTTCAACGCATCGCCGCGATCGCTCCAAGCGCGGTAGTAGTCTGGTTTCAGTTCAATGGCCTGGGTGTAATGGGCGATCGCATCAGCAAAGCGCTGCTCATTGGCCAGCGATCGCCCCTGTTGATAAGCCAGTAATGCCTTGACGTCCACCGCCGTGGTGTCATCCTGAATCAGCCGATCTCGTGTCGCTGGCGACAGATTGGCAGACTCAAAATACTCAATCTCAGAAAAGTCATCGGTTTGACTCATCAATGATCCCACCCAAATAGTAGACTGACGAATGGATTTGCTACAGAAGGAGCCTTATGAGCGCACAACTCGATCCTGCCACGTTGATGAAAAAACAAGTTGGGGAAGCGGCTGCGGCAATGGTGCAGTCAGGTACTATTGTAGGCTTGGGAACCGGGTCAACGGCAGCCTTCATGATTCAAGCCCTGGGCGATCGCCTCAAATCGGGCGACCTCAAAGATATCCAGAGCATCACGACTTCTTTTCAAGGCGAAGTGCTGGCGCGAGAATGTGGCATTCCCCTCACCACGCTGGATGTGGTGGATTTTATTGATCTGGCGATCGATGGGGCCGATGAAGTCGATCCCGATCTAAACCTGATTAAGGGCGGCGGCGCGGCGCATTTTCAGGAAAAACTGGTGGAAGCCTACGCCAAGAAATTTGTCGTGATTGTAGACAGTAGTAAGCTCGTAGACAAGCTCAACCTCAACTTTTTGCTGCCTGTGGAAGTGGTACCCAAAGCCTTAAACCCCGTCACCAAAACCATTGAAAAAATGGGTGCAAAAGCCACTCTCCGCATGGGGGTCAAGAAAGCTGGTCCCGTTGTGACCGACCAGGGCAACCTGATTCTGGACGTAAAGTTCCCCAATGGCATCGAGGATGCAGCGACGCTGGAGAAGACCCTCAACAATATTCCCGGAGTGCTGGAAAATGGGCTGTTCGTCAACATGGCAGATCTCATCCTCGTCGGTGAAGTCATTGATGGTCAACCAACCGTCCGCGAAATCAAACGGTAGGGGCGGTAGTGAAAAACAAAACTTGCTGAATAAGAGTCATCGCATTAACGTTTGTCCGTTGCTTGATGGCATTCTTTGGTACGTAAGAGTAATGCGTCTAGCTTGTAAGGGAGCATTCCATCAATAGTGAAGTCAGGATCGGCATCAAGTAACCATTGAGGAGATGGAAGGTGTCCTTGAGGAGCATTCAAGTTAAAGACGATACGGTAGGGTGGTTTTCCAGTCCACCCTACTTTTTGGTAAAAACGCTTTTGCCTAGAGGAACTCAACTCATCATTTTGAATCTTCGGTTGTAGAATGAACTCCTGCACACTCAGACCAAATCGTCCACGGCTGTATTTAAGCCACAAATTGTCTATTGCAACTAGATCATTGCAGGGGAACTTGACGAATTCGGAATAATCAACTCCACCTCTTGATGCCTCGTCGAAGCCACGTCCTGAAGCTTTAACTAAAATTAATTTACTGGTTTTTTGATCGGCTTCTTGCCATTTACCTGATGCAAGTAACTTTTCCAGGTGTCTGTAGCTGATGGTGGTAGAAGAGCTTTGCTGTTTAAGGTAGTAAGTTAGAGCTAATGCAGAAGCCACCAAAATTAGAAATATTAATTTTTTGGGCATTTTGAGGATCCCAAGCAAAACAGAGTACTTGAAGAAGCACAGAAATGAAGTTGCTATGATTTCAGTATCTCGAAATCGGCAGAAAAATTCATGCAAGCGATTTTAGATTTGCGTCCTGCCTTGGAGAAGATTATGACTCAATCCACTGAATTAGAACTGAGTGCGACAAACACCGATTTGGTTGAGTTTCCGCCGGGTGATTTATGGAGTGATGAACCACCATTGGAATCAGACTTACATCGAGAACAGATTGAATTATTGATTCGCTTGCTCAAATGGCAGTGGCGAAACCGCCAGGATTTTTACGTCTCCGGCAACCTGACGATTTATTACAGCCCGAATCAATTGAAGTCTGAAGACTTTCGTGGGCCGGATTTCTTTGTCGTGTTAGGAGCCGAAAACCGCGATCGCCGTAGTTGGGTCGTTTGGCAAGAAAACGGCAAATATCCCAACGTCATCATCGAGTTATTGTCTGACTCTACCGCCGCGACCGATCGCGGACTGAAAAAACAAATTTATCAAGACACTTTCCGCACGCCCGACTACTTTTGGTTCCATCCCAACACGCTTGAATTCAAAGGTTTTCACCTCGTTGAAGGCGTGTATCAAGAACTCTCCCCCAACGCCGCCGGACACCTCTGGAGCCAACAACTTGAACTCTACCTCGGCATTCGCAACAACAAACTCCGCTTCTTCACCCCAGACGGTACTCTCATCGAATCACCCGAAGATGAACTGCAACGCCAGGTCGAAGAGGAACGTCAACGAGTCGAACAAGAGCGCCAACGCGCTGAACAAGCCGAGCAGGAATTAGCACGGTTGCGGGAGTTGCTGCGATCGCAAGGCATCGATCCAAACTGAAACGGTTAGACTTCGATGTATCTGGACCGGAGTGAGGTTTCTAGTTTTGCCAACTGCTGAACAAAGCATTCGGTATGTCATCCTTTGTCAATCCCTGACCAATACATTTACTCCGATATACGTTGTGCGACTGGATGAACGTACCGGAAATTTGTTCGTTTTGGCAGGCGATAACATAGAAATTGAAGTTTATCGTAATGGCGACTGGAGGTTCTTGTGAGCAAGCCTGATTTTATGACGATGACAAAACCAGAGCTAAGAGCTTACGTCATTGCTCATCCTGACGATCGCCAAGCCTTCCATGCCTTTGTTGATCGCTTCACAGCAGATGCCTCATCGCAAGTATTTGACATCCCAAGTTCACCCCTGGAAATTCAGGATGTTGAACGCTTAATTCGGCAGAAGTTAGCACAAATCAACCCAAGTGAGACATAGAGCAAATAACTTCACCCCAAAAATCATTACAGTAGAAAATGGCTTTGATTTTCCTTAATTCCTCATCCCTTGCCTCTCTTCTATGCTGTATCGACGTTTTGGACGCACAGAACTGCAAATGCCCGTTTTTTCCTGTGGTGGCATGCGGTATCAACACAAATGGCAGGACGTTCCGTTAATAGACATTCCGGACGACAATCAGGCCAATTTAGAAGCAACGATTCGCCGATCGCTCGATCTGGGGATCAACCACATCGAAACCGCACGGGGTTACGGCACCTCCGAGATGCAATTGGGGCAGATTTTACCGAAACTTGAGCGCGATCGCTTCATTCTGCAAACCAAAGTTGTGCCCACGGCTGACCCCAACGAGTTTCGCGACAAGTTGGAAAAATCTCTGGCGTATCTGCAACTGGAGCACGTCGATTTGTTGGGGATTCATGGCATCAACACCAACGAAATTTTGGATTGGACCCTGCGCCCTGGCGGTTGCATGGAAGTAGCGCGGCAGTTCCAGCAGCAAGGACGGGTCCGCTTCATTGGCTTTTCCACCCACGGCCCTACCGATGTGATTGTTCGCACCTGCGAGACGGGCCAATTTGATTATGTGAACTTGCACTGGTATTACATCAATCAACGCAACTGGACGGCGATCGCGGCGGCTACTCAGCAAGATATGGGCGTTTTCATCATCAGTCCATCCGACAAAGGGGGAATGCTCTACAGCCCGCCCCAACGCCTGGTTGACTTATGTGCGCCATTGAGTCCAATGGTGTTCAATAATTTATTTTGTTTAAGTCATTCCCAAGTGCATACCTTAAGCGTCGGTGCGGCCCGTCCAGAAGATTTTGATGAGCATATCAGAACACTGCAATATCTCGATCGCGCCGATGAAGTGTTGCCGCCCATCCTGCACCGCTTAGAGCAAGCCGCGATCGCGGCTCTGGGCGAAGACTGGTACAAAACTTGGCATATCGGCTTACCGGATGTACGAAATACACCGGATGGGTTCAATGTTTACACCGTCTTATGGTTGCGAAATTTAGCGATCGCCTATGACATGGTGGACTACGCCAAAATGCGCTACGGCATGTTAGGCAACGCCAGTCATTGGTTTCCGGGCCTGAAAGTGGACCAGGCCGATCTCAATGCCATCAAACCGCTGCTGCAAAACAGCCCCCATGCTGACCAAATTCCAGGTTTGCTACAAGAAACTCACAAATTGCTGGGCGGTCAAGAAGGGAAACGGCTTTCTTCGGCGTAAACACTGTAACCGCGATCGCCCAAGCTATTTCTGAAACTGTTGCATCAACCAGGCAACCACTTGACTATCATCCATCTGTTTCGCCTGCTTTAACGTTTCATTTAATCCTGCAATCTCCAAACCTGGAATGATTTGAGACTGAGCAATGCGGATACTCCCACTCTCGATAATTTGAAATGCCAGGATTTGATTGTTTTCCACATCCACCACCCAATATTCTGCAATCTGCATATCTTCGTAAAGCAGTCGCTTTTTGCCCAAATCATCGTTGATGGAGGAATCGGCGATCTCGATCGCCAAATCCGGTGCAGGTGTTTCATCCAAATCCACCACAGAACTTCCTTGGGGTGCGAGGGCTGCGCGATCGCCCACATAATAAGAAACATCCGGCTGTACCTCCCGCACTCCAGTTTTGCGATAGCTGCAATTCGTTAACCCCTTCACCGGAAGGCCCATTAACCCGCAAATGAGGCCGATCGCCAAAATAATGATTGTGTTATCACCTGCATGATCAGGACCTGTTCCCACCGTTTCCACCCGCATCTGACCGTTGAAGTAATAGCCCTTCGCTTTCGCGTAGTTTGGATCGTCAGCAACTCGCAAAAACTCCTCCCAGGTTGCTGTTACCCAGGTATCTGTCATCGTTTTTGGCTGAAGCTGCACCATATCTAGTCCCCAAGTTTTACAGCAAACCATCCTTGAATTGCATCTTCCAGCATTTCTAACAATTGGTCATAAGTTTCGCTCCAAGTATGGCAACCTGGAAGGGCAGGCACCGAGCCGCCCCAAACACCAGCTTCCTGCCAAACGAGCGCTTTGATTTTCATTGCTTCTTTAAGCCATTTCAATACTCAGCATATTAGCAGGAACAACTTCAGGGTTAGCCCATTCTCCTTCGACAGTCTCGCTTGCTGA
Source organism: Leptolyngbyaceae cyanobacterium bins.349 (assembly GCA_033764685.1). Lineage (GTDB taxonomy): Bacteria > Cyanobacteriota > Cyanobacteriia > Leptolyngbyales > Leptolyngbyaceae > JSC-12. The sequence goes on from JANRIS010000019.1 coordinate 247,436, forward strand.
TGGTTCCGTTTGGCATTGTGGTTTCACAAAACAATGCTTGAGCAAGTTGCTCATCAGACAGAAATACTCCATGAAGATTTACATTAAAGAGCTTTGCCTTTCTCAGGTTAGCTCCATATAGCGACACGCCTCGCAAGTTGGCAAAGGTAAGGTCTGCTTGTTGAAGGTTGGAATTCATCAAATTAGCCCCCTCTAAATCTGCTTGTTCGAAAGAAGCTGATTCTAAGTTGGCTGAAGAGAGCACGGCTAGCTGTAAGTTGGCTGCTGTGAAGTTTGCCCTTAGTAAATTAGCGTTTGTTAAATTCGCCCCTCTTAAGTTTGCAAAAGGAAAATACGCCTGTTGAAGATTCGCAGAAGGGAAGAAAGACATCCTAAGATTTGCTCTGTAAAGATTTGCGTTTGTAAGATTCGTTCTTTGAAAGCTGAGAATTGCTCCATCAAGATCCCTTGAAGTATCTCGTCTACCTATGGTTGTCAGGGCGACTTGGACATCAGTAGCGACAGACCTTATTTCGGTTACTTTTGCTCTTTCCTGAGTGGGCTTAATTGATCCTATAGGCGATCGCTCCCTTACAAACGCGGTCAAAATTTCCATTACCGTCCAATGGTCTTTGGGCGAATCTTTGGCGATGCGTTCGAGGGCGTAGATGCCACCGATGCGAACGGCGATGTCTTGATGTCCCAGTTGTTCCACAGCTTTAGTGAAGCGATCGGTGATTAGGCGTTCCGTATTCAGTTGTTGCTCTTTTTGAGCGTTGAGGTAAGTGAAAAATAAACCCGCCGCCGCGATCGCCGTTGCACCTAAACCAAAGGCAGAGATGATGGTTTTAATGCGTTCCCACTGGAACTGTTTTACCTTAAGGGCAAATTCGCGATCGTCCTGATCGCCAAACTGTTCCCAATTCTTGTTGTTCAAGGACTCCGCTTGGAGGGCAGCGATCGCGGCTTGCCAATCTGCTTCAGGAGAACCTTCTTGCTTACCACGAGCCTCCCACATTTCATAAGCCTTTGCTTGAATTTGCTCATCAGTCAAAGAGTCGAGCGCTTGAGTTTTTCTCGAATGTTTGAAAAAAGCCATAGAAGCTGAAGTTACTCGTTATTGAATGAATACAAGCTTGCCTCGCACCATTTCCAACACCACCCGCGATCGCCCAAGTTGCGTAAAGAATTGCCTCTTTCAAGAAAAACGTGCGTTTTTGCAGAATGCAGTTATCTTAGTGGGCATCTTCTTTCTGTATTCGCTATTACTCGGTGTCTATGACAAATGTCAATGCCAAAGTGAATGGACAGCCCGCCCACATGCCCAAACCTGCATCGGCTCCGGGTAGTCCTGCCCAATCGCCTTCTGTGCCCATTTCGTTGTACCGCGAAGTTGCAACGGAATTGCAAACCACTCAAACGACCTTGCAATCCCTTAAAACTCAAAATCAGGAGTTAACGCAGAAGAATCAGCAATTACGATTGGAGATTGAACGGGTGGTCCAGTCGGCGCTGCATCTGCGTCAAATTGCTGATCCCACCTGGGGGAGTGTCTCCACGGGCCTGATCTCCGATGTGGCCTCAGGGACAGAATTGACCCATCGCGATCGCCCAGAAGCTTCTCTAGTCTCTGCACCGCCCATTGCAGAACCCTTGTTTACGGAACAACCCGTTCCCACCGCACCACCCAATGCCACCGAACCATCTGCTGAGATCAGTACCTGGTGGTTAATTCTGATCATTTGCTTGATTGTCATCACCGCCTTTGGGACGGGCTTTCTGATTGTGCGCCCCCTTCTACCGTCCCGCTAAACGACCGTCCCGCTAAACGACCTGTCCAGCCAGCATAACTTTACGCTCAAGATGCTTGTGGTGAAGTGGGACCTATGCATACAATTCAAACGTCAATTAGTGGAAAATCTTCTACTGAATTAGATATCATGCTGATTGGCCGATTGATGGAGTGATGCAGACCGATGGCGATCGCGGCGAAAATTGTATTTTTTATTACAAAAACGCCGCTATTGACGGTGATAGAAAGTGTCATGCGAGACAATGAAGCCACACATATACGCTAAGGAGTGACGGAGTTGAAAAAGGTAGAAGCGATTATTCGCCCATTCAAATTAGATGAAGTCAAAATTGCACTGGTCAACGCTGGGATTGTTGGCATGACAGTTTCTGAAGTCAGAGGATTTGGACGGCAGAAGGGGCAAACGGAGCGTTACCGGGGGTCTGAATATACGGTTGAGTTTTTGCAAAAACTCAAGATTGAAATTGTGGTTGAAGATGACCAGGTAGATATGGTCGTTGACAAAATTATTGTGGCTGCCCGGACGGGTGAAATTGGGGACGGCAAGATTTTCATCACCCCAGTCAATTCCATCATTCGCATCCGCACTGGCGAGAAGAACCAGGAAGCCATCTAGTCAAGCGTTTCAGCATATTCTCAAGTCTGCTCGATCAGTCTTGCAAGGAGGATAGCAGAATTTGAGTCTTTAGTCGGGGGGCGATCGCGGTTGATCGCCCCCTACCTCACGTTTAGCTGGTCTAGTAGTCCGTCAGGATAGATTTGAGGTGCCCCTCAAATCTACAAAACCCAATTATCAAGTGTTTTGAGGGTTTTCAACCCAGCAAAACAGTCTTGACAGACCACTAGACTTTGTGGGTTCAAACAAAATCGCGTCGAAT
>JANRIS010000030.1:0-28311 GCA_033764685.1 Leptolyngbyaceae cyanobacterium bins.349
CATCTGATTGAGAACTTTTTTGCCAAGTTGAAGCAGTACCGAGCGATTGCTACACGGTATGACAAGCGAGCGCAGAATTTCCTAGGAGGAATTTATTTAGCCGCTAGTGTCATTCTGCTTAATTGATGACACGCCCTAGCAATTTCTCAAGAAAGTTAGGGTTGCAAAATAGAAAATCTCTAGAAACAAAGATTTTGAATAATGTTGGCAAAGACGAAGCCCTTTTAACCGCGTTTAAACAAGCATTACCCAATATTTCTATTTAGCCTATTTTGCTGTTAGCAAATTAATGGGATTACAAGATTAGAGCGTTCACAGCAATATTTGCAAAGTATTTGCAAAGTTCTCAAACCTTAGGCTCTGGTTGCGCCCCTCACCCCTGCCCCAACCTCTGTTCCAACGCCTCCACCCTGACCTTCAGGTTCACCAGGTCGCTTTCAGGATTCTTCGGGCTGTAATACTCCGCCATCAGTTGCAGCAACAGCCGCGATCGCTACGCCACTAAACTCACTTAAGAAGCGTGATTGCCCGTCTTACTGTCCTGATTGAAAAATCTGGTCAACGGTCAGCAACAATTCTGGGAAGACACGGGAACTCACGCGATCGGCGTGACGAAATTGCTGGAGGTCATATTCTCCTTCCGTCAGAGTGCAAATGGTCAAAGTCGGTTGTTTGGGGGAGCCGATGTGCCGTCGCCCACCGATGCCCAGGTAATCTGCAATCCAATATTCCCCTATCCCGAACGCCTCATAGTCGGCTAATTTCACCAGGTAATCATCGCGCCAATTGGTTGAAACAACCTCCACCACTAGTTTGATGGTTTGTACCAGGGTAATGATCGATTCTTGCTCCCACCGAGATTCATCGGCGATCACCGTTTCGTCTAAAACGACAATATCGGGTTCATAGCCCGTGTCGTCCGCCACTTTGATCACACACTCTTTGGGGATGAAATAGGGCAACTTTGCTTGGCGAATGGTCGTACCCAAATCAAACGCCAGATCACCCGCTAATCTGGAATGCTTGCCTTTCGGTTTCGGCATTTCAATGACAACCCCTCGTCTTAACTCGTAGCGGTTCTCCGAATTCTCTGGATACCAATCGATAAATTCATCGAAGGACATGGGTGTTTTATCAATGACTGCAATCATCCCGGTTGTCTCTCCTACGATGTCGTTAATCTCATCTCCTGAGTTCCCGTCGTGCTCATTGCAGCTCTGGTCAGATCCGCAAGACACTTGAATACTGTTCTATGATACACAGGACACGAATGGGATTGGTCAGAGCAGCAGGTCGCGATCGCTTCAGAAGTAGCACTTTTACACCTGGCCTAACCTCCGCTCCAGAGCCTCGACCCTGACCTTCAGATTCACCAGGTCGCTCTCAGGATTCTTCGGGTTGTAATACTCCTTCATCAGTTGCAGCAACAACCGGACCCTTGCGGTATCTGCGAAGCAGCGCGGCGGCTCATAAGGTGTTGCGGGAAGCTTGCGATCGCGTGGATCTGGTCGGAGTATCAACCCACAACTTCCGGCGAACGGCCCTTACTCAGATGTCAGCGCCTGGGGTGCCCATCACAGGTTGCCGTGTCTGAGCAGCTTGTTCAAGAATATCGGCTGCTCTCTCAACCCCACCCGATGCTTGAATGCTCTTTTGCATCCGCTGAGCGTTCTCACGGTAGCTGGGTTCCGTAAGGACTTCTGCAATCGCTGCCCGAAGTGTTGTTTCGTTAACTTTACTCAGTCGCAACGATTTTCCAGCCTTCGTTCGTGCTAGCCGTGCTGCAATGCCCGGTTGTTCATTGGTAATCGGAATTGCTACAAGCGGAACGCCACAACCAAGGGCCGTTAACACTGTGTTCATCCCCGCATGGGTAACCACAACTGTGGATCGCTCAATTAATTTTTGATGGGGCGCGAACGGCACAACGATGGGATTACCAGGAAAATCCATGGGTTGCGCTTTGGGATTTCCGAGGGAGATAACAAGCTGAGCTTCCAATGACGAACATGCCTGGGCAATACATTCAAAGATTTCTGGGCGCTGGTTTTGCAACGTGCCCAACGAAGCATAAATAAGAGGTTGACCGTTAAGGCGATCGAAGGGAAAGTCAATGCCATTAAATGTAATAGGTTCTGTCCCTGACGGATCTTGAAAGCGTCCGATGTAATGAAAATGGGCTGGAAGGCGTTCACGGGGGAAGTCAAACGCCTTTGGGAGTTGGCATATCTGGGCGAGAGGGGAATAGGAGTCGTCTCGCCTTTGATAGGGTGGCAAATTCCAATTTTGGCGCTGCTCAACGATTTTCTGCCATAAATCGCGGGTCAAGGAATTAATGAGTGCGTTACCTATACGATTACGCACCCTAGCCCAAGGCTTTGTTGAGTAAGCCCAATGGGTAGAGTAGGGGGGGACAGCTGGCTCCCGGTGGATCAGCATTGCATTACAGACTGTGACAAAAGGCAGGTCAAGGTAATCGGCAACAGTCGCCATCGCTGAGGAAACTTGATCGATGATCAATACATCAATATTTGCTTCCCTAATCGCTTGGGGTGCCTCGCGAAATAACATTCGCATTTCTCGCCTAAAAAAATCAATTGTAAATTCTAGTCCTGCCTTCCCTGTTAACGTTCCTAGAGTTTTGTAAGTAGAATCAATGCTCCCTTTAGGATAATCAACTGCACCAATTTCCGAAATTTCCAGGTTAAGGGTTGCTACTTTTTCCAAAGCATCAGGCACACCAAACAAGATAACTGTGTGGCCTCGGCGCTGAAGCTCGAAGGCAAGAGTACACATGGGGTTAAGGTGCCCAATGGCAGGTGGACAGAAAATACCAAATCGTGTCATTAGAAATATTGGTGATGATTTAATCTGAGAAATACTAAGAATCAATCCATAGATTAATTCACTCGAAAAGCTTAGTCGGTAACGAACAAAGATTTTTCAAGTAACTTATCAGTTCAGATAAAAAGTTTTGACCATTTGTGTGATAGCCAAAACTTTTCTTTATACTACCCTGGCATTGAGTTAAATATTTTTGGGTGAAATTAATAGATAAATAATTTACCTTACTCCACCCCTCACCTCGACAACCACGCGATCGCGTTCACTGCCCCTCTCCCCGGCAGGATGATCTCAACGTGGCAATGTGACCCAGTGCTGTAACCTGGACTTCCAATAAACGCGATCGCGTCTCCCTGCCTCACCACCGGCCCCACAGCTACGAGATTTCCTGACCAGATGGCTAGAACTGTGAACATCGCTCAAAATCGTTGGCTGAAAGCGGATGGGTATGATGCTTGCCAACGATTTTGAGAACGTTAATGACTGATCGCTTCGGCTCGTCGTTCTGGCTGAATCTGAAAGCGAACTTCATTTGCTAAATACTCTGCCAGTTGAGCTTCAATCTGATCTCGCACAATTTGCCGATATTCCAGAAAATGTTCACTCACAGCACAGATCGACAGGTAATGCTGCCACACTTGGGGATTGTGGCGAAAAATGCCCATCAGGTAGAGCCAAAACTTCCAGCGAGTTTTGCGGAGAACACCCTGCCGCCAACAAATGATTCCTAGCGCCCGAATACTCGTCCAACTCACTTTTCGTAGACGATTGGGGCATTTGGGAGCACCTAATTTGAGGAAATGCTGATAGGTGCGTTCCAGATAGCGCAGGGGGTCGTACAGTTCCCAGAAGGCGGCAATGAACTCGCGCGCAATGTCTTCTAAGGGGCGAGTGGGGACAAAGTTCATCAGGGAAGTCTGGTTAATGTCGTTGAGGGTGTCTCGCAGTCGTCCTTCTTTTTCCAGGCGATGCCAGAGGGCCGTATCAGGAAGAGCCTGCAACATACTGAAGAAGGCGGTGGGAATGGAGGTTTGCTCTACGAAGCGCACAATGCGATCGCCCGCTCCAGGGGCTTCCCCGTCAAACCCAATGATGAAACCTGCCATCACTCGTAAACCCGCTTGCGTAATGGTATCCACTGCATCTGAGAGCGAATTCCGCGTGTTCTGGTGTTTTTGCGTCAGGGAAAGACTGGCTTCATCAGGGGTTTCAATCCCCAAAAACACGGCATTGAAGTTGCATTCCACCATCAATTCCATCAGTTCCGGGTCATTCGCCAGATCAACAGAAGCTTCCGTATTGAAGTAAAAGGGGTAGTCGTGCTCGGCCATCCAATCTTTTAGCTCACGCAGAAACAATTTGACATTGCGCTTGTTGCCAATGAAATTGTCATCCACCATGAAAATCATCCGCCGCCAGCCCAATTCATACAACCGCTCCAGTTCGGCCAGCAGTTGAGCCGGGGTTTTGGTGCGAGGTTTGCGACCGTACAACACAATAATGTCGCAGAATTCGCACTGAAAGGGACACCCCCGCGAAAACTGAACGGCCATGTTGTCGTAAGCGTTCAGATTTAACAGGTCAAAACGTGGAATCGGCGTTGTGGTTACGTCTGGCCGCTCCCCATTGGCCCGAAAAATGCCATCGGGTTGCCCCTGTTGCACTGCCGCGACAAAGAGGGGCAGTGTAATTTCTCCTTCATCCAAAATTAAGTAATCGGCTCCTGCGGCTTCCGCTTCGTGGGGCAGCGCCGTCGCGTAAGGGCCGCCCACGGCTACCCGCTTACCCCGTCGCTTACTTTCCTGAATCAGGAACAAGAAATCTGTTCGTTGCACAATCATGGCCGAGAGAATGACGATGTCTGCCCACTCCCAATCCGCCTCACAAACCTCCTCTACGTTGCGATCGACTAACTTGAACTCCCAGGCTTGAGGCAGGATGGCCGCGACTGTGATTAATCCCAAAGGCGGCATCATGGCTTTGCGATCGACCAGTTCTAAGGCTTTTTCAAATGACCAAAAACTTTTAGGAAATTGTGGGTAGAGCAGTAAAACACGCATAATCATTTTCCCTGCAAATTTTCCTTGCAATTTTTTCGTTCAAAATTGCTGTAAGCATAACGCTGATTTGAGGGGAGAAGCCTTTTGCCTTTAGATCTTTTTGCGATTCTGCTGAGAAATATGGTTCCCTAGAAGAGGCTGTTTGGGGATTTGCCAACGAATGAAGTCGATAGTGGGACGGCTGAAACCCTTTCTACGCTGGTTGATTGCGGGAGCAGTGCTGTTTTTTTTGCTGCAAGTGCTGCGCCAACACTGGCAGGATGTGGCAGCAATTCGGATTGACGCGGCGGGTTGGGCCTGTCTGGCGATCGCGCTAGGAATAACCTTAACCGCTCACATTTGTGCGGGTTGGGTCTGGAGCCGGGTTTTGCAGCGAGATTTGCGGCAAGAAGTAGCGATGGGAGAACTGATTCCAGCCTATCTGCAAACCAATATTGCCAAATACTTGCCGGGAAACGTCTGGCATTACTACGGACGAGTCACGGCAGCCACGCAGGCGGGTGCCACGCTGGAGACGGCAACGGTGAGTGTGTTGCTCGAACCCTTACTCATGGCCATATCAGCGTTGCTGGTGGCGTTACTGGGGGGGCAGGCGATCGCCCGCAACTACGGTAACGGCCTCTGGATTGGGCTTTGTCTGGGATTGCTGATCACGTTGTTGCTGATCCATCCCAGGGTTTTGAACCCCGTATTGCAGCGCCTTGCCCAGACGAAGCAAAAGGCATTGCCTACTCATGCCATCACAACTCCCTCCCACCTCACCCACTACCCTTGGTTGGCATTGGTTGGTAATCTCGTCTTTTTGCTCCTGCGGGGAGTCGGCTTTTTGGCGGTGTTTTGGGCGATCGCACCCTTTGCTCTGGCGCAGGTGCCCTTCCTGTTCAGTGGGTTTAGTTTGGCCTGGTTGCTGGGGCTGGTGGTTCCAGGCGCACCAGGAGGATTGGGGATCTTTGAAGCCACAGCGATCGCGCTCCTGGGCACTGTTTACCCATCTGCCGTGGTGCTGGCGGTGGTGGCCTGTTATCGGTTAGTCAGCGTGATCGCAGAGGCGCTCGGTGCGGGCCTCTCCTGGCTCGATCAACACCGAGTCCGATAACCGAGCGTTATAGCCACAAAAGGCCCACTACAAATCATCGTCTAGCGGCAGATCGTCAGGTGGAGCGATCGGCGGCAGTAAATCTAACTTATTTTCGTACCGGAGCTGCGAAAAAATACGATAGGTATCAGGATCAAATACCTTGGGTTCATGGGGGGCTTCAGCATCCATCTTGACCAGGTTGTACTGGACATTTTCCGCATGAATCGCAAATGTAACGTTAAAAATCTCTAGAAAGTTCACAACCCAATCACATTCTTCATCAGGATAGTTCTGATAATGCTGAATTAGCCCAGCAATACGAGCTTCCAAATGGGTGCGGGAGTAGGGCGAAATGAGAATTAACTTCAGCAACACAATCACTAAGGTAATGGGGCTACCATGACTCAGCAATTGAATAAATAATGGCGAAGGTTCGGTTTGATTTTCAGTTGTCAGTGTGTCAATAATCCGGTTACAAGTGCGAAGCAATAAACCATCACTAATCACATCCTGATTGTGATTCTGATACAAGTTATCGAGCTTTTCGCTGATTTTGGCCCGTAAGGTTTCGGCAAAATTTTTATTGTCAACCGAAAAGACTAAATAGCGCTGTAAACTTTGCTTAAATTCTTCGTAGGAAAGTTGATGAACCTGTTGTAGAAAAATGTTCGCCAGGTTGCCATAACTAAATTTTCCGCGCCGCGCCACAATGAGCTTGATCAAACGCAGAGCTTCATCCCCCAGACCTGTCGGGTTTTTGGCCGCGCGATCGCTCGATGCATGAATTTCCGACTTGGCCACGTACATGGCCAAATCAAACTTAAAGCGGTCTTTGAGCTGTTTGGATAAAGCTCTAGCGGCTTCGCGCTGTTCTAGCGGATTCTTGAGATCAATATACTGAGGCACCAGCAAGTAAGACGTGTAACGGGATACCCACGGACCCTGAACCCGATCCTCGTAGCGCGAGGTGAATAGCTTTAATTCCTCAAAATCCTTACTTTCAACAAACTCGTTAATCCAGATGCGTAATCGTTTGAGGGTTGGTGAAGCGGTATAACGATTAAACGACGGATCGGAAAACAGCTTGACCAGATCTTGAATCGGTTTAAAGTTGCGGCTAGCATCCCAGTTATTGACTAGGATGTAGCAACACCGTTTGATGGTATTTTTGAACTCCTCCCGATTGTTGGCAAAAACGATGTCATAAACGGCCTGCATTGCACCTGAATTGATGGAATCGACATGGTAGATGAACAACCGTTTGAATTCCAGCAAAACTTCTTCAGGCGGCCATTTACGCACGATTTCCAACAAAAACGTATAAATGTTCTCTTGAGAATGTTGGATCGAGTGATTTTGTCTAGCTGCCCGATAGGAGCTTTCATTGGATGGCAGATTGTGGATAGGCTCCCCGATCATCATAACGACTCAGCATGTGTAAAGGTATTATTCCGACCCTGATTTAGCAGCAATAAACAATCTTGGTTGAGCATCGTTCACCAACCAATGGTTGATTGAGCCATGCCATTGCGATCGCGACTAACCTAACTACTGCCATTTCAGCAAAGATTACGCAAACCTGACTTCTTAATCATAAAGATTTGCCAAGATTGATCAGTGACAAATCAACAACACAGCGGTGATTGAACGGTAAGAACCCTGTGACTTACATCACGCAAGTAAAAAAATTTACTTAGAAAGAAGTTCAGTAGACAGGCTTACCATTATCCAAAAAAACCTCTACAAGCACGAATGAATAACAGTATGAATATAACATTGCCCCTCTTTGCAGCAAAAGCAACTCTGGATAGGAGCAACAAAAATTACACAAACCTCGGCTTCACACTGAATTCAGTTAAAGTTACGACAAACCTTCCGGATTAATTAAACTGCCATACGACGCTTTAAATGGGGGCAGAGGGACTTGAACCCTCACGACCTTGCGGTCAACGGATTTTCATTCTCCTACAGCTTTCACTGTTACCCTTGCAAATGCCTTGATAAAAGGCAGGGTTTTGAGAATTGGACTCTCCCTTTACCCGCACCGAAACCGCAAATAAGCGATCGCAGTGGTAGGGTAGCTCCCGTCGAGTCTCTGCACCTTCCACATCGTCTTGTCATCAACCGGGAAAAGGATCACCACGATCCCGGTGGAACAAAGGCCGAATGTGGCTTGGCTCAGGATTGCCCTATCAGAATCAAATCCGACTTAGGTTTCCCTGAATTTGAGAGCCGTCACTTAATGAATTTCTTCACTAAGGCTCAGTTGTCTAAGTCCGTAGCGTCTACCATTCCGCCATGCCCCCATGAACCGTTGGTATAAACCAGGAATTACATCGTACCATTCCATCATCAAATGGGAGATTTATGCAAGCTTATCGCGATCGGAAATAATCACTATCGTGAGAATCGCGTCTTGGTGCGGGCAAACGGTAAAATATTGGCATTCCTCCGGTGGTGAGGAGCAACTGTCAACCTTGGAACTGGTAGAAGTCATGCTGATTGCCCTTCTGTATCTGGTGTTAGCGGGAGCATTTCTGGTCGTTATTCCAGCCGTTTTGTACTTTTACTTAAACACCCGCTGGTACGTTGCCAGCTCCTTTGAACGGGGATTTATGTATTTTTTGGTATTTTTCTTCTTTCCAGGCTTATTGTTGCTCTCCCCATTTTTGAACTTCCGTCCCAAACGTCGGGAGATTCCCAGTTAAATGCGCCGAATTGATGTAATTGGCATTGGGTTCGGTGTCTTTGCCGCCAGTGGCTTGATTTATGTTTTGTTTCAAGTGCTAGGATTTGACGCGACGAACGCCGGGATCTGGACTCAAGCCCTGTTGGTAGGGGGGTTAATGGGTTGGCTGTTGACCTACGTCGGGCGAGCCATGACAGGTTCAATGACCTATCATCAACAACGCAAGGACTATGAGGAGGCTGTTTTGCAAAAACGCCTGGAAGCATTAACGCCGGAAGAGTTGGCGCAGTTACAGGCAGAAATTGAAGCTGAGCAGGCTGCCGCTCAACCGCCTCAGTCTGACAAGTCTCCTTGAGTTAACGGGTCTAAGCTCCATTGCCGCAAATTCGTTGTATAGAACATCCAGTAATCCCAAATGACTTCTGTTTCCCAATGCTTTGAGCATCTGCGGAGTCATGCCCGTTGTGCGTTGATTCCCTTTATTACTGCCGGAGACCCAGATTTAGCAACGACTGAACAGGCGTTGAAACTGCTGGATCAAGCCGGTGCTGATTTGATCGAACTGGGGGTGCCTTATTCTGACCCGCTGGCCGATGGGCCTGTGATTCAGGCCGCTGCCACCCGAGCACTCCAGCGAGGAACGCGGCTGGAATCGGTACTGGCGATGGTGCAACGAGTTAGCCCTGACTTGCGATCGCCGATTATCTTGTTTACTTACTACAACCCCATCCTGAATCGCGGCGTAGCAGCGTTTCTGCAAGAAATTGCGGCGGCGGGAGTCAAGGGGCTGGTGGTTCCCGATTTACCGCTGGAAGAAGCAGAGATTTTGTTACAACCCGCTCAAGCCCACGGCATCGAAGTGATTTTACTGGTGGCCCCCACCACACCACCGGAACGCATCGCCGCGATCGCAGAACGCTCTCAGGGCTTCATTTATCTGGTGAGTACGACTGGGGTGACGGGGATGCGAACCCAACTGGAATCTAGAGTCAAAGATCTGGTCGTGGAATTGCGCGGTGTCACAGACAAACCCATTGGGGTGGGCTTTGGCATTTCTCAACCGGATCAGGCTCGTCAGGTAATGGATTGGGGCGCAGATGCCGTAATCGTGGGGAGTGCCTTTGTCAAACGATTAGCCGAGCAGACCCCGGAGCAAAGTTTGCGTGAAATCTCGGAGTTCTGCCGCAGCTTAAAAGCCGCGATCGCGCCCGTTTAACCCCCCCTGCAAGAATATTTCTATTGCGAAAAACTTGACTCTGTGACAATAGAGGCGGTAGGTTAGCCTTTATCTGTTGCTTTTACATGCATCCTTTAGAAGGATGTTGGTGGCACTAGAGCTATCGCTAGAAGAGTTAGCCAAAACCGTAAAACTACGGAATGTCGCTGACTTTGTCCGTGGTCTAGCCTCTGAACATATTGTCCAGAGTTATTGAGCGCTTTCACTCACACACTTTTGGCTCACACCTTTTTAACTCACACCTTTCTGGCTCCTACGAGCTGATGCTTCTTGTTGCTGGTCTCGCCGTTTAAGCTCCACACTGTATACCTTTGAATACTTCTGAGCTTCTGGATGAGTTCTCCAACAACACCGTTGGGACTCAGGCTTCTGCGCTGCGCCATTGTGGGTGTAGTCGCTGGGAGTCTTGGTTCCTCTGGACTGGCATCCTATGCCCAAACGATTATTCCCAACACTGCCACCGCAAACTTTCGGAGTGTCCCAGGTGGGCCGTTTCAAACCGTACGATCGAATGAAGTACGAGTCCCTCTGGTTGAGGAACGCCTGGAAATTATTAAGGTGGGCGATCGCGGGGCGGCTGAACCAGGGGACACTGTAATATACCGGCTGCTCGTCAAGAATTCCGGAAACAGCACCTTAACCAATCTGACAGTCACCGATACCCTGCCTTTGGGACTGCGGTATGTCAACAACTCAGCGCGGGCGGCCTTAAATACGGGTGGTGCAGAAACCCCCGTGAATCTGTCCGGAGTCAGCGTGAATGGGCAGATCGTGACCTTCACCTACCCCAGTCTGGCCCCTCAACAAACTCTGACCATTGTTTACGCCGCCTTACTCACGCCTGATGCCGTGCGCGGTACCGGGCGCAACCTGGCCGTGGCGCGTGCTCGGAACCCCGCAGGCGGTGAAGTAAGCAGTAATCCAGCGACACACTTACTCCGCATTCGACCTGGGATTTTGTCGGACTGTGGCACCATCATCGGGCGGGTATTTGTCGATAAAAACTTTGATGGCGAACAACAACCCGGAGAACCGGGTGTACCGAACGCCGTCGTGTTTATGGACGATGGCAACCGGATCACCACTGACGCGAATGGATTATTCTCCTTACCCTACGCGATCGCGGGGAATCGCAGCGGCACCCTGGATTTGACCAGCCTACCGGGCTACACACTGGCTCCCAACCTGTACCGCATTGAGGCGAATGCTCCATCTCGTTTGGTGCGGCTCGCTCCGGGTGGCATGGCTCGTATGAACTTTGCAGTGACACCGAGTTTTAGAGAGGGGCAGCGATAACATGCGACTGTATTTCATCGCTCAATTGAGCTTCCTGACAACGTTACTGAACACTTTAACCCCAGCGATCGCCGCTACCGCCACCGAAGCATCGGCATTCCTGGAATCGCCCAATCTAGAACTCGCAGCGGAGGTGACTCCCACCCCACCCCCACCGCCAGCCACCGAGCCATCAGCAACCCCGCCAATGGCTCAGGCCACGTCAGAATCGTTGCAAATTCTGAGTCCGGCTACGTCGGTGACGAGCAAACCGACTACAGATTTGGTGGTGCAATATCTCACGGGAACGCCCATCCAGGTGTTGGTGAATGGGCAACCCCTCCCCTCCACGATCGCGACCCAGCGTCAGGATGACCCGACCACCAATCGCACCCGCCAGGTCTGGTATCAAATTCCCCTGAAACCCGGTGAGAATACGCTGGTCTTGCAGGTGGAAGGCATCCCCCCCACCAGTGTCACCGTCACCGTCAAGGAAACGGCAGCCAAAATCGAATTTCTGCCCTTCAAAGAGTCTCGGATTCCGGCAGATGGGCGATCGGCGCTAACGGTGGAAGGGCGAATTTTAGACGAAGCAGGGCAGGCGATCGCAAAAGATACCGTTGTCACCCTGACCGCCAGTGCCGGAAAATTTGTTGGCGCAGATTACGACAAAGACCGTCCTGGCTTCCAGGTGTTAGCCAAAAATGGACAGTTCCGGGCACAACTGCAATCCTCCCTCGATCCCCAGACGGTGCGCGTCCGGGCTGCGGTCGATCGAGCGGCATTCGTCACCCAAAATGAACTGAAGCGCCCCACCCTCTCGCCGCCGCCATCCGTCAATCCTGTACCTCCGGCGACGAATCTGCCCTATCCACCGAGTAATCAACCGTCCTTCCTGACGCCCAGCCCCTCCAGTAAAGTTCTGGAAGCTTACACCCAGGCAGAATTCATTACCAATTTGCGGCCCTTCATTGTGTCGGGGCAGGTCAACCTCCGCTTTGGGCAGGCGGGACTGGACTTTTACAACAGCTTTGAAAACTTCTTGCGCCCCAGCCTGCTGGATCAGGGCTACCGGGTAGACTTCAGCACCGCCGCCTTCGCCCAGGGCCGCATTGGAGAATGGCTGTTTACTGGGGCATTTAACAATCAACGTCCATTAAACGAGGATTGTCGAGGGGCCACGCGCCTCTTCCGTGATCCGCAGTTCTGTGACCAGGTTTATCCCGTCTATGGCGACAGCTCCACCGTGGATTACCTGACGCCCTCGATTGACAGCGTTTATTTCAAATTCGAGCGCACATCGCCAGTCTTTGGGGCGGGGTCCGATTATGTGATGTGGGGCGACTACACCACCAATGAATTTGCTCGCGCCTCCCAGTTTTACACCGCCACAACGCGCCAACTCCACGGGTTTAAGGCCAATTACAACCTGGGTGATCTGCAAATTACGATGGCCTACGCCAACAATATCAGCGGATTCCAGCGAGATGCGATCGCCCCCAATGGCACCAGTGGCTATTACTTCCTCTCTCGTCGCCTGGTGATTGCAGGCAGTGAAAATCTCTTTTTAGAAACGGAAGAACTGCTCCGCCCCGGCACCGTGGTTGAGCGGAAGCCTCTGTATCGGGGCGTAGACTACGAGATTGATTACGATCGCGGGGCGATTCTGTTTCGCCGCAACATTCAGGCGCTTGACTTTGACCCCTATGGCCGCACCCTGCGCCGCCAGATCGTCGCCACCTATCAATTCGACAGCCTGCAAGATGGGGGCAAACTCTACGCCGGACGCGCCCAATATAACTTCTCGCGGGAACTGGGCCGGGAAATCTGGGCCGGGTTTACCTACCTGCGAGAAGACCAGGGAGACCAGCGCCTGGAGGTTTACGGGGGCGACCTGATGGTGTCCCTGGGGCAGGATGCCCAGTTTGTCGCGGAAGTGGCCCGCTCTGATTTTGACTCGGTCTTTCGGGGGGACATTGGCGGTTATGCTTACCGCTTTGAGTTTACTGGCACCATCACCCCAGGATTGCTGGGTCGGGCCTATTACCGCTCCGTGGAAGCCGGATTCACCAACAACGCCACCACCAGCTTCACCCCTGGCCAAACCCGCTATGGGGCTGATGTCACGGCCCGCCTCACCCCCACCACACAGGCCACCGTCCAGTTCGATCGCGAGGTCAACTTTGGCATTGCCCCAGCAGTGCGCGGGATTACTGCCGTCTCAACGGTGGGCTTGGGTGATTTGTTTGCTCCCACCCAGGAGCCGATTCCGGGGAGCCGAGTAGACAATAGCCTGTCCACCTTCCGGGCCGGAGTCAGCCAGAAGATTGGGCCAGTAGAGTTGGGGCTAGACTATGTGCGGCGATCGCGCCAGGATCGAATTTTTCCTGGTCGGTTAGAGGCCGACACCAATCAAATCGTCTCCCGGTTAAACTATCCCATCCTGAACAATCTCGTCTTTCGGGTACAGGATGAACGCAACCTGGGCAGCACGCCCGATCCGCTCTACCCCAGCCGGACCACCGTGGGGCTGGACTGGGCCGTTTCGCCCGATGTCACCCTGCGCGTCGCCCAACAATTCTTGGATGACACGACTCAGGTGGGCACCAACTCGTTTACCAGTTTCGACATCATTAGCGATCGCAAACTCTCAGACGACACCACCTTCACCAGCCGCTACTCCATCCTCAATGGCATCAACGGTTGGTCCAGTCAATCAGCGATGGGCTTCCGTCACGGTATTCGCCTCGCCCCCGGCTTACGCCTGAGCCTGGGATACGAGCGGGTGGCAGCCGATCTCTTTGCCTACACCGCCGCCGGCCAGCAATTCGTCCAACCTCTCGCCGTGGGCCAGAGTGCCGCCGCCCTGGGACTCTCCAACTACAGCAGCTATTCCATCGGCATGGACTACACCGACAATCCCAATTTCAAAGCCAATGGGCGATTTGAATTTCGGGATGGCGACAACAGTAGCGACACAATGGTGATTTCTGCGGCGGCGGCTGGCAAACTCTCCCCCGCCTTCACGGTCTTGGGCCGCTACCAGCAAGCCAACTTTGCCAACCAGTTACTGGTTGATTCGGGGCTGGCCGATACGATCAACCTGAAGGTGGGTCTGGCCTATCGCAATCCGGCAGACGATAAGTTCAACGCTCTACTGCGGTACGAATATCGCCAAAATCCCGCCACCACCCCCGATACCATCCTGATTGGTAGCGGGACTGGCTCCAACGTGCATCTCTTTGCCGTGGAAGCCATCTACGCGCCCAACTTCCGCTGGGAGTTTTACGGCAAGTTTGCCCTCCGCAGTACCACTTCCTACCTGGCGCGAGATTTGCTCGGCACCAATGCCATCACGCTGGGGCAGTTTCGGACGACTTACCGCTTCGGCTTCCGTTGGGATGCGGCGGCAGAAGTCCGATGGATCAGCCAATCCGTGATTGGGTTTGATGAGGTGGGCCTGGCCGCAGAACTGGGTTATTACCTCAATCCTAATTTGCGGGTGGCCCTGGGCTACAACTTCGGGAATGCCAACGATCGCGACCTGAGCCGCACCCGCGATGGTGTATACGTCGCCCTGTCCCTGAAGCTGGATCAGCTATTCAGCGGCTTTGGCATCACCCTGCCCGGTCGCCAGGTGGCCCCACCCCAACAACAAGAATCCGTGATTCAACCCGTGGGCAGTCAACCGACGGCCCCCACCAGCGTTCTCCCCACACCCACACCCACCGCCGCACAAACTACTGTGCCAGCCCAACCCGACTCTGAGGGCATCGCGCAATGAATCAGAACTACCTATTTCTCACGACTGCTTTCATTCTCCTGGGGAGCGTTCCCTCCGTCCCGGCAGAACCGCTGCCGGTGGCATCGCCGCCCGCTCAAACCCTGCGGCTGATTGTCAACAGCAACCAGGACACCATTCAGCCGGATGCCGCCCTGACATTGCGGGAAGCCATTTCCATTGTGAATGGCACTCTGCCCTTGACCCAGCTATCCGACGCGGAGAAGGCCCAAACCAGCCCCGCCAGCCGCTTTGCGATCGAGTTTAATCTGCCAACGGATCAGACTACGATTCAGTTAACCAGTGTGTTGCCTCCGTTACGGGTAGAAGGCATGGCCATTGATGGCACGACCCAACCGGGGTACAAGAGCGATCGCTCTGCCATCACCGAATTACCGATGCCCATTCCCATCGTGGCGCTGACCCCGGCTCCCGGCCAGGAAGTGTTTCGGGGCTTGAGTGTGGAGGCCAATAACATCACAATCCGGGGCTTAAGTTTGTATGGCTTCACCTCCGACCACCAAGAAACCGCCAGCACCCCTCCAGCCGACATCTTCATTGCTCATCCGTTCGCACCGCCGGATATTCGCAAACATCCCACTCCAGCCAATTTCTCGCCCTTTTATGAGGATGATCTTCCGGCCCGCCGCACGGTGATCGAAAATAACTGGATTGGGATTCCCCCCTCTGCCGATGGTGCCGCCCGGACCCAGGGCACTCGCTCGGCCTTTGGAGTGTCTGTCTTCAATGGCGAAAACACCATCATTCGGCGCAACTGGATTGCCGACCACGAAGGCAGCGGCATCATCACCGCCGTCAACGCCGAGCGCATGGAAGTGACAGAAAACGTCATTCTCAGCAATGGGTTAGCGGGGATGCCCGATGCGATCCGGTTGGAAGGGGAAGTGGATCAGGCCAAAGTCACTGGCAACGTGATTTGTGGCAATGATGGCAGCGCGATTTACCTGTTCAAGCCAGCGGGAGCCGTGGAAATTCGTAATAACCAGATTTCCTTTAATGGCCGCCGACTGCGACGGGCAGCCGTGTATCTGATGGGCGGCAATCACACGGTGCAGGATAACAAAATCAGTTACCAGGCGGGGCCGGGGGTAGTCGTGGCGGCCTATCCCACCAGCGAACGCATCAGCATTCTAGCCAATCAATTTCTCGCGTTGGAAGGCTTGAGCATTGACCTGGTGACGCAGCAGGATACAGGGGTTTTAGCGTACCAGAAAGGGGATGGCCCCAACCCACCCCGCAATAGTTTCTTCCGCCGCCTGGAAACCGGGAATGCGGCGATTGATGCGCCCCAGTTTACGACTCAGGAATTTGTGGCCTTAGGCGCACCCACGGCCACCAGCGATCAAAGCTCGGCCGTCGAGGTGTTTGGCAAGGCTGACCCCGGCTCTAAGGTGGAGTTGTATCGTGTCGTGGGGAGTGGTGATGGCTATGGGGCGCTGAATCAAGCGATCGCCACGGTGGAACCTAACGAAAATGGTGACTTTTCCACCACACTCAATGGCATGCGAGTCGGGGATCAAATCAGCGCGATCGCCACTCACCCGCTCTACGGCACTTCTGAACCCGCTGTGACTGCTACGATTCGAGCCAGCGATGGGACCAAACCAGAACGCCCCAGTAGTCAGCCGCCCTCTTCCCCCCCTCGCTGTGTCACAGCGGCCCCTCCCCCAGTAGAACCGCCCCCCGTTGCGCCCATCATTCTCAAAGTGCCGCGTAATGTTCACTTCGCCCTGGATCGCGATGTCATCAGTCCGGCCAGTGCGCGCGTGCTGGATCGGGTGGCGACAGTACTCCGCGAGAACCCGACCATCATCATCGAGCTTCAGGGCCATACCGACCCCCGCGCCAGCGATGCCTATAACCTGGCTCTGGGCGCGCGGCGGGCACGAAACACCCGAAATTATTTACTCCGTCAGGGGATTGCAGCAGAACGGATGACAATTCGCAGTTTTGGCGAACGGCAACGGGCCACGCAAGGGAGTTCCAAGATTGACTACGCCCGCGATCGCCGCGTCGAGATTGACTTCAAAGACGCACGCGACATCGAGGTGATTGTGCAGGAGGAGGATTTGCAAATCGAACCTTAACAGGATGCGTCATCACTCCTGTTTAGATTCATTCCGTTTTAGGGGTCGTTTCCTTGCTTTCGAGTCTGTGGCTGCATCTACTACTACTTTTACGTCCTTCTGCCTCTCATGCTCCGCTCAAGCCTACCTGACTGTTGTTTAAGCAAATGCAATGAACCGCATCCTGAGAATCTGCACAAGTTTACTGACCACAGGCATCGCCATTAACGCCAACTCCTTCTGGTGGCCTGCTGCCGCCCAAATCGCAGGCAATGCGGCAGGTTGCCCGGTGGGTACCCGCGAAAGTCCGACAACGTTGGTAACCAATGGGAACTTTGCCACGAATGCAGGCACCGGATTAGGGGTCCCAATTCCACGCCAGCCAGTCGCGAATTTCCCGGCTCTGGCCTTTAATAATTTCCCGTTAACCGTGCCAAACACTCGCCTGCCGTATCGTGGAGATGCCGTTTATCCGTCGGATGGCGGCCCTCCAACCTTTGACGGTGGGGGCATCTCAGTGCAAGACGATCGCTTTAATAACGGCCAAATTCCCAATGCGCCCGTTGGCGTGGTAGCAGGGCGGGGCGTCAACGTGGATGAGGCCGTGCGGGCCGGATTGGAGCCAGTGCGGATTCCGACCTATCTCTACTCCAACCCCAACCTGGATGAAAATGGGCAACCCGTCGTCAACGTTCCCGCTGGCACACCGGCTCCCATCATTTGGAGTCAGCGAGTGCCCATCGCCCAAACGACGGTTTATAACTTCAAAGCGCTCTTTTTCAATTTATTGACCCTCCAGGACGGTGGGCTTGATCCCCGTATTCGCTTACGGGGGGTGACCTCTACCGGGCGAGTGATTGAAGCCCCGAATGCGATCGTGGTGGGGCCTGGGCCTGGTCGGCCTACCGCTCCCCTCCCTGGTTTTCCCGATATTCCCAACGTCCGCCAAGCCTGGTTGCCGATTCAGGTATCGTTTACTACGCAACCGGGGGAGACCTCTATTGATTTGCTGATTGTGGATGAAACGCAGGATATTTTCGGGGATGACTTTGGCGTTACCGCAATTAATTTGCGGGAATGTATCCCGAATTTAGGCGCTGCCAAACAAGCGGGAACGCCTGTTGCCAATCCCAATGGCACCTTTACGATTCCTTACACTGTCCGTGTCAGAAATCTGGCCCCAGCGGTAGGCACCCCCGATCCTTACGCCCTCAATCGCCTTCAGGTGCTGGAGGATCTCTCGCAAACGTTTGCGAATGCCACGATTGTTTCCGTCACGGGCATCCAAAGCCCAACGTTGGTGGTGAATCCGGCCTTTAATGGCACGACGGATACGCGCCTGTTACAGCCCAATGCCAACATTTTGAATGCGAGTGTGGAAGCGACGATTACGTTCAACGTCACGATTCGGCCTGGTACGGGACCTGGCGGCAATGGGCCATTCACGAATGTCGCGATCGCCGAAGGCTTTACCGATAGTGGCATTCGCGTCAGCGATCTCTCAACGAATGGAACGAATGTCGATCCTGATGGCGATGGTGATCCAAATGAGGGGGGCGAAAATGGCGGGACAGTGATTACGGTGCCACCGGGCGGCGGTGGCGATGGCGGCGGCGCGGGGTTACCAGCAAATGTCGTGTTGGTCAAGCGAATTACCAACGTGACTCGGAATGGCGCACCTTTACCGGGGGTAAACTTTGGGGTATTTGTGGATGACCCTGCCACGACAACTGATAATGATCCAGGTTGGGCACAGCTAATACCGCCCGGTTCGCCAATTGGAGTACCAAGTTTAAGCAACAACACGCCGCTTCAAAGTGGGGATGAGATTGAGTACACGGTGTATTTCTTATCCAATGGGCAAGGTCCGGCACCCGAAACCAGCATTTGTGATCCAATTCCGGTGGGCACGACCTTGATTCCATTGAGTAATCAGGTGCGGGTTGGCAATACGGCTCCGGGTTCTGGTGGCACGGTGTTCACACCTTTGGCCCCGTTGCCCGCTAACAATTCCTGTCCAGACCAGACGAATCCCAATGGAGCGGTGATTTTTGAGTTGGGAGATGTATCAAATATCCCGACGAATAATCTCGGTTTTGTCCGATTCCGCGTCAGAATCAATTAAGCCATTGTCGTGTCATGGTGTTGATTCATGGGTCGCGATCGCCAAACTGCTGCACCACCCAAAGCCCCTTCAGCGTCGTCTGAGTACCGTTATCTGCTGTTTTACAAACCCTATAACGTGCTGTGTCAGTTTACGGATGCCGACACCAGCGAGGGCGATCGCGCCCATCCCTCCCATCTCCCCACGGTCTCCGTTGCCCCCCAACCGCTCCGCCTTACCCTGAAGGACTACATTCCGGTGCCGGATGTGTATCCTGTCGGGCGGTTAGATCAAGACAGTGAGGGGCTACTACTCCTGACCAACGACGGCCCACTGCAACATCAGTTGATCAATCCCAAATTTCACCATCCCCGCACCTACTGGGTACAAGTAGAGCGGATTCCCGATGAGACGGCTTTGCAACAATTGCGGCAGGGCGTGACGATTCAGGGCTATCGCACTCGTCCGGCACAGGTGCAATTATTAGAAACGGAGCCGCTATTACCACCCCGCGATCCGCCGATTCGATTTCGCAAGAATGTACCCACCGCATGGCTGGAAATGACCCTCACCGAGGGCCACAATCGTCAGGTGCGGCGGATGACGGCCAACGTTGGCTTTCCCACTTTACGCTTGGTGCGGGTGGGGATTCTCAACTTAGGCTTGCAAGATCTGGCACCCGGACAATGGCGGGAGTTGCGATCGCAGGAGGTCGCCCAATTAAAGCAACAGGTTGCAAACTGCCGCCAAGGCAGACATTGATGCGGAACTAAGCCATGATGAAGTGAAGCTATCATCGCTAAACAATTTCTATTGTTATGCCCTCGAAAAAACAAAACACGGGATGTGGCTGCGGAAGTATCCCAATTTCATTCATTGTTCTGCTCCTGGGTCTTGGTTATTGGGGAGTTACCCAATTGAATCCAGTTAAGCTACGGCAGTTTCTCCCAGCCGAAATCAACCGTTGGTGGCCTAGCCAACCGCCACCAACGGCAGCCCCGCTCCAAGCAACACCTGCCCCCCAGAAAAAATCTCCCGCTCCTCGACCGTCACCCGTGGGGACTGCGACGGCAGCACCGGTGAGCCAGCCTGTTGCCAATGCCGCTACGCCTGCGCGGACTCCAACGGTCATCGGCAATTCAAAGTCTGCAAGTTTATCCACCACCGCGTCTCCGAAAACAGCCTGGGAGAAAAAAGCAATTCGCGGGATTTATTTAAGTCGCTATCAGGTGACGAATAATGCGAGTGAAGCGATGATTCGCGATCGCGTGCGGTTCTACCGCAAACAAGGATTTAACACCATTATTCACGGCGTTTGGGGGAATGGTTGCACGATGTACAACAGTCAGGTGATGCAGCAAACCTTTGGGTTTAAGAGTTGTCCAAATCAGTTTCAAGATCAGTGGCTCACTTGGTTGATTGACGAAGCTCACCAGCAGGGTATGCAAGTCCATGCTTATTTTGAAAAGGGGATCAAAATTGATCAAAATAGTCCCATTTTTGATCTAGCTGTAGAGAAGCGATGGCTTGTTCCAGGGGTTGATAAAACTTATGCCGGCATTGATCACTATGTGCTGGATGTAGAGATTCCAGAAGTTGCAAATTTGTTCAGAAAAATTTCTGTGGAGTTTGTGCAAAAATATCCCAAAATTAATGCGGTCCAATGGGATGACTATCTGGGCTATCATGCCAAATTACCTGGAAAGGTCGATCGCACCACTCAGTTGACTCGGTTTGTTCGACAAATGCGAACTGACATTAAGAAAGCAAATCCGGCGGTGAGTTTCGATCTTTGTCATCATAACCCTTATTGGGGCAAACGCTATTTTGCGGCGGATTGGCAAAACTGGAATAGCGATCGCGTATTCATTCAAGTCTACAATGATGCGAATTTTAATCAGGAATTAGAGTACGCCAAAAACTATGCTGGAGTTGCCATTTCAGACCAACAATTGCATCGCTTAAAACAACTGGTGGATAACCCAAAAATTAAAAGTATTTTAGTCTTTCCCATGCAGGGAAAACCTGAAGTCGCATCGGCCCGAGTCCACCAATTAGTCTCACGAAAATAGTCTTCAAGTCGGTTGCTGGCACACTACCCCAAAAATAGTTTGTAGGCAGGATTTTGGCTTTCATCCCAGTAGGGATACCCCAACGTATCCACAAAGGCTTGCCACTCCGGCATCTCATGGGGAGGCACTTGCATCCCCACCACAATTCGGCCATAGTCAGCACCATTGTTGCGGTAATGGAACAGGCTAATATTCCAATCGGGACTCATGCAACGAACGAACTTCATTAACGCACCGGGACGTTCAGGAAATTCAAAGCGGTACAGCAATTCATTATGAGCCAGAGTGGAGTGACCGCCGACCATGTGCCGCAAATGTAGTTTTGTCAATTCATCATCCGTTAAGTCAATCGTTTTGAACCCACAGGCTTCAAAGCTGGAGACCAGACTGGCGGCATCGGCTCGATTCGCAATCTGCACCCCCACGAAAATATGGGCAGCCTGATTATCGGCAATGCGGTAGTTGAATTCTGTCAGGCTGCGCTTCCCCATACATTCGCAGAATTTTCGCAGACTCCCAGGCGTTTCAGGAATCGTGACGGCAAAAATCGCTTCCCGACGTTCTCCCAGTTCGGCCCGTTCCGCGACAAACCGCAGGCGATCGAAATTCATGTTGGCACCACAGGCGATCGCCACCAAGGTTTGTCCCTGAATTTGCTCCCGTTCCACATAGGCTTTGGCTCCAGCGATCGCTAAAGCTCCGGCAGGTTCCACAATCGATCGCGTGTCTTCAAATACATCTTTGATCGCGGCACAGGTATCATCCGTATCAACCCGAATGACCTCATCCACATACTGCTGACACAGGCGAAAGGTTTCCTCCCCCACCTGGCGCACCGCCACCCCATCGGCAAACAGCCCCACCTGAGGCAGTCGCACCCGTTTCCCCGCCTGGAGAGATTGGTACATGGCATCGGAGTCTACAGGTTCCACACCAATGATTTTGATTTCAGGCCGAATGCGCTTGACGTAAGCCGCAATCCCAGAAATCAAACCGCCCCCGCCGATCGCCACAAAAATTGCATGAATCGGTTGCTGATATTGCCGCAAAATTTCCAGCGCGATCGTGCCCTGACCCGCAATCACATCCGGGTCATCAAACGGATGGATAAAGGTCAAGCCTTTTTCCGCCTCCAGTTGCCGCGCATAGGCATAAGCATCATCATAGGTATCGCCATGCAACACCACCTCTCCACCCCGCGCCTTGACCGCATCAATTTTGACCTGAGGTGTAGTGACTGGCATGACAATGATCGCCCGACTGCCTAACCGCTTTGCGCCCAATGCCACGCCCTGAGCATGGTTACCCGCTGATGCTGCAATCACACCCTGTTGCAACAAATCAGTGGGCAACTTCGCCATCTTGTTGTAGGCACCCCGCAACTTAAAGGAAAACACAGATTGCATATCTTCCCGCTTTAACAACAAGGTGTTGTGCAGCCGAGCCGACAGATTGGGCGCAATCTCTAACGGTGTTTCCTGAGCCACATCGTAAACACGGGCCGTGAGAATCAGTTGCAGGTAGTCGCAAAGCATAAGATCAATGATGCAAAGGGGATGGAGTCCGATCTTACGCTACTTCGGGGAACGATTCGAGATGGTGTGATGGACAACCGAATGGCTCAGTTCGACACAATCACCCGCTTCTTTTTCCATGTCAAGAGTTTGAAGCAAGCTAACACCAGATTGCATCAACATCCCTCAACCGGACTCACCAGATCGCTCTAAGGACAAACTGCCGTATTGGTGGGAGCAGGCAGGAAAGATTGATTAATCACCCCGGTATTATTCGCCGTGACGGCGGGCAAATTGACCACAGACAGCACATTGCCAGGGAAATTCAGCGTATTGGTGATGGTGGAAGGAGTCGTGCTGATATTACCAGTCAGGTTGACACAAATCCGCTGCCCCAGCGGTTGGGTCGTCGTGGCAATCTCGAAACCATTAGCATTAGCGGTCAGCGTGTTTAACCGAATATCGGCAGAAATGCTGGGATTCCCTACAGCCAAACCATTCGTTGTGGTGACAAAAATGCCGCGCTGGCCGTTGTTGCTGGCATTATTGCTTTGAATCGTGACAGTTGCCGTGGTTGAGCCATTCGCCTGCACCTGGATGCCGTTCTGCCCATTATTGGCGATCGCGTTGTTGCGAATCGTCCCCGTTAAGCGGGAACTGGTGGGATTGACCACTGTAACCGCTTGTAACCCTAACCGAATATCAATACCCTCATCGCCATTATTGCGAATGGTGTTATTTTCAATCAGCAAATTATTCACCACGGCATCCTGCTCCAGGCCAATTCCGATGCCGTCGCCGCGCACTGCCGGAGTGGTGCCACCATTATTTTCCAGGGTGTTGCCCGTAATCGTGATATTGGCAGTGGCCGCGGTAGCGGTGCTAATGGGTCTACCCGCTAAACCAATCAAAATCCCATCGTTAAAATTATTGCGAACCTGATTGTTGGTGATGTTGAGGTCTAGCTGTCCGGCAAAGTTGGCGATCGCAATGCCCTGTCCACTGTCCGGTGCGGGAGGCGTAGGTGAAAAGGCACCAGCAACCCGTTCAATGGTATTGCCGGTAATGTTGACAGTGCCAATTGAGTTGAGGGCAATGATGCCCTGCCCAGTCGGAATCGTGATCAGCGCGGGGCCAATTCCGGTCGGGTTGGCGACTGTGATATTGCGAGTGGACACATCGCTGATCTGGTTATTAGCCAGGGTGGTGGTGCCAGATGTCCCAGCAATCACCACCCCCTGATCCACGGTATTGCGGACGATATTACTGGAAACGGTCGTAGTGCCATTCACAACCCCCGCCACGGTAATGCCCTGACCTCGCACGGCATTCACGGTGTTACGGTTGATCTCCAGGTTGCCATTCACCCCAGAAGCCACAATTCCCTGCCCCGTCGTGACAGTCACACTGCCAACGGTGGGAACCGCCACGGTAAAGTCATTTCCGACCGTATTGGCCACCGTGTTATCGGTAATCGAGGCATTGCCCCGCGCATTGAGCAGCACAATTCCCTGGGTGCCCGTTCCGGTGATGGTATTGCGGGCAATGGTGGTGGCTCCGGTGGTGGTGGCAATGACGATGCCCTGCCCACTGGGTAAGGGGATGATGCTGCCAGGATTAGGAATCGTAATGGAACCAATGGTAATGTCGCCCGTAATGGGATTGGCAATGGTGGTACTACCAGCCCGGGTATTGGTCACGATATTATCGGTGACATTGGCGGTGCCGACATTGAGCAAATACACGCCCTGATCCTGCGCGGCAATGATCTGGTTGCGGAACAAGTTGGCAATTGCGACCCTATTGCCTAAAATTCCGGCGCTGGCCGTATTTTGAATGACGTTATCCCGAATCTCCACCTGGTTCACGGTGTTAAAAGTCACTCCGGCCCCGGTAGCACTGGTAATGTTGAAGCCTGACAACACCGTATCACTGCCCATCGTGACTGTCCCTGTTACCGTTGGACGCGGTGCGCCACTACCCGATAGGGGCAACTGCACATTAGGAAGTAACTGGCCCTGAAACAACACTGGAATGAATTGGGCTGATGCGGACGACAACACCTGGACGCGATCAGGAATTGTAAATCCTTGCAGCGTGGTGCTTCCCGCTTGCACATACACGATCGCGTTATTATCCGATTGCGCCACTGCCGTTGCTGCCGTTACCTGCCCAAAGGGATTCTCAACCGTACCATTGCCGCCACTGGCTCCGGCAGTCACATGTTGAAACACGTAGGGTTGCCCAGTGGCAGGATTGCGGGCCGGGGCATCAGTGACAATCGTATTGGTGATTGTAGTTTCGCGCTGACGATCTACCACGATCGCATTTAAGCGGCCTGGCATTTCGCCCATCCGAGCCAGCACCGAGTGAGGAGCCGCTCCGCTGGGGCGGGAATTGGGAAAACTGAGGGCGATCGTGGCCACCACATTGGTGCCAAAGATGCCATCGTGTTGCACGGCCAGTCCGGCGGTGATATGTTCAATCGGGCGGAACTCTAGGCGACCGCGTACCCCCACCGCACTATCACCGGCTGCGATGTAATAAAGACCGGCATAACCGCGCAAGTCTCCGGTGCTGCCAACCCGAAGAATACGTCCGCCCGCTTCGGCATCAAAGCCCGCCATGGCCGCTTCCACATCCCGAATACGAGTTTGTTGACTGGTACCGGATGCCAGCAAAAAGTTATTTTGGAAGCGGAAGCTACTAAATTGAAACCCAGTGTTGAACGCAGTTTCGCTGACGGTGCGGCGTGTACTTCCCACAGGAACATAGGCATTCAACCGAGCATCCCAGCCATCTCCCAGGGTTTCCAGGCCCAAGCCAAATTGGGAAAAGGTATTGTTGCCCGTGTCGCGATTGTCGTAGGCCAGGTAGCCGCCAAAAATTCGGTTGGCGTTGGTGTTGTAAACTCGATAACCAAGCAACACGTTCCCGCCGAGGTTCGCATCAGTGTCCAGCAGGAGTTGCCCCACCAAATAGAGTAGATTTTTTCCAGGAGTTTGTGCGAGCGGCAGAAAACCCTGAAAACTACCGAAGCCTTCATAGCCGCCGCCCGAAGTGCTATAACCAACGCCCGCACGCGGGGTGACGAGTAAATCGACAGCGCGTGTACTGACGGCAGGGGTGCCCGGTGAGTCGGTGGTTGTGGGAGATTGGGCCTGAGCGGGAAAGGTGCAGGCGATCGCAGCTAACCCCACCAACGAAGGCACCCAAAACTTTAATTTCACGCCAAACTTCTCCTGCACACACACCATCTGCCGCAGTTTTAGCCAAAAGACGGGGGCTTGTCAATTTTTGGCAGTGGAAGTTTGCTGAATCTTGTTAATCAATCAGGCTAACGTGCTTTTCGCTTCAGGTTTGCCCAGCAGATGATTGATGGCAGTCATCGCCTCTGGGAGGGAGAGAGCAAACGAGGCGATGGAACACAGCGTCGCCACCTGACAATAGGCACAAAACGCTTTATTTTCGCCCCATTCTTCGCCAGCCAACTGCAACGCGACTCCAGAGTCAATTAAGGTTTTGAGGGACAGGGCGATCGGTAGTAGGGGGTTGTCCTGCGCCCGATTTTGCCCACCGGCTCCCGCTAACCAACCGGTGATAGCGTAGTTCGTCAACATCATGAATCCATCGGGAGTATCAAGGCGTTTATACGCATAGGTGGAGGCATCCACGCGACTGGAGTCAAATCCTGGTAGGGGTGGATCGGGTAAATCATCCAGAATCCCAGTTTGATATAGAGAAACGAATTGGGCCATAGTGGCTCCAACCATTGATAAACCAATGATCCAGCGACGAGCACTTAAGTCTGGGCTATCTCCTTGACGCAGTTCATGACTAAGTTGCTTAGGGTCCATGCCTGATATTCTCCAAATGGGTGAGGGTGACTGCAAATATTTGTTTTAGATGAATATTTAGCAGTTTGTAATGCTTGTTCTTACGATAGAAATCGCCGCCTTTTCTCCCCTCTAACCATTGGCGTAACATTTGGCGTAACGTTTGGCATACCATTGCGTCATCGTTGGCCATTTAATCACAAGTCCTTTAGCGCTCCCCTTGAAAAAGAGCGTTTTGCTGAAGTTGGGTCGCAGCCAGGGTCGTCAGCGGGCTGCCGCAGGGGTCAACCAGACCATTCAGCGGCGCACTGATCTTGACATCGAGCCGATGCAACGCTTCCCCAATGGGCAAAGCAAACCCCAGCCCTTCCACACCACGACTGACCATTTTTTCAGTGACAATTCCAATCACGGCACCCCGCCGATTCAACAAGGGGCCGCCACTATTGCCAGGATTAATCGCCGCATCGGTTTGAATCAAATTGCGGGAGGAATCAGTCCGAAAACCACTCACAACGCCCTGCGTTACGGTGTTGGCCAGCGCCATGGGGTTGCCGATCGCCACCACCGCTTCCCCCACTTTCACCGAATTGCTGTAGCAGATGGGTAAGCCGGTCAGTGTTGCCAGATTTCCTTCCAGTTTGACCAGGGCAGCATCCAGGGCGCGATCGCGTTTCAAAACGCGGCCTGTGTGCGTCGAACCATCGTATAAATCGACTTTGACGGTAAACGCAGAGTCCACCACATGTTGATTGGTGATGACCAGTCCGGCAGCGTCCAGCAAAAATCCGGTGCCACGTCCGCCGGGAGTGCGAATTTGCACCACTGATGGAATCGATCGCCCGACCAATTGTTCTACAGTGAGGGGTTGGGGCGAACCAGCGATCGCCGCAATTTTGTAGTCCACTGGCAAAACAGGCGATGCCTCAAGCGGGGAGGCCAGGGCCGTGATAAATCCCGAATCGGCCAGTAAGGCTTTCACACTGGCGCGAATCGCGTCATAAGTGGCAGACCGATTGTTCACGCCCTCGGCCTGGGCGGTGCCCTGGGTGGCATGAGCGTAAATGACTCGCCCCACTTCCCGATCAAACACTTCCCAGCGAATGGTGCGTTCGTCCTGAGTGCGATCGCCCCACCAGGAATGATAGGATCTCAGCGCCGTTTGGGTAATAGTGCCCCCCAGTAAGAATCGTCCGGGTTCGGGATTGTCGGGAATTTGCTCATCAAATAAAACATTAAACGGCGATCGCACCACATTTAATCCGGCTTGAACTAATTCATCTTCAATCAGCGATCGCGCGGCATCTTCCACCTCTTCATCCAGTTGCCCCGTTGCGGTGTATCGTTCTTTCAACGTGGGGAAAATACCTTCATAACGGCCCCCGATCAGCACGCCTGGTAGCACACGAGAGCGTAATCGCACCATTTCGATCGCGGCCTGTGGTGGCGCAACGGCATCAACCGCCGCGATCGCGGTTGATTCAACATAAGATTTTTCCTGGGCGTAGACGGGTTGTTGCCCCATGCACCACACCAGCGCAATCAGCAACCCATTCCAGAACAGTCTTCTAATAATTGTTATCAACACATTAAGGCACTGGTTCCGCTGCATGGGGTTAGAGAAAGCATTTCTGTATATACTTTAGAGCGATCAGGAATTCAAACAATCTAAATTCAATTGCGTGATGGATCTATTCTCACATCCGTGCCCTTGCTGTGCGAGCCAGGAGATTC
>JANRIS010000031.1:0-16843 GCA_033764685.1 Leptolyngbyaceae cyanobacterium bins.349
AATTATCGCACCCCGGCGCACGTACATTTTGGTTGAAACAGGAGGAAGGTATGAATTAGTACAACCCAATCAGAATCAAGCTTTGCAGTAGACTCTCTTAAATTGGTCGTTTTTCTGTCTAGACAATGGGGTACACCTTAATCTGGTGTTGAATATCCTGCACAGGCTTGGGATAGTGTTGCTGGTAAAGCTTTAGCAGTTCCAGTAATGAGTGAATATCTTCTTGAGCGTGGTTGATATTCCCATAGATAAAGTTCACCGGATTGTTAATTTCATGAGCAACCCCCGCCACCATTTGTCCCAGGCTAGACATTTTTTCGTTTTGAATGATCTGGGCTTGGGTCCGCTGGAGTTCCGCCAGGGCTTGCTCCAAATCGTGAGATTGCTGGACTAACTGCATTTCTGCCTGTTTGCGCTGGCTCACGTCAAAAATCACGCCATCGAGGTACAAAACCTCCCCGGTTTCAGCAAACACGCCCTGACCTTTCTCTGAGATCCAGCGCACTGTGCCATCTGCATGGGTAATTCGGTACTCGGTGACGTAGGGGATTTTGCGGGAAATCGCCGCCTGCATCGATTGTTGAATGTGGGGTAAATCATCAGGATGAATCAGACTCAGATAGCTCCGCACCTGGTTGTGGATGAAGTCGGAGGCGAAATAGCCTGTAATGTCATAAATGGCATCACTGATGTAGTCCGTTGTCCACGTCTCATCCCACAATCCCCGATAAACCGCTCCTGGTAAATTGTTGACCAGGGTTCTAAATTGTTTTTCGCTGACCGCGACTAACTCCTCCGCCACCTTGCGATCGTGAGACTCGACGGATAAAGTCACCAGATCGCCAATGGAACGGGCAAAGTTTTCATCTTCTGGAGTCCAATAGCGCAATTTACCTACCTGTTCAATGCACAACACGCCCAATGTCTGCCCACTCACGCGGATTGGGACATCCAACATGGATTGCACATCCAGGGGAATGAGATAGGCGTGAGTAAACTCCTGGGTGCGGGGGTCGGCTTGAGCATCATCTGCGGCAATGGGCTTTTCTGCTGTTTCAATTGCCTGAAAATAGGTAGGAAATTGCTCCACTACCACAGGAGGCGCAACCTTGTGCTGCTTGCGGGTGGGTTGCAACAGGTCGTATTCCAATAAATTAATACAGTCGAGTTGAGTTTTAGTATCGTTGTAAAGCCAGATGCTGACTCGTTCCACCATGAGAGTTTCGGCGGTGGCTTCCGCGATCGCCTGTGCTGCCGCTACTAAATTGCCCTCACTGACGCTCCGGTGACGCGCCAGACGACTCAGAATCAAGCCTTGATTGCGTAACCACAGCGCTCGATATTGTAAGGTTTGCTCGGCCCGGTACCGCTCCTGAAAGACCTCGTCGAAGGTTTCGGCCAGTAACCGGATTTCATTATTGGGCAAAGCATCGGGTAACGCAAAATGGCCGCTCTCTCGACTGTTTGCCACTTCTTTCGTGAGTTGGGTAAGTGGGCGCAGCGTCGTCTTTCTGAGCAACAATGTCATTACGCCCAACACGCCCAGCGTAATAGCCAACATACTCACGGTAGCAATCAAAAACCCACGCCGCGACTCCTGCTCAGCCGTTCTTAAATCCAGCACCGAAATGGCTAATCCTGACTGATTTCCCTGCCCCAAGAGATCGGAGTCAAAGGGTAGGAAATGGAGCAGCACGGGGCGATCGTGCAGCATTGTTTTGAAAAACGTTTCGCCCTGTTGCCGCGCCTGTGCGATCGCGGACTTTAGTTCTGCATGAAACTCGTCATAGGTATCGTGCGCTTCCGCAGGGTCAGTATGGGCGACAGTTTTACCCTCAGCATCCATCACCACGACTTCTAACACGCCTGGTAGCGTAGCGTAGCCCTGAATAATCTGTTTCAACCGTTCCGTTTGATCCAGGTCTGTCGCGGTGCTGGCTGCAATCTGGAGCGATCGCGTGATGGAGGCAGCCTTCGTTTGGACTTCTCGGTCAAGATCCGATTGATGCAGGTAGTAATCCAGACCCAATGTAGTACTTCCTGCCAGCAGTAACGAGATCCCGAAACTCGTCAACAGTTGATCCGCAAGACGGGGCTGGTAGAATCTACGATTTCTTCTCATCACAATGGGGTACCCATACAGCGTCTCTATCGATTTGCTCCAGACTAGAAGATAAATGTGAAAACTTTGTGGACATCACATCCCTGCCTTCCGTTCACGCCCTGCCACGGGAATGTCACATTTCATCTTTAGGATGAACATGTCAGATTTCGAGACTTCGTTCAGCCCCCTATGACCCTCCTCCTTGATACTATGAGTTCTCCCCCCGAATCCGGTTGGCGGGCCTTCCCACCAATTGTGAGCGAGGCTCTCGTTCATAAGTTCACCTACTGGAACCACCAGATTCGCACTGGTATGCGCTACGGTGCAGAACTTTATACCCTCCTCCAGTCTTACCCGATTGAAGAGCGGTTAAAAGCCTGCGACGTTGCCTGTGAACAGACTGCCAATGGCATTGAGGTCTGCATTACTGCCTCGAAGACGACCTATTCGGTTTGGCTAAGTTTGCGATCGCTTGGGGCTGTCTCTGCACATTCACCACAAAACTGAACCGAATCCATGCATCCCTTAAAAGAACACGTCAAAATACCCCGGACAAGTCGATCCGGCCCGCCCGTGTCAATCGAACGTCAACTTTCCCCCACGACCCGCTATCACATTTGTAAATTACTGCGGCAAACGCTGGATTGTGAATCAGCCAGTCTTCTAGCTTTTAAGGCTCAATTAGCAGCCAACAATTGCGCCCAATTAAATACAGCACTTCAGGACACCTACCCTGATCCGAGTGAATGGTTTCGGGTGATGCTCCAACTCGATAATCTAGTCTATCTTTACACTACACTACACCCTGAAATGACCTCAGGTTTAGACCATACTGCTCAGTTAGCAGGAATCAGACAACAAATCTATCAATTACTAGGATTTAGAGCATCCTAAAACAACATGAATTTGGTCAGTTCAACAACACCCCGCCATTCCAAATTCCCATCAGATGACTCACGCCTGACATGATCAAAGTTAACCTTTAAGTGATACCTATGGTTTATTCTGAACGTGCATTTCTGACCTATCAACCTCTACCCAACCGCGATCGCTCCACAACTCACTACCTGGAAGATGCCACCCTATTTATTAGCCACGAATTGAGAACACCCCTCACCTCCATCCAGGGCGTTTTAGGGTTGCTCTATACTGGCCAACTGGGGGAACTGTCAGAAGAGGGTCAACGGTTACTCGCGATCGCCCTCGAAAACACCAATCGCCTGACCCGTTTAGCCACTGCGATCGAGCGAGAAATCGTCGCCCCGGTCACGTTGCTCTCCTCAACCGAAATGGAGCAGTTGCAGCTAGAGAATGATCTGCATCATGCCCTCTTGCACCACCAATTTCAGCTTGTTTACCAACCCATCATGCAGGTTGAGCCAACCCGAATCATCAGCTTTGAAGCCCTGCTACGCTGGCAACATCCCATCAAAGGAGAAATCCCCCCCACGCTCTTCATTCCATTAGCAGAACAAATGGGCATCATCGCTCAATTAGGGCTATGGGTACTGGACGAAGCCTGTCAGCAACTTGCACACTGGCAGCAACAATTTCCCAGTCTTCCGCCCCTGTCGATGAGTGTCAATTTGTCGGCGTTGCAACTGCTACAACCAGACCTATTACAACAAGTCAAACGAGTTTTGCAGGAAACCAGTATTGCCCCCAACAGTTTAAAGCTGGAAATTACAGAAACTGCTTTGATTGAAAATCAAGAGTTTGCGGCTTATATTCTGTCCCAGCTGAGAAGTATGGGCGTTCAGGTTTATATTGATGATTTTGGTACGGGCTATTCTTCCCTGGCCCGTTTACAGGATCTTCCCATTGATGCCCTCAAAATTGATCGGTCCTTTGTGCGACTGAAACGCTGGGACATTAGCGAAACTATTATCACACTGGCGACCAAGTTGGGTTTAGATGTCATTGCTGAAGGGGTAGAAACCGCTGAAGATGCCCAGACGTTAACAGAATTGGGATGTCATCAGATGCAAGGTTATTTCTTCTCGAAACCGATGGCTCCAGCCAGTGCCACCAGGCTCATCGCCCACCATGCCAGCCCCAAATTAGCCTAGACTGTCAGTGTTATATAATTACCTCATGGACAATTTGCGTTGATAGTACGAAATTAAGGTAAAGCAACAGTTATTGACATGAGCATCGAGTGGGTAGCACCACCGGGAACAACCGTTTTAGTCGTTGATGATCACCAGGGCAACGCACAATTACTAGCCAGAATTGTGGCGAAATCTGGTTGTAATACAATAGTGGCCTATGATGGCGAAACAGCAGTAAAGTTGGCGCAGTCCAGGTTGCCAGATTTGCTGCTGTTGGATGTGATGATGCCACAGATGGATGGCTATGAGGTTTGCAAGCGACTGAAAACGCAAACCCAAACGCAGCATATTCCCATCATTTTTGTTAGTGCTTTGGATGAAGTGGATGATACGGTTTACGCCTTTGCCCTGGGTGCCTCAGATTTCATTCATAAGCCGTTTCAAATTCCAGATGTCTTGGCTCGAGTGCAACGACAGGTTCAGGAAGTCCAAAACCATCGCACCTTACACCACGAGAAAGACCAACTGTTAGAGCAGAATCATCAACTGCAAGAAGAAATTTCCGTCGTCAGTCAGGACTTGAGCGATCGCAGAGCCGCAGAACTGGAACTTTATAAAAAAACTCAAGCCTTAGCCGCATTTAGCCACAGTTTAAAACAACTGCACCGTCTCAGCCTCGCTCGTTTCGCCAACCTGGATGACTTATTTTCAGATTACATTCAAACCGGTTGCACCATTCTTGGGTTTGGCGCTGGCTCAGTTGGGCAAATTCAGTCACAGGACTACACCCTGCTGGCGATTCAATCCCAACTTCCAGCCCTGGCACCCGGGTTAAAGGTGGCACTACGCGACACGCTCTGTGCAAAAGTGGTGGAGCAAGGTGAAACCGTGGCCATTGCCCGTAGAGGGGAAATCCCAGAGTTACAACAGTGGCCCCTCCCCAATGCCCTCAAGATCGAGTCTTACCTGGGCACCCCCATCTGGGTAGACGGGAGGTTGTTTGGCACCCTCTGTTTTTTTGCCACAGAACCGCGATCGCAGGGGTTTGATAACCACGAGAAGGAAATCATCGAACTCATGGCTCAGAGCATGAGTAAAGTCATCAGCCTGCAACAAACCGAAGCCCGACGGCAACGGGCCGAAGAAGAAGTGCAACTCCTGCTCAATCTGACTCAGGCCATTACCCTGGCCGCCGATTTTGATGAAGCGGTGGAAATTGCGCTGCGGACCCTCTGTGAAGCAACGGGTTGGGTCTATGGCGAAGCCTGGTTACCCAGCTTTGATGGTTTGACGCTGGCCTGTAGCCCGATTTGGTACTGCAATCGGCAGGGGCAACCCGACCGCCTGATTCAAGCCGTGGAACAGTTTCGTCAAACCATTAGTGGCAAAACCCTCCCATTGGGGGCGGGCATTGCCGGACGGGTGGGGAACTGGCAACAACCCGAATGGACTCCTGACATCACCCGGTTGAAGGCACAGGAAGATATCACAGAGGATGCCGCCACCGGATGGCGATCGCAACCGGAAACTCGCCTGGGCTTTAAGGCCCACTTTGGGGTGCCGATCGTGGGTAGTCGCGATCGCAGAATGAGTAGCAATGGGATTTGCGCCAGTGGCATGAAGCAGAGCATCACGTCCACGCTCCAGGCCCACCCGCCCGACTTACTGGCCGTTCTCGTATTTTTCATGCCGGAGTGCCGCCCCCAGGATGAACGGTTGACCCAACTGGTGACGGCAGTTGCCACGCAGCTTGGCATTGTTTTAGCCCAAAAGCAAACTGAAGCGGAATTAGAG
This sequence comes from Leptolyngbyaceae cyanobacterium bins.349, assembly GCA_033764685.1. Lineage (GTDB taxonomy): Bacteria > Cyanobacteriota > Cyanobacteriia > Leptolyngbyales > Leptolyngbyaceae > JSC-12. The sequence continues at coordinate 5,950 of JANRIS010000031.1, forward strand.
GCACTCTTTCAAGCCATGAGCGATGTGGTCGTGGTGCGCGATCGCGAGGGACGCTGCATCAAAATTGCACCCACTAGTCCCAACCTGTTCAAACCAGCTCAGGAAATGTTAGGCAAAACGCTGCACGAAACCTTTCCATCTGAAGTCGCTGATTTGATGCTAAACACCATTCAGACCAGTCTAGATACTCATCAAACCATCGACATTGAATACAGTTTACCCATCCATCAGCAGAATATTTGGCTGTCGGCTCGCATCTCCCCCTTATCCGATCAGTCTGTGATTTTAGTGGCACGAGATATTAGCGATCGCAAACACGCCGAACTAGAATTGCAACAAGCGAAAGAGAACGCAGAAGCAGCAAATCGGACTAAAAGCGAATTTTTAGCCAACATGAGCCACGAGCTACGCACCCCCCTCAATGTGATTTTGGGGTTCACCCAGGTGATGGCTCGTGAAACCTCACTTACCGACGCAGTACGAGATTATTTAGCGACCATCAATCGCAGTGGGGAACACCTGCTGGATCTGATCAACGACGTACTGGAAATGTCCAAAATTGAAGCTGGTAAGCTATCGCTGAATTCCATTGCGTTTGATCTCCTGGATCTCCTCACCAACCTGGAGGAAATGTTTCGTCTGAGGGCAGAATCCAAGGGCTTGCAACTCTTCGTTGAAGCCATGCCCGGAGTGCCTCGATTAATTCAAACAGATGAGGGAAAATTACGGCAAGTATTGGTCAATCTCTTGGGGAATGCCATTAAATTCACTCAGACGGGAACGATCAGTTTGAATGTTCAAGTCGTCGCCCCCTTGGCCAAGCCAGACACCCCTCGGATCAATTTGTCTCTGCCTGCAACCAGCCCACCCGCTGACTCGGTATTTTTGCGATTCCAGGTGAGTGATACGGGACCCGGAATTGATGCCAAAGAACTGCCCACCCTATTTGAACCGTTTGTGCAATCTCGTAGGCGCACCCATACCACCGAGGGCAGCGGATTAGGATTACCGATCAGTCGTAAATTTGTCCAGCTCATGCAGGGGGTCATTGAAGTCATTAGCCAGCCGGGAGCGGGTACCACCGTCCAAATCACCATTCCGGTGCAACTGGCGACCACCGCCCAACCGCGATCGCCCCAATCCCGCGAAACCGCAATTAATCTCTTACCGGGGCAGCCCGTCTATCGGATTTTGGTCGTCGAAGATCATGTTGAAAGCCGTCGGTTGCTGGTCACCTTACTGCGATCGCTGGGCTTTGAGGTCCAGGAAGCCGCAGATGGGCAAACCGCCATTGAGCAATGGCAACGCTGGCAACCTCACCTGATTTGGATGGATATGCATCTCCCCATTCTGAATGGTTATGAGGTGACTCAGCAGATTCGACTGCGAGAACAACAGCGGGAACGGGAAGCATCTGAAGTGGCGGGGAGCAGCGCCACCGAGGAGCAGGAAACAGTGATCATCGCGCTCACCGCCAGTGCCTTTGAAGAAGACCGCGCCAGAGTCTTAGCCGCGGGATGTAACGACTTCGTGCGAAAGCCGTTCCGAGAAGATTTGCTATTGGGTAAAATTCGCGATTATCTAGGGGTAAAATTTACCTACGCCAGTCTGGAGCCAACGCCTAAGAAATCCACCCGACATCAGTTTCCAGATCACCGATCGCTGCAGGTTGAACTGGATCGGGCGATGTCAGCAGACTGGCTAGAGCAGTGTCATCAAGCAGCCAATCTCGGCTCGGATCAACGATTGCTTCAGTTGATTGCCCAAATTCCTGATAGCCATGCGGATCTGGCCATCGCTCTGACAAAGTTAGTGCATGACTTTTGTTTTGAGCAACTACTCACCCTCACCCAACCTCAGAACCATGACTCCTGAGTCAGCGATCGCACCAGAAGGCACCATTCTTATCATTGATGATTCACCTGACAATTTACGGGTGTTATCTAAAACGTTGAGCACCTATGGGTATGCCGTTCGTTGTGTCACCAATGGGGCAATGGCGCTGATCAGCATTCAAAATCTTCCCCCCGATCTGATCTTGCTAGACATTCGGATGCCGGGAGTCAACGGCTATGAAATTTGTCAACAATTGAAGCGAAACCCCGACGTAAAAGATATTCCCATCATCTTCCTCAGTGCCCTGGATGATGTTCGCGACATTGTTAAAGCCTTTCAAGTGGGTGGCGTTGACTACATTACCAAACCATTTCAAACCGAAGAAGTTTTAGCCCGTATTCAGAATCAACTCACAATTCAAAAGCTAAGAAAACAACTTTCAGAACAAAACCAGCACCTGCTTCAGGAGATTGACGATCGCAAAAAAACCGAACAGGCTCTATATCAAGAAATTCAGCGCCGCATTTTGATCGAAGCATCATTACAAGATGCTAAAAATACTGCCGAAGCAGCAAATGATGCCAAAAGTGAATTTTTAGCCCAAATGAGTCACGAGTTACGCACTCCACTCAACGTCATTCTCGGCTTTACCACCTTAATGAGAAGCGATGCGACCCTCCCGCCCACCCACCAAAACTATCTTGCCACCATCGATGACAGCGCTCGCCGCTTACTCAAGCTGATCAATAATATTTTGACCCTCACCTATGCCGAAGCCAGCCAGCTTCATCTGAATGAGCAGGAATTTGATTTACATCATCTTCTGGACGCTGCCGTCACACTTTGGCAAGCGAAAGCGATCGAGAAAGGGTTACAGTTTGAATTTCAACGCAGTGCTGCGGTGCCTCAGTATATTCAGTCCGATGAAAGTAAGCTGCGCCAGATTTTGATGAACTTGTTGGATAACGCCATTCAAATTACTCTAGCAGGCTACATCACGGTCAACGTTGATATAGAACATCACCCCACTGATGTGACTGATCTTACCTCCCGGCTCATTATTGAAGTTCACGATACGGGTACGGGAATTGCTTTTGGACCATTAGATACCGCATTCAATGTTTTCTCTAAGATTCCACCTGATGCATCTCTACCTCAAGAGCCAGCATTAAGTCTATTATTAATTCGCCAATTCGCCCAATTAATGGGTGGTGACGTACTCTTCCAAAATTTTCCAGACCAGGGAAATTTGGTGAAAGTTCATATCCTCGTTAAGTCTTCAGTTTCACCTTCAGTGTCTACACCTATTTCCGTACCAACTGTTCAACACGTTGTTCAATCATTACCCGATGAGGGCACTCTAACGAGAGAAACCTTAGAAGTTGCCATGTCAGATGATTGGTTGGCACAGTTGCATCAGGCAGCGGTGAAGGGCTTTGATCAGCAGATTTTTCAACTGATTCAAAAGATTCCAACCAGCCATGCCCCCCTGGCAAAAACATTAGAGTTATGGACTCGTAATTTTCAGTTTGACCGAATTATTGAAATCACGCAGCAGGGTATTCAATGACCCCCGGCAAGGTTCCATTCAGCAGTTTCGTCTGGTGTTAAATTCCACGCTACTGTAGGCCGTTGTATTACAAGTTTATGTTGCACCTTGATGATGTGATTGATCACCAATTTCTAACGATCGCCGCTGATGCGACGGTAGAAATGGCGATCGCACTCTTACCCCAAGCACCTCAGGGTTGTTTGATGGTGGTGGCAACGGATGAATCCGCCCGTTTGGTGGGAGTATTTGCCCATCAGGATGTGGTGCGATTACTGGCGACTCAACCAGATTTAGCCCGCATCACAGTGCAGGCCGGGATGCGATCGCAACCCACCCTTTCCTGCACCCAACTGGCCAACATCCCAGCCATTCTCACCCTGTTTCAGCAATACCAGCTCTCAGCGCTGCCCATCATCGATCAACAGGGGATACCGCTCGGTTGGCTCACCAGCCAAAACCTGCTAATCGCCTTTCAAGCCCAACAAATTCAGGATGCAGCCCGCTTTCGGCCCCTGTTTGAGCAAGCGGCTGTAGGCGTGGCTCAGGTGGGTTTAGATGGCCGCTGGTTGCTGGTGAACCAGGCCCTTTGCAAAATGTTGGGCTACCTGGCCGAGGAGTTACTCAGTCTGACGGAAGCCAGCGTGATTTATCGGGGTGATCTGCCTGCAACACAGATGTATCATCAATCGTTGCTCCGGGGTGATGCCGAAACCTACTCCCTGGAAGAACGCTTTATTCGCAAAGATCGAGTGATTTTGTGGGTGAGTACGTCCACCTCGTTAGTGCGGAACTCAGCCAACCAACCCGAATACTTCATCAAAATTGTGCGCGACATTAGTGAACACAAGCTGGCGGAAACTGCCCTCAAACGCCAACTCAATCGCGCCTTACTCCTGCAAAAAGTCACCGATGCCATTCGATCGCAACTCGATCCACAACAGATTTTTGAGGCTACTGTCACTCAAGTCGGACAAGCCTTTAACGTCAATCGTTGCTTGTTGATGACCTACAAACACAGCCCCCAGCCCCAGTTTTTTGTCGCGGCGGAATATGTGGAGCCGGGAGATGATCCGCTGGCCCTACGCACCCTATTTTTCAAGAGAAATGCCTATGCGGCAAAAGTCTTATCTCAGGATGCAGCGATCGCCTCAGCGAATGTGTATGCCGATCGCTTGCTGCAACCGATGGCCTCCCTGTGTCAACAGTTTGGGTTAAAGTCGATGCTGACAGTTCGCACCTCCTACCAGGGCGAACCCAACGGCGCACTCGTCTTGCATCAATGTGACCAATTTCGCCATTGGACGAGTAGCGAAATTCAACTCCTGGAAGCGATCGCCGCTCAGGTCGGCATTGCCCTGGCCCAGGTGCGGCTATTGGATCAAGAAAAGGCCCAACGACAGGCGATCGACCAACAGAATGCCCGCCTGAAGCAAGAAATTCAAAAGCGCAAGCAAGTTGAAGTTGCCCTCAGTCGTAGTAACGCCGCCTTACGTGCCCAACAAGAAGCCGCGCTAGATGGCATCCTCGTGGTCAATGAACATCGGCAAGTGCTCTCCTTCAACCACCGCTTTGGCGAAGTATGGCAAATTCCTAACCAGCAGGTACAACAAGCAGACTCGCCCCATCTCCTTCAGCAAGTCCTCTCTCAGGTGGAACATCCCCAGGAATTTCTGCACCGCGTTGAATATTTGTACGCTCATCCCGATGAAATTAGCCACGAAGAAATTGCCCTCAAAGGCGGGCGCTTCCTGGAACGGTACTCCGCTCCGGTGCAAGCCGAGACAGGCGAACACTACGGTAGAGTCTGGTTTTTTCGAGATATTACCGAGCGCAAACAGGCCGAACACCAACTGGAACAACGCCAACGGTATTTGGGCGTGTTGGTTGACATTCAACGCTATTTCCTGGCCGTTAGCTCCATGAGTCCGGGATACACCAACATTTTGCAAAAACTGGGGCAGACCTGTCGTGCCGATCGCGTGTATTTGTTTGAAAATCACCGTAGCTCTACCAACACCTTACTCATGAGTCAACGGGCCGAATGGTGCGCGGCTGGAATTGAACCAGAAATTAGTAATCCCGTTTTGCAAAACCTCTCCTACGACGATTTCTTTCCCCGCTGGGCGGCTACCCTGGCCAGCGGGGAAAGCATCAACGGCATTGTGGCAAATTTTCCAGCAGGCGAACGAGCCGTTCTGGAACCGCAAGGCATTCAAGCCATTTTGATTTTGCCGTTAATGGTCAACAAAATCTTTTGGGGCTTTATTGGATTTGATAATTGCACCGAAGCCCGCCCCTGGACCACGTCTGAAATTAGTCTCTTGAGCGTGGCGGCCTCCTCGATCTCGCTCTACCAGGAGCGGCAACAGGCAGAAGCCGCCCTGCGCCAGAGTATTAACCGGGAACGGGCCACCCTGCGCGTGATTGAACGGATGCGGCAAACCCTCGACCTGGAGCAAATTTTTGATGCCACTGTCAATGAGGTGCGGCAACTGTTGGGGTGCGATCGCGGCATCATCTACCAATTTCAGCCGGACTGGAGCGGTGCCATTGTGGCAGAATCTTGTGTCCCCCCGTGGCAACCGCTGATGCCCTCAAAAGCAGACCTATTTCCCCTCTCTTCTACCCTATGCAATAGCGATCGCTGCCAGATCAAAAGCTGGGGCACCCCAGCGTCAGACTCAACCCCCACGCATTCCGGTTGCACCGCAACCGAACATCGCTACACCAGTGTCAGCAATATTGATACCGCGAATTTGAGCCTGCCCTACCTCAACATTTTGCAGCAGTGGCAAGCCAAAGCCTACCTGATTGTGCCCATTTATCGCGGTAGCGCCCTGTGGGGACTATTAGCAAGTTACCAAAATAGCGACGCACGCCATTGGGAGATGAGCGAGATCAACCTGGTGATGCACATCAGCACTCAACTGGGTATCGCCTTGCAACAAGCGGAATTGTTTAACCAGACCCAGAAACAATCGAAAGATTTGGAAAAAGCACGAGATGCAGCGGAAGCGGCAAACCATGCCAAGAGTGAATTTTTGACGAATATCAGTCATGAGCTACGCACCCCCCTCAACGCCATTCTGGGCTTTACACAGGTGATGAGCCACGATGTCACCAATACCAAACATCGGGAATACATCAATATCATCAACCGGAGTGGGCAGCATCTCTTAAAGCTGATTAACGATGTACTGGAAATGTCCAAAATTGAAGCGGGTCGGCATCGTTTGAATCCTTCTAGCTTCGATCTGTACCACCTGCTGGACTCGCTTTATGAAATGTTGTCGCTCAAAGCTCAGGCCAAACAACTCACGCTCACGTTTGATATTGCCCCAGAAATTCCCCAATATCTCACAACCGATGAAGGCAAATTACGCCAGGTACTTTTGAATCTCCTAGGCAATGCCATCAAATTTACGCCCGCCGGTGCTGTGTCCTTGCGAGTCTGCTCAACCACTGATCGTGCTGCAACGGTTTACGATGCCACCCCGCTCTTGACCCCGCAATCGGCCCTGGCGGACTCAAGCCAAATAATTCTGCACTTTGAAGTTGAAGATAGTGGCATTGGCATTGCGCCAGAAGAAATTGCCGATCTCTTCACGCCCTTTGTGCAAACCTACGCCGGACAACAATCCTCCGAGGGGACAGGGTTGGGGTTAGCGATCAGTCAAAAATTTGTCCAACTGTTAGGAGGTGCGATCGCCGTTGATAGTTTGCCCAATCGTGGCAGTTGCTTCCGGTTTGATATTGTTGTCACGCCTGCACCGCCACTCACCATCGAAATCACGCCATCTTATCAGCAGGTCATCAGTTTAGAACCGGAACAACCCACTCAGCGCATTCTCATCGTGGAAGATTGTTGGGAAAATCAGCAACTCCTGATCGAATTACTCCGTCCAGTTGGGTTTCAAGTTCAGCTTGCCGCGCATGGGCAAGAAGCAATTCAGATCTGGGAAACCTGGCACCCCCACCTGATCTTGATGGATATTCGGATGCCGATTATGGATGGTTATGAAGCAACGCGCCAGATTCGAGCGTTAGAGCAGGCGTCATTCGTCACGGGTCATCCGTCATTGGCAGAAGCACCAATTTCCAATGACCAAGGGCAAAGGACAAAAATCATCGCACTTACAGCCAGTGCCTTTGAAGAAGATCGGGCCAGAGTCTTAGCGATCGGCTGTAATGACTTTATTAGTAAACCATTTCAGGAGGAGGTCATCTTCGCCAAGTTAGCGGAACATTTGCAGGTGCGATACGTTTACGAAAATAGTAAATTCTCCAAACAGACGGCAACTACTGCACAAAATCATGAAGTACTACAAAACTCATTAAAGACAATGCCTGAGTCATGGATTATGCAACTCACAGAAGCAGCCATTCAAGGAAGAGATGGCACTATTCTAGAACTCACAGAACAAATTCCAGAAACCAATTCTGCACTGCGAGAAAAGTTAGAAACTTTAACCCATAGCTTTCAATTTGAAGAAATTATTCATCTCATTTCTAGTTGAATTCGCAATAACTATCATTCTGTAATTTTCTGCCCTCCAGATATGACCCGACCGTGAAGTCTTTACAGCGTCTATCCCTACCATTGCCTCAAATTTCGTTGCGATTCATATTAGTCGCACCCTTTGTTCTACAACTGGGTGCGGCGGTGGGCATCATTAGTTGGCTCTCCCTGCGCAATGGGCAGGCTGCGATCGCGGATCTAGCGACTCAACTCAGTGATCAGGTGAGCAATCGGGTCAGTCAGCAGTTGCATTACTACCTGGCAACGCCGCGACTGGTCAACGAAACCAATTTACAGGCCATGCAACTGGGAATGCTCAACCCGTACAATCTTGACACGACCCGTCGGTTCTTCTGGAAACAAATGCAACTCTCCCAAAGCCTGAGCTACATCAACTTTGGTTGCCAGCGGGGAACGTTTATCGGTGTTGGTCGAGAAAACGATGGGTCGCTGTATACCGAACTGATGCAACCCCGCGATCGCTTCCGCTATCAGCGCTATGCCCTCGACCCTAACGGCAACCCCACCCGACTGCTCACCACTCAAACCTACCGTTTTGATCAGGACGAATGGTACAAAAGCGCAGCAACGCAGGGTAAACCGCTGTGGAGTCCCATTTATCAATGGCAAGACCGCCCGGAAATTATCTCCATTTCCTCCAGTTACCCTGTTTACGACCAATCGCGTCGATTGGTGGGTGTGTTAGGTATCGATTTGACCTTATCTCACATCAGTGACTTTCTGCGGAGTTTGCAGATTAGTCCATCTGGCAAGATTTTTGTCATGGAACGGCATGGCCTGATCGTAGCCAGTTCCAGTCAGGAGAAGCCTTATCGTACAGTGCAACAGCAAGTTGAGCGGCTGAATGCGCTCCACAGTCAGGAACCGCTGGTCCGAGAAGTCGCGCACCAGTTGCGCGATCGCTTCACCTCCTTCGCCCGGATCAGCACAACCCAGCATCTGTCGCTACCACTTGGCCAAGAACGCGCCTTTGTGACGGTTATGCCCTGGCAAGATGCGATGGGATTGGATTGGTTGATCGTTGTCGTCATTCCAGAAGCCGATTTCATGGCGCAGATTGAGGCCAATCGGCGGGTGACGCTGCTGCTCTGTTTGCTGGCGCTGGCCGTGGCGATTCTCGTTGGGTTAATCACCTCTCGGTTGCTAACCCAACCAATTCGCCAACTAGCGGCGGCTAGTCGAGCGATCGCCCACGGCCACCTGGAACAACCGCTCCAGCGTACCAGCATTGATGAATTGGCGCAGCTCTCCCAATCGTTCAACGATATGGCCGCGCAGCTTCAGTCGTCCTTCACCGAATTAGAAGAGCGCGTCGCTCAACGCACCGCAGAACTCGTCCAGGCAAAAACCGCAGCAGAAGCAGCCAGTGCCGCCAAAAGCGATTTTTTAGCGCAGATGAGCCATGAACTCCGTACCCCACTCAACGCCATCATCGGGTTTGCTCAAATGATGCAGGATGATCCAGCCTTGTCCGATACCCATCAAAACCAGATTGCCATCATGCACCGCAATGCCAATGAATTGTTATCTCTGATTAACAATATTCTGCGGGTTTCGCGCTTGCCTAATCGAGAATACCAGGAACAGCATCTGGACCACACCCTGGCTCAGCGATCGCCCCCCGATCCAGCAACATTCACCTCAGCTTCTTTGCCCCTTGATTACTACCTCAAGCAAATGCCTCCCGCCTGGATTGAGCAATTGTACCAGGCAGCCGTGAAAGGATCGGACAGTGACATTTTGCAACTCATTGATGATATTCCACCAGCCTGTACCCCTCTGGCCGATATCCTTAAAAATTGGATAAAAGATTTTCATTTTGATCCGATTATTCATCTCATTCATCATCACCAATCATGATCCGTACCTCAGACCAAACTCCCAAAGCAGACATCTTGATCGTGGATGACACCCCAGACAATCTGCGCGTGCTATCGGCCATGTTAACGGCCAGAGGATACGAAGTGCGCAAAGCCTTGAATGGGCAACGGGCGATCGCCTCGGTCGAATCCGAACCCCCCGATCTGATTCTGCTGGATATCAAAATGCCGGAGATGGACGGCTACACAGTATGTCAACACTTAAAATCATCTCCCGCCACCGGAGAAGTCCCAATTATTTTTATTAGCGCCTTAGATGATGCCTTAGATAAGGTCAAAGCCTTTGCATCGGGCGGGGTGGATTATGTCACCAAACCGTTTCAGGAAGCTGAGGTTTTAGCACGCATCGAGCATCAACTCCGCATTCAGCGGCTTCAGCATCAACTTGTAGAACAGAATGAGGAACTACTGCGTTCCAACCGCGAACTGGAACAATTTGCCTATGTTGTTTCTCACGATTTACAACAACCCCTGCAAAGCGTCACAGGCTTCGTCAAACTGTTGCAACTCAAGTACGAAGCCATTTTGGATGATGTAGCACAGGATTACCTCAATCGCATTCACGAAACTGGCAATCGTATGCAGCGAATCATTCAAGATCTGCTGGCCTATGCTCAGGTTGATCAGCAGAAAGAAATGCAGATTGTGGATTGTAATCACGTCCTCAACCAGGTGTTAGAGAATTTACAGGATGCGATCGCGGCCAAGCAAGCCACCATCACCACCGATCCTTTACCCCTCCTGCAAGGCAGTGAAACCCAACTCATTCAACTCTTCCAAAACTTGATTAGTAATGCTATCAAATTTGTTCCGGCTGAGGTGCATCCCACGATTCACATTCAGGTTTCGGAGCACAAAAATCAGTGGTGTATTGGCATTCGTGACAATGGCATTGGCATCAAACCAGAGCATTTAGAACGGATTTTTGAAATCTTTCAGCGCGTTGGCACTGGTTCCGCTGCATGGGGTTAGAGAAAGCATTTCTGTATATACTTTAGAGCGATCAGGAATTCAAACAATCTAAATTCAATTGCGTGATGGATCTATTCTCACATCCGTGCCCTTGCTGTGCGAGCCAGGAGATTC
>JANRIS010000040.1:0-61179 GCA_033764685.1 Leptolyngbyaceae cyanobacterium bins.349
ACAAACCCCAGTCTTGCTCCGGGGGACTTCCCCCCGGCCCCCCGTTTCGTGGGGTCCTCACTCCCCCACGCCCCCCGAATAAGAGTTTGAGTGGCACGCACCCGACGGGGTTTGAGACAGAGTTGCGGCAACCTTGGTTGCAATCGGGGCATCACCCGACAACGCCTCCATCCCAGCACTATTGCATCGCCCAGTCGTGTCCTCTGGAGGGGGTGTGGGGGACGCAGCCGTCCCTCACGTTCGGGGGGGGTGGGGGGCTGCCCCCCAAGCAGAAGAGGTTGGGTTTGATCAGAGTAGAGCGCAATCTCAGGACTTGTGTGTACACAGTAGCCCAGGACGGGCGAAGGGGAGCCGGAAAGCCTTTCCCCTCGCTCATTTTGGGAGAGGGGACCACAAGGGTTGAGAGCGGTTCGGGCGAGATCTGCGTAATGGATAGATCCCTTTTAGGGGGCGTAGGCTTCGACTTGAGCGCTCAGCCGAAAGGGAGTGAGGACCCCACGAAGCGGGGGACAAAGTATTCTCTGCGACGCATTGCCGAAGAAAATGCTTTGGGAGGGGGGAAGTCCCCCGGCACAGACTCTGGCTTCAGTCGAGATCAGTGTGTACAGTAGCCCACGCTGGCAGAGGAATTTAGGATGAGAGTCACAAGGGGGGAATGCGCCCATTTCAGTCGATCGCGTTTGCTTCAAATGGTTCAAATTTTTCTCTTGCCGCTACAATCTTGAGAATCCGCAGACCCGATCGCCCCTTTATCACAACTTCACACAGCGTCCAGCAAAACCCCGCAAACGCTTGACTGGCTTTCCTTAAGCGATCGCGCCCCGAAAAAACATCACCTAAAAACAGAATTGTTATAGTAAGTTGATAGATTCTTTACCTTAAGTGGGTAAGATTGCTGCATCTTATGATATCCCTGTTGAAATACGGACCTTAAAGCACCTTTACCGAGGCGATCGCCCAATTTTATTCTCTCTCGATCAGATTCTGCTTTCTGCGTAATCCATACCCTCATCTCCGTTATATTCCTGAAGCCCCAATCGATTGAGATACTTCGTCAATTCGTATCTTCCCTGTTGCTGGTTTATGCGATCGCTCGTTATCACAGTGGGTATTCCCTCGACCTGGGCCATGCCTCAGCGATTTGTAAAATTCCCAGTGTTAAATTCTCAGTTAAATTCCTCAGAAATTCGTTCATAATTCACCTGCATCTTCTTTCCACCTCCCCCGCCATTCCTCCGGGCGTTCCCCCAAACACCCCACCCACAGCCCCCATCCCTTCCCCAACCTATCCACTTCTACCATCCTGAACAGTCATGTCAAATCGCCAGCTAGCAAAGGCCATCCAGCAACTCTTCAGACAAATCTGGAAGCTCTATCGCAGCCTGTCCAAGGGATTTGTCACCTGGCTGCTCCGAGCCGCACTGTTACCCGATCGCCGTCGTCGCCGCGCCACCGCCGGGTTTGTGTTACCCACGACTGTGTTTTTGGTGTTAGTGGTCACATTGACATCCGGTGCCCTCAGTTATCGAGCCTTTAATAACAGCAGCCGCGTGATCGGGAATGTGGAGAGTAAAGCAATTTACAATGCTGCCACCCCAGCCGTCGATCGCGCGCGGGCAAAACTCGACTACTTATTTGGGAAGGACCCCCGCCTACCGGGAGGGGTACCAGCCGAAGAATTCATCATTTCGATGATGATGAATGATGGGCAGCCTATTAACGGCACAACTGCGCCTCAACTGAACATCACTCTGGCTGGGTCAAAGCCCAATCAACCTTACGAATTGGTAGACGAAACACGGGTTGATATCAGTGGTGATGGCCGACTGGACAATGCCTGGGTTTACACCGATCCATCCAACGGCAATAGTGTCATCTATGCCATCAATCTATCCACACCAGACGATCCAGCAGGTGCCACACCCCAGCTAGGCGCATTGAGGTTGTTGGAATTGAGCGAGTCCGAAAAAGCTCAAGGGGATGCAGGCGGCCCCTTCGTTCGGACTGGCCCACTCAGTGAAAGTAAAGCGGTTAACTGTCCAAACCAGGGGGTCAGGACTGAAAAAGGCTGGTATGAAGACAGCACCAACACCGCAATTCTACGGAAGCGGTTCCAGGTTGATGCCTTTGTGGCCAATACCCAAGGGGCAACGGCGGCTAATCCAGCAAAACTGTCAACCCTGGAGTTTAACCAGGATCGCCAGTTGGATCGGGGCAACAAATGGGGTGCCTGGTTCCAGTACGACATTGAGATTCACTCCGGTACGCGCATGAACTGGAACGGCGCACTCCACAGCGAAGGCAATATTATGATTGGGAACGGAACCTTTACAGGGTTCCTGATCAGTTCGCCAGAGTCCTGTGTATTTTTGCCAGAAAGCAACTCCGAAATCTCAGTTCGGGAGTTTGCCCGTCAGAATGACGATCCAACCAAACAGTTTTTTGGTGTGATTGCCGCTGGCAAAATTAATGACAACCAGTACGGTGGCAGTGCCGAGATTCACCGTTACCAGGGGCGAGGCTACAACACGGCTGGGTTTGGCACTGGCAACGACTGGGCCACCGAAACCAAGACACCGATTGACCTGGCCACTGATCCGGTTCAGTTAGTCGTGGATGCGGTGCAAGCCGCGCGAGGTGGCAACGTCACCAATCAAGACGGGCGAATTGGCAACCCCAGAACTGAAGACGGCACCTTTTACCGGGTTCGTTTTGACTCAGACGACAACGACACACGCCCCTACGTAGACGACACCTATCGGGCCGATAATTTGTACGGGCCAAAGGTGCGCTACAGCCCCACCAAGCGCATTCCCCCCGGCACCCCCGCTGGTTCTCCAATTCCAGCAGGGGAGACAGAGCTAGTATTTGACCCCGTGGCAGACACCACCCGCGAACCCGGATTGGACGGCTACTGGGAACGCCGCACGATGGCAAACTCCAATGTGGAAGATAAAGACTACAGTGGCGGCATGCGGATTCTAGTTGGCGAACGCTTGCAATTGGGGAATCCCTTTGGCTGGGTTGCGCCTCAGAATCGACCAGACACCGCCCAGTCGCCGGATCAACCCCCTCCGGTTCCGAGTACCCTAGATGGCAACTGGAATACGCTCCGGTCAAATGAATACACGGAGGTGACAGGTCTAGACCGAGCAGAAGTAGCCGATCGCAACTTTAGCGACAACGAAGGCGATCCCTTAAATCCGATTTACACCTTTACCGACGTAAATCGGGCACATGAAGCCAGACAGCGCCGCGCCCTACGGGACAACCTAGCCGCCGTGCAAGCCAGCGTCATCTACCACTACAAAGACAAAGAGGGTAAGTATCCCACTGCCTGTTTGATCTCCACCAGCCATCCCGGTACTCCAGCCACCCTGGCCGAGTCCTTGAACTTTACTGAACTGCCAGATGGTTCCCGCATTCCTGGCAAAGATGGCAACCCCATCGACACCCGCTTTGATTTCTTCACGGGCAAAGGCACCAACGGCTGGGAATTTACCATGCCAGATGAAGGGCAGATGTCGGCAGGTCCCATCCGCACTGCACTAGAAAACCTGGCATACTTTGCGGGTGATCCGGAGGGGGCTTTCCCACCTGTGCAAGAAGCTGGCGCGATTCACCCAGACCCCACGCTGACCATGTTTGGAAACTTTTCCAATCTGCGGAAAGCGATCAGCACCCCCTACGCCAGTCTCAGCCCTGCGGGTAAGTCTTACCTGCACACGGCTGCCTGCACCCTCGGCGCTTTAGGCTACAACATCAACCAAATTCAAAACTTTGACCCCTCCAATCCTGCGCTTAAAGACGATCTTATCGCGTTGGCTGAGTTGTTAGCTCCATTAATGGATGGGGAGATTGTGGGGAACGAAGAGGTGATTACCGACCCCAAATTGTTAGCCACGTACAACGACCCAGATAATGACAATCCTGCTGATCCCAGTACTCTCTACGATGGCAGATTGTATAACCCCAACCGAATTACTGCTGATAAAACTCAATTCAATCCGCGTGACTATGATCACGTCACACCGGAGATGTGGCTGGCCGCGTTGAAAAATAGCATCCTCAGGAACGAGGGTGTCGCCACCATTGAGCAATCAACCAACTATCGACTCTATAAACTGGCTGAGTTAATTCACGAGTCTTATCAAATTCGTCGCGATCGCACCTACGGCTTTAAGCCCTCTCCGGCAGCGAACACCTGGAACTTCAATCCATACTTCTCGATTTTCTCTTATCAAATTGATAAGGATAGGAATGGCGCAATTGATGAATTCCCAGAAATCTCTCCAGGCAACCCCGATCCTAGAGATGAAACAGACTTTTTTGAAAAGGCAACCTTGTGGTCATCGGCCTGTGATCCTTTCACATTTAATCTGACTGGCGGTAACTTAATAGGTGAACCGCCTCCAGCGAGCGTAAATCCCTATAATACTGATGGGACAGCGCGTCAACGGCTGGCCTTGTCTCGGCTCTGCGGTACGGTCATTCCCCCCGGAGCGGTGCACGACTTCCCCGGCGATGTGAGCTATCCAGCCCGGGGTGGTATTGCTAATCCATCGCCTACAGTCGCCGGGAACGAAACCAAGTTTTTGCCGAAAGGGGATGAAGCAGCCGACCAAACGGAGTTGGATAAGATGGTGACGACCTTACCCAGAGAGGTCGCCCTCAAACCAGATTTGTCTATCTATGTGGACAGCAAACGGGCCTTCACAACTCCAGGAACTCCGATCAACACAGGTGATTTCCGCAACGACGATTTTCGTTATGCCTCAGTAGCGCCCAAGTTTCCCGTTTTGTACTACATCTTCCCGGAAGCCGATCGCCACGATCATTTAGGCATTAACGATCCTGGGTCGGAGCAACCTTACAGAGTTGATCCGGGTGTCCCGGCAGCATTCCAGCCCTGGGTTGAACCTTACTTAAGTGGGGTAAGCAGTGCTGTCAATGGCGGTGTCACCTATTTAGCGGTTAGTCCAGAAATTGGAGCGCCAGCCTCTGAAGGGTACGAGGTAGAGGTGCCGATCGCGTCAGTGGATGACGACGGTAATCCTGCACCTTCAATCCTGGAGGAGAAACCGAACGCTCCCATCATCGATCTGGCCCCTACTTTCAATTACAAAGTTGCGCCTGCGTTTAAGGCGGCAGACAAAATCGTTAGCCTGGGCGTAACTCCACGGCAGATTGGGGTGAATACCATCCTGCCCAGTCAACTGCTGGGGAATGCGATTTCCTATTCCAATAATGCCGATAATGCACCTCCGAATCTGATTCGGTATGGCGAAGTGGGGGATGAGGCTCAACTGGCCGCGATTCCCTTCCTGGAGCGGGTGCTGTTTAATGGGCGGGAATGGCTCCCCAGTCGGGTCATGGATATCGACCTGGAGATGCTGCGGACAACAGTCAAAGGCGGTAACGATTATTGGCTGCCCGTCACCGGGATTGTCTATGCCTTCCGCGAAGATGCTCGACGGGAAGACGCGATCGCGCGGCCTTCCAATGGCATTAACGTTACGGCACCAGAAGTCAGCTTCACCGAGGCACAAGCTCCAGACTATCTGCCCAATACAATCGTGGATGCTACCGCCCTATCCCTCGATCCTGCTGTCACCGATCCAGCCTTGTCTGGGCCTAACTCCATTTCGATCAAACCAGTAGACTTTATTGCTGATCCGGATCGACGAGTCGATGGTTTCCGGTTACGGCGTGGGGATGTCTTGCGACGACCGGATGCAGGAATTCCACCCGATAAAAACGTGCGTGGTTTAACCTTTGTCACGGATAACCTGGCTTACATCATGGGCCATTTCAACCGCCATCAACGTACCCCAGGGGGTGCTCGGTTGGAAGAGTTTAGAGAACTCCTGCCCGAAAATCCCAACGATTACAACACCAACACGTTCTACGATACGCGCAGCACTCCAGACACCGAAAACTTTGCGAACCCAGCGGTTGACCTGTGGCGACCGTCCGAAATCCTGGCAGACTCAATCACCATCCTGTCCAACAACTTCTGTGATGGTAGTGTTCTGGATACGTTTATGAACGCTGGTTATCCAGTGGTCGCTCCAAACGGTGGATTAACGAATAAGCGAGTATCAGGCGATCCGTTAGTAGAGAACGCTTACGGTCAAGTATTTGGTGGAACAAACGCTAGTGGGGCAGAAGTCTACAACACTCAGTCCAAGGCGTTGTTTGCGCCCGGTTGCAGATCGAGCGTTAACGCTAACGGTGTTACGTCCTTCTTAAACCAGAATCGACCCCGAGTAGATTTAGACAATAGCAATCGGCAAGAAAACTGGGTCCGAGAAAACCCCAACGACCCGATTAATTCACCCGTGAAGATTTCTCGAAATGGCAATGGTTTGTTTGGTGCTTATAACTTTGAAGCCAACAAACTTCTTAAGCTAGCCACTGATGATCAACCAACGCTTTTCACCCCTGTGGAATATTCCGGTTCTTACTTTGCTGAGGAGGACGACGGTGGCGCGGACACATCTAGACCGTTACAACGGGCTGTGCCTACCGATGTGAATTCCATTTTGATTAGCGGCATTGTCCCATCTCGAAACCAGCAGGGCTATGGAGGATTGCACAACTTCCCGCGACTGCTGGAATGGTGGCAGGACCAACCGTTGAGAATTCAAGGGTCTTTCCTCCAACTAAACTTCAGCAATTACAGTACTGCGCCCTACGACCAGGACCGTTGGGAACCTGTGGGTGGCGCGATTCCGACCGCCGGCGAAGAGCAAATCGACTACTACGGGTTCGCACCACTCCGCCTCTGGGGGTACGATGTCGGCTTGCAATTTGCGCCAGCCAGCCCTGCGGCCAGCCGTTTTACGACTCCCAGTTCCACGCTCAATGAGTTCTACGATGAACCCAGTGCTAATGATCCTTACATGCAACGGATGTGTAGCACGTTGACGGACGCACTCAGTCTGACGAATGTGCGCTGCCCCAGTTAGGTGTCATGGGTAACATGGAGGTATCTGTGTTGCCCATATTTGTTGCCCATGTTTATTGTCGGTGTTAGGTTTGCTGGTTTCGATTTCTTCTAGTTCAGGTTTATTTTTATGGCGACTCGCTCTACCCGCACCATTCCCATTTGGGTTATGCGTCTGGTTCTCAGCCCAAGATCGCGATCCTCATCAAATTCCATTGCTGGCCTCACCCTGATTGAATGTTTGGTGGCGATCGTGATTATTACCATTACGGTTGTCACGATTACGCCACCCATTTTTCTGGCAACGGCCAGTCGCGTTCAGGCTCGCCGAGCCGAGCAAGCCAACCAGGTTGCTCAAGGAGAAATTGACCGTATCCGAACGTTGATTGAGCGGCAAAATTACACCTTGAATACAATTCCGGCCTCTGTCGCTACAGCCGTCCGTACCCATGCG
Organism: Leptolyngbyaceae cyanobacterium bins.349; assembly: GCA_033764685.1. Lineage (GTDB taxonomy): Bacteria > Cyanobacteriota > Cyanobacteriia > Leptolyngbyales > Leptolyngbyaceae > JSC-12. Next base: position 7,404 of record JANRIS010000040.1, read on the forward strand.
GCTCCATCTGATGTGGCTGGCACACTGTTATCTGCGGGGCAATGTGGTGTTCCCAAGTATCCACCGCCGCCGTCCGATACCCCCATCCCAGCCGAGCAGTTAATTCCCGTCGATGTGGATGGCGATTGTACGCCTGAATATGCCATGCAGGTATTTCGGAGCAGTGGTTGTATTCCAGCAGAATTTCAGAATCTACCCACGCCCCCTGCACCATACTCATTTGATGTGGGAGTGCGCGTATATGCCTATGTGCCCGGACAAACCCGTGGTTATGGCATTGAACGAGCCAGTCTCAAATTAACCACCGGACGCAACGATCTGGATCTGCAAGCCAATCGGCAAAGACCGTTGCAAACCATTTACACACGAGTAATCCGCCCTAACTCCAGCCGCTCGATGGAATGTGCCTCTGCTGATACAGCCGCGCCTGCACCTGCACCTTCTCCAAGCCCTTAATTATTATCGAATTTATTGTCCTCTCATGCCTCGTCCTTCGCGACTGTAGCGTTCATTCGGAAAAAACTCATGGCTAGACGTTCTTCCTTCCAATGGCTCCGGCATCTGCGATCGCTCCTGCGTAAACGTCGCAAAATGGCAGGTTTTACTCTGATTGAACTGCTGGTTGCGATGATTATTGGCTCGATCATCGTCGTCTTGTTGCTGTCGCTAGTGATTCAATTAACTGAAGTAAACGCGCGAGATGCTGGACGTTCCCAGGTGCAGCAAGATATGCAAACAGCTTTAGACTTTATTAATGATGATTTACGCGAAGCCGTCTTTGTTTACAACGGCCAGTGTCTAGCCGGAACCGGAATCCCAACCAGTAGCACCAACTACAGTACCGTTTGTCCAGGGATTGCCAATTACATTCCGGCGGCGATGAACTCTGCAACCCGTAGACCAGTGCTGGCATTCTGGCGAACAGATCCGCTCCCTGTAGGAATTGATAATCTCTGTCGTACAAGTGCTAGTGCGATCGCGGATGGTTCGGCTGACCCACTGCTGCAAACCGTTTGTATTGCCGGGTCAACTTATTCCTTAGTCGTGTACGCGATCGATACCGACACCACCGATACCGATTGGCAGGGAGAGGCGCAAATTTACCGTTATAAGCTCTCCCAGTTTGCCGACAACGCAACCACAGTCACTGAGAACACCGGGTACGCGCGGCCCCAAGTTGGTGCATTTCTTCAATGGCCGTTTGAAATCGACGAAACTGGTACTGTGGTTGACGCGCGTAACGGCTCACCGAACAATCCTGCTCAAGTGCTGGTGGATTTTGTGGATAACGGCACCACGGCTGGGGCTGTAACCGTAACTCCTAGCTGCGATGAGTTTGGCTCAGATGCTGAAATCAGAGCAGACTCCCTTAGTCCATCCACGGGAGCCTTGAGCAGCTTTTATGCCTGTGTTCGTGGTGGTGGAATCCCTAGACCCACTAACCCACCAAGAGAAAATCAGGACGGACGGAACCAGGACGTGTTAGTCACGCTGGTTGGTAGTACCTCTGGTCTTTCTAGCTTTTCGAGAGGGGGTGATAATGCAAGCCGACTGTCCCCAATTCAAACTCGAACCTTAGTACGTGGCATTCTCCAGAAGAAATAGACGAAGAGGAAAGGCACCCATGATACGAGTTTTACGCAAGCGACAAAGAGCGGCTGGTTTTACTCTACTTGAAGTATTAGTTGTTTTAGTGATTGTTGGGGTTTTATTTGCAATCATTGCTTCTAGTTGGGTCGCTGCCATGAATCGGCAACGGGTAACTGCTGTGCGTGAACAAGCCGCTCGTGTCATCGAAGAGGCTAGAGCGGATGCCAGACGAACAGGCATCGCTAGAGTTGTTGTGTTTGATAATACGGATGGAATTCCTCGTGCTGCAATCTTACCCCGGCCACTGAACCCAACAACAGAACGGACTGCTGGCTTTTTGGATGATGCTCAAATCAATGCCATCACCAATTGGCGATCGCTGGGAAATCAAAGTATTCCAGCTAATTCAGTCGAGTTATCTACCGTGCCAACGACGGCTGAAAAGCAAATCATTTTTGAAGGGAATGGCACCGTCGCTCAAGCCTCGATTGATGAGGCTCTCGAAACTGGAACTGTGTTTAGCGTAAATGTTAAACAAGCAAGAACATCGGCTGAAACGAATCGCTGTGTGGTAGTCAGTACCCTTTTAGGGGCAACTCGATTGGCTGAAGGTACAAACTGTCCGACTTGATCACCCTCGATGAAACGTATCTCTCTGTCAGACCTGCCGCTTGAAGCGGTTTCCCATAATCGGGCGATTCAAAAGAAAGTCTTGCTGCGATCGGGGGATGTACCTCATTTAGTCAACTTTTCCCAGGCCCGATTTGCTCCGGGGCAAGTAGCGGCAGCCCACCACCACACAGATATGTACGAAATCTTTTTCGTCGAAGCTGGGCAGGGCGCGATCGCTATTAATGGCATCTCCCATATCCTGGCTCCAGGGGTTTGTGTGGCGGTGGAACCGGGAGAAACACATGAAGTTAGCAATACTGGCACCGAGGAATTAGTTTTGACCTATTTTGGCTTGACTCAATAGGTCTAGAAATTATTCAGCAAGCTATTGTAGCTTCGTGGATGTCATTTGCATGGAGCAGTATTTTACCTGTCCGATCACTAAATGCCTGAGCCATCTAAAAATTGTTCGATGACGCGATCGCTAATCCGACAGGTGCCTTTTACGCTTACAGCATCCCAGGCCGGGGCAAGATGATGTTCAGTCGTATCGCCGGAGGGCAGAGCGACCACAGGCACGGGCACCACTACCCTGGCTTGTTGCAATTCCTGCAATTGTTGTTCTAAATTCTCAATGCGATCGACCAAAGCCCGGATCACCTGCGCTTCCGAGTCTGGTAAGCGGCCATGTTCCAGTGGATCTACCCGTTCACCAGAACGATGCACAATTCGCCCCGGCACCCCGACCACAGTGCAATCAGAGGGCACATCTCGCAGCACCACAGAACCCGCCCCAATGCGAACATTGTTACCGATCAGCAAATTCCCCAGCACCTTCGCACCAGCCCCAACGACCACGTTTTCCCCCAATGTTGGGTGGCGTTTGCCGCTTTCTTTGCCAGTTCCCCCCAGGGTTACTCCCTGGTAAATCAAGGCATAATTGCCAACGATCGCAGTTTCGCCAATCACGACACCCATGCCGTGGTCAATAAACACGCCTTGCCCGATTTGGGCACCAGGGTGAATTTCGATGCCGGTGAGAAAGCGGGCTATATGGGAGATGAGTCGTGGGATAAACGGTACACCGACCACAAACAGCCAGTGCGCGAAACGATGTAAAAGTAGGGCCTGTAATCCTGGGTAGCAGAACAGCACCTCCAACCAGTTACGGGCTGCCGGATCACGTTCAAAGATGATGCGAAAGTCGGCAATGAGAGTGGATAACACGGCTGATCTGCACCTCAGTAAAAATACATTGTCTATCTTAGCGTTGGACTGACTCTGCCAATACACCCGATCGGGGAAACGGGGAGGACGGGAATTTTGCCCTGTGCCCTTTTGCGCTCTGCTCTATAATGGTGCATCGGAAACAACCCAGTGAACTGATATGAGTGACGCGATCGCGTGGACCGCCGAAGCCGAAGCCCGCTTAAAAGAAATTCCCTTTTTTGTGCGGCCAGCGGCCCGGAAAAAGATCGAAAAGTTTGCGGCAGAAATGGGCGCGTCTCAGATTACGGTAGACGTATACGAGCAGGCCAAACAAAAGTTTGGGGAGAAGTAAAGGTCAGGAGACTTCTAGAAAAAAATACCTGTACAGGCAGGTTGAGCAAAAAATGATCCGTTGATCGCCAGACCATTAGCACAAACAGGATAACCATTCGTAGTACCGACTTCTAGCCTGCGGGAGCAAGATGCCTACCCTCAGCGGGCAAGATGCCCACCCTACAGTAGCTTTGTTCCCACTTCCTTACTCTCCCACATTTTCCTCATCATCACCACTGGCCGCATTGCGCTTAAAGAATTTACAAATGCCGCGTTTGGAGCCGCGAATAAACTCGCACAGTTCCTTGACCAGTTCGGAGTCAAAATCCTGTTCCAGTTTTTCCGTCGCTTGAGACACATTAAAACCGGAGTTGTAAATTACCATGAGCGCTTGTTTTAGCGTGCGGCGATCGCTGGGCGTAAAGCCTGCCCGTCGCAGCCCCACCACATTGAGACCCATAATCGTATTGGGACTCACACTGCGGGTAATGCAAAACGGTAACACATCTTTTTGGACGGCTGAGGCTCCTGACATCATCGCCAACCGCCCCACACGGGTAAATTGATGCACCAAACAATTGCCACTGATAAAGGCGCGATCGCCCACTTCGACATAGCCCGCCAGCAACGCCCCATTCGCCACGATCACGTTGTTACCGAGTTTCACATTGTGCGCCAGGTGACTTTGGGCCATCAATAAGCAATCATTGCCCACCTCCGTCACGCTTCCCGCCTTTGTCCCTCGGTGAATCGTTACATTTTCTCGAATCACACAATTGGAGCCGATCCGCACATAACTGTCCCCCCCCTTAAAGGATAAATCCTGCGGCAAATCCCCCAACACTGCTCCCGCATGGACCCGGCAGCCATGACCCAAGTGGGTGTGACGCAAAATTGAAACGTGGGGACCTAAAATGCAACCGTCTCCCAGTTTGACCCCCGCCTCAACGTAGGCAAAAGCACCAATGCTCACGTCCTGGCCTAACTCAGCTCCAGGGTCAATAATGGCAGTGGGATGTATTCCCATGTCCTCTCCTCACTCATCGGCTCATCCATCGTTGCACAGCAGCAAACGACTGAATGGATTATGGAAGGTTGGTGTATACCCTGTCAAAACATCCCGATCGCCGGCCTGAATTCCTGACCACTCAGCTATATGAAGGAATGGATAAGAGGGCATACTAAGTTGTTGACACTGTTATCTGGGTGGACCGGGCATGGAGAATCACCAAATCACACTGGATGCAGCCGTCTACAAAGAAATGCAGACTACCCTGGCCGCACTTCAGCAACGAGTGACCGAATTAGAGTATGCCGATCGCGATCGGCAACAGGCAGAAAGCGCCCTGCGGCACAGCGAAGAACTGTTTCGGACCACCTTTGAGCAGGCCGCCGTTGGTATCAGTTTCTCAACGTTAAGCGGTCGATTAACCCATTTCAATCCGCAATGGTGCGAGATTGTCGGCTACGACGAAGAGGAGTTGAGGGAACTCACGACCCAGGACATTACCCATCCTGGCGATGCCGTAGTCGAACTCAACCTGACCGAGCGATTGTGTACTGGAGAACTGGCCAGTTTCTCGCTAGAAAAGCGTTACATTCGCCCCGATCGCTCCACGGTTTGGGTGCATCTCACGGCCTCTCTAGTGCGAACCCCCACCGGAGAACCACGCTACATTATTCTCATGGTGCAGGATATTAGCGATCGCAAACAGGCTGAAGCCGAACGCCAACAAGCTCAACAGCAACTTCAGCAAAAAGCCCAGGATTTAGAAGCGACCCTGCGAGAATTGCAACAAACCCAAACCCATCTGGTGCAAAGCGAAAAGATGTCTAGCCTGGGGCAATTGGTGGCAGGCGTAGCCCACGAAATCAACAATCCCGTTAACTTCATCTATGGCAACCTCAACTATGCCAGCGATTACATTCAAGACTTGTTGGGGTTACTTCAGCTTTATCAAGAGCATTGCCCTACGCCGCCCGTCGTCCAAAATGTGATCGATGCCATCGATCTGGATTTTTTGGTCGATGATTTGCCCAAACTACTGGCCTCAATGCGGGTAGGAGCGGAACGAATTCGGGAAATCATCGCCTCATTACGCAACTTTTCTCGGTTAGACGAAGCCGCCTTCAAAACGGTGAATCTGCATGACGGGATCGACAGTACCCTGATGATTCTGCAAAATCGGCTCAAAGCCCAGCCGCACCATGCCGAAATTCAGGTTTTCAAGGAATATGATGACTTGCCCAATGTCCAATGCTATCCGGGACAACTGAATCAGGTTTTCATGAATATCCTGACGAACGCGATCGATGCTCTGGAAGAAAATCTTCAGTCTCACCATCCCCCTTTCCCCCTCGATCCTGCCGCATCTCTTCCCCCCACCCTCCTCCCCTCTCCCATCATTTGGATTCGCACTCAGCGGATTGGTTCAGCCCAGGTTGCCATTACGATCAAAGACAATGGGCCAGGAATTCCTCCGGATGTGCGCGATCGCCTGTTTGATCCTTTTTTCACCACCAAACCTGTTGGCAAGGGCACAGGGTTAGGCATGTCCATCAGCTACCAAATCGTGACCGAGCGGCATCACGGCACGCTTCGGTGCTACTCCGAACTGGGGCAGGGTGCCGAGTTTATCATTACCATTCCGATTCACCAAACAGGGGCCAGCGAGTAGCCGCAAACTCCCCACGCTTCACCCAAAACTGGTATCCTGCATGGACGATAGGCAATTTCCATCATCAATTGCAATGAAAAAATGGACGCTGAAGACCTGGAATCGGTATGGCCATCAACTCACGCCGTATCTCTTCCTTTGTCCTGCACTGTTGCTCCTGGGTTTAACAGTGTTTTATCCTGCTGTGCAAGCGTTCTTCTTGAGCTTCACCCAGTATGAATACGACCTGACGCAACCGCCGACTTGGATTGGATTAAAGAACTTTCAGCGGTTGTTGCGTGACCCTATTTTCTGGCAAACCTTCCGTAACACCTTGTTGTATCTATTCTGTGTCGTGCCGATCCTGGTGTCGCTACCTCTGGGACTGGCCATTCTGGTGAATCAGAAGTTGCGCGGCATTCACTGGTTTCGGGTAGCCTACTACGTCCCTGTCGTGATTTCGATGGTGGTCGCGGGCATCGCCTGGAAGTGGCTGTATGCCGACAACGGTTTGCTGAATCAGTTATTACAACTGGTAAATCTGCCCGCCGTTCCCTGGCTCACCAGTCCGGCTTGGGCGATTTTCAGCGTGATGGCCGTGACGGTCTGGAAGGGATTGGGTTACTACATGGTGATTTACCTGGCGGGGCTTCAGGCGATTCCGCAGGAACTGTACGAAGCTGCTGCGATCGATGGCTCCGATGGTATTAAACAACATTGGGATATCACGATTCCCCTGATGCGGCCTTATTTGTTCTTGGTAGCAGTCATTTCAGCCATTTCAGCGACTAAGGTGTTTGAAGAGGTGTACGTGATGACGCGAGGTGGTCCGAATCACGCTTCTGAAACGATCGTGTATTATCTTTACAACAAGGCGTTTGGGGAGTTGGAAATCAGCTATGCCTGTACGATCGGGCTGGTGATGTTTCTGCTGATTCTGGTGTTGTCGGTGGTGCGCCTGGGTGTAGAGCGGGTGGCCAATTCCCGCGAACTGGCCGCCGGACAAGCCGCGATCGCCTCTGAGTCAAATTTGAGCTAAAGCCCTTCAACCAACAGCAGGACGATGGCTTCCACATCCGACGCAGATTTATCTGCTGATCATTGGGAACAGCGGTATCAGGAGGGGCGCACCGGATGGGATTTGGGCGCACCCGCTCCGCCGTTGGTCACTCTACTGCATTCCCAGCAGGCTCCAAAGCCGGGACGAATTGCCGTCTTAGGGACTGGACGAGGCTACGATGCGCTCCTGTTTGCCGAGCAGGGATTTGAAGTGGTGGGCTTTGACTTTGCCCCAACCGCGATCGCCGCAGCTACCCAACTGGCGCAAGAACGTCACCTCTCGGCTCAATTTCTGCAACGAGACATCTTTGAGTTGGGAACAGAATTTGCCGGACAGTTTGACTACGTCCTGGAACATACCTGCTTCTGCGCGATCGCCCCAGACCTGCGAGATGCCTATGTTCAGCTTGTCTATACGCTGTTGCGATCGGGTGGGGAACTGATTGCCCTGTTTTGGGCACACACCATGCCGGGAGGTCCGCCCTTCGGCTCCACAGTCACCGAACTGCAACAACGGTTTGCGCCCTATTTTGCGATCGGCCACTTAGAACGGGTGATAAACTCCGTCCCCAGTCGGCAGGGGGCGGAGTATTTAGCTCGTTGGCAACGCCGAGCCAGTGGAAGTGGCCGTCAGGGAGGCTAACTTAGTTCGGCTTGCAGTTGGTTTCTGGCTTGCTCCAGTGCTTCCGGGAGTTTGCTGTCATCTCGTCCCCCCGCTTGTGCCAGGTTGGGCCGTCCGCCGCCGCCGCCGCCGCAAATTTTGGCGATCGCGCCGACAAATTTGCCAGCATTCAAGCCTTTTTTCATTGCTTCTGGACTGAAGGCCGCGACCAGCGTCACTTTACCGGGTTCTGATATCGAGCCTAACACCACCGCGCCCTGCTTCAGTTTTTGTTGCAGTTGCTCGGCGGCAGTCTTCAAGGATTCTGCATCCACCCCATCCAGTTGCGCCACGATGAAGTGGAAATTGCCCACAGATTCCGCCGTTGCCAGCAAACTATCTGCTTGGGCCAGAGCCAGTTGAGCTTTCGCCGCTTCCAGTTGTTTCTGAGTTGTTTTCAACTCATTTTGCAGAATGGTAATGCGTTCAGAAATTTCCTCTGGTTTCACTTTAAAGCGATCGCTCAAATCCTTGACCACTTCATCCCGAACATTGAGGTATTCCAGCACAGCCGGACCAGCGACGGCCTCAATCCGACGAATGCCGGAGGCGACCCCCGTTTCCGACACAATTTTGAACAGCCCGATTTCTGCCGTGTTGCTCACATGGGTGCCACCACACAGTTCCATCGACACCCCCGGCAAATCTAACACCCGGACTTCGCTGCTGTACTTCTCACCAAACATGGCGATCGCGCCTCTAGCTTTGGCTTCTGACAACGGTAACGTATAGGTTTGAGCAGCGTGCGCTTCCGCAATCCAGGTATTGATCTGGTCTTCAATTTGTTGTAGTTCGTCAGCAGTTAACGGACGGGAACAGTGAAAGTCAAACCGGAGGCGATCGAAGGCCACCAGCGAGCCAGCCTGGGAAATGGCATCATCCACAATTTGCTTTAAGGCTGACTGGAGTAAATGGGTTGCGGTGTGGTTGGCCTGAGCACGCCGCCGACAGGATAGATCGATTTGAGCCGTCACCACATCGGCAACGTGCAGTTTACCCCGCTCAATTCGGCCATAATGCACAAAGAAACCCGATTCCTTCTGCACATCTTCCACCCGCACCACGACGTTTTCGCCCAGCAAATAACCGCGATCGCCCACCTGGCCACCCGATTCGGCATAAAACGGCGTTTGATCCAGGATCACCTGCACCTCAGTTCCGGCTTCGGCCATTGGTATCACCTGCCCACCCAGCATCAGCGCCTGCACTTCGGCTTCAGTAGAGGGTTGGGTGTAGCCTAAGAATTCCGTCTCATGGATGTGATCTGCCAGTTGGTTGATCGAACCCTGGACCGTTAGATCAATGGTTTCCACGGCATCCCGCGATCGCTGCCGTTGTTTTTCCATCTCGGCTTCAAAGCCTGCCATGTCTACCGTAATGCCCTGTTCGACAGCGATTTCTTCCGTCAGTTCCACCGGAAAGCCGTAGGTGTCATACAGTTTGAAAGCGCTTTCACCAGGAATTTGCCCGCCTTTGCCGATCTGCGCCATCAACGTGGCCAGTTCCCGTTCACCAAACTCCAGCGTCTTCAGGAAACGGACTTCTTCTCGTTGCAATGCCAGTTTAATCGACAGTTCCATCTGCCGCACATTAGGATAAGCCTCCTGGGAGAGGGCGATCGCCGCCTCTGCGACCAATGGAGTAAATTCCTTACTGATGCCAATTAAGCGTCCATAGCGAATCACCCGGCGAATCAAGCGGCGCAGTACATAACCCCGCCCCTCATTGGAAACGGTGATACCATCGGCCAGCATATGAACCACCGCCCGGACGTGATCCCCAATCACCTTCAACGCCACTTTAGTCGGGTCGTCCGCCTTGAAATAGTCAATCCCAGCAATTTCTGCGGCAGTTTTCACAATCGGGAAGATGAGGTCGGTTTCGTAATTATTAGGCACTTTTTGCAGGATTTGGGCCATCCGTTCCAGCCCCATCCCAGTGTCAATGTTCTGGTTTTGCAGGGGAGTGAGGTTGCCGTCTACATCCCGGTTGTACTGCATGAACACCAGGTTATAGAACTCAATGAAACGGCTGTCATCTTCCAGATCAATAGAATCGTCTCCCAGTTCCGGCTTAAAGTCGTAGTACAGCTCCGAACAGGGACCACAGGGACCCGTGGGACCGGATACCCAAAAGTTATCAGCGGCTCCCATGCGTTGAATCCGATGGGCTGGAATGCCAATGTCATCCCGCCAGATGGCAAAAGCTTCGTCATCCTCCTCGAAGACACTGACCACAACCCGCCCCGGCGGCAAGCCAAACACCTGCGTCGAAAGTTCCCAGGCCCAGGCGATCGCTTGCGCCTTGAAATAATCGCCAAAGCTAAAATTCCCTAACATTTCAAAGAAGGTATGGTGACGGGCGGTGCGTCCCACATTCTCAATGTCATTTGTGCGAATACATTTCTGTGCGGTCGTCGCCCGTGGAAATTCTGCCGCTCGTTGGCCTAGAAAGATTGGCTTAAAGGGCAACATCCCGGCGATCGTCAACAGAACAGTGGGATCTTGCGGCACTAAAGAGGCACTGGGGAGAATTTGATGCCCTTTGTCCGCAAAGAATTCTAGAAAAGTTTGCCGAATTTGGGCACCAGTCAGGGAAGTAGCCATGAACTTACACGGATGAACTGTGTGAATACTCTATTATCTTTCTTCATCATGCCGCATGATTTCACCAACTCTAATACTTGCGGCCAGGAGATTGTCACGAGATGGCACAGATCCACCCTGTTATGCACTCACACTCCCCCTAAAACCTGCCGATTCATCTCCAAAATGGGACAGAACAACTCGGCCTGGTTGGGTGAGAGGTGCTGCTTGACTACGTCCTGCATCACTTGATAAGTGATGGCGCAGCTTTGCTCGGCCTCAAAGGCTTTCATGATAGTTCGCATCCAGAACAGCAACCGTTCCTTAAGCGAGTCGGGATCGCTGAGCAGCATGGCGATCGCCGAATAGCGCAACACTCGGATCGTATCTCGCTTCCACTTGGCACTGACATCCGCATTGCCACTTAAAAAAATATTGGGACGGCGCGATTGTAATCGGGCGTAAACTTGCTGCACAATGAGCGTTTCCGTCGCCTGGAGATGTTGATAGGTTTGCACTCTCAGCCCAAAAGAACCCGCCCACTCCTCCACAAATTTCAACTCCGCATCGGTCGCATAGCGACCATCTGTCTTATAGCTCAACGCTTGAAGCTGACTCAACATACGACATTTCCTGGAATAAGACTTTTATCTAGATGGCAGCCCTCTCATAAGACGGAAATGTAGCGTTGTCTGAATGGCTTAATAATCTGTCGTTTGGGAGAAATACTGCCCCACATTAAAGCTGGTGGTGTCCTCAATCTGCTTCATCATCGAGCGCGTGATCAGCTTACCAGCTTCCACCAAGACTTGCCCTGTCAACGGGTGCAGCAGATCCTGTTCTGCCCGTCGCCCGATCAACGCCTCAATATCTTTAATCGAGTTGATGTACATGCCTGGTGGTAATTCAACCACAACCCCACTTTGCAACACTCGCGCCTGACACGCCAGTCGGGAGTTAGGTTTACAGGTCGTAATCACTTCCAGGGTGCGTTGCTCCCGACGATTGACTGGGGATAGAGCCTCCATGCCGTCTCTCACATAAACATGGCAAGTGGCACACATTCCACGCCCGCCGCACTCTTTCAACACATCCAAATCTTTGTTAATCAGGACTGATAGCAAGTTGCCGTTTGTTTCAACAGCCGTTTCCTGCGCGATGGGTTCAAGTCGAACGATTTTTGCCATAGGAACCTTGGGGGGGTAAGAGGTGAAGGGTTAGGGCAGGGGCGTAAGGAGGTACATTTGCCTCCAGGCTTCTCGCTCCTTCTGCCCCCTCTAGTTATCCCAAAAGGAGGGATTTTTGTGCAGCAGAGAGCGCTTTTTGTTGAATCAGGTTAGGAAAATCGCGAATCACCTGAGTGCAACGTTTGATGAATTCTGCGACCCATTGCTGTAGCCAGGTTTGTTGCTCGTCTGTCAGAGCGGCTTGCAGCAGTTGAGGATTGGCATTGATCACGCTGATTTGTGCTGAACGGTCAATCTGGAATTGGGTCAGCCAATCGTGGGCGGGCCGGGTGGATTTCCAGTAGTTGGCAATGACGTGGGTGCCCAAATATTGGGTGGTGAACTGGCTGAGTTGATTTAAAGCTGCGATCGCATCCTGCACACTCCAGACCCCAGTCGGAGTAGAACCAGATTTGGCAGCACCATTATCGACAGGGGCCGCGGGACCGGGGGACACGGGAGCCGAGGCAGATGCGGGAGCCGGGGGAGAACCTGACGGCTCAACAGGACCAACCGGCTGAGTTTTAGAGGTTTTAGAGAGCGTACTGGACTCAGTGCGGTGGGTGCTGGTGCGGCGAGTAATGTTGAGGCCAGGAAGGATGGCTGTGCCTGCAATCAACCGAAAAGTCGCGATCGCATTCGTAATATCTTCTCGGAGGGTTGCTTTTAGGTTTTTAATAGTCTTTAGGTAGTCGGAGTAAACCAAATTATCCAGCGTTAGAACCAGCAGAATAATTCCATGATCAAGTTTATGAATGTAAACTTGATGCTCGCCAAATTGAAATTTAAAGGATTGAAACTCATCAGGAATTGTTTCAAACACTTGCAAAATCCCCTGAGCAAGTGCCTCTTTTTGTTGAAAGTTTAAAGTTTGATCGACTCCACAGAAGTATGGGCGGGATCGCCTATCCATCAGAGCAATCCCCGCAATTCCTGGTAAATTCAGAAAGTCCTGAATAACTTCCTGTTTCATAGATTTTTAGTTACGTTTCTATACAATTTTGTGCCCGAATGCATTTCCAGAGACTTCACAGATTATTTCATAGTTCTTCTATGCTAGGTTTTGGTCTTAGAATGCAGTTTTTCGCCGACAATTGCCGTTATACCTTAATTCTTTCGGCTCGCCATTAATCCCTCAAAGCTCCTTTCATTTCCTGGTTTAGCTGTATGTCTGATCTTCCTTTTACTCTGGATCAACTCCGCATTCTCAAGGCGATCGCCGCCGAGGGGAGCTTCAAACGCGCTGCTGATAGCTTGTATGTCTCTCAGCCAGCGGTGAGTTTGCAGGTGCAGAACCTGGAACGGCAGTTAGATGTGCCCCTATTTGATCGGGGCGGGCGACGCGCCCAATTAACCGAAGCCGGACATCTGTTGTTAAATTATGGTGAAAAAATTCTCACATTGTGTCAGGAAACCTGTCGGGCGCTAGAAGATTTACAAAATTTACAGGGAGGAACTCTGATCATTGGAGCCAGCCAAACCACAGGGACTTACCTGCTTCCCCGGATGATTGGGATGTTTCGGCAAAAATACCCTGATGTGGCTGTACAACTTCATGTCCATTCCACCCGCCGCACCTCCTGGAGTGTAGCCAATGGACAGATCGATCTAGCGATTATTGGTGGCGAAATCTCCCCCGAACTACAAGACTCTTTAGAAATTATTCCCTACGCTGAAGACGAACTCGCACTGATTCTCCCGGTCAATCATGCCCTGGCAAAAGAGGATGTGGTGCAGAAAGACGATCTTTACAAACTGCAATTCATTGTACTGGACTCTCAATCGACTATTCGTAAGGTCATCGATCAGGTGTTGACCCGTTCCGGCATCGAAACTCGTCGCTTGCGGATCGAAATGGAGCTAAATTCCATTGAAGCCATTAAAAATGCGGTGCAGTCTGGATTAGGGGCCGCGTTTGTTTCCATTTCTGCCATTGAGAAAGAATTGCAGATGGGCGTGTTACATCGGGCGACGATTGATGATCTGGTGGTGAAACGAATGTTATCGGTCATCATTAACCCCAATCGGTATCGGTCCAAAGCGGCGGAAGCATTTTGTAAAGAAATTTTGCCCAAGTTCGCAACCTACACAGCACAATTACAGAATTACACCGCTGTATCCGGGCATACAGATGTCTTGCATACCTTGAACGCCAGTTTGGAGAAGTCTTCGCTTGTTGTGCCGGATGTCGATGTTTAATTTATATGGATCTGTATTGCACCCGTCCAGGTTGCCCCAAGCCCGTTAACCCCTTTGCAGACCTGGATGATGCTGCAACGCTCAAGTCTGTCCAGCAAAAATACTGTACGTCCTGTGGGATGCCCCTGATGCTGGCGGGCCGCTACTTGCCCACTAAACTGCTGGGACAGGGGGGCTTTGGGGCGGCGTTTTTGGCGTGCGATCGCTACACTCCGGCCATGCGGCAATGTGTTGTCAAGCAGTTTTTGCCCTCCAGCACCCTCAGTCCATCTCAGTTACAAACTGCTCAGGATCTGTTTGAGCGGGAAGCCCAGGCTCTGGATGAACTGGGTAATGTGCATCCGCAAATTCCTGACTTGTTTGCCTTTTTTGAATTAACTGTACCGGCATGGCAACCCGGCAAGCAGGATCGGTTTTTTTACCTGGTGCAGGAATATATTGATGGGCAAACAATGGAGGAAGAACTCAACCAGCAGGGAGTTTTTTCTACTGCTGCGGTAATTGATGTGTTGCGGGAAATTTTGATCGTCCTGCAATTTGTGCATGAGCGGGGGGCCATTCATCGGGACATTAAGCCCACGAACATCATGCGCCACCGCAATGGGCTAATCTACCTGCTGGATTTTGGGGCCGTGCGGCAGGTGACGAAAGGAGGCAAATCCACAGGCATTTATTCTGAAGGGTATGCCCCACCAGAGCAGATGAATGGCAGCGAAGTGTATCCTTCCAGTGATTTGTACGCGCTGGCAGTCACTTGCATTTTGTTGTTGACGGGCAAACAACCCACGGATTTGTATGATGCTTACCGGAATGTTTGGCGCTGGCGGAGCGATGCCCCCACGGTTAACCCGGAACTGGCAGACATTTTAGATCGAATGCTCAGGGTTACGCCTAGCGAGCGGTTTCAGTCGGCAACTGAGGTGTTGACGGCGATCGCGAATATTGGTAAAGCCTCTGGGCGGCGGTCAGCCCCTGCGGCGGTACATTCACCCTTAGCCCCCACTGCCACGACCTTACCTGCATCCGGTCAGGCTGGCCCCGTTGCCCCACCTCGTCCCCCCGCGATCGCTCCCTTCTCCCTCCCCGAACTGCTGCTGGGCGCAGGCTTTACTGGCTTTGAAGGCGGCTTACTGGCGATCGCGATCGTCAGCCTCTTGGGTACCACCCTGGCCAGTGCGGGTTTCTGGGTAGTGTTGCTCGTCGGTTTAATTTTGGCCCAATCCCGCCGCGTCATTGAGCGGCTGGATCTGTTGATCCTGGGTGGACTGACGTTCGTCCTGGTGCTGTTCATCCCTCCTCTGCGATCGGCCATTGTGCCACTCATGGGGAATGGTCTTGTTACCATTCTGGTGATTGCCGGATTAATGGGGGTTAGCGCAATCGCGATCGCTGTACTCTTCCGCCTCATCTACATCCTCATCCGTCGCTGGCTTTAAAGTGTTCTTTTTCTGTTCTTTTTTGCTGCTCTCCTCCTCCCGCTAGGGAATTCAAGCTAAAACCAAAGTAGTTAGAGACAGTTCCCAATCGAAAAAACAGTATGTCTCAGAAAAGTGAAATTCCAGCACTCATCATGGCTTTCCTGGTTACGGTAGGATTAGTCAGCGGCGGGATTTGGTGGCTGATGCAAGCTCTGGGTGGAGGCTTAGGTGGGTTGTTCTCCACCAATCCCTCCAATTCTGGTGCCACCCCAACCACTGCCGCCAGGTTTGCTGAAGTTCAGTCTGTCCCCAGTGGATTGTTTAACTATGGGGGCAGCACAACCTGGGCACCGATTCGGCGAGATGTCGATGCGGTGATTCGGGCTGATTTTCCCAATTTCACCCTGCGCTATACCGACCCGATTACAGGCACGCCGGGTTCCAGTTCTGGCATTCGGATGCTGCTAGAGGGCCAACTGGCGCTGTCTCAATCGTCCCGGCCTGTGAAACCAGAGGAGTATCAGCAGGCGCAACAACGGGGGTTTACCCTGCGCCAGGTGCCTGTGGCGATTGAGGGCATCGCGATCGCGGTGCATCCCAGCCTGCCGATTCCTGGGCTGAATTTGACGCAATTACGAGACATTTACATCGGCAAAGTGACCAATTGGAATCAGGTGGGCGGTCCCGATTTGCCGATCACTCCCTACTCTCGTCGGGTCCAGGATGGGGGAACTGTCGAGTTTTTTGTCGAAAATGTGCTGAGCAATCAGGCATTCGGCGGGAATGTACAGACGGTTTACAGTACTACAGACGCGCTGCGGAAACTCAGTAATAATCCTGGTGGCATCTACTATGGTTCGGCTCCGGAGGTCGTGCCCCAATGTACCGTGAAGCCGATCGCGATCGCTCGGCAGGGGACTGCCTATGTCCCGCCTTATCAAGAACCGCTGGTGCCGTCTACGGCGTGTCCGGCTGAACGCAACCAGTTTAACTATGAAGCCTTCAAAACGGGGACTTACCCGATTACGCGCCAACTTTCGGTGGTGATTAAGCAAAATGGGCAACCGGAGCAACAGGCCGGAGAAGCCTATGCGAATCTGCTGCTCACCAATCAGGGGCAAGAATTGATCGATAATGCCGGATTTGTCAGAATTCGTTGATTCCCATCAACCGTTCCCTGATTCGATCAAGAGACTGTTAAGATGCAAGAAACTTTTTCTGTCTCCCCTCCTTCTACACCCATGAGTGACACTGTTCTCCGCGTTGAAGATTTAGATGTTCAATTTGAAACTGATAGGGGTGTGGTCCGAGCGGTCGATGGCATTTCCTTTGAGCTGAAACGGGGGCAAACCCTTGGGATTGTGGGGGAGTCGGGGTCTGGCAAATCGGTGACATCTCTGGCGGTGATGGGGTTGGTGCCTGCGCCAGGGCGGCTCGCGCGGGGCAAGATTTTGTTTCGAGGTCGGGATGACCAGACGGAACCTGTGGATTTGGCCACCCTGCCGACGCGCCGGATGGAAGATTATCGGGGTGGAGAAATCTCAATGATTTTCCAGGAACCGATGACTTCTCTGAATCCGGTTTACACCATCGGGTTTCAGTTGATAGAAGCGATTGGTTTGCACAAGCGTCTATCCAAGGAGGCCGCAGAGCACGAAGCGATCGCGCGGCTTCAGGAAGTTCGGTTGCTGCCGAATGATGACCAATTACAGGCGCAATTTGAAGGCGATCGCCGCGAAGTTCAGCGGTTCAAACAAGCCTTCCTCAACCGCTACCCCCATGAATTATCGGGCGGCCAGATGCAGCGAGTCATGATCGCGATGGCGATTTCTTGTGACCCCGCCTTGCTAATTGCCGATGAACCGACTACGGCATTGGATGTCACCGTTCAGGCTACCATTCTGGACTTGCTGCGGGATCTGCGCGATCGGCGCGGCATGTCGATCATGTTCATTACTCATGATCTGGGCATCATTGCCGAAATCGCCGATACCGTCGCCGTCATGTATCGCGGCAAGATTGTCGAAGCGGGTTCTGTGCTGCAAATTTTCTCGAATCCGCAGCATCCCTATACCAAAGGCTTGCTCACCTGCCGCCCCCAACCCGATCGCCGCCTGCGTCGCCTGCCCACGGTCGCTGATTTCATGCAAGTCACCACGGATGCTCAGGGAAATGTCGCGATCGAGGAGCGGGAAAAGGATGTCCACCGGGCGCTGGAAATGGCGCAAGAGATTCCACCGGAGGAAACCGCTCAACGGATCGCCACTTTGCAACAAAAACCGCCGATCCTGTCGGTCAAAAATTTACGGGTTGGTTTTCCCATTCGCAGCATTTTTGGCCGCACCAAACGCTACTTCATGGCAGTCAACGACATCAGCTTTGACCTGTATCCCGGTGAGACGTTGGGGTTGGTCGGTGAATCCGGCTGCGGGAAATCCACGCTGGCGCGGACTATCCTGCAATTGATTCCCGCGATGGAAGGGCAGGTGTTGTTTGAAGGGAAAGATTTGACTAAACTCTCGCGCCAGGAGTTGCGGCATCTGCGCCAGGATATGCAGATTGTGTTCCAGAATCCCTTCAGTTCCCTCGACTCGCGCATGAGCGTAGGCGCTGCCATCATGGAACCGATGCGCATCCATAAAAAGCCTGCCAGTGCTGATAAACAACGGGAACGCACCGCCTACCTCCTGGAACGGGTAGGACTCACCCCTGATGCCATAAATCGCTATCCCCATGAGTTTTCGGGTGGTCAACGGCAACGGATTTGTATTGCGCGGGCGCTGGCCCTACAGCCCAAGTTTATTATTTGCGATGAATCGGTTTCAGCGTTGGATGTGTCAGTTCAGGCTCAGGTGTTGAATTTGCTGAAAGAACTGCAAGCCGAGTTTGATTTGACTTATATCTTTATTTCCCATGATCTAAGTGTGGTCAAGTTCATGAGCGATCGCATTATTGTGATGAATCGCGGTCAGATCGAAGAAATCGACTCGGCGGAAACGATTTACCGTCAGCCGCAACAGGAGTACACTAAAAACCTGATTGCCGCGATTCCCGTTGGCAGTCTCGATCGCATTCGGGCACGTCGCACTGTGGAAGAAAGAGGGGCGTAGGGTTTTACCCAAAAATATTGCTAAAGAAATCAATGGTGTCTTTCAATGCCGCAATGAAGACATCAATATCTTCACGGGTGTTGTAGAAATACAGACTGGCGCGGGCGGTGGAAGGCAAATTCAAATAGCGATGTAAGGGTTGGGTGCAGTGATGCCCGGAGCGAATCGCTACTCCTGCCTGATCCAACATGGTCGAGAGATCATTGGGATGAATCTCACCCGTGGTAAAGGCGGCCAGAGCAGCCCGCCCACTCCCATCAGCATTCGGTTTGGGGCCATAGGTGCGAACCGTGGGAACTTGCTCTAACTGCTGAAACAGGTAGGCGGTCAGTTCTTCTTCGTAAGCATGAATCTTGTCCAGGCCCAGGTTGGTCAGGTAATCGACGGCGGCACCCAGGGCGATCGCCTCCGCAATGGCAGGAGTCCCAGCTTCAAACTTGTGGGGCAGATCGGCGTAGGTGGAATGATCCAGGAACACATCCGCGATCATCTCGCCGCCACCCATGAAGGGCGGCATGTCCCGCAGCAAATCCAGCTTGCCGTACAGAAAGCCAATCCCCGTCGGCGCACACATTTTGTGACCCGATGCCACCAACCAATCACAGTCAATGTCCTGAACGTCTAGCTTCATGTGGGGTGCACTCTGGCAGGCATCGATCAACACTCGTGCCCCAAATTTGTGCGCTTCGGCACAAATCGCTTTGACTGGATTAATGCAACCCAGCGTATTGGAGACGTGCACCACAGAAACAAGTTTAGTTTTGTTCGAGAGCAGGGATTGGAACTGCTCAAAGTTGAACTCTTCTGTTTCCGTTAGTTCTACAAACTTCAGAACGGCCCCTGTGTGTTGGGCGACAAACTGCCACGGCACCAGATTGCTGTGGTGCTCCATCACCGACAGGATAATCTCATCCCCCGCCTGCAACTGATTCATGCCCCAGGCGTAGGCCACCAGATTAATCGCCTCACTGGCATTACGGGTGTACACGATCTCTTGCCGCGAGGCTGCATTGACAAACGCCGCGACCTTGTCTCGTGCTCCTTCGTAGGCATCGGTGGCGCGACTACTCAAGGTATGCGCCCCTCGATGCACGTTGGCATTGTCATTCTCGTAATAGTGCCGCAAGGCATTCAACACTGCCAGCGGTTTTTGAGAAGTCGCCGCGTTGTCCAGGTAAATCAGGGGCTTGCCATGAAGGTCTTGATGCAGGATGGGGAAATCCTGCCGAGTGAGAAGCGCGAGGGGTTTGGCTTGAGTGAAGGTCATGGGTGGGGAGTAGGAGGGTGAATGGGGTGGATGGGTGGGAAAGTGAAAAGGTTTGACCGTATCGTGATCCGTCCACCGGATAGAGACGTGTCGCTGATACGTCTATGTTGCTGATACGTCTATCACGTCACATATTGAAGCAGTTGGTCGCGCAGAGAAGCGATCGCGATTTGGTCAATCACCTCATAGGCAAACGCATAGGTCAGAAGTTTAACGGCCTGGGCCTGGTTAATGCCGCGACTCTGTAAGTAGAAAATCTCATCATTCTCTAGCTGACTCACCGTGGCACCGTGAGCACATTTGACATTGTCAGCAGTAATCTCTAACTGGGGCTTCGTATCCACCCGCGCTTTCTCGGAAAGCAACAGGTTCTTACTTAATTGTCTCGCGTCCGTCAACTGTGCCAACTGGGGCACAAAAATCTTGCCATTAAACACGGCATGGGCTTTGTCATCCACAATGCACTTATGCACCTGGTTGCTCCTGCCGTGAGGTCTGGTGTAGGAAATCAGACTGTGGGTATCGGCAACTTGCCCACCCGCAATATAGCTCAAGCCATACAAGCTGGTTTCAGTCTGCTCACCAATCTGGTAAATCTCCAGGTGATGGCGGGACAGGGCCGCTCCAAAGTGAATTGCGTTGCAGGTGTAGCGAGAATCACGAGCCTGAGATACAGCAGTTTTGCCGATATGAAAGGCCGCCTTGCTGTCCCTCTGAACTCTAGTGTGCTGCACTTCGGCATTGGCTTCAAGCCAGATTTCCGTCACAGCATTGGTGAAATACACACTGTCATCTACCGCGATATAGTCTTCAACCAGGGTCACGCGGCTATTGGCCTCAACAACCACTAAACAACGCGGCTGAGTGAGCGCGGCGGCTTGTCCTTGCGTAGAGACAAACAGGAGATGAATGGGTGTTTCAACAACCTGATTTTTGGGAATGAAAATAACGGCGGCATCGGTAAAACTGGCTGTATTCAAGGCCGTGAACGTTTCTTCATGCCCCGGTTGAGTGGCCAGGTGAGTCAGCATGGAGTCTTTCAGTCCTGCCTGTTCAGCCGCAACTAGATCTCCAACAAAGACGTTGGCTGGCAAGTTGGCGATCGCTGACAATTCTGGCACGTAGAACCCATCCACAAACACCAGACGGGTGACCGCTTCTGGCAGAAAGAACGGCGCGATCGCAGTTTGCTCAATTGCTGAGGGCTGCCCCGCGATCGCCTTCAGTTCGATTGCCAGCAAGGATGACAAATCGGTAAATCGCCATTCTTCATCGCGAGTCGAAGGAATCGCCAATTCCTGGACTCTGGCAGTGGCACGATCGCGCACAGGCTGTAGCCAACCTGAAGCGTCGGTGAGGGGCGATCGCAGGTTCAGCAGTTGGGTCAGGTAAGTAGCGCGATCGACTTTGGCCGAAACGCCCGCATTGCCCAAGTCAGACAGAGTAGACACGTCAATCATCGGGCTGCCACCTCCGCTTCTTCTTCGCGAATCCAGTCATAACCACGAGCTTCCAGTTCCAGCGCCAGTTCTTTGCCGCCAGTGGTCACAATGCGCCCGCCTTCCATCACATGCACGTAATCCGGCACGATGTAGTCCAACAAGCGTTGATAGTGGGTGATCAGAACGATCGCATTATTCGGTGTGGTCAATTGGTTTACCCCACCGGCCACAATTCGGAGGGCATCAATATCGAGTCCAGAATCGGTTTCGTCTAGAATGGCAAGGCGCGGTTCTAACAATGCCATTTGCAGAATTTCGTTGCGCTTCTTCTCACCGCCGGAAAAACCTTCATTCACGCTACGGCTGAGAAATGCTGGATTCATTTTCACGACTTCCAGCTTTTCCTGCACCAAATCATCAAAATCGAAGGCATCTACTTCTTCTAGACCTTCATGTTTGCGCTTGGAATTGTAGGCAATGCGTAAAAAATCGGTATTGCTGACACCCGGAATTTCGATCGGATATTGGAAGGCTAAAAAGATACCCGATCGCGCCCGATCTTCCGCTTCCAGTTCCAACAAATTCTGCCCTAAATAGGTGATTTCGCCCCCGGTTACGGTGTAATCGGGATGCCCCGCCAGAATCTTAGAAAAGGTACTTTTCCCCGATCCATTCGGTCCCATAATCGCGTGAATTTCACCCGCTTTGACTTCTAGATTTAGCCCCTTTAAGATCTGGGTGCCATCCACATCAGCGGTCAAATCCCGCACCGACAAAATTACTTCACTACCTGCATGAATCACAGATTCCACCTCTACTTACAACAACTCAAGAAAATGATTAATACAATCAATTAAAACTGTGCTAGACGCTTCAAAATTCGTAGCACTTCATATAATTCATTTTCGCTTCGATTACGCAGTTTAAACTCATCTGATGTCGCATATTGAGGAACTGGAAATCGAACTAACTTGGTAAACAAAAAACTTCCGCCAGCGATGACTAAACCAAATACTGGCTTTTCAGCGTCTGGGCTACTCATCATATAAGCCAGAAGTTGAGACAAACCTGCTTCTACAGAAAATTCAGCCTGCTTTGACTCAATTACAACAACCCAAAGATCATTCTTAAGCAAGACAAAATCAAGTTGACCACGGATTATCACACCATCATCATCTCCAGAAATTTCAACCGACTTCTCAGCTTGAATATGAAACGGCGGCAAAAAGAAATCGCCTAGAAATAGTAGAGGAGATAACAGAGTTACTTGAACGACTTTCTCCAGCAAGGGAGGGTACTTTAGATGATTGAAAAATGCAGCCTTTGCTTTATCTAAAAACCACCTATCCGTTTCTGATAAGTCAGGAAGCTGCGATCGCCATTCCCAGAAAAAATCGTCATCTTGAACTTCTTGTAGACCAAACTGATCAATCAAGTCGCGAAGCGTAACGTTCCTAGCCTGTAGAATTTGTGTCATTAGTTCTTACGTCCTTCCAACGTAATCACCGTAGGGGCAGGTTTAGCAACAGTACGAGAATGGCAAAGAATGATTGTCAAAACCTTCCCCTACAGAATCTAATTACCCCACGCTGCCTTCGAGTTTGAGGCTCAGGAGTTTGTCAGCTTCGACAGCGAATTCCATCGGTAACTGGTTGAAGACATCCCGGCAGAAACCGCTGATCATCATCGCGATCGCGTCTTCCATGGAGATGCCCCGTTGCTGGAAGTAGAACAACTGGTCTTCGCCAATCTTGGACGTAGACGCTTCGTGCTCTACTTTGCCGAGGTTGTTTTGCACCTGGATGTAAGGGAACGTGTTCGCCTGTGCCGTATCGCCAATCAGCATCGAATCGCACTGAGAATAGTTCCGGGCACCCGTCGCCTTCGGTCCAATCTTGACTAGCCCGCGATAGCTATTCTTGGACTTGCCTGCCGAAATCCCTTTCGAGACGATCGTGCTGCGGGTGTTTTTGCCGATGTGCACCATCTTGGTGCCGGTGTCGGCTTGCTGATAGTTATTGGTCAGCGCCACCGAGTAGAACTCACCCACGGAGTTATCGCCCACCAGCACACAACTGGGATACTTCCAGGTAATTGCCGATCCGGTTTCCACCTGCGTCCAAGAAATCTTGGAGTTTTTGCCCTGACACAAGCCGCGCTTGGTCACAAAGTTGTAAATTCCGCCTTTGCCCTCTTTGTCTCCGGCGTACCAGTTCTGGACAGTGGAATATTTAATTTCTGCGTCATCCAGTGCCACCAGTTCCACGACCGCCGCGTGAAGTTGATTCGTGTCGTACATGGGCGCAGTGCAACCTTCCAGGTAACTCACATGGCTACCCTCTTCCGCCACAATCAACGTCCGTTCAAACTGCCCCGAATCACCATTATTGATGCGGAAGTAGGTCGAGAGTTCCATTGGGCAATGCACGCCTTTGGGAATGTAGACGAACGACCCATCGCTGAAGACTGCCGAGTTCAATGCCGCAAAGTAGTTATCGGCAATGGGCACGACACTACCGAGGTACTTCTTCACCAATTCGGGATGCTCTTTGAGTGCTTCCGAAATGGAGCAGAAGATCACGCCTTCCTTGGCCAATTTCTCTTTAAAGGTGGTGGCGACGGAAACGCTATCAAAGATGGCATCCACAGCCACATTGGCGAGTCGCTTTTGCTCCGACAGGGGAATACCCAACTTCTCAAAAGTGTCCAGTAACTCTGGATCGACTTCTTCCAGGCTCTTTTTCTTTTCGCTGACCTTGGGCGCGGAGTAGTAGATGATGTCTTGATAATTGATCGCCGGGTAGTTCGCATGTTGCCAATTCGGTTCCGTCATCTTGAGCCACTGCCGATAAGCCCGCAACCGAAACTCCAGCATGAACTCCGGTTCACCCTTCTTTTCAGAAATCAGGCGCACCATGTCCTCGTTCAAACCGCGAGGAATGGTGTCAGACTCAATATTCGTAACAAAACCGTATTTGTAAGGCTGGTTAACCAGATTTTGAACGGATGCGCTCATAGTGTTCTCTCTGAAGAAATTTGAGTTTTAAGTTTTGAATTTTGAGTAGCTGAAAATTGAGAACTCAAAACTCCAAACTTCCAGCTAATACTGGTTCGTAACGGTCCGAATTTGGTCAATCGAGATGTCTTGCGTCTCACCGGCAAACGGGTTATCAGGCGTGAGGAACAACATACAGTGGCATTCCTTCCGCTCCCGCATGGGCACACAGGGACAATTCCAGTACGCTGCCTCGGCTTCGGCAACTTTATCTTCGTAATGGCGACAAGGGCAGAGGGGGGAACCAAGCTCATCCTTATGCTTGGCCAACCCTTCGATTACCACAGCAGTGACACCGAGGTCGGCACAGAAGTAAGTGTTTGTGTTCTTGGCGTACTTCTCAGAGAAGTGGCGCATGGCTTCCAGGCTTTTTTCGGTGGCTTGAGTTGGTTGTGCGGGTGTATTCATGAGGCAGGCGACTGGTAATTAACGTCAAAATCCAATAGATTGGATTCTATAATTAAAACAACACACTTGTTTCTAAACTTAATTGTACGACACTTTAACAACAAAAATGTTGCTAAAGTACCATGTTCGGTTTTTTGTCCTTTTGCTTAACCCGCCGAACTCGCATGACTGCCACCCAGCACCCTTCCACCAAACAAGACATCCTGCAACACCTGCTGAAGCAGGGGCAGGCGACTGCTCAGGATTTGGCTGAGACGCTGCAAATTAGCCCGCAAGCCATTCGCCGCCATTTGAAAGATTTAGAAGATGAGGGGTTAATTCTGCACGAAACCTCCCACGCCGGGATGGGACGACCCAACCATCTCTATACTTTGAGTCCAGCCGGAAGAGACCAGTTTCCCGATCGCTACGATGAGTTTGCCGTCTCGCTCCTGGACACTCTGGCCGAAACCATCGGCCAAGAACAAATGGGAACCATTCTGCGCAAACAGTGGGAGCGGAAAGCCCTGGAATACCGCGATCGCTTGGGTGCTGGCTCCCTCAAAGAACGAGTTGATCGGTTGGTGGAACTGCGACGGGAAGAAGGCTATATGGCAGAATACCTGGCGGACACAGACCATGTTGATCGCTACATTTTGACGGAATATAATTGCGCCATTTCCCACATTGCCGAAACCTTCCCCAGCGTGTGTGGGCATGAGTTGGAAATGTTTGGCGTAGCTCTGCCGGATTGCATTGTGGAACGCACTCACTGGCAGGTCAATGGTGAACATCGTTGTGGTTATTTGATCCAACCGAGGGAAGGGGGAGTGGGAAGTAGGGAATAGGGGGAAAGCGAGAGCAACGCTATGTGGCTTAAACGGCTCGACGCGATCGCAAGTGGAATTATTGCCATTGGGGCCGGGATTGCGATCGTAACGGTTGTTTGGGGCATTGCTGGAGAAGACTTTCAGGCGGCTGGGCGACAAAAAGAAGCATTAGGGACCGTAGTCGGACAAGCAACCTCTAACGTTTGTCGGCGCACAGAGCGGGGCAACCCCTTGAAATGTGTGCGGATGGAAAAAGTTGCATGTCCCATCGTGCAGTACCAACCGGAAACAGGTCCCTCACTCAAAATAAAAGATTGTTTCCAATCCTTGAACCTAGGCCTGGAAGTGTATGTGGTGTATGACAGTAAAGCTCCAGCCGATGCTCGAATTTCCCTGGCAGCCGGATCAAAACTGCACTGGTTCCCCCTCATCTTCGCCATCGTGCCCCTTGGAACTGGGGCACTGCTGCTGTTGATCGGTATTTTTCGGTTTTGGGCGGGCATGCAGATGCGGGATAAATAAGTAGTTGCTTTGCCACTCAATAAAGTTTTTAATCAACAAATAAAAGTTCTCATTCATCGCTTCATGAGAGGAATTTTGTATTTCTGCGCTAGCGGAAAAAGGCTTGCGTAGCAATACTGGGAAGCTTTCTTGAGAATCTTTTTTGACCTGCGGTAATTACTGTTTAACTCTGTTCGAGGGTGGGGCAATTTAAATACACACGCACTAAACCTCGCTGACCGCTACACCCCACGTGAAGATTATGGCTACCTCCCAAGAGATTGAAGTTGTATTGCTGTTCCAGAAAGGGCTTTATCTCAACAGGCAGCATGATTATGTTGCCGCGATCGCTAGCTACGACGTTGTGCTAAAGCTACAGCCTGATTATCCTGATGCCTGGTACAACCGGGGCAACGCTCTGTACCGTCTGGGTCGTTACGAAGAAGCCGTTGCCAGCTATGACCAGGCATTAGAGTACGAACCTGGGTTTTCAGAAGCCTGGAACAATCGTGGGAGTGCGCTGGACGATATGCAGCGATATGACGATGCGGTTGCCAGCTATGACCAGGCCATCAAGTTCAAGCCCAACTACTGCTGGGCCTGGTACAACCGGGGCATTGCCCTGCGCAACCTGAACCGATTTGATGACGCGATTAATAGCTACGATCGCGCGATCGAGTTCAAACCCGATTATTACTGGGCCTGGTACAATCGCGCCCTGGCCTTAAAGCAATTGGGTAAACTGCAACAGGTTGTCGCCAGCTACGACAAAGCCCTGGACTGCAAACCCGATTTTGAAGAAGCCTGGACCAATCGCGGCAATGCACTCTACCACATGGGCCATCTGGAATCCGCGATCGATAGTTACGATAAGGCTTTAGAACTCAAGCCCGATAACCCCAATACCCTTTACAACAAAGCGTGTTGCTATGCCCTTCAAGGTAACTACGAGTTAGCATTTGAGAGTCTGCAACGGGCCGTGGAACTGGACCCCCACGAATATCGCGAAATTGCCAAAACAAACACCGATTTTGATGGCTTACGGAGCGATAAACGGTTTGCCGCTCTGCTCAATGGTTGTATCTAAGTCATGGTTCAAGGTGCGATGGCACAGGGTTCAAGATGCGATGGCACAATGAAAGGGAACAGGGTGCTTTAATGACTGCAAACCCTTCATTTTGAGCTGCTATGAATCAGGGCGAAGACTCGCAAATTCTCTATAGCCACGGCCATGTCTTGCGGGAACTCGGCCACTATGAGCGATCGATAGACAAGTACGATGCGATCCTGTCCACTCAACCGCAGGATTACAAAGCCTGGAGTTGCCGGGGCTATGCTTTGGAGGCCGCTGGTCGCTATGACGATGCGATCGCCAGCTTTGAACGGGCCATTGCTCTCCAATCTCGCTTTGCGTTGGCGTGGCAGGGGAAAGGCATCGCCCTGGCCAAACTCGCCCGTTATGAAGAGGCTCTGGACAGTTTTAATCGAGCCTTGAAACTGCAACCGGGGGACTATCGGGCATGGCAAAATCATGGGAAAGCCCTGATGGGATTGTGTCGTTACAAAGATGCGATCGCCAGCTTTGATAAAGTGTTAGAGATTAAATCTGACAGTTACAAAGCCTGGTACAACAAAGCCGTGGCCCTCAGTTGTTTGCACCGCTACACCGAAGCCCTGATCGCTCTGGATAGTGCCCTGACTATTAAGCGCAGTTGCCACTACGCCTGGAATTATCGCGGGATGGTGCTGGCGAAACTAGGCCAGTTTGAAAGTTCCCTCAAAAGCTTTGACCATTCCTTAAAAGTCAAACCCAACAACGCCAATGCCTGGTACGGTAAAGCTTGCTGTTATGCCCTGCAAGCCAAGACCGATAGCGCGATTGAACATCTCAAGCAGGCGATCGGCTTTAGTCCCTATTTGTGTCAACTGATGGCCAAAACCGATCCCAATTTCAATAAAATTCGCCATGATCAGCGCTTTCAAGCCTTAGTGCAGGCCGATTAACCCCGTCTCGCTGGGAGTTTCACTTCGGCAGGAGCGCTTGATGGGCCATCTGTGTGATTTGTAAAAGACTTGGCAGATCGGGTGACGGTAAGATCTGGGCTGACGCCGATTCGGCTTTCAACCACAGCAAATACTCAATATTTCCGGCGGGACCAATGAGGGGGGACCAGGTTAATCCCTGATAGTGCCAGCCCAATTCTTGAGCCGCATTCAGAACTTGCAAAATGGCGATCGCCTGATCCTTCGGATCTCGAACTACGCCATTTTTGCCGACCTTTTCCCGCCCCACTTCAAATTGGGGTTTGACCAATAACACCACTTCTTTGGGCCTTTGCAGCAAATTCCAGAGCGCAGGCAAGACTTTCGTGAGGGAAATAAATGACACATCTACAACCCCTAAATCGGCCCAGGGGCGATCGCCTACATACACCACTTCTGGTTGCATACTGCGCAAATTCGAGCGCTCAAATAACGTCACTCGTGGATCTTGGCGCAAACTCCAGGCCACCTGTCCATAACCGACATCAATGCCATAAACGTGGGCCGCCCCGGCCTGCAATAAACAATCCGTAAAGCCCCCGGTGGAGATGCCCCCATCCAAACAAATGCGACCCGCGACGGGAATTTGAAAATGCGCGATCGCCTGGGCCAGTTTCTCGCCACCCCGCGACACATAGGGCGACTTTTGCTTCACCTGCACCTGAGCGGCCACATCCACTTCCGTTCCCGGTTTGTCCATCACCTGCTGGTTCACCATCACCGCCCCCGCCCGGATTAACCGCTGCGCCTGCTGCCGCGTCTCACACAAGTGTCGTTCCACCAAGAGCACATCCAATCGTTGTTTCGCCATTTCCTCGTGTCCCTATTCTTGCCTCCCTCTTCCCGCCTCCCTATTCCCGCTGCCCTCGTAACGTGGCCTTCGCCCGTTGCCACAAGTCTTCCAATTCGGCCAAGGTGTAGGTTTCCAGCGGGTGATCGGCCACCGCCTCCATCAATTGCAGGCGTTGAATAAAGCGTTGATTGGTACCTTGCAAGGCTGCACTAGGATCGAGGTCATACCAGCGAGCCAGATTGACGACGGTAAACAGCAAATCACCCAGTTCCGATGCCTGATGGGCTTGGTCGGCCCCCGCGATCGCCTCTTTGAACTCAGCCAATTCCTCCTGAAACTTATCCCACACTCCTTCCACTGTCTCCCATTCAAACCCAGCCGCTGCCGCTTTCTGAGACATCTTCAGACTGGCCATGAGGGGCGGCAGCGATCGCGCATAGCGGCTCAACTTCTGGCTTAACGGCTTGGCAATCGTGGGATCTTCCCCTTTTTCCATCGCTTTAATTTGCTCCCAGTTGCGGTGCAATTCATCAATCGTCTGCACCTCCACATCCCCAAACACATGCGGATGCCGCCGAATTAATTTTTCACTAATGCCTCTGGCTACATCCTCTAAGGTAAATTGTCCTGCTTCACTCGCAATCTGTGCCTGCAACACCACTTGTAGCAGCAAATCACCCAACTCTTCACAAATCGCCGCCGAGTTACCACTGCGAATCGCATCCACTGTTTCGTAGGCTTCCTCAATCACGTAGGGAATCAACGTCTCCGGGGTTTGGGCTAAATCCCAAGGACATCCTCCCTGCGGCGATCGCAACTGTGCCACCACGTCTACGAGTTGCTGCACCGCCGTTAGAAGTGCTGTTTGCGCTGAAGCTGAATCCAAACTTGCCATGCTAAAACTCGCTGCTTGATCAACATTCTTTACTGTAATCGGCGAAAGGGCCAGGGAGGAGAGGAGCAGAGGCAAGGGGAGATCTATTTAAGGAGATCTATTTAAATTGAGAATCTCGTGGGATGGGAGGCAACTTCACGGTTTGATCCACGATGGGAGGTGGTGATGCCGGTGGAGTGACAGGCAGTTGCTTGGGTTTCGTGACTTTCGTCGGTTTACGTGGGGTGAGGCGTTTGTAGCGGGTACTGATCCAATCACTCAGGGAATGGCTGAGGGCACCCAGTTCTAACCCTACAAACAGGGCCAGCCATTCTAAGGCGTGCTGTTGCAGCGATCGCCCCAACCACGACTGTCCGATGTTCCAGTAATGCTGAGAAAACTGAGTCCAGGCAGCGGTTTCTCCCGTCATGTGGTGAGCGATCGCGCTCAAAAGAACAATGCCACCCAGACTCAGCACCACCCAACTGAACAGGTAAACAATCCGAATTAGAGTGCCGACGAGAAATCCGTGGGACAGGAAGGAGCGATGCCGCATACTGCGACGGTAGGGTAACCAGATCCAGCGAAACATTCCCCATCGTTTATATTGCTGAGAATGAATATCTAGATCTGGCCCAAACATCAAGCCACTGAATAGATATCCCCCTGATAGGAGCAACGTCTGATGGGCGTTTTGGGTATGGGTAAAGGTAACACCAGCAATTAGGGGTAAGCTCCAAAGCGTAATACTGTCATGGGTTCGACCGGAAGGCATAGGATGTGAGGGCAGGAGGACGAAAAAATATCGTGAGTCACTTTGCAAAAATCCTAGCAGTATCTCAGGAGTTCTGTTACAATGGCTTCTTGTGTCTGATAAATACGGGCGGTTAGCTCAGTTGGTAGAGCGCCTGCCTTACAAGCAGGATGTCACTGGTTCGAGTCCAGTACTGCCCATCGGGTTCACTGTTGGCTCAGGTTGTGTCTGCAAACTGAGTACGCACTATCACCCTGGTACAGAGTGTAATTACAAGACGAAGCGGCGGAAATTATGGCTAAGCGGGTTCAATTAGTTCTGAATAAGGACGTTAACAAGCTGGGACGGGCAGGGGATCTGGTTGATGTGGCTCCTGGCTATGCTCGGAACTACTTGCTGCCCCAAGGTCTGGCAGTACGGACTAGCCCAGGAGTTTTAAAGCAGGTTGAGCGTCGTCGTGAGTTAGAGCGGCAACGGTTGGCTGAGCTAAAGGCTGTTGCTGAAGTAGCGAAGAAGGCGATCGAAGGAAAGACCATTAGCATCGCCAAGCAAGTGGGTAATGAGAATGCCATCTTTGGCACCGTGACGACGCAGGAGGTAGCAGAGGCTATCCTGGCTGCGACGAAACAAGAGGTTGATCGGCGGAACATTACTTTGCCTGAAGTGCATCAACTGGGCGCATACAAAGCTGAAATTAAATTGCACCCGGAAGTGAGTGCAACGCTTGAGATTCAGGTGGTTCCGGCCTAATTTCTGATTCATTTTAGCTTCACTGAAGCAGTAGGGTAGCCCAATGGGTTGCCCTATTTTTTTACCTTCCCTTAGAATGGGCAAACTATCCTTGTTAATTTAGTACAAAATTACTAAAATTGATAGAGAAGACGGCGATCGCTCCTGGTGCGCTCTGAACACTGTGGTCGGTTCTAGATCTATGCGCGGCTTTTCCGGGCCGGGTAGCTGACCAGGAATCGGTCAGAAGTAGGAGTTAGCATCTCGGCTACTACATTTAGTAGTAACTCGTCGTTAATATAAATTGATAACCCTAGATGTAGTTGAGTCTCTGGTAACTCAACGGTATAGTAAGGCTGAGTTGCCCAGTCAACGGGTTGGGTCAACGTCGGTTCATTGCCTAGAGGACAATAGCTCGATATGGTTCAGGAATTAAGCTTTCAGACGTATAGCGATCGCTTGCCACCCCAAAACATCGACGCGGAAGAGGCGATTTTGGGGGGGATTCTGTTGGACCCAGAGGCTCTGAGTCGGGTCGCAGATTTGTTACGTCCAGAGGCATTTTACCTGAACGCCCATCAGGAAGTTTATCGAGCCATGCTGGCCTTGCAGAATCAGGGCCTCCCTACTGACTTGATGAGTGTTTCTACCTGGCTACGCGATCGCGGCATTCTGGAGCGGATCGGTGGACAGAACAAACTGATTCAACTGATTGACCACACCGTGAGTGCAGTCAATATTGATCAGTACGCGGCCCTGGTGATGGATAAATACATGCGGCGGAAGTTGATTCAAGCGGGAGGCGAGATTTCCCAGTTGGGGTATGACACCTCCAGAGATCTGGAGCAAGTGTTAGATCAATCGGAGCAGAAAGTATTTGGCGTCACCCAGGATCGCCCTCAAACCGGGCTGGCGGCCACTGCCGATATTTTGACCCATACGTTTTCGGATATTGAAAGTCGATCGCTGGGGATGGTGCTACCCGGTCTTTCCTGTGGCTACTATGACCTGGATGCGATGACGCAGGGCTTCCAGCGATCAGACTTAATTATTGTGGCAGGTCGTCCTTCGATGGGCAAAACCAGTTTCACGATGAACATTGCCCGTAATATTGCTGCTTTTCATAAATTGCCCGTTGCCATCTTTAGTTTGGAAATGTCGAAAGAGCAACTGGTTCAGCGGTTACTGGCGAGTGAGGTGCGGATTGAGAGTGGGCGCTTACGGGCGGGGCGAGTCAGCCAGCAAGAATGGGAACCCCTGGGGCACGCCATTAGCACTTTGTCTCAATTGCCGATTTTCATTGATGACACCCCCAGCATTAGTGTGACGGAAATGCGTTCCAAAGCTCGCAGACTCCAGGCAGAACAGGGGGGAGCCTTAGGGCTAATTTTGCTGGATTACCTGCAACTGATGGATGGCGGCAGCGATAACCGAGTGCAGGAGTTGTCTAAAATTACGCGATCGCTGAAAGGGCTGGCGCGGGAATTAAATGTGCCCGTCATTGCCCTATCTCAGCTCAGCCGGAGTGTGGAGTCACGGACCAACAAACGCCCAATGATGTCTGACTTGCGGGAATCGGGGGCCATTGAACAGGATGCCGATTTGATCATGATGTTGTATCGAGATGAGTACTACAACCCCGACACCCCCGATCGCGGCATCGCCGAAGTCATTCTCACCAAGCACCGAAATGGACCGACAGGCGTTGTGAAGCTGCTGTTTGAGTCTCAGTTCACGCAATTCCGAAATTTGGCTTCTCCCAATCGGCCCTAACTCAGGGTCTGAAGTGAATGGGCGATCGCCCCACAGAAGGTAAATTGGTGGATTACAGTAGAATTCGTCATGCTCAGAATTTTTCCTCACCTATGTTTCTGTTCCATCGTCTACGGCGTGTTAGCTTCCTCATCCTGCTGGTTAGTTCTTTTTTGATGGTCACGATTGGGGCCACCGTACCAGCCATTGCCCAAACGCCCCCACCTCTGCCTCAGGGAGCAAAATCATCGGCATTAACGGCGGTCCAGCCCGTTTCACAGCCGTTGTCCTTAACGCAGGGTGTCCAGAAAACTGTATTGGCCAATGGGCTAACCGTCTTGACTAAGCAGGTGGATACCGCTCCCGTGGTGAGTGTGCAGGTTTGGTATCGCATTGGCTCCCGCAACGAAGCCCCCGGTGTCAACGGGATTGCTCACCAACTTGAGCACCTGATGTTCAAAGGCACAAAGGAACGGCCCATTCAATTTGGGCGGTTTTTTAGCGCTTTGGGCAGCGCCTCCAATGCCTTCACCAGTTATGACATGACGGCTTACTTCGGTACGGTGGAGTCGGACAAGCTAGAAGCCTTGCTGGTCCTGGAAGCGGACCGGATGAAAAATTCCACCATTGATGAATCGGCGCTGACGAGTGAGAAGCGGGTGGTGATTTCTGAGTTACAGGGCTATGAAAACAGCCCCAGTTATCGGTTGGGGCGGGCGGTGATGCGATCGGCGTTTCCCACCAGCCCTTACGGCTTGCCCGTGGGTGGCACGAAAGCTGATGTGGAGCAGTTTACAGTGGACCAGGTGCGGTACTACTACACCACGTACTACCGTCCAGACAATGCCGTCCTGGTGGTGGTGGGGAACTTCAAACAAGATGAAGTGATGAAACTTGTGCAGCAAACGTTTGGAGCCATTCCGAAAACCACCCCCCCCTTACCCCAAACGCCTGCCCCCAAAGAGATACCACAACCGAGTGCGGCCCCCAAACCCGCGATCGCCCTGCGTGAGCCAGGAACCACGGCCTTGCTCAATGCGGTTTATCCCTTACCTGATGTGATGCATCCCGATGTTCCGGCGTTGCAATTGATGGATGCCATTTTATCCAGTGGGCGCAGCTCTCGCCTGTATCAATCCTTAGTGGAAACGGGTTTAGCCAGTGAAGCCAGTGGTTATGCGGCTAATCTGATGGGTGGTGGTTGGTATGACTTTGCCGTGACGGCGGCGCCCCAGCAGGATTTACAGCAGATTGACCAGGTTTTACAACAGGTCATTACAGAATTTCAAGCTCAGGGGGTAACAGCCGAAGAATTGGCGCGAGCGAAAGCGCAACTGCGGGCTTCCTTGATTTTGCGGAACCGTGATATCAGCAGTCAGGCAATTCAGCTAGGAGATGACTTTATTTCAACCGGCGACTACCAGTTTACCGATCGCCTGCTGGCAAACCTGGAAAAAGTCACCCCTGCCGATGTGCAACGAGTAGCCCGCACTTACCTCAAGTTAGGATTACGCACCGTAGGCTTTTTTGAACCCACAACTCTGACGGGGGAGAGTGGCACGCCGTCCGGCAATGTGGCCCAAACGAGTGAGAAGTTTAGCCCCGGTACTCCCGTTGATCCGGCGGAGGTGGCGAAGTACTTGCCCCCCATGCGGGAAAGCGGTTCGGCGACTGCCAATCAACCCATCCCCGAAAAGCTCACGCTAAAGAATGGAATGCAGGTATTGTTGCTACGCGATCGCAGTACACCCACTGTTTCCCTTAGTGGTTTTGTCAGTGCGGGGACGGTGTACGACCAGCCCAAAACGGCAGGACTAGCCGCTCTCACAGCAGACAATTTGCTGAATGGGACCAAAACCCGCTCTGCCCTGGCGATCGCGAAAACGTTGGAGAATCGGGGTGCGACCCTAAGTTTTGGGGCCACCCGGGAAGGGGTAATCATCAGCGGTGATGCGCTGGCGGCAGACTTACCAACCCTGGTGCAGGTGCTGGGGGACGTGTTGCAAAATGCGGTTTTCCCAGACAAGGAACTGGAACTCAGTCGCCAGCAAGCTTTAACAGATTTGAAACTGGAACTGGACAATCCTGGACGAGTCGCCCGTCGCGCCTTCCAACAAGCGGTTTATCCTCATAACCATCCCTTCCACACCTTGGCAACGCTGGAGAGCCTGCAAAAAATTGCTCGCACCGATGTTGTGCAGTTTTACAACCAACAATATCGCCCAGAGGATACGATTCTGGCGCTGGTGGGTGACTTTGATCCAGTGGCGGTACGAAATTTGTTGGCGCGGGAATTTGGCGATTGGCAGAACGCCGGTCCAGACCCAACCCTGACCTTCCCAACTGTGCCGCTCCCAAAGCGGACGATCCGGCTCACTCCCACCCTACCCGGCAAAACCCAATCTATTACTTTTATGGGGTACAACGCCATTAACCGCAGTGACTCCCGATTTTATGCGGCTCAGGTGTTAAACCAAATTTTGGGAGGAGATACGCTGGCCAGCCGCCTGGGAACGGAAATTCGCGATCGCCAGGGCTTAACCTACGGCATCTACAGCCTGTTCCAGGCCGGTAAAAATCCGGGTCCGTTCCTGGTGTATATGCAAACGGCTCCCGAAGATGCAAATCGGGCGATCGCCAGCACCGTCAGCTTACTGCAACAACTGCGGCAACAGGGGGTCACTCCAACCGAAGTCGCAGCGGCCAAACGCTCACTCAGCAGCAGCTACTCGGTGGAACTGGCATCGCCGGAAGCGCTGGTCAGTAATATCTTGATGGACACAGTGTATGGCTTGAGTTTGGATGAAATGCGCCAGTATACTCGTAAAATCCAGGCGGTGACTCCCGAACAGGTTAACCAGGCGATTCAGGAACTGCTCCATCCCGATAACCTGGTGATTGTGACGGCGGGTCCACCCACATCCACCCCTCAAAAATAGTAGGTTCCCCATGCGATCGCGGCCAGTCATTCAAACCTTATTGATCATGCTCTGGGTGTTGACCAGCGGGCTGTTGTTGTGGGTAGGGAATGCGGCGATCGCGGCTCCTGCCCCCGATTTGACCAGGCAACCAGCAGTGGAGGTGAAGGTCCACCTGAGTGATGCCACCAATGCCTTGAAATTTTTCCCCGACCACCTGGATCTTGTGCCGGGGCGACGGTATCAACTCGTCCTGGACAATCCCAGTACGACCAAACACTATTTCACCGCGAAAGACTTTGCCGATGGCATCTGGACGCAAAAGGTAGAAGCGGGCAATGTGGAAATCAAAGGGGCAATTCACGAATTGGAATTGAAACCGGGAGCGATCGCCGCATGGGTCTTCGTGCCCATGAAAGCGGGGCAGTACGAATTGCACTGTGCCATTCCTGGACATACGGAAGCAGGGATGGTCGGTGAACTTACGATTGCAGCCCGTTAAGAAACCTAAAAATTGGGTTACTTTAGGAAGAGAACTATTTAGTCGCGATCGCGACTTCCTGCTCGCATCCTCACAGTTGAAATTTCATGAATATTCTGAGCCAACTTCTGAACCAATCGGCCTTACCCACCCCTCAAAAGCAACGACGGGGGGTTGAAATTAAATCTCCCCGGGAAGTTGAAACGATGCGGCAGGCATCCCGGATTGTGGCAACAGTGTTGAAAGAAATTTCCGAATTGGTTGAACCGGGGATGACCACCGCTGACCTGGATGCCCACGCCGAAAAGCGCATTCGAGAAATGGGCGCGACCCCCAGTTTCAAAGGGTATTACGGCTTTCCTGCCTCGATCTGCTCGTCGATTAATCATGAGGTCGTTCACGGAATTCCCAGTCGTCGCAAGTTGATCCGCAAAGGCGATGTGCTGAAGGTGGATACGGGTGCCTATTTTGATGGATTTCATGGGGATTCCTGTATCACGATCGCCGTGGGTGAGGTGAGTCAGGAAGCGGCCCGCTTGATTCAGGTAGCGGAAGAAGCGCTGTATAAAGGCATTGAACAGGTCAAAGCGGGAGCCTACCTATTGGATCTGGCAGGGGCGATCGAAGACCATGTCAAGACCAGTGGCTTCACGGTTGTAGAAGATTTCACTGGGCATGGCGTAGGGCGTAACCTGCACGAAGAACCGTCTGTCTTTAACTTTCGCACTCATCAGATGCCCAACGTTAAACTTCGGAGCGGCATGACCCTGGCGATTGAACCAATTGTCAATGCTGGCTCGAAAGTGACCCGGATTTTGGGCGATCGCTGGACTGCTGTCACTGTGGATAATTCCCTTTCCGCTCAGTTTGAACACACCGTTTTAGTCACCGATACGGGTTACGAAATTCTCACCGACCGCTCTAAGCTCTAAGCACCCGACTTTTAGCAATCCAGCCAGCGCCAGTTGGGACGGTTCCATTCATAAATGCCCTGAATTTCGTATTCTGCGCCGCTCTTGAAGCGAACCACACAACTGGCATGGTACCGCGCTCCTGACCCTGGCTCAGTTTGCGCCTGTACACGGACGACCACGCAGGGAAACCACTCCCGACTACAGGGGCCATTGTCCTGCACCCATTCCCACAGGCCATTACACACTTCAATGCGATCGCCCACCTTAAGTTGAAAGGCTGCCCCATCTTCGTAGTCAGCGTAATCAACCAGGTGGCTGGTACGAATTTGTTCTAACCACTGGATGCCATAGCGATCGCGGATAAACTGCACAATGCCAGAATCTCGACCCTGGAGCCAATCATTCAACAAAGTCATTTTCCAAGAGCGATTCTGGGCGGTTTCCTGTTGAATAAAGGTCAGCAACGCCTGTCGCTCATCCAGACTGAGTTGGGCGAGGGGGTTGGTTTCCTGGTCAACCCCCAGCGCCTGCCGTAAAATTTGCTGCTGTTGGTCGGTGAGAGCAGCAGCAGCGCGATCGCATTGGGCAAAAGCTTGTTGGAGTGCCGCTTCAATCTCGTCAGGAGTCATAGTCATCAAGCAACCACTTTGCCCTGGATTCGGGATAAGCTGAAAGGCGTAAGGAATCGTTTAGATGTGCCACCTATGCCGTTTCGCCCTATTTTTGTTGTCCTGTGTGCAGGCTATCTCTGGCTCTGTGCCAGTTGGTTTGCGCCTGCGGCTTATGCCCTAACTCAAATTCGCCTGTTCGACTTGTCCTATCATGAGTGTCCAGCGGATTTAGCTCAAGGAGCCGTCACTAGTGGTGGCACCACGATGTCAGCCAATTGCTTTATTGTGACCGGAAAAGCAGAAAACAAATCGGGCAAACCCGTAATTAACGCCGATATTTTCGGTCGAATTTACGATGCCAACAACGACTCAGTGATGCAGAACCGGACGAGGTTAGGGGCGATCGAGGAAGTTCCGCCAGGAATTAGCGATTTTGAACTCCGGATCAGTGTACCTGCTAATCAACCCACTCCTCTCCAGTTAGAGCAGTTCAAGGCCGCAGGGTTTACGGGTAAGGTGAGACGCTAAACCCGTCAACTAGCCCATTTACCCGTCAACTAGCTCACTAATAGACATAGCCAGTAGTAGACAGGAGTGGAAGTAGCTTCGCTCCTGCCTCACCATCGACCTGACCTCACATCATGGCAACTGCAATGGACCGAGCTGCGATCGTGGCGGCCTGTTGCACGAACTGGAGCAATAGAATAGCCAAAATCGGGGAAAGATCCAGCCCCCCCAGCGGCGGAATAATGTTACGGAAAACATTGAGATAGGGATCGGTGAGTTGGCTCAAAATTGAGAAGGGTGGATCGAACCAGTTGACGTTGGGAAACCAACTTAACAAAATCCGAATGAAGATCATCACCATATAGATAGTGATAAAAGCGGCTAAGGTATTAGCCAGCAAGGGCAATAGCGAGTTCATAGATGGCTCAATTCCTCTCAAAACTGAAGCGACTAAATCTAAGTTCAGTTTAACGAATGGTTGGCGATTTGAAATTTGCAAATCAGTCTATCATTTGCGAACTTGAGATGGTATCTCCTCTCACATCTCCCGCTCTGCCCTCTTCCCTTGTGCTCTAAAATGCTATTCGAGGAAGAAACCTCACTGACGTTACTAGTTTGGGAGAACTGCTGTGGATTTGACTCGTATTCCGCCTCAACCAAAGCCCGGTTTATTAAATGTCCTGATAGAGATTCCGGGTGGGAGTAAAAACAAATATGAGTTCGATAAGGACTTGAATGCGTTTGCCCTGGATCGGGTGCTTTTTGCTTCAGTGCAATATCCCTTTGACTATGGCTTTGTTCCAAACACGCTGGCAGATGATGGGGATCCCCTCGATGGCATGGTGATGATGGATCAGCCCACGTTTCCAGGCTGCGTCATTACAGCGCGCCCGATTGGGATGCTGGAAATGATTGACGGTGGCGATCGCGATGAGAAGATCCTGTGTGTTCCCGATAAAGATCCTCGTTACACCCAGGTTAAAACCCTGGCTGATGTTGCCCCCCATCGGTTGGACGAGATTGCTGAATTTTTCAGAACTTATAAAAATCTGGAAAAGAAAGCGACCGAGATTTTAGGCTGGAAAGATGTCGATCAGGTCATGCCGCTCGTGGAGCAGTGCATCAAAGCCGGTAGCGCGAAGTAAATTTTGCGACTGGCCCCTTAAAGCAGAAAATGAGGTAGAGGCTTGGAAAACTCCATCTAAGCCTCTAAATTGTAAAGATTTACTGCATTTTCTACCTTTTTAGGCATCTGTAACCCTGTTGTTGCCCACAAAATGGGAAATATACAGTATTCGGTATTATCCAGGGTGATAAACATCAATAATTGCTTCTTCGTTAGGGAAGCTATTTAGGGTATGCAGCGTACATTCCTTCTATCCAAAATTCATCAATGTACCTTGACGGCTGCCAACTTAAATTACGTCGGTAGCGTCAGTATTGATGAGATTCTTTTAGCGTCTGCGGGCATTCTACCTTATGAGCAGGTGCAGGTTGTGAACGTTGCCAACGGTGAACGGTTGATTACGTATGCGATCGCCGCCCCTGCGGGTTCAGGAGAAATTCAACTCAACGGAGCCGCGGCTCGTTTAGGCATGGTGGGCGATCGCCTCATCATCATGACTTACGGCCAACTATCCTCTGAAGAGTTAACATCCTTCTCTCCCACTGTTGTTCTGGTTGATGACCAAAACCGTCTGCTTCAAGTCCATCGGTATACAGACCTGCTAGAAAAGGCAAGCGTAATAGACAATGTCAGAGCTTGAACACACCTCGCCAACCGAGACACCTCAAGATTTGGGGCCGGAGATTTATCCCCCATCTGATTTCGTGATCCAGTTTTGGGGAGTCCGGGGGAGTATTCCTTCACCTGGAAGTGAAACGGTACGATATGGGGGCAATACCTCCTGTGTTGAAATGCGGGTTGGCGGCAAACGCTTGATCTTTGATGGTGGTACTGGGTTACGGGTGTTAGGCAAATCGCTTCTGAAACAAATGCCTGTAGAAGCTTACATGTTCTTTACCCATTCCCATTGGGACCATATTCAAGGCTTTCCCTTCTTTGTGCCCGCTTTTGTGAAGGGGAACTGTTTTCATATCTACGGCGCGATCGCACCCAACGGGGCCACGATGAAGCAACGCCTCCACGACCAAATGCTTCACCCCAACTTCCCCGTGCCCATGCAGGTGATGCAGTCTGACCTCAAGTTCTATGACCTCTTTCCGGGTGACAAGATGGCACTGGGCGACATCATCATCGAAACTGGCTCCCTCAATCACCCCAACACGGCGATGGGGTATCGCATCACCTGGCAGGGGCGCACCGCCGTTTATGCCACCGATACGGAGCACTATCCCGATCATCTGGACGAAAATCTGCTTCATCTGGCCCGCAATGCGGATGTCCTGATTTACGATGCCTGCTACACCGACGAAGAATACCACGACCCCAAAGCACCTAAAATCGGTTGGGGCCACTCTACCTGGCAAGAAGCGGTCAAAGCGGCCAAAGCGGCCGGAGTGAAAAAACTCGTTGTTTTCCATCACGACCCCAATCACTCCGATGACTTTCTAGACTGTGTGGAAGCGCAAGTGGAAGCGGTCTTCCCCAATAGCATCTTGGCGAGAGAAGGCATGATTTTGCCCGTTGTGTAATGTCGTGTCATGATGTTTGCGATTCATCACATAGCCATTATCTGCTCAGACTACGATCGCTCCAGGCACTTCTATGTCAACCTGTTGGGCTTTCCAGTGATCCGCGAGACCTATCGAGCCGCCCGCAATTCCTACAAACTCGATTTGCAGGTCGGAGAGAGCGCTCAGATTGAGCTATTTTCGTTTCCTGACCCACCAACACGAGTCAATAGCCCCGAAGCGTGTGGTTTGCGCCATCTTGCCTTCAAAGTCAACGATTTGGACGCGGCGATCGCTGACCTGTACCGCAAAGGGATCGCCACTGAGCCAATCCGGTTAGACGAGTTTACAGGCAAACGGTTTACCTTCTTTCAAGACCCAGATGGCTTACCCCTCGAACTGTATGAAACAGCATAAATATGAAACAGCATAAAACAGCGGCACGATTTTGATCTGCGGTGGCTGCCAAAGCGATCGCCTGAGCAAGTCGAAATCGTCTGTCAGAACGGCCTTCCCTGCGTCATGATTGAAAAGTCGTCATCGGATCAGGGCATTGGGTGTAAGCATTGTTGTCATTGGTGGGGGAGCGGCGGGCTTTTTTGGGGCGATTGCCTGTGCCGAGAGTCACCCCCAGAGCCAGGTCACGCTACTGGAAGCGGCACGTCACCCCCTGGCCAAAGTCCGAATTTCCGGCGGTGGCCGCTGTAATGTGACTCAAGCCTGCTTTGAGCCTGCCCTTTTGATACAGAACTATCCCAGAGGCGGAAAAGCCTTGCGCGGTGCCTTCTCCCGCTTTCAGGCCAAAGATACGGTGGAATGGTTTCGATCGCATGGTGTAGCGCTTAAAACCGAAGCCGATGGGCGCATGTTTCCAACCACCGATGACTCTGGCACGATTGTGGAATGTTTAATGCGAACCGCGCATCGGCTGGGTGTACAGGTCCGAACTGGCGTTACAGTCCAAACGGTCGAGCGGCAGGAACCGGGTTTTGTGATTCGGTTGAAGGCAGAGCAGGAGCTTTACTGCGATCGCCTATTACTCGCTACAGGCAGCAACCCCCACGGCTACGCGATCGCTCGCTCTCTGGGGCATCACCTACTGCCGCCTGTGCCTTCTCTCTTCACTTTCAACATCCGCGATCCCCGGTTGGATGGGCTGGCGGGTGTGGCCGTGAATCCAGTCCATTTACGCCTGCAAGTGGACGAAAAATCAGCGTTTGAACAAACAGGGCCAGTATTGATGACCCACTGGGGCGTGAGCGGTCCCGCTGTGCTCAAACTATCCGCCTGGGGAGCCAGAGCCTTACACGACCACCAATACCAGGCAATCCTGCGAATTAATTGGGTGCCAGACTCCAAACCAGAGGCACTACGCCAACAATTGCAAGCTACGCGATCGCAACTCTCCCGCAAAACTATTGTTGCCAACTGTCCCGTGCTAATTCCCCGTCGCCTCTGGGAAAAGCTCACCGCGCAGGTCGGCATTCAAGCGGGCGATCGCTGGGCCGAACTCTCCAACAAAACCTTAACCGCATTGATGCAGGAATTAACCCA
The DNA here is from genome assembly GCA_033764685.1 of Leptolyngbyaceae cyanobacterium bins.349. Taxonomy (GTDB): domain Bacteria; phylum Cyanobacteriota; class Cyanobacteriia; order Leptolyngbyales; family Leptolyngbyaceae; genus JSC-12. The sequence continues at coordinate 50,109 of JANRIS010000040.1, forward strand.
GGGGCAGTATCAAATCCAGGGCAAGGGAGTCTTCAAGGAGGAATTTGTCACCTGTGGCGGGGTGGATTTGAACGAAGTAGACTTCAAAACGATGCAAAGCAAACTGTGTCCAGGACTCTACCTGGCCGGTGAAATCCTGGACATTGACGGCATTACGGGCGGCTTCAACTTCCAAAGCGCCTGGACGACGGGCTGGCTGGCTGGCCAACACATGGGTGCGGCAGCAATTACTTAAAAATCACCCGTGCATCAAACCCATTCGCCCGCAGGAAGGATGTCATGGCTTGTGCGCCATCGTGGGTTGCAAAGCCCCCCGCATTCACAAAAGAACCCTCCCGCGCCCGATCCAATTGCGCCCCTGGAACTACCCGCCGCACTTGAGACAGGGTGGATGTGCCACCAGGAATTGCGGCCACATATGGCCCTGCAGCAACCGAAATGGGTCGTTGCACAATCAGGGGCGGTTGGATGCTAATTGGCCGATCAATCGGCTGTGAATCCCCCCCGCAAGCAGAGATTTCCCGTAAACACCCGTCACTGATGGAGACATTGACAACCCCACCACTGACGAAATCACTGGCCACCCAGCCGCCGGTAGAGACTTGCTGCCAGCGATACCCATCTGCAAATACGGGACTACCAACGAGTTGCAAAAAATTACCATCATCAGCCCCGCCAATTATCGGGAACCGCAAACCCGGACCAGAACGCACATTCAGGCCAATGCGACTGTTGGTGGAAACGACACCTGAGTCTGTAGAAATACTAATTTGTCGTTCCCTGGGGTAGTAAATAACCTGGGCCGCAGACCGCTCGGCAGCAACGCCAAGCCCCATCGTTGCCAGCACCAAACTTAGAAAAGACCAACAACCAATACCGGAAATTTTGGCGATCCAGAGGTTGATTAACGGGAATGGAACCGTGGAAGAAGCGTTTTTGGATGCATTAGAAATATGCACCAAATTAGAAGTTGTCATATTTAATAGTTGAGGTAAACAACAGAAGAAGCTGCGACCCCGTTCGGTGAATGAGTAGGAGAAGAAGCTGCTATTTAACTTATCAAAACCCACCATGATGTGACTACAGTAGAAAACTGATTCACTTAGGATAAAAAACTTAATATTCTTCTGAATCTGGCGCTTTTGATGGATGTAAGACCCTGTGAGCGGCATGGTTCGTGTGTCTTTTGAGGCCAAATTTTTGTGTAGAAGTGCCGCGAGTGGTGACCAATGTTTTTGTGTCACGGTTTTTATCAATGGCTGAGATTGTGCCCGACCTGCTAACACCTGAGTTTAACCCTTCAATCGCGATCGCCCATCAACAATCCAGTGGCACCCTGTTTTGTGGAGACTCCCTTGCCTGGTTAAAGGGGTTGGCCCCTGGTGCGATCGATTTGGTGATTGCAGATCCACCCTACAATCTCAAGAAAGCCGCATGGGATACTTTTGAATCTCAAGCGGTTTATATGGATTGGTCACTGGAATGGATTAGGGAAGTTGCTCGCATTCTCAAACCGACTGGTTCGGTTTACATTATGGGTTTTTCAGAGATTCTTGCCGACCTGAAATGGCCTGCCAGTCAGTTATTTAGCCATTGTCGCTGGTTGATTTGGCACTATAAGAACAAAGCAAATTTGGGGCAAGATTGGGGGCGATCGCATGAAAGTATCCTGCTATTTCGCAAAGCAGAGGCTGAATCGATCAACATTGATCATGTCCGCATTCCCTACGGTGCCCATACGTTGAAATATCCCAGCCATCCTCAGGCGTTAACCAGCCAATATGGCAAAGGTCAGAAGTGCGATCGCTTGGAGAAATGGCAGCCCAATCCCTACGGGGCCAAGCCAAAAGATGTGATCGAAATTCCGACAACTTGCAATGGGATGCAGGAGAAAACTCCCCATCCCACCCAAAAACCAGAGGAATTGATCCGAAAATTTGTGCTGGCCTCTTCTAATCCTGGAGATCTTGTTCTTGATCCCTTTTCCGGGTCAGGAACTACCCTGGTTGTAGCAGAACAATTGGGGCGGCGCTGGTTAGGCTGCGAACTTAATTCCACCTATAATGAGTGGGCCATTCAACGGCTAAAAACGGTTGAGCGGTTGTCTGATGAGGAATGGTTTTGGCGCGATCGCAAAGCAGAAGAACGTCGTCGTCGCATTCGCTAAACAGCATCCATCAATCGGGTGAGGCACTGTCATCAGAGGCATTTTAGGATCATGGACTGCCAATGATCCCTCGTGATTGATGGGCAACCAGTAACAGGCATTTTGTTAAAAATAAGTTCGTCTGAACTGAAGGATTACAGTGCAACGCCTTTAAACTGTTTCTTGCGATCGCTGGCATCTTGCCAGGAAATCCTAGTTAGATCACTGCTTAAGTGAAAGAAATTGAATAAGATAACAGTTGATTGAAATCCCAATTGGTCCTTTGCACGACTTATCTTGACTCCCTGACAAATTCATAATGACTGCCACCTCCAAATCTTCTCCATCGATTCGCTACCCTGAATCAACGATGCTACGGGCCGAACGGGCCATGCGATGCGCCCCTTTCCAATTGCATCTATTCGCCACGATGGTGTCACAAAGTGTTTCGCTTCAAGCGATCGCGGGTGTTGCTGGCGTGCAGCACCGTTATACGGTTCAACCCATATCTGAATTAAGGGCAGAAAGTGACCTTCTTTGGCTGATCCAGGTGGGGTTACTCCGTAGAGAAGTAGATGGGCAGGGACTCACGGATAGTTTTCGAGTCACACCCCTCGGACGGCAACTGGTTGAGCAATGGCAACAGCAACCCAATCAGGACAAGCCGCGTGGGCGCGATCGCATCCTGAATGCCCTGACCCGCTGGTTCCGGCTTCCGACTTAGAAGTACGACGTTCGCTTACTGTCCTCTAGCGTTTGCATGGGAGCATTCATGAAAGCCATGATGGTAGTGGGAACCACCTCCCACGCAGGGAAATCGTTACTGGTAACGGCTATCTGTCGCATTTTGAATCGGCGGGGTTGGCGAGTGGCCCCGTTCAAAGGGCAAAACATGGCGTTGAATGCCTATGTGACGAATAGCGGCGGCGAAATGGGCCATGCTCAGGCCGTCCAGGCGTGGGCCGCTGGCATTACCCCGATGATCGAAATGAATCCAATTCTGCTCAAACCTCAAGGCGATATGACCTCTCTGGTCATCCAGAAAGGCAAAGCCGTAGGGCGAGTCAGTGCTACCGACTATTACGAGCAATATTTTGACTCCGGCTGGCAAGCCATTCAAGACTCCCTCAAGCGTCTGGCCGAAGACTATGACCTGTTAATTTGCGAAGGGGCCGGCAGTCCCGCCGAGATCAACCTGAAGCATCGCGACCTGACTAACATGCGCGTGGCCAAGCACCTGGATGCGCCAACCCTGCTGGTCGTTGATATTGATCGGGGTGGAGCCTTTGCCCATATCATCGGCACGCTGGAATTACTTGACCCCGATGAACGTGCCCTGGTGAAAGGCATTGTGATTAATAAGTTTCGGGGCCAACATTCAATCTTACAATCCGGCATTGATTGGGTCCAGGAGCGAACTGGAATCCCCGTTGTAGGCGTGATTCCCTGGCTAGAGCAGTCGTTCCCCGCCGAAGATTCTCTCAGTCTTTTAGATCCCCGCACACCCAGTACCACCAGCGACCTGAATATTGCAGTTTTACGGCTGCCGCGCATCTCCAATTTCACTGATTTCGATCCCCTGGAAGCAGAACCCTCGGTTTCGGTGAAATATATTGCACCGAAACCGCCGCTGGGGCATCCGGATGCCGTGATTATTCCTGGTTCCAAAACCACGATCGCCGATTTGCTCATCCTGCACCGCAGCGGCATGGCAGAGGAAATTCAGAATTACGTAGCGGCAGGGGGGACTGTTCTGGGCATTTGTGGTGGGTATCAAATGTTGGGCAAAATTTTGGCAGACCCAGAAGGCATCGAAGGGCAGGAAGGACGGTTTAAAGGATTAGGCTTGTTGCCGCTGAAAACCGTGATTGCGGGTCAGCGTATTGCCCGCCAGCGCACCGTCACCTCCAACTATCCCCAGGAGGGATTGCCCGTAACGGGGTATGAAATTCATCAGGGGCGATCGCGCTTAATGGAAGATGCCACCGGCACCAAACCCCTGTTTGACGACACCAATCTGGGCATTGTGGATGATAACCTGGCCGTTTGGGGAACTTATCTGCACGGCATTTTTGACAACGGCCCCTGGCGACGAGCCTGGTTGAATCGCCTACGTCAGCAGCGAGGCTTGAAATCCTTACCAACGGGCGTGGCCAACTACCGCGAACAACGAGAACTGATGCTGGATTTGCTGGCCGATCTGGTGGAACCTCATCTCGATTTATCGCCATTCCTGCCGCAAGAATCGGCTTAGGGAGAGGGCGACTCCCCTGAGGGAACATTAGAAGACCCAGCCCTGGATGGTAGCAACTGGGGGGTAGCAACTGGGTGGTAGCATAGGTGTGTCAATTCACCCCCGCAATCTGATGTCCCTTGCCTCTCGCATGAATGCTGCCCTGGCAGCGGTGAATGTGCAATTTGTCAGAAAGACAGGGCTGGAACGATTGCGCCTGTTGGAGCAGGAGTTTCAGGCATTGCTGAGTGAGTATCAGGCACTCAAATCTCGCCATGAGCGGTTAAGCGATCGCCTCCACCTGCCAGAAGCTTTCTTTGATCTCTACCCCAATCAATCCCTGGATCTACCCAATGGTGCGTCCTACTTTTTGATTCCCAGCAATACTCGGTTAACCGACCTGACCCAACGCTATCGGGCCATTAACCATCCTGTGATGACCGCCTCCCTGTGGACGGATGGTTTTGTGCAGCAAGAAATTGATCTGTATCGCTTTCGGGCGGACGGTGGTTACGTTTGGCAGCATCGGGAAATCAATACCGACTTGCATTACGCCCTCTGCACCTATTACCTCAAATCCATTGACACCTTAGGCTTATGCGATCGCCTGACGGAGGATCACCTGTTTGGTCCGTACACTGTTCAGGTGGAAGGTCGTCCGGTCAGCCGTGATTTGCTCGATTCCCTCACAGAAATTTACTTTCTAGAACGCCATCTCGGCCTCTCTCATCTCACGCAGGTCAACCTGCTGGATATTGGGGCTGGGTATGGTCGGCTGGCCCATCGGCTGGCGCAGGCTCTCCCCAACCTGGGCAGGGTGTTTTGTACCGACGCGATCGCCACATCCAGTTTTCTATGCGAGTATTACCTCCAGTTTCGCGGCGTTGACTCCATGGCTCAAATGGTGCCATTTGACGAACTGCGAACGACGCTCATGCACAATCCCGTTCAAATCGCCACGAATATCCACAGTTTTTCTGAATGTCCCCTAGACGCGATCGCCGGTTGGCTGGATCTGCTCGCCGAATTTAATATTCCTTATCTCATGCTGGTGCCCAACGCGCTTGACAACGGCGGAACGCGCCTGCTCTCCTGCGAGAAGGATCATAGCCGCATTGACTACCAACCCCTACTGGAAAAATACGGCTATCAGCGCATTGCCAGCGATCCTAAATTTTTAGACCCCGCCGTTCAGGCAAATGGCATTTCGCCCACCCATCATTTTCTATTTCAAAAACAATAAAATCCTCAAACTCTCTGCTTCGAGTTCTGGAATGGTTTAGCCTAAGATCAGAAGCAACACCCCCCAGAGATGAAAATAAGCGCAACTAGAAAACCTAGTGGCGCTTAATCCCTAACCCTTTCGGTGCAACGTACCCGTTTGTCCTTGATTCATACAGTAAAGGGAAAGTCCTGAAAACTTGGCCCCGTTTAGATATTCTTTAGAATCCCCTTAACCATTAGTTACGCCGAGCCACCTATGACTGTTCAAATTCAATTCATGCCCGACAATATCCTGGTTGAGGCAGAACCCGGAGAACCCTTGCTCCAGGTCGCCAGTCGGGCTGGCATCACCATTCCTACTGGGTGTTTGATGGGGTCCTGTCATGCTTGCGAGGTAGAGTTGGACGATGGCAAAAGTATTTGTAGCTGCATCAGTAGTGTGCCGGCTGGGCGATCGCAACTGACCATTCATCTATTCTCTGATCCCACCTGGTAGCACGACGGGAGCGATCGATACATGAACTAATCTGTTCAACTAATCTGTTCAACAAAGATTGCTCCTGCGGAGTCGCTGCACAGCCACGTCCTGCCTCCAATCCCGCCGCCCAATTTCCCTCCATAATTTGGATGAATTCTCTCCAGCCAAATCCATGCCCTTCGATTGATGTGACATTCAGCCGCATTTGGTGAAGTGATAGTAGGTTGAGTTAGATATTAAACAAATGCGTCAGATCAATATCGGGCTGTCTGAAGAGCAGCGTCAAGGGGTAATCGAATTATTAAACCGTGACCTCTCCAATTCCTATCTTCTGCAACTGAAAACCAAGAAATATCACTGGGATGTCATTGGTCCTCAGTTCAGAACTTTGCATGAAATCTTTGAAGAGCAGTACACGGCACTCGCCGAAACGATCGATAGCATTGCTGAACGGATTCGTCAGTTGGGCGGCTACCCCGCAGGCACCGCTAAAGAGTTTCTCGAATTAACTTCAATCAAGGAAAACCCCGGTCGTTTGCCCAACCCCACTCAAATGGTGGCAAATCTGCTGGAAGATCATGAGTTGATCATCCGTGGCTTGCGGGAGCACGTTGATCAATGTAGCGAAGAATTCCACGATGAAGGAACTGCCGATTTCCTGACTGGCATCATGGAAGGGCACGAAGAAATGGCCTGGATGCTGCGCTCCTTCATTGAAGGCGAGTCTCTGTCGCCCGATGGTGAAGTGCCAGATTCTCAAAATCGGATTGCCGTAGGTGCTGGTAGCCGATAAGTCAAGCTTAAGCATTATCGCTTGTGCTCACGAAGATCAGGCTGAGGTAAAACTCAGCCTTTCTTGCTGGGGGTTATCCTCCTGGGACAAAAGCACCGAGTAATTGGTTGTCAGAATTGTAAACTTGTACGGGGATGCCAGCGTTGTTACTGACGGCCTGAAGCGCATTGCCCAGGGAAGCGAGATGGGCATTCACGCGGTACATGGTTTCGTAATCGCCGGAAAATTGACTAATTCCCCCCAGATTGCGGACTTTGCGTTCGTAGGCCGGAACAAACTTCACCTGAATCGCTTCGTTGGTGATGGTATAGTCACAAATTCTGCCCGCCGCCAAACACACCCGATCCAGATCGCCCCGAATTTTGACCACCGTTTGGGCCTGTTGCAAAGAACCTGTGTAGTTGGTCACTAAAGCTTGAGCCTCCGCTGTGATGGAGGTGCCTTCTGGGACTTGTTTGGCCGCATTGAGGGCATTCTGCCAGGATGCTGCCGCTTGTGACCATTGATTTCGCTGCTGGGAGGTCTTGGCTTGCTTTTCGTAGTTGGTGGCCTGGGTGTAGATCTTTTGGGCAAGTTGTTCTTTCGTGGCCCGATCGCGACTGGCAGCTAGTTTGGGGCGGTAACTTGCCAGAAGTTGTTGCGCTTCGGCATGGGCCGTTGTGCCGCTGGGAATTTGTTGGAGAGTGTTGACTGCGACCTGCCAGGTGGATTGGGCCTGTTGCCAGTCTGATAGTTTTTGTGCCACATTCTGCCGCGCGATCGCCAGCTCTGCCGTTTTTTGAGCGGTAGTCAAGCGTTTCTGGGCATCTTGCTCTACCGCAATCCGCTGGCCTGTAAAAGCTAAATTTCCGCGATAGGCATTCAAACGGGCTTGAGCAAAGTTGTGCAATGGACTCTCCGGCGTAACTTGTTCCAGTTGGGCGATCGCCCCCCGCCATTGGTCTTGAGTCGCCTGCCAGTCGGCAACCGACTGAGTTGTAGTCTGCCCTTTCTGGGTGGCCTCAACCGCCTGCGACTCAGCAGCCAATACCTGATCCAATTGTTGTTGCAAGCTCTGAGCCTTGCCGTACTGACTCGACCAGGCAGGGATAGCAGCCACCAGTTGTCTGGCTTCTGTTAATTGCTGTGTCGCCTGTTGAGCCGCTTCTGGTTCTCCCGTTTTCAAGGTTGCGGCGGCCTGCTGGCTCAGACTTTGGGCAGTCTCCAAAGCCGTACAGGAACCCACCACACAGGGGCGAGTCAGGGCATACCCCCCCAAGCCGACCACGATCGCCGCCGCCATTCCACCCATCGCCAACAGGAGTGGCTGAGTCAGCGATCGCCGCTGTTCTGGACTTGCCACGGGCCGGGGGGCTACATCTTCTGATAAAGCGGAAGCATCTGATGGGGCCTTGTCTTCTCCATCCACGGTTGCCGCGTGAACCAGTTCCCCGCCTCGATCGCGTTCTGCCTTTAATTGATTCAAGTTTGATTGATTTGATTGATCGGAGAGAGGGGATGCTGGAGCAACTGGAGACGTTGGCGAAGATGCTGGTTGAACGGCGGGTTGAGGTGACTGAATTACAGTGTTGGGCGAATCCAGTTCCAGGCTGGGGTCAAGCATTTCAAAGGTGTCAGCGACCCGGAAGGGATTGGGCTGTGGAAAGGCAACATGGTGAAACGCATAGGGCTGTTGCTGTCCCAACACCCGCAAGAATAACTTAATGGGGTCGTTGTGCAGATGAGACGGCAAGGCAGTGAGCAGATTGGGTGGCAAATTGGCGATCGCCGCTTCCAAACGGTTGAATACCTGCTGCGGATCAGGAGCATTGCCAGGGGGATGCTGCACCAACACCAGCAGCGTTTCCTTCACAGCACATTGAACCTGAAGCGGTGTTACTTGCGCCTGCGGTTTTAACTGCTCCTGAAGATACCGACCAATTCGCTTCAAATCCTCTTGCTGCACCGTGACAGTCATACAGTCACCCACGTCACCGATTCATCCCCTATCCTAGCCGCTCCCTGCGATCGCGTCACGGACACGTAAAGCAGCCGTCACAGAATTGAGATTTAGAATAGGCAAAATAAAAAGCAACTAGGAGCAGGACGATAGGAGACGGACGGGTTAAGCTTTTGGCAGTCGCCCCACGCTCTCACGCTCCTACTTCCCCTTCCCCATTTCACCTATGGATATTCTCATTGTTGAAGACGAAGCCGAAATTGCTCAACTCATCCAGCTTTATCTAGAAAAAGAAGGCTTCTCCTGTCGCGTGTGTCGCGACGGCACCAGCGCTTTGCAAGTCTTTCAAGAACAGAAGCCCGACTTAATCATTTTGGACTTGATGATTCCAGGACTGGATGGGTTGGAAGTTTGTGCCCGCATCCGGCAAAAACCGGGGGCAAAAGACCCCTTCATCTTGATGTTGACAGCACGCGGGGAAGAACTCGATCGCATCATTGGCCTGTCTACCGGAGCCGATGATTACATGGTCAAACCCTTCAGCCCCAAAGAACTGGTGGCAAGAGTGAGGGCACTGCTGCGACGCAGCCTGCGCCAGGGCGGCCAAACTCAGACCTACCGCACCCAACACTTCCAGGTAGACCTGGATCAACGGGCCGCCCATCGCCTGCAAGCGAATCAGCTAGAACCCCTGGATCTAACCACACTGGAGTTTGATTTGCTGTCAACCTTCATGAGTTATCCAGGGCGCGTGTGGAACCGCACTCAACTGATCGATAAACTGTGGGGCAGTAACTTTTTTGGTGATGAGCGGGTAGTAGATACCCATATCGCCCGACTTCGCAAGAAAATTGAACCTGATCCCGCCAATCCCACCTTTGTGAAAACAGTGATTGGGGTGGGCTACAAATTTGAAGATACGGCAGCATAAACCATGACCAAAATGGGACTCCGGGCACGGTTATTTTTGTCTCACCTGGTCGTGATGATCGTGGGACTCAGCACGCTGGTAGCCGTTGGTAAACTCTACTCGCCCCGTTTGTTTGTCCTGCATCTGGACAATATGCAAATTGGTGGCTTTAATCTGGTGCGGGTCCGGCAGAAGTTGGTGGATGGGTTTGAGTCGGCCTGGAGTCGGGGCGCGTTTTGGTCGGTGATTGTGGGAGCATCGGCAGCCGGGGGGCTGAGTTACCTGGTGGCGAAGCGCATTACCCAACCGCTGATTCAGATGGAGAAGGTCACGCAAAAAATTACAGCCGGTCAACTGGATCAACGGCTCCCGGCCAACGAGATCCCAGAGCTAGATCGATTAGCCATTAGCATCAACCAGATGGCCGCCAACCTGGAAGGCGTAGAACAACGACGACGGGAATTAGTGGGGGATTTAACCCATGAGTTGCGAACTCCTCTGACGATTGTGGAAGGCTACCTGGAGGGCTTATCGGATGGGACGATCGATCCCACTGTCGATATTTATCAGCGGTTGGTCCGGGAGACGGGTCGCCTGCGCCGTTTGGTGAATGATTTACAGGAGCTTTCCCAGGCGGAGGCGGGTTATCTACCAATTCGGTTGGAGGCGGTCGATTTGCCCCCTCTGTTACGGGCGATCGCGGCGAAATTTTTCGATCAGTTGTTTGAAGAAAGCCCTGCCCTCAAGCTGGAATGCCCTGGGGATTTACCGCTGGTGCTGGCCGATCCAGAACGGGTCGAACAGGTGGTGATGAACTTACTCGGTAATGCTCTGCGGTACACCGAAGTCGGCACGATTACTGTGCAGGCCCATAGTGCGGGTCGCAAAGTTTGGATTGCGGTGATTGATACGGGGCAGGGCATCAGTGAGGAAGATTTGCCCCATGTGTTTGAACGGTTCTGGCGGGCAGATCGATCGCGCGATCGATCTTCAGGCGGGACAGGCGTTGGGTTGGCGATCTCTCGCAGGCTCGTCGAATTACAGGGTGGTGCGATCGAAGTTGAGAGCGAGATAGGCCGAGGCAGCACTTTTCGCTTCTCCTTACCCATCGCTTAGTCTGTCTGGGTTTCCAGCTTTTTCCCAACCCACCGGACGAACCCCGCCCCCCACCGTTTCAAGTTAGGATCAGATTATCTCAAAACGGGCGCTAGTGGGTCACTTGCGATGCTGGTAGCCATTTTCGCCCTCACCCTAAATCCCTCTCCCACCAGGAGAGGGACTTCCGATCCGGCACCTCTTCTCCTTCGGGAGAAGGGGTTGGGGGATGAGGGCAATGGCGATGTTCATG
>JANRIS010000043.1:0-10661 GCA_033764685.1 Leptolyngbyaceae cyanobacterium bins.349
CCCCCAATCTCCTGAGCGCTTTCCACCTCACACCAAACCTCTAGCAACGGCCCTAACCCCAGCCTCCTGAGCGCTTGTAGACATCGCAGAAAATTTTGAGCGGCGGTCTCCACCCCAGTCTCCTGGGTGTTTTCGGACTGAGCAACAGCCTAGCGGGACAAGTGCAAGGACTGGTTGCGGAGCCAGCTAACAACTTATTATACGGAGGCTGTCGGGTTAATTCACTATTTTGGGGTGTTATCGGGAATGTGTCCGGGTTAATGCCGAACTTGGGGTATTATCGCGAAATTTTCTGGATAATGTCCAGATTTTGGGAATTAGCCCGACAAATTCAGTATTGCTTCGGGATTAAAAAGTTGCGGATGCAAGTGGTAGTTGATACATGAACTGTGTTAGTAACCCCTTGGCTTACGGTGGGTGCGTTAGGCACTGAAGCAGGTTCAGGTGATGTGAGTTTAAAGGAAATAGGACGTAGCGGTTCAGACTACGTCCCAATGGGCATGGAGGTTTTCAGCCCAACTGTTGTAGAGGTGAGAGTGTTGTTGAGCCTCTACGAAATCTAATGTTGGTGATTGGTCATCAGTCATGGCTATCACTGATGACCAATCATAAACTACTAATCTACATCGTGTGCAAAGCGGTTGTAGAGGAAGTCTAGAGCATAGTTGCGGAGTTTGTAATATTCTGGTGTTTCCATGATGCGGCTACGATCGCGAGGCCGCTTGAATGGAATATTCATCACTTCCCCAATATTGGCCGCAGGGCCGTTGGTCATCATCACCAATTTATCCGCTAAAAACAGTGCTTCATCAATGTCGTGAGTGATCATCAACACAGTGCAACGACTGTTATTCCAGATCTTCAACAATTCCTCCTGGAGTTCTTCTTTGGTGATGGCATCCAGTGCGCCAAAGGGTTCATCCAGCACCAGCACTTCCGGTCGAATGGAGAGGGCGCGGGCGATCGCCACCCGTTGCTTCATCCCCCCAGAAATTTGCGGCGGTGTTTTTTCGGCAGCATCCGATAATCCCACCATGGCCAGATGTTCCTTGACAATCTGGCTTTTCTCGGCCTTCGATTTTTCAGGATAAACCGCATTCACTGCGAGAAACACATTGTCAAAGACGGTGAGCCAGGGGAGCAGGGCATACCCCTGAAATACCACCATGCGATCGGGGCCGGGAGCGGCGATCGCTTTCCCGTTTAGCCGAACCTCGCCCGTAGTGGGTTTAGCAAAACCACTCACCATATTGAGTAATGTCGTTTTGCCACACCCAGAGTGACCAATCACACAAATGAATTCACCCTGGTTAATGGTGAGATTCACATCCTTGAGCACGGTGTAACTTTCGCCTTTAGGCAGGGGATAGACCTTAGACACCTTGTCGATGATCAAAAACGGCTCAGACGAGGGCTGGTCGATTTTTAACGGAGTTTGAGTCGCGGTAGTCATTACTGTTTGCATAAGGGGGAGTGGGGAGTAAGGAATGGGTTTGTCTGGTTAAGCCGCTTTCGCCACTGGAGTTCCCAGGGCGACCTCAGCCATGTAAATGTCGTGCTTGATTTGCAGACTGTTGAGGTAGGCGATCGGGTCGTCAGCGGTAAAAGTCGTGCCATCAAAGAGTTGAATCGGGCCACGGCTGTAGGTGAGATCGGCTAACCCCAGTTCACGGGCCGCGATACTAAACACGCTGACTTTACTCACCCGCTCCAGAATTTCCACCCAGTTGCGGGGGAAGGGCACATCACCCCAACGAGCCAGTTGGGTGAGAATCCATAGATGCTCCGTCCGACTGGGACGATTTACCCCGGCTCCAAAAAACTGATGATGAGCATACTCCTGGGGCGTTTTACGGACACTACACACGCGATGGTTCGTATCTCCCAGGTAAATGTATTCCTTGTCCATGCTGAGGTATTCAGGCTGGGAAAGGATTTCTCGCACTTCTTCCTGATTCGCTTCGTCTGCACAGTAACGGCAGGCTTCCAGCAGGGCTTTGACCAGCGCCACATGGGTATTGGGATAGGCAAGTGCCCAGTCTTCCCGCACACCCAGGACTTTTCCAGGGTGTCCGTCCCAAATTTCTAGATCTGTCGCGATCGTGTAACCCAGATTCTCAATCGAGGCCCGCACGTTCCAGGGTTCGCCGACGCAGTAGCCATCAATGTTGCCAGCTTCGAGTTGGGCAATCATCTGGGCTGGAGGAATTGTAGTAACGGTTAGGTCGTGGTTGGGGTCAACGCCACCAGCAGCCAACCAGTAGCGTAATAACAGGTTATGCATGGAGGCGGGATGCACGACCCCAAAGGTGTGGCGCTTGTCGGGCGTTTCCAGCAGCATTCGCTTCAGGTCATTCAGGGTGAGAATGCCTTGATCAGCGAAGCGTTTGTCGAGGGTGATGGCGTTACCGTTACGGGTCATGGTCAGGGCGCTCACCACGGGCAGTGGTTGGTTGTTGAAGCCGCCAACAGTTAACCAAACAGGCATTCCGGAAGGCATCTGGGCAGCATCTAGATAACTGCCAGCGATGCCATCTTGAATCCCACGCCAACTGGATTCCCGCACCAGGTTGACTTCATCTAAACCGTGATGGGCAAAGAAGCCTTTTTCTTTGGCGATCGCCAGCGGCGCACAGGCTGTCAAGGGCACAAAGCCAATTTCTAGATTTACCTTTTCCAGGCCATGCCGCGCGATCGTGGCAGTTTTGCGTGCCCGCAGTTTCTTGATCTGCTTTTGTTGGTTCAAGAAGTAAATGATTTCGCTGCGGTAGCTGTAGTAATTAGGATGATTCACCACTTCCATGCGGCGACGGGGCCGGGGAATATCCACTTCCAGAATTTGGCCAATTTGGGAGGCGGGGCCATTGGTCAACATCACCACGCGATCGCTAAGCAAAAGCGCCTCATCTACATCGTGCGTCACCATAATGGCGGTGACGTTGTTCTCTTCACAGATTTGCATCAACTGTTCTTGCAAATTGCCCCGAGTCAACGCATCCAACGCGCCAAAGGGTTCATCCAGCAACAACACCTTGGGCCGAATGGAAAGCGCCCGCGCGATCGCAACCCGTTGCTTCATTCCACCCGAAAGCTGATCCGGTGGCTTATCGGCAGCATGACCCAACCCCACCATCTTGATGGTTTCATCAATGATCTGATTACGCTCAGCTTCGGGCAAATGATTCAACACATTGTTGACGGCCAGCGCAATGTTTTGGCGCACCGTCATCCACGGCAGCAATGAGTAGTTTTGAAACACCACCATGCGATCGGGACCGGGCCGCAGAATCTCTTCCCCTTGCAACATCACCGTTCCTTCCGAGGGTAAATCCAACCCGGCCACCATATTCAGCAGCGTAGACTTACCGCAACCGGAGTGCCCAATCAAGGAAATGAACTCACCTTGCTTAATTTGCAAATCAATCCCTTTCAGGGCCACATAAGTGCCACCATTGGCAAGATTAAACGTCTTTTCGAGATTATCAACAGTCACAAAAGCCATAGGACAAATTGATTGTGAAGGGTGGATAGTGAAGGTGCTTTGCAAGCCACCTATATAGAATTGGGAAAGGCTCTGAGTGAGAAGGATGAGGAGTGAGATTTAACCAACATGCAACGAGTACTCCCTCTCACTCAGAACTCAAGCTGGCTTAGCCTGCATTATTCATGAGAATTTGGGAAAAGCCTTGAACCCAATCAACCATCGGCTATGCCGCGATCGCTCAAAAAAACAGTCTGTATTTTCGGGTGTAGGGGCACCTCTCGTGGGTGCCCTGGTCGCTGGGGGGTAGGCACAAGACCTACCCCTACGGATTCATGGGTTGTGAATTATCTAGGTTAGGAAAGATGAAGGGCTAAGGAAGACTTATAGGTGGAGAACACAATGACCTTGCATCCGTTACCCTTCATCCAACCGCTATGCGGAGTCTGTGACCGCAGGGCGGTAAGCTTATTGACGCTGGCTTTGAGGCAGAATCATGTTTTGGATGTAAACCATCAACTTATCTAGCGCCCAACCCACCAAACCGATGTAGAGCAGAGCCAGAATAATCTCGCTGACAAAGCCATTTTGGTAGGCATTCCAGATAAAGAAACCAATTCCCACAATCCCCGACATCACAATCTCTGCTGCAATAATTGCCAACCAGGCCAGACCGATCGCAATCCGTAGACCGGTGAAGATGTAAGGCAAAGCAGCGGGAAACAAAATCTTGAAGAAATACTCTCGCCGAGGCAACCGCAACACCTGAGCCACGTTGTTGTAATCTTGCGGAATTTGGCGCACACCCACAGCCGTATTAATCAAAATGGGCCAAACTGCTGTAATGAAAATCACGAACAAGGCGGCGGGCTGGTTTTGCTGCAAAGCGGCCAGTGCAATAGGCACCCAGGCCAACGGTGGCACCGTTCTCAGCACTTGAAACACTGGGTCTAGACCTTTAGCAACCCGCTTGTTCAAACCCACCACAATACCCAGGCTGATCCCCACGATCGCAGCCAGAGAGTAACCGATCGCCACCCGTTGCAAACTGGCCAGCACCTGCCACGCCAAACCCACATCTGTACCACCCTTATTGTAGAAGGGGTACAAAATCAAAATTTTGGTATCTTGAATGACTTTGATCGGGCCGGGTAAAGTCGCGCCGGGAAAGGATGAAAAGATTTGCCAAAGTGTCAATAGAATCAGAATCGTAATCGCTGGAGTCAGGAAATCATCGAGTTTCTCCCTAACTTTGGGATTACTGAAAAATGAGCCAGTTGTGTTCGTTGAACTCCGTTGAGCAATAGTCACAGTTTGTTCTCCTTATAGCGGTCGAAAAATTAGGTTTCAGGTTCCAGGTTCCAGATTTTAAGTTCCAGGTTCTAAGTTCTAGGCTGTTCCCTAGCCCCTAGCCCCTAGCCTCTCTTCTAAGCCTTTTTGATCTTCAAACTTGCCAGATAAGCCTCTGGCTTCTCTGGGTCAAACTTGACACCATCAAAGAAAGTTTCAACGCCACGAGACGTGCTGGAGGGAATGTCAGCGCTGGCAACGCCCATTTCCTTAGCGGCTTCCTTCCACAGGTCTTCCCGGTTGACTTTATCAATCAGCGTCTTGGCATTGGTCAGATATTTTTCCTCCAGGAAGCCCCAACGCACGCTTTCCGTAAGGAACCAGAGGTCATGGCTCTTGTAGGGATAGGACACACTGCCGCTACCATCCTTCCAGTAGAGAACCGCAAGCGCGCGATCGTCGATTTTGCGGCCATCGCCCATGTCATATTGCCCCATAAGCGGATTCATCAAAATGTCTTCAGGTAAGCCGAAGTATTGCCGTTGGGCCAGGATGGCTGCCATTTCCTTGCGGTTGTTGAAGTCATCGCACCATTGTTGTGCTTCCATGATTGCCTTCAACAATGCCTTGGTCGCTTTGGGGTGCTTGTCTACCCAATCCTGACGAATGGCCAGGTATTCTTCGGGGTGATCTTTCCAAATTTCACCCGTGAGGGCCGAGAGAAACCCAATATCATCTGCCACAATCCGGTAGGGCCAGGGGTCGCCAGTACTGAAGGCATCCATTGCCCCCCGTTTCATATCAGCTACGGTTTGAGAGGCAGGAACTGTTAACAGTTCAACATCAGTATCGGGGTTAACACCGTTAGCCGCCAACCAGTAGCGAATCCAGAATTCCTGGTTAGCTTTGGGGAAGGTGTAAGCCGCCTTGAAAGTTCCACCTCCAGATTTCAGCTTGCTAAAGAAAGCGGGGTCTTGCAACTTCAAGCCAACGCCTTTGCCTTTGTGCTTACCCGCGATCGCAATGCCATTGCCGTGGGTGTTCAACTGAGCCAGCACATACATGGGCACCTTTTTCCCATCGGTAATCAACCCTTCGGTGATCAGATAAGGCATCGGCATTTGCCATTGTCCACCATCAATCCCACCACCCGCAGAACCAATTTTCACGTTGTCCCGGGCGGCACCCCAGTTGGCTTGCTTATCAACTTGCACATCGGGCATCCCATACTTTGCAAAGAAGCCTTTTTCTTTCGCAATAATCAGGGGAGCCGATTCCACAATCGGGGTATATCCAAGCTTCACCGTCGTCACTTCCGGTGCATCGGCGCCAGTAGCGGCAACCGGGCTGGCAACCGGCGAACTTTGGGTGGTTGTGTTAGCTTCTGGAGGATTGCCCAAACAACCTTTGAGCAAGATGGCAGAAGCGGTGGTAGCACTGGCAGTAGCTAAAAACTTGCGCCGGGATAACTGACTCATGAACATCTCCTTGGATTAATTTTGGGTATGGCAACACGACCTGCACTGAATGGATTGCCTTCAGCAATTGGAGATTGCAACGACAATCCCAATCACTCAATGTGCAACTCAGTTTGCAAGCAGGAAATAAATCAGCAAATCACAGCTCTCGTCAGAAACCTGGACTGAGAACAATGACGTATTCAAGGGAATAAAAACTTGTAGGGGTGGTTAATTTTTGATCAAAATAACCTTGATGCAAATTAACCTGGAATCTGCAATGAGAGAACAATATGCTTGATAAATTAGACGCATTACCCAATGGCAATTTGTCTAAATTGAACTCATGCAGGTAAACGAAAGACCACTGCTTTGGATGAAGCGATTGTGAAGTGAAGCATCTCGAAGGATACTTCTTTCACTACGTCATACTCAGCAAGACAGTACCAAGTGATAACTCCTTTTGAATTAGTAATCAGCAGTCAATGTCGTGTTCCATTGGTTTATGACTATGAATGTACCCGTTCTCATAGACAAAGTCTAGGGGTATGACTCTCAAATATTAAAGAATTCTTATATTGATACTATAAGTAATTATTAAATAGTTATGTCAGCCGCAGTTTACTATAGATTTTCTCTTATAGTTGCTCCGGTATAGTTTTGTAACGTTCAATGGGGCTACTCAATGATTGTCATTTCTCCTGATCAGGGTAGAGAACGGGTCGGGTAGGAGTCCACCTATGGATAGAAGGAGCACAAGAGTTACTTCGCTACTGTTAAAGAGATTACAGACCATTAAGGATTCTCATTTGCTCAAGCGGTTGTTTACGATCGCCCGCTGGACAATCCCAGTGTTATAGATTGCCCTGTTTACGGAAGGAAGATTCATGCAGAACACAGTGATGCGTCCCTTGAGCGATCGCTCAGGGCCAACCGTCATGCGCGAAACCATTGCTACGCCAGACTACAAGCAGGCGGAGCAACAGTTTATTCAGTTGCTTCGGTCTGAAAATCTAGACCAGCAGGTGATCGATCAGCCCGCCGTGATCGATGCATTCCAGGAAGCACTCCGCATCGCTCTGGCAACAGCTTACTGTAACGAGGGAGATGACACTGCTCGGCTGTTTTTGCAGCGAGTGTTGTATCGCATCAATCGCCTCAGCTTGTTCTGGTATGACGATTTGCAAAACTACCACAACGATCGCTCTCTCTATATTGCAACAGTGCGCGATCGCATTGAAGCAGACTGGCAAGCCTGGGAACTGGCGCAAATCGATATCGAAGCTTTGCAACAATTGGATGTCAAACAAGCGCTGACCGAACGAGCCACGGTTGATCTAGATCCGCCCTTATCGCCAGAAGCTCGCTTTATCCGGGAGCAGATGGACTATGAAGGATACCGTCATCTATTAGCGATCGCGTCCTTTGATGGACTGGTGGAAGCCAGCCGCATGACGAGTGTACTGGGTGGCGCTGCCAATGAAGTGCAATGTATGCTGGTGCGTGTGTTTCTGGAAGAATACGGCAATGGGAAATTGTCCCGGAAGCACTCCACCTTCTTTGCCAAAATGATGGAAGAAGTCGGATTGGACACTCAGCCGGAAGGATATTTTGATTTAGTGCCCTGGGAAGTTTTAGCCTGCGCCAATCACAACTTTTTGCTAACTCAGCGCAAACGTCATTTTCTGCGTTACAACGGCGGGCTAACCTATTTTGAAGTTGCTGGCCCTTCTATTTATCGCAATTATTTGACGGCAGCTCAACGCCTGGGCCTATCAGAGACGGCGGCTGGCTATTGGGAATTACACATCCGAGAAGATGAGCGTCATGGACGCTGGATGTTAGACGAAGTGGCGCTGCCCCTGGTAGAACAGTATCCCCATCATGCGTGGGAACTGGTGCTGGGGTATGACCAGGAAAAATTGCTGGGCGATCGCGCAGGTGTCGCTGTGGTGCGATCGATTCGTGCAGGTTCAAATTTCACATTGGTAGGGAGACATTAGGAATGTTGAGTCGAGAAACGTCTGCAAAGCCTTTGGTTGAGCCGGACCAAAACCTCCAGTTTTTTCCAAAGGACAGGAAAGTGCTGGACTTTTTGCAGCATCCTGAAGAGACGCTGGAGTTTTTCCCCCGCCAGGAAACGGTCGAATCGTTTACCGAAGATGAAGTTTTCTTCTGTCCTGAAGAATCTTATTTTTATTCCTATTGTCTAGAACGCTTTGTTCTAAGTGCATGTTCCAGTCAGGATCAAGTGATTGAGTTTGGATGTGGTGATGGCACTCCAGTGATTCATTCCCTCACTCGCAACTTTTTTCCGGGTGTCATTCATGGGTATGAGCTAAACTCCGCCGCCTGCTCAGTTGCAAATTCTCGAATTGAGAAATATCGTTTAACGAATCGCTACATAGTCCACAATGAATCATTTTTTGATGCAGCGAAACCTCAGGCGGAATATTTGATTGCCAATCCACCCTATCTTCCTGCACCGGATGAAGACATTTGTATGCCTGCGTTGCGGGGAGGGCATGATGGTTCTGGGATTACCTGTCAGTTGTTGACGTTGAATCTGCCTTCAGTGCTACTGATGATTTCTAGCTATTCCAATCCCATTGACACGGTGAACCATGCGATCGCCAATGGTTATTATGTCGCTGATTTCATGGTGTCACCGTTGCAATTTGGGTATTACAGTTCTGAACCCAAGGTAAAACAAACCATTCAACAGTTGCACCGCGATCGCCGTGCCTTTTTCTCAGACAATATCTATTTGCTGGCGGGTGTCTTGTTTCGCAAGCACCACCGTACCGCGATCGATCTATCGCAGGAATTGCTTAAAGTGATGACTGCGCTGTAGCATACGCCTTCGCTTCGTTATTCAACTCATTCAATTAGGAGGCTGTGTGGATCATTACCCACTCAGTCCTCCCTTTTGCCGTTGTTTTTACCCTTTTTCACCCTGCCAAAATTGGGAAACTGAGGCCAGCGTTTCCCAATTTTTGACAGTTGCAGCAGGGTTGAGCCAATTCACAACCATAGGCATTAATTTAGGCGTTGCTGAATGCAAGGATGATTTGCCCTCATCCCCAACCCTTCTCCCCCAGGAGAAGGGAGCGACAAATCTTGTTCCCTCGCCCGTTGGGAGAGGGCTAGGGTGAGGGCGAATGCTGATATTCATACCTCAATTCAGCAACGCCTTAATTTAAAATCGGTTGTCAAGTTCGGGTGGCCGCCATCTCTCAACGACATTGCAACGTAGAGGGAGAGTACTCCATTGCCTCCTCAGCCGTGTCATCTTCCAATGACTCTTCATTGCACTTCTCTAGAAAGGCAACCCACATATCACTGGGAGATGAATAATAATCAAGGGATTGAATTCGATACTTTTCAACCCCATTTTTCCGCCGCAGAAGAATGTAATCGCCAACAGCCACACCTCTGCGCTGGGCAGTCATATATCCATTGTTGTCTTGTTCGCTAAACTGCTCAAAAACATAGTTCACACCATACACAGCATCACTGTAATCGTGTATTTTGTGAGTTGGATAGTTAAAAAAGGCGGAGTGAAACACCAAGTTTTCCCAACCACCCTGTTCCAGACTAACTGTGTACTTTTCTAACATCGCTAACACCTTTGCTGAACTGCTCTATTGATTTGCTTTCATGACGCGAATAAATACACCACTATTGGGCTGAAATAGGTCTAATTTTTTTCCGGATTGACTGAGCAAAAAGCCGTTGTAATTAAATACATAGCCGTTGGTAGTTGGACTACGAGCTGATGAGGCTGATTGGTGTGGCATCCAATAGCTACGGATTCACACTCTTAGCAAAGACGGCAGAATTGACGAACGACCTCTTGAAAATTGAGTTCTACAGATGGCAATCTGTCTATTTCAGCTTTGGGGCACCCTTATCATCTCTGACCGATGGGACTAGGAGCAGAGAGGTTGACTGAATTTAATGTTGCGGTTTCAACACCCGTCTCAGAAGCTGTTGTCCAGCGTTAAGCACCAGACCTGCAAGAATCTCATAAGAGTTCACATCAAAAAGACTACATTGAACGCTTTTTGAGTTTAGGATGACTTAGGCCAGTTTTGTGTCTGTCCAACGAATTAGATTCATGGATTTGTGTCCAGCATCCGTGACAATGGCCCGCTTTTGTGTACTTTGAGGGCAAGCTGCTCGACTACATTTCAACAATGGCACCTGACAGACATTCGCCTATCAGGTGCTCAAAATTGAGGGTTTTCATTGCTACGAGCATGGAGGGATTCGAACCCCCGACCCTCAGAACCGGAATCTGATGCTCTATCCACTGAGCTACATGCCCTTGCACAAAGGTGCATTGTCAGTATAGCACTTCTCTCCCAAAGCATTGCATCTTAAACGATGACGTTAGAGAAAAGCTACTGGGTCAGTTGGTTCACCATCGC
>JANRIS010000089.1:0-13281 GCA_033764685.1 Leptolyngbyaceae cyanobacterium bins.349
ATGTTTAATCACGTCGATCCCATCACAATCAGGGCAATGAATCGGTTCTAGAACCATCGCTTTAACCCTCACCCTTTACTCCTGTTTTCACCTCCGCTTATCTTAAACTGAAAACAACACGTTTAGAACACTACCCACCTCGGAAATGCAGGTCACGAGTATCCGACTGGAACCCGAACTGAAGGAGCGATTGCGGGAGATTTCCGGTGAACAGGGCTATCAAACCCTGATTCGGGAAGTCCTTTGGCAGTTTGTGGAGCAGCAGCCCCTGCCTGATGGGGAACGATCTCGCATGGTTAAACATGGGCGATTACCCCGAAGGGGGAACTGCTTCGCATCGCCCTCTCAGCCTCCACTTTTATCCATGTCAGATATTCGAGCGACGTTTAGGGCAGTCTCTCAACAAGAAGAGCAATGTGCCATTACAGCGCAGCGTATTCAACCGCAGCAAGAGATGCTTTTAGGGTTAACAACAAGCGGGGAGATTATTGCTCTCAGTATGGCGATCGCTAAATCGTGCTTTCAGTCATAGCAATGCATTATTTGAATTAGAAGTCGAAGTCGTCTATGGCTATCCTAGTGGGTTACAACCTGGCTTTTTGTAGAGCTTGTCTGGGTTGCTCAAGATTTCTGGTTTATAGACTTTCTCGACCCAATCCTCTGGGTTAATTTCTTCGATCGCTACTGAAATCGAGTCTTCGCTGCTTTCCAGAAGTGAAATAACGTCTTTCACGATTTGCTCGGCAAGCCGAACCTTCTGCTGTTCCGACCTGCCGGGATAAAGCTTGATGCTGATATGAGGCATTGTTTTTTCTCCTTCAGTGCTTTGCTGGACAAAGTTTAAAGCCATTGGGTGCGGAGGTCATGCTCATGACCAGGGACGAGCAAACAGTCGAAACATTCGCTCAGTCAAGGTTCTAGCCTTAAAGTTGTTTTTGCCGCGTTTGCTAAACAACCGGATTCGATGCGGTCATCGAGAGCGTTTTGCCGTTTTGCCTTCTGAGTCATTTCCTCCTTAAGTAGGATGAAGTACAGGAGCCAGGAGCGAATCCTTAAACTACAGGTGTATAAGTTCAGGTTCCCTAGACTCGATCGCTCAATGCTCACCTCCAAACCATACATCCGTTACTCCCAAACTGTAGAAGTCAAGCAACCCGACGAGGAGCGGCTGATTCGCGAAATTGTTGATTCCGTTACCCGGCAGGGGCAGAAGGTGTTTGATAAGCATCGCCATGCCATGCGCGGGGCTCATGCCAAGAGTCATGGCGGACTGAAGGGGGAACTGAGGATCTACGACAACTTGCCTGCCCATCTCGCGCAGGGATTGTTTTGCCAACCCCGCACGTATCCGGTGATGATTCGCTTCTCAACCGTTCCCGGTGACATCATGCCGGATGGTTTATCTTGCTTTCGTGGCATCGCCATCAAAGTGATTGACGTGGCAGGACCGAAGCTCCTGGAGACGGAACCTGATGCCGTGACTCAGGACTTTTTGATGATCAACAGTCCAGTTTTTCCATCGGGTAACATCGCTCGCTTTCTCCCGGAACAGTTGCTCCAGGAAAAGGTTGTGGTTAGTGCCCCAGAGGAGGCACAACAGATGTTCGGAACGGTTGCTCGAATGACCAATGCCGTGACTCAGAAAGTCGGGATCAACCTCTATCCGAGCGCGTTAGGTCTCACTCAACCCGAAACCCACATTCTGGGGGAAACCTACTATACCTCTGCTGCCCTGCGTTACGGAGATTACATTGCTAAATTGAGTGTCACTCCCGTTTCTGCTAGCCTTCAGCCGCTCATTGGCAAACGCATTGATACCCAGAACGCTTCTGTACTGCGAGATCTAATCGTCCAGTTCTTCCGGCAACAGTCTGCTGAGTATGAACTACGGGTTCAGCTTTGCACCAATCTGGAGACGATGCCGATCGAGGATGCATCAATCGAATGGTCAGAAGCGGACAGTCCTTACCAGGCGATCGCCAAACTCACAATTGGGATGCAGGAGGCATACAGTCCGGCGCGGCAGGTGTACGTAGATGACGTTTTGTCGTTCAACGCCTGGCATTGTATTGCAGAGCATCAGCCGCTAGGGTCGATTCAGCGTTTACGCAAGGAAGTCTATGAAGCATCCAGTCGTTACCGTCATCAGATGAACCAGCAGCCCAAGCGGGAACCGCGAAGCATCGAGGAAATGCCGGACTAGGAAGCTGCTTTGAACCGGAGTTCATGCTGCCCTCAATGGGCACGATCCCGATCAGCAAAACAGAATCAGTAGAGGCGTCAGACATCGTCGATCACCAAAGTTACGTGAATTTCACATAGAGATAATGGCGAGTTATGGGGTCAAGGGAAGTGGGCCATCTGAAAAATGTTCCGAGCAAATCAGCCAAGACCCTCAGTTATCTTGTCCTTTACCGGGTACTGGCACTTACAAGTGCGCTTGTTTAGCGGCAAGCAACAGGATGGGCAATATGAGTACGTCGGGCAACTGGAATTCAACAAAGGGTAGTGATTGGGTGTAGCTGACGGACTCAATAGGATTAGGAGGTGCCCAGGGAGCCTTGTGAGATCTTACCCTGGAAGATGGGGCTGCACATTCAGTCCTCGCTCGTCCTCATTAACTGGAATGCATGGTCAGTACCTCTCCTCGATCGCTCAAGGGTCCCCCTAAAACCTCGATTTGGCAGCGTCGCCTTTGGGGGTTGCGTTTTCTATTTCAACCGCTTGAAACAATCGAAGCACGCCGTCAAGCCTATGGGGATGATTACCGCGTCTCTCAACCCGATGCAAAACCTGCTTTGGTCTACTTCAGCAGTCCTCAAGCGTTAGAAGCCATTTTCACTGCCAAGCCTGAGCAACTGGGTGCAGGACGCGGTAACCAAATCTTGAAAGAACTGATTGGAGAACATGGGATTGTCCTGCTGGAAGGAGCCGCCCACCAACGGCAGCGGCAGCTTTTGATGCCACCTTTTCATGGGGACCGCATGCGTTCCTATGGGCAGGTCATCCAGTCCATCACAGCCGAAGTCGTCCGTTCATGGCAGGTTGGCACCACCTTCGCAGTGCGCCCAGCCATGCAGTCCATTTCCCTTCAAGTGATTTTGCGGGCGGTGTTTGGGCTGAAGGAAGGACAACGGTATGAACAATTGCGTCAGACCATGAGCCGGATGCTGGATGGCTTTGGCTCACCCTTGGGTGCGATGTTCCTGTTCTACCCGTTCTTGCCGCAGGAATGGGGATGGAGTCCCTGGGGAAAATTTTTGCAACGACGACAGCAGGTTGATGATTTACTTTATGCCGAGATCCGCGACCGCTTCGCGCAGCTGCCTTTGGCGGATCGCCGCAATCAGCCTGAGCATGACCGAACGGACATTCTGACACTGCTGATGGCAGCCCGTGATACCGAAGGGCAACCGATGACCCATGTGGAGTTGCGGGATGAACTGATTACCTTGCTGTTTGCTGGACATGAAACGACTGCCTCTGCCTTAGCCTGGGCACTGTACTGGATTGTTTCCCTGCCCGATGTGAGAACCAAATTACTGGTAGAAATTGATGCGCTGGGTGCTGATGCTGACCCAATGGAGATCGCCCGCTTACCCTACCTACAAGCGATTTGTCAGGAGACATTGCGACTGTATCCGATTGCGCTCAGTGCGTTTCCACGGATCGTTAAGCAACCGATCGACATTGCAGGCTACGGGTTGGAACCGGGAACGGTGATTATGCCATCCATCTATCTGGCGCATCATCGGGAGTCTGTTTACCCAGAACCAAAGCAATTTAGACCGGAACGGTTTTTAGAGCGGCAATATTCACCCTACGAGTATTTACCCTTCGGTGGCGGTGATCGTCGCTGTATTGGTGCCGCGTTTGCCCTCTTTGAAATGAAACTTGTGCTGTTTCAAATGGTGTCTCATTTCCAGATGGTACTGGTCAATTCCACACTCATCCGCCCAATCCGTCGCGGTATTACCGTTGCTCCCTCCGATCGCCTCCGGATGAAAGTGACAGGTGTTCGTCATGACAATAGAGGGCATTAGGATCAAGTTACGTGTCACCGTTCCCCACCATCCACTATTTTCTAAGCGATGCCGCAACCCTGCGAACTTTGCCAGCGAGAAATGTCCGCTCTGACCGAACACCACCTGATTCCTCGTCAAAAGACGAAACGCAAAGGTCTTGACCCTAGCCCCACAATTCAAATTTGCTCTGCCTGCCACCGACAAATCCATACACTTTATGACAACTCCCATCTGGCGCTGCACTTGAATACGCTGGAGAAACTGAAGCAAGATCCACAGCTACAGAAATTTTTGTCCTGGGTTCATAAGCAAGATCCGAATAAGCGGGTAAAAACGGATCGAAAGCGTTGATCCTTGCTTGCAGCCGCTACAATCATCTTCAGATTGGCAATCTGTCGCGGGTGAACTGGAGTAGTGAGTTTCACGGCTTCAGTTCACCTCATCGCTCAAGTCCAACTGGTTTGATCGCATTGGTAGAGCGATCGCCAGCAGTATCTGAATGCAGAGGCGACTGCTAAACAGCAAGGCTTAGGACCATGAAATCCAAGCAGTCCTTTGAGAAAGATGCCGTAGGATTACCGCCGCAACTCTTCTTGTTAAAAGCTGGATAACTGCTCTGCTTTTAATCCTCGAAAAGCCCTAGAATTTATCAACTTGACCCAGTGCAATGAGATGAGACGGTAATGACTAGCAACCATTATTCAATTCGACCCATGAAGCGTGAAGAGTTGCAAATTGCGATCGCGTGGGCAGCCGATGAGGGGTGGAATCCGGGATTGCACGATGCAGAGTGTTTTTATGCAGCCGATCCAACAGGCTTTTGGATGGGTTTACTGAGGCATGAACCGATCGCCACCCTTTCAGCTGTCAAATATGGCGACTCCTTTGGATTTATCGGATTCTATATCGTCAAGCCGGAGTATCGTGGACAAGGTTATGGGATGCAACTTTGGAGTGCTGTATTAAATACGTTGTCAGGTCGAAATATTGGTTTAGATGGTGTGCTGGCTCAACAGAAGAATTATCAGCAATCTGGATTTCAATTCGCCTATCGGAATATTCGCTTTGAGGGTGTGAGTAACAGTGAGTCAATAAATCTTCCAGGAGTCGTTGAGTTATCTAACATTCCATTTGAAGTAATTGCAGACTATGATCAGAAATTTTTTCCAAGCGATCGCACTCAGTTTCTACAGAGTTGGATCAATCAATCCGACAGTGTTGCTTTAGGGATTTTGCAGAATAACATACTGGCAGGATATGGAGTGATCAGGCTCTGCCACAAAGGTTACAAAATTGGTCCCTTATTTGCAGACCAACCATCTTTGGCAGAAGCGTTGTTTGTTGCCCTCCAATCAACGGTAGCAGCAGGTACTCCCATTTACCTGGATGTTCCTGAAATCAACAGAGCAGCGGTCAATTTAGCCCAGAAATATCAGATGCAGCGAGTGTTTGAAACAGCTCGCATGTATACTCAATCCCTTCCTGAATTACCCTACGATCGCCTGTTTGGAGTGACCACCTTTGAACTTGGATGATGAAATGGTTCGCATCAGAGCACCAGAAATAGCTCAAGATTTTCCCTGGTTAAACGTGGATCATCCACTGTCCCTCAAATCACTGCGAGGGCAAGTTGTGCTGCTCGATTTTTGGACGTATGGGTGCATCAATTGCCTGCATGTCATTCCTGACGTGTGCTATCTGGAGCAGAAATATGCTCGTCACCTCACTATCATGGGCGTCCATACTGCCAAATTTGACCATGAACAGGAGTTGAACAGCATTGGTCAGGCAATTTCGCGCTATGGAATCACTCATCCGGTTGTGGTGGATCGGGGTCGCACCCTCTGGGATCAGTATGCGATCCGCGCCTATCCCACCTTTGTCTTGATTGATCCGCAGGGGTACATCGTGACGACTCTGGCAGGAGAAGGCAGACGAGCCATTTTGGATGACTTAATCGGGCGATTGATTGAGGAACACGCTGGCAAAGAAACCCTGAGTGAGAAATGGTTACAGGAAGTGATTCCTGTCGATGCCCTGATGGCAACGCCTTTAGCCTTTCCAGGTAAGGTGTTTGCCCATGAGGGAAGTGATACCTTATTCATCGCCGACACGGGACACCATCGGATTGTGCTGACTCAGTTGGATGGAACTTTCAAAGCGGCGATCGGGACAGGAGTGGCAGGATGGCAGGATGGGGACTGGAACATGGCTCAGTTTTCGGCTCCCCAGGGCATGGCACTTGATCCTTCTGGGCAACTGCTCTACGTTGCCGATGCGGGCAATTATCGACTTCGCGAAGTTGATTTGCAGCAGAAAATAGTCCACACGATCGCAGGAATCGGACTGCAAAACCCGGTGCTGTTCCCCCAGGGAGGCAACGCCCGCAGGATTGAGTTAAACTCTCCCTGGGACTTAGTATGCCTGGACAATGCCCTCTACGTTGCGATGGCAGGCTCCCATCAAATCTGGGTGATGGATCGGGTGCAGCAAACCATCCAGACTTACCTTGGTACAGGCGCAGAATCCTGTGTGGATGGCTCTCCTGAGATTGCGGCATTTGCCCAACCCTATGGCATTACCACCGATGGCACTCAACTCTTTGTTGCCGATAGCGAAACCAGTTCGATTCGGGCAATCACTCCCGGTTCCCCGCCTACTGTGCAAACTCTCTGTGGGCTGGGAGACTTGTTCGGGTTTGGCGATCGCGACGGGAGGGGTTCAGAGGCTCAACTCCAGCACTGTTCCGGGTTAGTGTATGCCAGAGGGTTTCTGTGGGTGGCCGACACTTACAACCACAAAATTAAGCGGGTGCATCCTGTAACAGGAGAATGCCGCACTGTAGCGGGTCGGGGAACCCCTGGATGGGCGGATGGAATCGGAGCCGATGCCTGTTTCTCAGAACCCTCTGGGCTGTCCCATGCAGGCGATCGCCTTTACATTGCCGATACCAACAACCATGCCATTCGCTGTCTCAATCTGGAGTCTCTTGCCGTCACGACCCTGCCGCTTTCTGGTCTCTGTGCTCCCAATGTCTGCACTCCCGCCTAAATCTACGAGAACTAGCTCTCCTCAACGGTCTTCCTTAACCTAAAAGTCTCTATCCCCAGAATTGTCCTGAAATCCCGCCGTTGAGAGAAGCAATCCGTTGAGAGTCGAGATGAAATGGAGATTGCTCATGGGGAATGGTTGATGTCTGATTCAGGTACACTCCAATCCGAGGTTGCTTCACTAGCGATCAATGCCTTTCAACGGTTTGCGATCGCTGCCGAAGCGATTGCAGCCACCACCAAACGGCTGGCAAAAGCTGCCATTCTGGGGGATTATTTTGCTGCCCTGTCGGACGATGATTTGCGGCTGGCAGCCCGCTACTTCGCGGGTTCACCCTTTCCCCAATTTGATCAGCGCGTCTTGCAGGTGGGTGGGTCAGCCTTGATGACAGCGCTGGTGGCGACCAGTGGAGCCGATCCAGATACGCTCCAAACAGAACTCGTGCAGCGAGGAGATCTGGGCGATGTGGCAAGTCATGTTCTAGCGGATCAGGTGAACCCAACTTTACTGCTCTCTGATGTCGGCAAAGCCTTTGCCTCTCTGGCCGAAACCCAGGGCAATAAACGCAAGGCGGAGAGGATTATTCGCCTATTGCAACAAGCAACCCCGTTGGAAGCAAAATATCTAATCAAACTGATGGCGGGAGATCTGCGAATTGGCTTGCGGGAAGGGGCAGTTGAGGATGCGATTGCCCGCTTAGCCCAGCAGGAAGTCTCGCGGATTCAGTGGGTCAATATGCTCACCGGAGATATTGGGGAAACGGCAGTGCTGGCACGGCATGGGCAGTTGGATACGGCCCAGATGCGGTTGTTTCACCCGCTCAAGTTCATGCTCGCCAGCCCAGTCGAGGATTTTGAGGAAATTACCCGCCGGATGCCCGCAGGGTTTGCGGTGGAAGATAAGTACGATGGCATTCGCGCCCAGGCACACATTGCGCCTGCCAGTTCGGACAACCATCTCTTGCTGCATGGAGACACCCTTGCCGGGATTCGGATTGCTCTGTTCTCTCGCACGCTGGATGAAATTACCCCTGCCTTTCCCGATCTGGTAAAACCCCTGGCTTCCATGACGCTCAGTGCTTTTGGCATGGGTGCGGGTGCCGGACTGATTTTGGATGGCGAAATTGTGCCATTTCGAGATGACCGGATTCTGCCGTTTCAAGAGTTGCAGAAACGATTGGGACGCAAAACGTTGAGCGATGAACTGCTGCGATCGGTGCCGGTCGCCTTTATTGCCTACGACATTCTGTACAAAGATGGTCGGGTGCTGATTGAGGAACCCTACGAAGTGCGACAAGCGATTCTAGAGCGTTTGAGTCTGGAATCGCCCGTCCTCCGCCGCGCCGTCTCCCAACGATTCTCGGATGTCTCTGCCTTGGAGCAAGAGTTTGGGGCAGCCCGCGATCGTGGCAATGAGGGCTTGATGGTTAAACACTTGCAGTCTACCTACAAACCGGGGAAACGGGGTAAGGACTGGCTCAAGGTGAAACGGGCGATCGCGACACTGGATGTGGTGATTACCGCCGCTGAAGTGGGTACTGGCAAACGCAGCCGCTTTCTGTCGGACTATACTTTTGCTGTGCGGGCGAGTGAAGCTGATCCAACCCTGCTGAATGTCG
Organism: Leptolyngbyaceae cyanobacterium bins.349; assembly: GCA_033764685.1. GTDB lineage: Bacteria > Cyanobacteriota > Cyanobacteriia > Leptolyngbyales > Leptolyngbyaceae > JSC-12. The sequence goes on from JANRIS010000089.1 coordinate 8,695, forward strand.
GTAAAGCTTACTCAGGGCTGACGGATGCGGAAGTGCAGGAACTGTCTGACTGGCTGAAAGCGCACACCCTGCAAGAATTTGCCCACGGCAGAGTCCGCACGGTGGAACCGAAAATCGTCCTAGAAGTCACCTTTGATCGAGTTCAGGTTTCCAAGCGTCATAAGAGTGGCTATGCGTTGCGATTTCCCCGGATTCTGCGGGTTCGCCAGGACAAACCCCCCGAAGAAATCGATACGCTGGAAACCGTTCGCCAGTTAGCGGCACACATGGGAGAATCAGACGATGGCTGAGGGCTTTACTCCCGATTTGAATGCGGCTCACCACCCCTTTCAAACCTTTGTGGCAGGCATTCCCAAATCCGCTGCTGTGGTTGCTCTACATGACTCGGATGCCGATGGGGTTACGGCAGGCGTAGTCTGGCAACGTGCCCTGGAACGGGCTGGCTTTGAGCGAGTCGTGCGGGTGATGCCCGATCGAGAACGCAATGCCTGGACACCCGCCAACCGGGAACGGATCGCCTCCACTAACCCGGATTTTTTGTTTGTGATGGATCTGGGTAGTCAGGCAGAACCCGTGTTGAAAGGAGTGCCCACCTGTTGTATTGACCATCACCACCCAGAGGGAGTTCCTCCCGGCGATACCCTGATCACCGCTTACACCTGGAATCCGATCCCCAATACCTCCTGGTTGGTTTGGCGGTTGTGCCAGCAGATTGCGGATGTGTCGGACTTGGATTGGATTGCAGCGGTCGGAACCCTCAGTGATTTGGGCGATCGCGCGCCCTTTGATTTATTGACAACGGCGAAACGGAAATACACTGCCAAATATTTGAAGGAAGCCACAGCTTTGATTAACGCGGCTCGCCGTGCAGCACTGTATCAACCCGAAATTGCGGCTACTGCTCTACTCAATCATGTCAATCCCAAAGAGCTTGTCAATTCCAGTAGCCCGGAGGTGGAACAACTGCGGCAGAACCGAGAAGAAGTCAAACGAGAACTGGAGGCTGCCCGTAAGGTTGCCCCCGTTTTTGCCGGAAAGGTGGCACTGTTGCGGCTCAACTCCCCCTGTCAGATCCATCCCCTGATTGCCCAAAGTTGGCGCGGTCGCCTGCCCAACTACGTGGTGATTGCTGCCAATGAGGGGTACATCCCAGATCGGATCAACTTTTCAGCACGATCAAATTCTGTCAATGTGCTGGAATTCCTCCGCAATCAATCAATTGGAGAGGGTGAAGGCAATTACGGCAATGGACACGACCAGGCATCGGGGGGCAGTTTACCCCGCGATGCCTGGCGGCAGTTGTTGGACCAGCTTGGCTTCCCTCAATCAATTACAAATGAGGAGTAGAGAAAGGGGTATTGGGATGGTGCTGCTGCCAGTAGGGGTTCGCCCGCAGGACTTACTCATCTGCCACCTTGCCACGCAGGGCTTTAATCTGACTGCGTTTGTTTTTAGTTTCCAAGCGTTTCCGTTGCGAACTGCGCGTCGGTTGGCTGGGTTTGCGGGGTTTGGGAACGACGATCGCCCGTCTAATTAATTTCTGCAATCGCTGTAACGCCTCCTCCCGATTCTGCTCCTGGCTCCGATGTTCCTGTGCCTTGAGGATAATCACGCCCTCTTTAGTAATGCGCTGGTCATTGAGCTTGAGCAACCGTTCTTTGTATTGCTGGGGTAATGAAGATGCCAGAATGTCAAACCGCAGGTGAATGGCTGTTGCCACCTTGTTGACATTCTGCCCACCCGCGCCCTGGGAACGTACCGCGCTCATCTCAATCTCGTGGTCTGGAATGGTGACTGTGCTGGAAATGGGTAGCATCGTTAACTCCAAGCCATTTGACCCGAAACCCAGGCGTGGGTTGGTTGAGTAATACAAATTCGGTGATCACCGATCATCCGGTACAGCATGGTGCCCCCCCGTTGAACATACCTGTCTCAGAGTTTAGACTTTAGAAAGGATAGATGCCCTCCTACTGCGGGTTAGAACTTCACCTGTAGAACCTTCAGAAGCATCTGCTAACCGCAATCAGTTCGGCATCGTTCTTATAATGAAGCTGAGCCGCACCCTTCAAAGCAATGATGACCGATCATCAGCAAAAAACAGAGATGCGAGTCGGTGTCATTTCCGATACGCATGGTCTACTCAGACCGGAAGCGATCGTTGCTTTAACGAACTCGGATTTGATTCTGCATGCGGGGGATATTGGCAAGCCAGAAGTTTTACAAGGGCTACAGGCGATCGCCCCCACCATCGCCGTTCGAGGAAACAATGATCGGGGAGCATGGGCAGCAAACATTCCTGAGTGTGAAACCGTTGAAATTGGAACGGTTCACATTCATTTGCTCCATATTGTTAAAGAATTAGCGATCGACCCAAAAGCCGCAGGTATCAGGGTTGTCATCAGTGGTCATTCTCACAAACCCCGAATCGAAGAGCGTGAAGGCATTCTGTTTCTGAATCCAGGCAGCGCAGGCCCCCGCAGATTCAAGCTACCGATCTCCGTCGCAGAGTTAACCTTGAACAGTGCGGCAGTCCAGGCAAGGATGATTGAATTGGGTGTTTGAAAAATGTTTATCCGACTGATGCTGCGAATGATCGGCTTGAGTTGCTTGTATTTTGCGCTCGTCTTTGGAGCCGGTTTTGTGCTGGGACCCATTCGCGTGTTATTGCTGGAGCCAAACCTGGGAACTCGCATCGCAGAATTGCTCGAAATGCCTGTAATGTTGCTGGTGATTTGGCTGGCGGCAGGTTGGCTGTCTCGACGCTTCACTCAAGGTTTGTCTGCTGTAGAGCAAATCAGCATTGGGGCTTTGGCAGTTGCCTGGGTGCTGGCGGCAGATGTCGCGGTGGGTGTTTTCCTGCGCGGAATGACGGTAGCGGAAGTTTTTTTGCGGCGGGATGCAGTGTCCGGCATTGCCTACTACGGTCTTTTAACCGTGTGTGCGCTGCTGCCGTGGCAACGGGGTAGACAGATCAAACAAATGGGAGGTTAAAGTTTTCTGATGTCGATTGATGGGGTGACTGGGCAGTTGTTCGAGCGCGTCTGCCATAGATCCATCTGCCGATCCATCTTATCCCCTCCGTTTCAATGCTAGCGTTGCAGCAAGCAGATAGAAGGATGACTGCATTGCGATCAACGCGACGACGATTTTTGCAAGCCGTGACAGGCGGAAGTCTGCTACCCCTGCTGGGCTGCGATCGGCAGGAGCAACGCATGGTAACACTTTACACCTTTGGTGATTCGATTCTGGACTGCGGACGATACAACGAGTATGGGGTTCATCCGGGGCAACTGCTGGTCCAGAATGACGATCGTTTGTTTCCCGAATTCAAACAGAAAGACCTGACTTCACGCGGACCTGCCCGACTCAACCATCGTGCCCGCGATGGCGCAACGGTGGCAGGTCTCCCGGCTCAAGCAGCAGGATTGCAGGTTCAGGGCAGAGCCGTTGCAATCATCACGGTTGGTGGAAATGATCTGCTGCGGGGATTGATTACCGATGCGGGAACAGGTATTGCAGATTTTGCGAATGCTCTCGATGTCTTTGTGCAGCAGTTGCCCATTCGTCCAGTTTTGCTTGGCAGCGTTTATGATCCAACCCTGGGAGACGATCGGCACAATTTCTCAGGGGTTGACCCAAAAATTGCCCGTACTAATCTGGAGCGAATGAATACTGCCATTGCCGCCATTGCCAACCGCTACGGGCAATTTGTCGATCTGCATGCTCACTTCCTCAAGGGTGCTCCCTCCTGGTTTACGGCGACGATCGAACCCAGCCTGCGAGGAGCATCCGAGGTGCGGCGAGCTTTTTTACCGGATGTGATGCAATTGACGCAGCATTAATCTCTGGAGGTCAATTCCCCGCAGTTTGCTGCCGGAGAACATTAAAATCATTTTCAGATTGGCAATCTGTCGCGGGTGAACTGGAGTAGTGAGTTTCACGGCTTCCGTTCACCTCACCGAAGGAAAGCGGGTTTAAGCGTATCGTTGGAGCGATAGCCAAGAAGCAATTGCTTTTCACTTCTGACCATGAATCGCTAACTTCAAGCTGTTGGCTAGATTTCCAAGTCCTGAAGATTGTTTTGCGTTACACCAGTAGATGGTGTTTGGACGTGGGCTGAAGTCTGTGAGATTGAACTATAAACGATTGGGACTCCTGCTACTCGCGATTCTGCTGATTGTTTCGTCCTGGTTAGGAATCGCTGTCGCCCGATCTGGACTGGAGGTGCGATCGTTGCAAAAAGAGGGAGTTCCTCTGCTCTACCTGGCTCCTGAAGGGGCGAGCGAAATCCCAGGAGTGTTGGTTGCACATGGGTTTGCAGGCTCTAAACAGTTGATGTTGGGGTATGGACACATCCTGGCTCATGCAGGTTATGCGGTCATGCTCTGGGATTTTGATGGGCATGGCGCGAATGGGACTCGCTTACAGCGTTATGAGCTACAGCAGAATCTGGAGATGGCTTTGCAAGCTCTCTTAGAACAACCCCAGGTTGACCCAGGTCGCCTGGCATTGCTGGGGCACTCGATGGGTAGCGGCATTGTGATGAATGCTGGAATTCGTAACCCCGATCGCTTTGCGGCAACCGTT
>JANRIS010000105.1:0-25765 GCA_033764685.1 Leptolyngbyaceae cyanobacterium bins.349
AATTGGTAATGGCCTAAATGTGTGGATCGAGTCAGATCGCTAAACCGAACTAGTGGTCTGTCAAGACTGTTTTGAGGGGTTGAAAACCCTCAAAACATCCTAAAAATGGTTTTTGTAGATTTGAGTTACCCCTCAAATCTATCCTGACGGACTACTAGTGGTCAGTCAATTAATGATTGACGGGTAGCCAAACTTCAGGTTGTTGATTGGGGTTAAATTTTGCGGGTCTTCGACCCGTCAAAGTTTTCCTGACGGAACACTAGTCTTTATTGATTGTGTACTCCAGGTTGGTATCTTGCAGGATTGCACCTTGCAGATTGGCCTTTGTCAAATTTGCACCCCGCAAATTCGCACCCGTTAAATTGGCCCCGCTGAAATTCGCGCCGCTCAAATCTGCTCCTCTCAGGGTGGCTCTGGTTAAGTTGGCCCCGACAAAACTCGCCTTCCGCAAATAGGCGAACCGCAAATCTGCCTGGGTCAGATTGGCCTGTTGAAAATTTGTGCCATACAGGTACGCACTACAAAGATGCACCTGGGTGAGATTAGCACGGGTAAAATTTGCCTGATGTAAATGACAATTGCTCAATTCGGTTTGGTGGAGTGTCGCGCCGCTGAGGTTGGCGTGGGTCAGGTCAGCCGCCAGGAGAATTGCCTGACTCAGATCGGCCCGTTGCAAGTCGGCGTAGCTCAAATCAGCTTGCCGCAGTATCGCCCGGTACAGTTCAGTCCCAATCAAGTTGGCATGGCTGAAGTCTGCCGCTTTGAGGTTGGCATGTTTGAGATCAGAGCCGATGAAGTTGGCGTGGGATGCGATCGCGCCAGATAAATTGGCAGCCTGCAACGTGGCATTCACCAACTCCGCTTGAGTGAGGTTGGCATTTACCAGGTAAGCATGATTGAGATTTGTGGTGCTGAGGTTTGCCCCAGAAAAATCCACCGCTGCTAGATTTTTGTAGCTCAGGTCTGCCCCCCGCAACCCCTGAGGAGCCGCGATCGCTGCACGCGGAGGAACCTGTGGAGGTAGCCCATGACCGTTTTGTGCATCTGATTCAGGTGCATCTGATTCAGGCTGCAAAGATGGATCGACGCGGCGATGTCCATTCTGGAGGCCAAATCCTTTCGCGGTCGTCCGTTTTTGTTGTGTGCGATGCTTAACCTTTGCCATCCTTGCCCAGGATTATGAATGTAATAGTGATTGCAATAAATGCGCCAATCTTATTCTAGCCGTCCCGTTGGATGCTCCCGTCCGGCAATATTTTCCATTGAGGAAAGCACCGCATTCGCTGCCGCGATAATGTCCCGTTCTTCGCCACCCAGATACAATCGACCAAAACTACCCACGGCAGAAATTTGCAAAATGTTGATCAATGCGGCTTTTTCGGCTTCATTGGCGGCGAGGGCCGCATAGGCGGCGGGTTCCACTTCAAAGACGTACAGCGTTTGGCCGGCTGTAATCATTTGGCCGCGGCGATTGCGGTTGATCAATTGGGCATGGTGAGCATCAATATTGCGGATAATTTGACTGGATAGCACACGGGGTTTAAGACAGTCCTGCCGTCGCACGCCCAGTGCATCCAAAATGGCTCGCCCCGATGCCTGCACTTCTCCTTGATTGGTGGAATGAATTTCCAATAAGCCGTAGAGCCGTTCAACCACGAGCACACCGGGACGCACGACGGCTGCTTTGAGGGCGACATCGGTAATGCGATTAATTTCAATGCCTGGGGAAACCTCAATCCAAAGGGACGCATCACCCGGCAGCGGGAGAAACCCAATGGAAACGGTGCCCATGTAAGCCGCGTGCTGGGGCTGAAGGCGATCGATATAAACGTAGCTGCGGAGGTCAACGCCCAAAAGTCTTCACAAGTTCGGCAAACTCAACCAGTATACGGTGTTGTGTTGGTTAGTGGCTACGAAAAAACGAGTTTAGGTTCTACTATTAACGTCATGGCAACTTCTCCATCTGGTCCTTACAAAAGCCGAATTGTGCGCGGTCTGGTACGGCAGGCTCGGCGCTGGCTCGATCGCGGCCAGACCACGGTGCGCCGAGTTCAGGTGGCGGCCAGTTGGAGTGCCCAAATTTTGCTGTATCCGGTTTATGCCCTGTTTCAAACTGGAAGATTGCTGGGCAAAACTCTGGAGCGATCGCAGGAAGCCACGCCATCCCGTTTGGAGCCAAACGCTGAACTTTACAAGATTGCTCTGACTGACGCACCCGCCGATTTAACAGTGGATACGTCTATTCACAATGTTTTGTTGGCGCTTGAGGAATTTGATTTACCAGAGAATTGGGCGGTGCAGGTGCAGGAGGCCGTAACGATTCGGGCGATCGCGTCCCAAATTGACTCTCGCCAACTCGTTTTAATGACCAACACCAACCAGGTTTTGACCCTACCCGACCCGCTTCAGCAAGCCTGGTTACAACAACGCTTGATTTACGAGATTGCTGTCTACAATCGGCAGCGGCGATCGCACTCTTTACCCTGGCAACGGGCAAAACGCCTCCTCTCCGGGGTGCAAACTGCCCTGCAACGGCGTTTCTCTCCAGCTTTATCGGGTTTCAACCATTCTCGCCTTGACGCGGCTTCAGAGCAATCAGATGGGGGTTCCGCGCTGGCCTCGGATGTGCCCATTAAACAAATGCTCCTGGCGGTGCGTGAGTGGCTGGCACAGGTAGAAATGCCCAGCTTGCAGCGATCGCCCATCCCAGCGATCGAGCACACAAGGCACGCTGCCCTACAATCCACCTCCACGATTCGAGTGCGGGGAGTGGCCTCGCTCCTCGCCCACCGCAGACTGGTGCTTGTTTCGGACCGTAACGCTGTATTCGATGTTCTCACGCCAGAACAACAACAATTCCTTTATCAACGGATTGCCTGGGAAGTTGCCCACTACCAGCGATACCTGCGCCTACAGGCCACTCCCTCCGGCCTGACTCCCCTGCGGCCACCCGGCCAGCAACGCCAGATCTTGCCACCCGTCCGGGCCTTTCAATGGCTGATGGCCTGGATGCAGTCAGGGCCAGTGGCAATGGCAACCAATGTGTTTCAAGAAGCATCCTGGCTGGCCTGTCCGTTGCCGCCGGTCGCTACTCCCACCACCGCGATCGCGGCATCCCGACCACGCCTAAAGTTAGCCCAGCGATCGCTCCGCCAAGATCCAACGGCCTCCACCCGCGGAGCAATTCTTTCTCCTGGCAGCATAACTTCAATCCAGACAACCCCGATCCATACAATAATCGGTGCTACTTCAACCCATGCCACTCCAACCCATGCCACTCCAACCCATGCCATTTCTACCCGCCTGGACGAGTTGAATGCCCGTGTCCCATCCGACACGCCATCATCGAACTACATTGATACGAGAGCAACCTTCGTCCATTATGAACAAAGCCTGTTCGAGCGAGTCATGAATTGGCTAGACCGAGTGTTTCTGTGGCTTGAAACTCAGATCACGGCCCTCTGGCGGCGGCTGAGGTAAAAGCGATCAGGAGCGTGGGCCTTAAACCTCCTGCTCGGCGGCGACAGGTTGCCCCAAAGGTTGCATAGTTGCCAGCGATCGCGAACAAACCCAATGGCTGGGAACTGAGGCCGGCCAACCCATCCGCACCGCTTCTGGGCAAATTGTGTAAATTGTCAATTGACAATCAATCATCTGAAATCCAGCTTTATCGACCTGCTTTAGACCCTGTTTCCAGATCGAGTCGTTCTCAAACTCAATCGTGCGGTTGCACTGCACACACACCAAATGATGGTGGTGGTGGGGGGAGGCAGAATTCAGTTCATAGTGCTTATGCCCCTCGGCCAATTCCAGTTCCCGCAAAATACCCATGCGAGTCATGAGCTTGACAGTACGGTAAACCGTCGATAAGCTAACGCCTTCACCCCGTTGTACCAGCAAGGCATGCAATTCCTCAGCGCTCAAATGGTTGCCCCGAGGCAAATTCTGAAACACTTGCAAGATAATTTCGCGTTGAGGCGTGAGTCGCCAACCCTTAGAATTTAGCTCGGACTTCAACGAACCAGCGGTGTAAGAAAACATAACTGCTTCTGCGATAGAGGCTTACGCTCAATGCTGAAATGATAGTTCTAACCCGCATTCAATTGCAACAAGACAGACTTATTGCAAATAAATCGCAGAAGCAGAGCAGGAATGAATACCGCTGAACAGGCCTGTTTTAGGGATGAGGCCGAGCCTGCGGGTGGGACGATTGAGGCTGAACTTTTGCCCCCCGATATTTCAGTGGCATCATTTTCTGGTCGCAGGACTGGCCCTGCGGATGCGACGGTTCTACCAATGGACCGGGTGTTTGTGGCTCAGTCGCATAATGGGCACCTCGGTAAGACAGCGTCGCAGGTTGAGCCGGAACCCCAAGCCAGGAGGCCCCGGTAGATGTATAATGGGCACCTCGATAGAGTAAATCAGGGGAATGACTTGCGGATGAGGGGTGATGAGGAGCGGAAGTCGGGAGATTAGACTGATCAGGGAAAGGTTCAGTCGTTTCCGCGACCCAAGTTTCACGACTGGGCATTAAGCGCCAGGTCAAAACCAGGGCAACCAGCAGCACTCCACCGAGAACATACCAGGGAGCCGCAAAAAGCCCAACCAGCAGCGCAACAATTAAGCCAGAGATTGCCAGTGTTTGCCAGATGAACTGAAAAATTGACATAGCCAGTACTCAAGTAGCAGGGATGGTGCATAGATTTTGATGCTTACACCATTCTCTTTCGCAAATTGCTATTGTAGCGACTCTATGTTCTAGGGCTGCTATCTTCTATACAGTTTGTATCAATAATGTGTATTGATACCCAGCTCTCTTGGTCCCAGTTGCTTGACGGTCGCCCGGTTTCAGAGATTTTGCCAATTAAAATTTTAGTCTGCGGCGCTCTAATTAAGAATTACTTGAGATAAAGCAATAAATAATTGATTTTTATTGCGATTTTTACTAGAAAAAATCATTGCTCCATCGCAGGTACGTCAGTTCATCCAGTAACGCACAGCTATGCTACGGGGGAATGAGCCAACCTTGGTAAACTTAAAGGGGGCGGTAAAGACTTGAGCCTGGCCTCCAACAAATTGAGAAGTACTTGCATTAGTCTTGCTGAAAATCGTCTTATCCCTTATGCTTCTTTCTGAAAGTAGTTCTCAATAATGACGATTGGAGTAAGGCAACGATAATGACTATGAAGAGGCGTGTCTTTTTGGCGGTTGGAACAGGTGTGGCGATCGCAACTGCGGGAGGACTGGGGCATTACCTGGAAGCGCAAGCACAGACAACTCGCACCATTAATCTGTATTCTGCCCGCCACTACGATTCAGACAACGCAATCTACGAGGGATTCACGAAGAAAACGGGCATTCGCGTGAACTTGATCGAAGCACCCGCCGACAAGCTGATTGAACGGATCAAGAGCGAAGGAGCCAACAGCCCCGCCGACGTGCTGCTGACGGTCGATGCGGGCAATCTTTGGCGTGCTCAGGAAGCGGGCTTACTGCAACCCGTTTCCTCTAAAACGCTACAGTCCGCCATTCCTGCCAATTTACGCGATCCGCAAGGACGCTGGTTTGGCTTCTCCAAACGGGCACGAGTGATTGTGTACAACAAAGATCGGGTCAAACCCGCTGAGTTATCCACCTATGAAGACTTGGCTAATCCCAAATGGAAAGGGCGCTTGATCAGCCGCACCTCCAATCATGTGTATAACCAATCGCTAACTGGCTCAGTGCTGGCGGCGCATGGCGGCAACAAAACGGAAGCCTGGGCGAAGGGCTTGGTGGCCAACTTTGCGCGACAACCACAGGGGAATGATACGGCTCAAATTCGGGATGTGGCTGCCGGAATTGGCGATCTCACCTTCGTCAACACTTACTATGTACCGCGTTTGATCAAGTCCAACAAACCTGAAGATAAGGCCGTCGCTGCGAAAATAGGAGTATTTTTTCCCAATCAAAAAGACCGAGGCACCCACATCAACATTAGTGGCGGCGGAGTCGTGAAAACTTCCAAAAATCGAGATGCGGCAGTTCAGTTTTTAGAATATCTCACGACGCCAGAAGTCCAGGCCATCTTTGCCCGTGGCAATAATGAATATCCAGTTCGGGCGGGCGTGGCGATCGACCCAGTGCTGGCGAGTTTTGGCAAATTCAAAGAAGACAATCTCAGTGCAGCCGTCTTTGGCCGCAACAACGCGGAAGCACTCAAAATCATGGATCGAGCAGGCTGGAAATAGGGCGATCGCGCTTCTACAATCCCCACGAGTGGTCAGTCAATCAATCTCGACGGGCAGCCAAAATACAGGTTGTTGATTAGGGTTAAATTTTGCGGGTCTTCGACCCGCAAAATTTTCCTGACTGAACACTAGTAGCACAATCAGGCGATTTGAATGAGTCGATAGGAACGTTGGTAGATCATTCAGGCAATACGATGCTTTTCGCATTCGATGATACATTGAAGCGGAAAGACATCGTATTGTCTTTGCAGTGCATTGTCATCCTGTCAACCTTACGCTTTTTTTGCGGTAGATGATCCAGAATCGATTTTGGAGTTATGGAGTCGCGATCGCGAGTGTTCTGTCTATCCTGCTGCTATTATTGACCCTTGCCCCATTCATTTCTGAGAGTGCAATTTCACTGCTGCTCTTTTTGGGGGCAGTCAGCCTAAGTGCCTGGTACGGCGGCTGGGGGAATGGGATTCTTGCAACAGGTTTGTCAGTGCCCTGTGCGAGTTACTTCTTCATCGATTCTGGGTTGAACTTCGATTTGTCGTTGAGTGATGCGATTACCATCCTGCTATTTACGCTGCAAGGGACTGTGATCAGCATATTGGTGGGATCATATGACCTGAAACGCAAACAAACTGAGGTGGAACTGCGGCAGAAAAATGCCATTTTAGATGTCATTAATCAATCGGCACCGACTCCGATTTTTGTCAAAGATCGGCAAGGTCGAATTATTTATGCCAATCCAGCCACGCTCGAAGTGTTAGGTAAATCGGCTGAAGCCGTGATTGGCTGTCGGGATGGCGACCTTTATCCCTTCCCAGAGGATGCCGCCAAGGTCATGGCGAATGATCAGCGCATCATGGCCGCGGGGCAAATGGAAGTGGTGGAAGAGTCACCTGATGGAGTACGCACCTTTCTCGCCATGAAAGCGCCTTACCGCAACGAATTGGGGGAAGTAATTGGGCTGATTGGCATCTCTAACGACATTACGGAGCGGGTGCAACTGGAGCGCGATCGCGAACGGCTTTTGCAACAGGAGAAGGCCGCCCGAACCGCGGCTGAGCAAGCGAATCGCATCAAAGATGAATTCCTCGCCGTGTTATCGCATGAATTGCGATCGCCGCTCAACCCAATTCTGGGCTGGATTCAACTGTTGCAAAAAGGAAAGCTTTCCCCTGACCGACAACAGCAGGCCTTTGCCACAATCGAGCGCAATGCCAAACTGCAAACCCAACTGATTGAAGACTTGCTCGACATTTCCCGCATTATGCGCGGCAAACTTACTCTTAACGTTGCCCCAGTCAATCTGGAAACTGTGATCATAGCAGCGATTGAAACAGTCTACTTAGCAGCCGAGGCGAAAGCCATTGAATTGAGCTTTGCAGTTAGCCAAGATGCAGCAAGCCAAGATACAACAGAGAGCAACGAGCGGGGCGCAGGCGAGTATTCACCGTTGCAAGTCATGGGGGATGCCACTCGATTGCAACAAGTCGTGTGGAATTTACTCTCCAACGCGGTGAAATTCACAGCCGCGGGTGGACGAGTGGAGGTCAAGTTAGAGAGTGATGAATGCTCAAGTCTTAGTTCTGCATCAGCCAATTCCACTCAAAATTCCAAACTCCAAACTCCAAATTCCCCCAGCTATGCCCAAATCAAAATCATCGATACAGGCAAAGGCATCGGTCCAGAGTTCTTGCCCTATATTTTTGAGCATTTTCGCCAGGAGGATGGCGCAACGACGCGCAGTTTTGGCGGTTTAGGGTTGGGGTTAGCGATCGCGCGTCAACTGGTGGAACTGCACCAGGGCACCATTACTGCCGAGAGTGACGGCGAAGGGCAAGGCGCAACGTTTATCGTACGGTTACCCCGATTTGATCAACAGGCAATCACCGACGGACCAACACTGGATCGGCTTGCGGCCCAGCCTGAACCGTCGATTTCGCTAACGGGTTACCGGATTTTGGTCGTTGATGATGAAGCAGATTCTCGCGACTTTGTTGAGTTTGTTCTCCAGCAAGCCGGAGCCGAAGTCCAAACAGTCGCATCTGGTCAGGAGGCGATCGCGTTGTTGCCCGCTTTTGCGCCTCAGCTTTTGTGCAGTGACATTGGGATGCCGAAAATGGATGGGTATATGCTAATGCGACAGGTGAGAGCCTTGCCACCCGGACAAGGGGGAAACGTTTTAGCGATCGCCCTTACAGCATACGTCGGAGAACTGGACCAACAACGAGCATTATCTGTGGGGTTTCACCAACACCTTAGCAAACCGATAGAACCCGAACAATTAGTTAGGAAAGTACTCACTTTAATCAGTCAATCAGTACCCTGATTGCACAGTCGTTGCATGAGAATTACCTGTTGTGATTGGGCGTTGCTGAATTTAGGTATGAAATCGGTGCTGTCTGCTCAAAACTTCGGTTCGATTCATCCTGTTTTTCAGCAACGGCGTATTTTCAGGGTCGAGTGGTTGAGTTTGCTGATGAACAGGGATGCAATGAACGTCCCGCTAAGATTTGAGGCTTGTCCTGCAAACTTTAGAATAGGAAAGACGAACGCAAGGTGCCGATATAAACGGGATCATTGGCGGCATTGTGTTCCGGATTAAACACCACGATCAGTCCAAGTGAGAGATTAAAATTGTCCACTACCCGCCACTGATAAAAGGTTTCTAGATGAAGGGAAGTATCTGGATCAACATAGGGTTTTTGGCGTACCGCAAATTGGTTCCGCATCGTTTTGGGTGGTTGACCAAATACCAGGCCCAGTAAGTTTCCAGGCTTACCAAGATCCGCGATCGCCAAGGTCACGGCCCAGTTTAGCCTGCATTATTCATGAGAATTGAGGGAAAGTCTCGAAACCGCTTGGACATCAACGATACCGCGATCGCTCAAAAAAACAGTCTGTATTTTCGGGTGGAGGGGCACCTCTCGTGGGTGCCCTGATCACCTTCTAACGTTTTCAGCCAACTCTTTTCAGCATCAACAGCAACTGTGACGAGAGCGTGACAGGTTAGAAGTTTACTCAGAGATCGGATCTACTTTTTCGCCACGCATTTCGTCGATATCCAGCAGACTAATGATCACACCCGCGATCGGAATTGACAGAAAAACGCCCACTAATCCAGCGATTCGTGCTCCTACCAATAAGGCAAAAAACATGATGACAGGATTCATGTTGATAGAGCCTTGCATCACCCGCGGCATGAGTAAGTTTTCTTCTACTTGTTGCAGCAAAATACAACCAATCAAGACCTTCAAACTGAGTAGAATTCCTTGCGGTAAGATGATCAGGCAAACCAGGCTGATTCCGATCGTGGCACCGATACCAGGAATCAGGTCAAACACCCCTGCGATCGCTGCCATGACCAGCGCATAGGGAATATCTAACAAAATAAATACTAGAAATGCAGAGACACCAAAGAAGATGGACAAGAGCAATCGGCCCCAAAAGAATCCCAGAAAATTCTTTTGAATTGCCAGGGTCAGATCATGTCTAAATCGAGGTGAAAACAGCCGCATCATCAGATTCCATAGCCGCCTACCATCTAGCAACATAAAAAAGCCAACGACGGCAATTAAAACTAGATCTAGCAAGTTAAACAACAAATTTTGAATTGTGGCAAACCCCACAGCAACCACACCAAGTGCCTGTTCTCGCAATTGTGTCTCAAAGGTACTAATGTCAACGGTAATGTTCTTGCTTTGCAGAAAAGCTTGAATATTTTCTAGCAACGCGATCGCAGAATCTAACACTTGCGGAGCTTGTTGAAGAAGCTGTTGTGCTTGGGAAATAGCAGCTAATCCTAAGGTTGCCATTAGGCCACCCAGCAGCAGCAAGGCCAGCAAAAATACCAGCACCACTGCGACCCAACGCGGCATAAAACGAGTAGCAAATTTGACTGGATAATTTAATAGAAACGCAAGAATCGTCGCAAAAATAAAAACAATTAAGACTGTTTCAAAATATGCCAACACCTGCACGATCGCCCAGGCAAGCGCAAATAGTAACAGGTAGCGAACCAGTCGAGCATTGTTCAAATGTTCCCATACCTTGTTATTGTCTTTTGGAGTCTCCATTCCAATCTGTAATCCTCTAACCCTTGCCTTGTTTAGAGTATTAACTGGAAGATAAACCTGTTTCTTCTACCTGGAGGCACGAATTAAATCATCTTTAGCGTGAGTTTTACTGGGAGGTGGAAAAGATAGCTCGTATCCGGCGGCCACTGATTTAGAGCAGACACTACTGATGACAGGGCTGTGCTTGCGACAGACAGAACCAGGAATAGGAAAACGATCGCGAGGATCATGGCAAACGATAGAAGGCGTTTAGGCAAAAAGTGAAAAGATATGTCGTCCGGGCGTTGATTGACTTCCCAAACACGATTAAGGAAGTTTTGAATTGGAGCAAACACATTGGATGAGTCAATAGATAAACGGAGGTTTTCTACATGACTTTCATTACCGTAAATTCGCGGGGGATTTTCCGGTACGACCCAATAATAGACGGTTCTGCCATCCACTTCGACTACTTGTTGCGATTTCCATTCACCTAACCCACACCGTCCCGTTAGAGGGGGTATGATCGTACGCCATTTGGCTAATCTTCTACTGCGCCTAGAACCTTGAGGGTTGCTTTTTGCGCTTCCGTGATACCCGTAACTCCGGTGATATTCATGCCTTCGTAGGGGCGATCGCTCCGCAAAACCCTGAAGCACTCGCCCGTTTGGACATCCCAGAGCCGAATCGTGGCATCTAGACTACTGCTAGCAAGGGTGGTGCCATCGGGACTCCAGGCCAGATCCCACATGCGGCTGGTGTGTCCGCGCAGGATATGGCGGCATTCCAGGGTTGCCAATTCCCAGATCCGAATGGTGCCATCATCGCTGGCACTGGCAAGCCACTGACCATCGGGACTCCAGGCGATCGCCCAGACACAAGCGGCATGTCCAGCAAGTTCGTGTTCCAACGTCCCTGTTTCAACTTGCCAGATTCGCACCACATGCCCGGTGCCACTGGTCGCCAGTTTTTGGCTGTCGGGACTCCAGGTGAGGGCAACCCCCAACTGGCGATCGTCGTGAATCGTTCTCAAACACTCACCGGTTTGGGGATTCCAGAGCTTAATCCGTTTGTCATCGGCAGCCGTTGCCAAAACTTTCCCGTTTGGACTCCACTTCACCCACCAAATCCAACTTTGATGCCCCACAAGCACTTGCAAACAGTCCCCTGTAACCGGATTCCAGATTCTGGCAGTTAAATCATTGGTGCTGCTACCACTGGCAAGCTGCAACCCATCCGGACTCCAGGCAACTGACCACACCCAACTGGTATGACCCGATAATGTTTTCAAGCATTGCCCTGTGGTTGCATCCCATAGCTTGATGGTGCAATCGGCGGCACTGCTGGCGAGAATAGTGCCGGAAACACCCGACCCCACTGAGATGGCAATTGGACTCCAAGCCACCGAGAAGATCCAGGCTTGATGCCCCGTTAAGGTATTCAGACAGCGTCCGGTATGTACATCCCAAACTCGAATCAATTTGTCGGTGCTGCTGCTGGCAAGATTTTGACTGTCAGGACTCCAGACGATGCTTCGGATCGAGTTGACATAACCTTGCAACACACAACGACACTGTCCGATCTCCGGATTCCAGAAGCGGACGGTTTGATCGTGGCTACCACTCACGAGGGTGCTACTGTCGGCACTCCAAGCCAACCCCCAAATCAAGTCTTGATGTCCCTGTAGCGTATGTAGACAATTGCCCGTCTGAGAATGCCACAGTTTGATGGTGCGATCGCTGCTGCCACTTGCCAGGATGCGACCATCGGGACTCCATGCCAGAGAATCAATCCCGAATGTATGTCCTACCAACGTCCTGATCAGTTCTCCCGTTGCGACACGCCAAAGTTGAACCTGTTGATTCAAACTGCCCGTTGCCAGAAGGCTCCCATCCGGACTCCACGCCACCCGCCGCACCCAGGTGTTTACAGGTAATACCTGCAAGCATTTCCCCTGCTCCACATGCCAGAGGCGCACCGTTTGATCTCGGCTACTACTGGCGAGCGTTTTTCCGTCCGGACTCCAAGCCAGACAAGACACCAGACTTTGATGCCCTGTCAGGGTATTGAGACAGGTGCCAGTTGTGGCATCCCACACTTTGATCACGCGATCGCCACCACAACTGGCAATTCGCTTGCCATCAGGACTCCAGATTGCCCACCAAACTCCACTTTGATGTCCTCTAAGTGTGTTTAAGCAAGTTCCTGTGTCAGCATCCCAAAGTTTAATCGTTTGATCATCACTACTCGTAATCAGTCGTGACTGTGTTGGATGCCAGTGAATCGACAAAATCCAGCTTGTATGTCCAACTAAGTCTCGAAGGGAGTGTTGAGGCACAACGCCTTGATGGCGATCGACAGTCATTTGCCAGAGGCGAACAACGCCATTGATATCGCCACAGGCTAGTAGTTGATCAGTGGGACTGAAGGCGACTGCCAGAATTCCGCCAAACGTTTGAGTAAAACGGCAATCTTTTAGATCCGCCTCCGCCAGGTGGATGTGGCTAAATTGGTTACCTTGAAAATCAACATGACGAATTTTTGACTTAGAAAAGTCGTACTGAGTCAGGTCAAGTTGCAAATGCAGCAAGACATTAATCACATTACCCATGCCATAGGTAGAAGTTGTGGCATGCTGGCGTATCTGCTGAATCAGCGATTGGAAATGACGTTTTAGGGTTTCAGCATCCGATAGTGAGAACTTTAGCCGTTCACTAATCGGTTGTAGAATCAATCGGCTTTGACTGTCTCGAATATAGTCTAAAGTTGTTGTTTTAATCAATGAAAATTGACCCAGCAAAGAGACATTAAGTGTGATGATTTCAGTTACAATTTGCTCAACCAAATAGTCTGTGACATATTCCATTAAGACGGGTTGCTGAGTATATTGACCGGCTTTTGCTTCAACGATATTGCGTGACCTTAAGGATTCCAATGATTCTAATAAATTTGCTCTAGAAACTGATGGCACAATATCATCAATCAGTTCTGTGGTTGATGTCCATTCCCGGTTAATGGCTAACCAATACATAATGGTTTGTTCCAGTTCAGACAATCGCGCAAACTGCTGGTCGAGTAAGCGTCGCAAGCCATTAAACACCATCGTCTCTTCTGCCAAAAATGGCGCGATCGCCCCATCAAACAAACTTTGAATCGACGCTGCCACAATTTTCAGGGCTAACGGGCTGCAATTGTAAAATTCACAGAGTTGGCGTTTCTCGGCATCAGTCCCAACTAGTTTTTTAGCCTCAATCAGTGCCAGGGATGCTTCCCAGGAGCCAGACAAGGAGAGCGATCGCACGTTGCCCTCCTCGGCTTCAAAAATGCTGATCTCGGCTGGTTTTTCGCGACTGGTGAGCAGCACACAACTTTGATGGTTGGTTTCGCCCAACAATCGCAACAACTCTCCATAGGCTTCATATCCTGGCTGATAGTATCCGGCGCGATCGCCGGGTTGCATAATGGTTTCCAGGTTATCCAGAATCACCAGACAGCGATGAGCTTTCAGCCAATGCAATAACCGTTGAGGGGTGGCTTGAGTATCTTGCTGATTCGACACAAAGGGCACCAGTTCAGATAACAGGGTGTCTAAAGGTGGGGCATTACGCAGCGATCGCCAGATGAGGTGGGTGAAGGGTGGATGAGGGGATGAGGGGATGGGTGAAGTGAAGATTTGAGCCACTTTGGCGGCGAGAGAACTTTTGCCGATGCCACCCATGCCCAGGAGGGCGATCAGACGACAGCGTCCAGATCCACTGATCCCTTTGAGATCGTGTTCAATCCATTGGGTCAATGTGGCTAATTCTTGCTCTCGTCCATAGAAGATGGCGATATCGGGAGCCTCGCCCCAGTCGATTTGGGTAGAAGCAGAGGGGTGAGGGGGCGAGGGAGGGAGGGGGTGAGGGGGTGAGGGGATTAAAGCCTCAGACTGTTCTCCCTTATGCCCTTGTGCCCCTGTTCCTTGTGTCTCCGATCTCCCGTCTTTCTCTCCTAACTGCTGCGTCAAAATTCCACGAACATTGGTTTTACTGAGTTTACGATTAAGGGCGGTACTCAACAGCTTCCAAAATTTGGGACCGACATCGCGTTGCAAATAGTTGACGGAATAGCCGGAGCGATCGGCAATCTCTTCATAGGTTTGGTCGTTCCAGGCGGCAGACAGAATCGCGATTTCAGCCTCGCTTAGGGATCTGCCCGCGTTGGTCAGGATGGCATCATTGGCGATCGCTTTTGCCTGCTCAAACTCCATTGCTTTAGTTACATTGAGAAGATTTAACGAAAATCAAACCATACTTTTTGGGGTGACACCATACTTTTTCACAAGATCTTCCATACTCCAACTGCATACTTTCCTGTAAGGACAGCTTAAAGACATCCGCGTATCTTTTAAGTGTGGAGGTTAACCAAACCGAAACACCACCGAAAACGGCAAGCAGCAACACAAGCCATCGAAAAAAGCATTCATTCTTGATGGTGTTTGTGGCTTCCCAGTTTTCCAGCGATCGCAGTATTCACTCCCATTAAGCGACTGAGCTTAAGACACCAGTTTGGTTGTAGCCCTGCTGAAATCAGCAAAACGGCTCAGCTTTGCCGCGAATATGGGCGATCGCGCTCAGTTCATTCATATCACCACGGAGACCTTTGTTATGGGCGTTAAGATTTTTACTGGCAACACCAACGACAGATTTGAAGCTTACAAAGAAGGTGCATGGTATGACCCGTTCAAAGACTGGAAACTTTGGTTCATTGATGGTGCAGGCGGCAATGACACTTTGATAGGCGGCGCGTTGGGTGACACTATTTTTGGTGGTGCTGACAATGACTCTCTTGATGGACGTGGCGGCGCGGATTATATTGACGGAGGCTCTGGCAATGATACTTTGTATGGGTTCGGTACGTCTTATGACTCAGCAGTAGACACCTTGATTGGTGGTAGCGGCGACGATACCTATTATGCAGATGTCAACGATGTGATTGAGGAAGTGGCTGGTGCCGGGTATGACACTCTCCGCCTCAACATCTCCAACATGCGAAGCGACTATTTCCTGCCAGCAAACGTTGAAAAGCTTGTTGTTGATCTTCAATATCAATATCAATCAGAGGAGATCTATGGCAACAGTGGTGACAATGTTATCGAAGTTAGTGGTTTCAGCACATCAGCGCTTGGTGGAAAGGCGATCGATGGTTTGGGTGGCTTTGATCGCATGGTTGGTGGAAGTGGGTATGACTATTTACGCGGTGGTGCAGGTCAGGACACCGTAATCGGCGGTGGTGCAAACGACAAACTCTTTGGTGATGGCGGCAACGACAGTATCACAGGTGTTGATTTTGTGGGTGGCACCGGAGTTGGGCAAATCGACACGCTTACAGGTGGAGAGGGCTACGATATGTTTTTCCTGGGTTATGCTGGCAAATCTTTCTACAACGATGGTATTGCTGGCAATTCTGGAATCGACGACTATGGGCTGATTACAGACTTCAAAACTGGAGTAGATATTATCTTCCTCGGTGGTGCTCCGTCTAATTACTATCTCCAGGAGTTCAACTTCAGTGGCATTGGATCATCGGATCAATTCGATACCTTAATTCGGCTAAAGGGTAGTAATGAAGTCATTGGTGTTATCCAAGACACCACAGGACTGACGCTCAATAGTCGTGATTTCTTGGGGGCATACTAAACCCCTTGATTCTCCTAGACCTCCGATTTTTGATTGGTTACTACTTCAAAGCTGAAGCAATTAGTTCCAGAAGTCGGAGGTCTGCAACGATTTCAGTTCACAGAGCGAGTGGCTCCAGCAAGTTACAAGCTTTCCCCCAGTAGGTTGAGGAACGCTAGCTTTGCTGCGGCTCAGTAGATTCCATCATTCACCTAACAAAATTTACAGGAGCTTACATCATGCAATCGAACTACTCTGATTTGCCCAATGTTATGAGTGTTGCCGATGCTAAAACCTTCGCGGCTCAACGGCAAGAAACATCTGAGCATTTGTTGGTGTATCGCGGTGCTACCTACAGCTTGCCAAAACATCAAATAGTTCAGGAAGCAGAACCGCGATCGCTGTCTACTGGCACCCAACTGCGTTACCGGGGTCGCTCTTACACACTGGGAACCACCAATCACCACCCGATGCAACCCAGTCAAGTCACCTCCCAATCATTAGTTTATCGAGGGATACCCTACATCAAAACCATTTGAGCATGGCTCACGTTGATTTACTCAATCACTCAATTAAGGAGTTTGCCCAATGCAATCGAATTACTCTGAATTACCGAATGTGATGAATTTGGATAGTGCCAAACTATTCGCACAAGAATTATCAACTGCTGATGCTAAAACACCGGATACTATTCTGACAAGAATTCGAGCCTGGTTTATCAGAAGTTGTGATGTAGTATTTGGTTTATTGTTTATGGATGGAAACACTGAACCGCGAATTACTCAGTTGCAAGGTCGTGATGGAGATTATTTCTGGGAAATTCATGACGTTCGCAGTGGCAAGACCATTTATTGCATGACTGAAGACGAGGTGATGGGGTGGCTGGATAGCCGTCAATATCGTCAGTAAACACTGTCTATTGCCCATTATTCATTACTAGATCTACTGTCCGGTAGGAGAACATCATGACTATTTCAACTCAAGTCCCCGAGCTACAACGCATTATCGTTCTGCAACCGATTCGGCAACATCTCATCTTCGCTCAACAACGCCTGCAAGATCGCCATGTTCCGTTCCACCTCGCGGCTTTGTCTTACCTGCGAATTTGCTGCACTGCCATGCAAACCTATCAACGTCTCGGCTTAAGTGAAACTTCTGCAATCAACTCAACAACGCCTTACTTAACCTTAATCAATCAGTTGATTGAACGCCATCCTGATTGGTGGAAATTGTGTTACGTCAGCGAACATGGTTATTTGATTTCCGGCGATCGCTGTATTCGCGAACTCCTACAGCCACTCAACTTGTTCACTGAGCAAATCCTCACAGCACCACAACTGTAATCATCTGGTTTGGGGCGCGATCGCTCCTTCTTCAGCTAGAGAAGGAGCGATCGCATTTTCGGCTACATCCCCTCTCTGAACTTAACGTTGCACCCACTGGTAAACCTTTCAGATACCACAGGAAAACAATGGCTAAATATCGACACAACTTACCACAGTTATCCAACGACTTATTTTTGACGGATGGTGGACTGGAAACAACACTGATCTTTCATCAAGGATTTGATTTACCCGACTTTGCTGCATTTGATTTATTACGCCATGAAGCAGGTTACTGGACGATTCGCAACTACTTTGATACTTACATTCGCATTGCAACTGAACACCAACTGGGCTTCATTCTCGAAAGTCCAACCTGGCGAGCCAACCCAGACTGGGGCACACGGCTGGGTTACACTCGCACATCCCTGGCAGAAATGAACAAACAAGCGATCGCGCTGCTGCATGATCTACGTCAAATTCATCAAACTGCTCAAACGCCAATGGTGATTAGTGGTTGTATTGGCCCACGGGGTGATGGCTATCTTGCTTCCAACATGAGGACAGCAAACATGGCAGAAGACTATCATCGAACTCAAATTGAAATCTTTCGTGACTCTGATGCCGATTTAGTCACAGCGATGACCATTAATTATGTCGAAGAAGCCATCGGGATTGTGAATGCGGCGCGATCGCTCAATATGCCTGTGGTTATTTCCTTCACAGTCGAAACGGATGGTAGGTTGCCTTCTGGACAAAGTTTGAAGAACGCGATCGCGCAAGTCGATCAGGCCACCGACCAGTTTGCCAGTTATTACATGATCAACTGTGCCCATCCCAGCCATTTCGCCCAGACGTTCACGCCGGGAGAGTCCTGGTTAGAACGCGTGCGCGGAATTCGTGCCAACGCCTCCACCCAAAGTCATGCGGAACTGAACGAGTCAGAAACGCTAGATGACGGAAATCCTAAAGAACTGGGTGAACTCTATCGCCAGTTGCGCCAGGATTATCCTCAGATCACGATTTTGGGAGGTTGCTGTGGTACAGACCATCGCCATGTTGAAGCCATCTGCAAAGCCTGCTTACCCGTTGCCTGGTCACATCTTTCGCGATCGCGCTTTTCCCTTACTTAATCGTGCCTCTAGTCACACCCAACTGACTTTGGAGCTTTAACTCCTTCCACAATTGAGTACCATTGATGCGTCCTTGCAGCAGGTCTTGATAGCGTTGAATCGTGGTCATCACCTGCTGAGAGGATTCATTCACAAACTCAATCCGAAACTTCGTTTGCCCCAAATCTAACAAACGTTTGACCGCTTCTGCACCCGTTTGAGCGGTGCCATTAAACACCGTATTGCGACATCCAGCATCGGCTTTGAGAATATGCTCAGCACCCACGCGATCGCACTCCCCTAAACTACCTGTGATCAACAGAATGAACCGAATAGAGGTGATTACTCACTCACTTTCTCTGCCAGTGCTTGACGAGCAATGCGGGTGACATACACCGTGACTGCAACCGTTGCAATAAAACCAATGATGCGAATTGCCCATTGAATAGCAGGATTGGTCGGCTGACTTTCAGTGCCAATTCTGGCGAGATCGCCTGCAAGAGAGCCAATATAAACGTACATGATCGTGCCAGGGATCATGCCAACTGACCCCAGCGCATAATCCTTTAACGAAACCCCGGTAATGCCAAAAGCATAATTCAGGAGATTGAATGGAAAAACAGGAGAGAGCCGAGTTAATAAAACGATTTTGAACCCTTCTTTGGCAACGGCTTTGTCGATCGCCGCAAATTTTTGATTCCCCTCAATCTTTTTGCTAATCCATCCTCGTGCCAGGTAACGCCCAACCAAAAATGCTGCAATGGCACCCAGCGTCGCTCCAACAAAGACATAAACAACACCCAATAGCACCCCGAAGACTACGCCTGCGCCTAAAGTCAGGATTGATCCGGGTAAGAAGGCGACGGTTGCAATGATGTAGATGGCGATAAAGGCAATGCCACCAATGATTCCTAAGCTTTCAACCCACTGTAGGGCACTGCGAAGCAGGTCTTGGGGGTTGAATCCGGCTGAACTTCCAGTCCCTTGAGCGAGAGCAGGGGAGGCGACCAGAAGAAACGCGATCGCACCAATGAGAAGAAATAATCTGGGTCTCAGCATGACAAACCGCTTGCCGAATAGACACTACATTCAGTTATGCGGCATTTCGATCCCAGGAAGCTGACCCCTAACTAAATTTTTGCTGAAGATAAGATGAGTTACGACTTCGCCAACCATTCAAAAGGCATCGATAGCAGTCACAAGTTATTTGCGACTGCTACAGCAATTTGCTTGGGTAGAGTAACTAGTACCCGCAGGGGGTACTACGGATCGTGTTCATACGGTATCCCGAATCTCTAGCTAAACTTGGTCAACAGTTTCAAAAAGGATTTTGTGCGCGGCGTTAAAAGTGTTCGTCGATAAGCATCTGCCGCTTTTTTAATGGCTTCTGCCTGAGTGGGATAGGGATGAATGACTCCAGAAAGGGCACTGAGTCCCTGTTTGGTGACGATCGCGACAGTAATCTCACTAATCATTTCCCCGGCATGACGAGCGACGATCGTTGCTCCTAAAATTTGGTCTGAACCGCGTTTGTGCAGGATTTTGAGAAAACCTTCGGGTTCCCCGTCTGCCAAAGCGCGATCGACACTGGAAAAGGGAATTTTGATGGTGTTGGTGTCAATTCCTTTTGCCTGTGCCTCCGGTTCATATAAGCCCACATGGGCAATCTCTGGATCAGTATACGTAACCCAGGGCATGACCAGATTGCTCAACTTACTGCGACCCAATCCAAACGGAGAAAACAGGGTGTTTTTAATCACAATCCGGGCAGCGGCATCGGCAGCATGAGTAAATTTCCAGTTCATGCAGATATCTCCGGCAGCATAAATGCAGGGATTGGTGGTTTGGAGATAATCATCCACCACTACCCCCTGGCGGGTATCATAGTTCACCCCCACCGCTTCTAGATTTAATCCATCCACGTTCGGGGTGCGTCCAGCTCCGACCAGGATTTCATCTACGACCACAGTTTTGACTGCACCGTTTTGACGATAGTGGATGACTTTTCCAGCATTCGTTGTTTCGACTTTTTCAAGGGAGCAATCCAGAATCAAATGCAAGTTTTCTTTCAAAAATTGCTGCTGCACAATGTCCGCTGCATCGGCATCTTCGCGATCGAGCAAATGTCCATGTTTGTGCAATAGGGTGACTTCACTGCCCAGACGATGGAAGGCTTGCGCCAGTTCACAGCCGATTGGTCCACCCCCAATCACCGCAAGGCGTTTAGGACGCTCAGTCAGCGAAAAGACGGTTTCATTCGTCAGATACCCAGCTTCGGCTAAACCCGGTACTTTGGGACGAGTGGCACGAGCACCCGTCGCAATCACCGCTTTCTTAAAGCGAAGTTGACTGCCGTTAACGGCGACAGAATCTTTACTGATAAATTGCGCGTTCCCCAGAAATACATCAATCCCTAATTTGCGAAACCGTTCGGCTGAATCATGATGACTGATCCCCGCTCGAATCCGCCGCATCCGCTGCATCACAGCCGCAAAGTTAATATCAATTCGCTCCGGTGGTTGAATGCCGAAGGGGGCTGCCTCTCGCATCTCGGCCACCACCCGTGAGGAGCGAATCACACATTTGGAAGGAACACACCCTACGTTGAGACAATCCCCCCCCATCAGGCTTTTTTCAATCAAAGCTACTTTTAGTCCCAATCCTAATCCTGCTGCTCCTGCCGCAACGACCAGTCCAGCCGTACCCGCCCCAATCACGACCAAATCGTAACAATCCACAGGGCTGGGATTGACCCAATCCGGTGGATGAACATGGGACATGAGCGACTGATTATACTCATCCAGAGGTTGGAGGGCAGGTTCTTGTCTAATGGAAGGAGTCATAGTTTGCTTGAGGTGCGACAGTTTGATTCAAAGCTTTTTTGGCAATGCGGGTGATGTAAAGACTAACGGCAATGGTGGCAAGGAAGCCGACGATTTTAATGAGCCATTGTACTGTTTGGGCTTGAGAGTTCATCTCCTGTGGCATTCCCAATAAGGCAATATCTCCAATCAAAGAACCAAGATAAACATACATCACACTACCGGGAATCATACCCATTGAGCCAATGACATAATCTTTTAAGGAAACACAGGTGACACCAAATGCATAATTCAAAAGATTAAAAGGAAAAATAGGAGAGAGGCGAGTTAAGAAGACGATCTTTAATCCTTCTCTGGCAACGGCTTGATCGATCGCCTGAAATTGAGGATGCCCTTGCAGTTGTTTCGCCACCCAATTTCTGGCGTAATAGCGCCCAATCAAAAAAGCGATCGTGGCTCCCAAACTCGCAGCAATCACCACATAGACCGAACCCCAAAACACCCCGTAAAGTGCGCCGCCGCCCAGCGTCAGCAGTGATCCTGGAATAAATAAAATTGTTGCCAGGTTATAGATCACTACAAAGGCAATAATGCCAACTGAACCCAGGTTCTTGGCCCACAACAGGGCACTTTGCAGCAGGGTTTGCAGGTTTACGTGCTGGCAGAGGATGGCGACTCCCATTGCTAACCCCAGCCCCAACAGCACCCTTAGCCAAAACTTAGGTTTTGCTAATTGCGATCGCGCCATTACTCCCCAACCACAAACTTATAACTCATTATTCTTGAAGCATACAGCTTCTAGATGAGGGAAACATGAATCTCACATAAGCCTTTTTCGATACGGTAAACAGCCTCGTGAGAACCGCCGAAAACCAGGTTTAGTTACTTTAAATAGTGTCAGTGCTTCCCGAAAACGACTCTAAGCATACTCCCGTAATACGTAACCAACTCCCCGAACAGTATGTAGCAAGCGTTTTGGGTTGTTGGCTTCTAACTTAATTCGCAAAGCCCGAATATAAACTTCAATAATGTTAGACTCACCTACAAAGTCATAACCCCAAACCTTTTCGAGAATCTGATCACGGGTGATGACTTGTCGGGGATGACGCAGGAGAAATTCTAATAGGTCAAATTCTTTAGCGGTTAATTCAATCAATTGCTGACTTCGGTAAACCTCGCGGGTGAGTCGATTTAACGTCAGGTCTTCAAACTCTAGCAAGTCAGGTTCTTCTGGATGGGTGCGCCGCAAACGGGCTTTCACTCTGGCCAGCAGTTCTTCCATGCTGAACGGTTTGGTCACATAATCATCGGCTCCGGCGTTTAGACCTGCGACGCGATCGGGGATTTCATCTTTGGCCGTCAACATAATAATCGGTACTTGAATCCCCGTTTTGCGCAGCCGTAAGCAGAGATCTAACCCAGAAATCCCAGGGAGCATCCAATCTAAGATGAGAAGGTCAGGCTGTATTTCGCGTGCCATCGACAGACCATTCATTCCATCCACAGCCAGGGTGACGTGGTAGCCTTCTAAACAAAGCTCAGCTTCAATGAATTCTGCCAATTTGGGGTCATCTTCGATGAGGAGAATGTGATCAGTCATGGACGAGTACCCGTAGAAAATTCAGAGGTCTAGAATCCAGGCTTCCATAAAGGGAGGGTTATAGTAAATATGCTACCTTCTCCAGGCTTTGAGCGGAGCGTAATGCGACCATTCATGCCTTCAATCAAACTTTTCGCGATCGCCAACCCCAATCCTGTGCCATCGCGCGACCGAGTCATTGCTTCATCCACTCGGTAGAAGCGTTCAAAGATGCGCTGTTGATGGGGCAGCGGAATGCCAATGCCGCGATCGCGCACATGAATCAACGCCCACTCGCTAGTTTTCTCCAGAATTAAGTCAACCGCTTGTTCTGAGGCTGAATATTTGATGGCATTATCCACCAGATTAATGAGTACCTGTTGTAAGCGGTCTTGATCGGCACAGGTGACCACATCTTCATCCGTTGCCAGCACTTGAATCGGGCGATTACTGACTTTCTGGCTCATTGCTGCCACTTCAGTAATCAACGTGTTCAACATCACGGGATTGAGTCGAAAGTGCAAATGTCCACTGTCTGCCCGCGCCAGATCGAGTAAATCCTGCAACATGCGGATTGTTCGTTCGGTTTCGGCAGTGGCGGTGGCGAGTGCTTGTTGTTGATACGGACTCAAGTTATCACCGCGTCGAAGTAAGCTTTGCAAATAACCAACCACAACGGTGAGAGGCGTTCGTAACTCATGGGAAACATTCCCAACGAATTGACGTTGTTGCTCCCACGCACTTGATAACCGAAACAACATTTCATTAAATGCCTGTGCCAATCCCAACACTTCATCGGGGGCGCGATGGAGTTGTAACTGTGCTCCCTGTAAATCATCGGCGGAAACAGCACTGGCAGCTAGACTCATTTGTTCCAGGGGTTGCATGGCTTTGCGGATACGTGTTGAGATGGCAACAACCAGAATCACGATCGCTACAACACTCACCAGCAATAATCGCCATAACCCGGCATTAAGTTTTTGTTGATCCTCGGTAATATCTTGAGACAGATACAGTTTTCCCACCGGTTTACCATTCACCATTAAAGGGTTGCCACACAGCACAATAAAGCGATCGCCAAAGTGAACAACAGTCGGTTTTTCCGGCACCTCCATCACAGTTGCCAGATCATCGATCAAGCGTGAAGCGGAAGACGAATTTTCAAGGGTCGGAGATTGAGCTAAGAGATCGCCGTCAGGACTCTTCACCCAAACGGCTAAACCCGGTTTTGATACTCTGCTGATGGTGCGGGTTAACCCCGTTTCCGTTGCCCCCGCTTGGCTATAGAGTTCGAGGTGCTCAGGAAACCGCATGGCAATATATTCCAATGTCTGCTTATGAGCCGCGACTAAGTTTTGCTCCATTTGCCAACCTGCCCATAGCGCTAAACCGCCCAGCACCACGGTCGAGAGTGTGACTAACTCCAGCGTTAAGCGAAATTGCAACGACGAGGGCGAAATCCGCTTGCCGATCAGGGCATTCATCGCCCGTCGAGTAAAAGGGTTGAGCTTCATGGGTTCGTTCGCAAAAGGATGATGAGAACTAAAAGTTTTTCGTAGTGTGTTGATTCACATCAAACTCGAATCTCTGATCGTAGTGGGTCTCACCATACAGATTAAAGCTGATTGTGGGTTGATCTGCGATCGCCTCGATTTGATGGATCGCATCCGGCAGAAAGCAGATGATATCGCCAGGGGTAATTATATGTTCGCCTGTGGATGCAATCTGATCAGGAAATTCAGCCGTGGGCGATCGCTGCCAGAAGGTATTTTTTTCCTGCCCGCTGAGCAGGGCGACCACTCCCCAAGTGGCATGATTATGAATTGGCGAAGTTACCCCCGGTGCCCAAGCCACAAGCTGCACCGTCAGCGGAAAAAACGGTTCATCGTACAGCATCGTTACGTCCCAACCCAGTTCAGGATCGGGTTCTAGCGGCATGATTTGTAACCAGGCAGAACTGGTTAACAGTTGACGCACCAGCGGACAAATTGCCTGGAGGCGTAACTGGTCATCGACAATGTGATTTAACACATTCTCCAAATCTGTCAGAAAGCGGTACAGTCGATAGGGATCAGTCCCGTAATCAGGTTGATGCACTCCTACAAAAGGCTTGCACTGCCCGTCATTTGTCACTAACCAGTCTTGTCCAGTCATCGGTTTCAACCTGTTATGGATTGATAAAGCGCAGGATTGCCATACATCAGACTGAGGCAAAATTCCTGGAGTTTGGATGATCGCTATAGGGTACATCCCACTTTTGTAACCCTCACCCTAAATCCCTCTCCCGCTCTGGGAGAGGGACTTTGAATCTGGCTCCCCTTCTCCTATTTTGGGAGAAGGGGTTGGGGGATGAGGGCAATTCTGCAAAATTGGGATGCACTCTCGCTATAGCCTTAAATGAGAACGAAACGATCTTCACTTTAGACAATCTCGTCTGGGAGTACGTGATCCGTGGTTAATTCCTAGATGAATTTTTGCTGAAGAGCACAATCAATGAGTCATTGAGCAATTTTCTTTAGCACCCGATCATGGCTGATTCATCTCTCCCTCATCTTACCCGCCTTAAATTCAGTCCAGTTGCCATTGAATAAAGATTGATCATTATTCGGATATCCTGCTGCTGGCTCTAATGCTCTCCCAGACCCGATGAAACCTGCAAGGTAGTAATTCCAATATCATTTGGAGGTAAAACGCGATGACTAAGAAGTTAGGATCTTTAGATTCTTTACATACTTCAAATATAGCTGCGAAGGGTTTGGTCAAAAGTTCCAATCAGAAAGCAGTTGAGTCATCGGTATTAGATACAAATCAGCAAGCCACTAAGAGCATCAAATATCGTCAAATCTTGGAATCCAGGGCAGGGCTATTTCATTCTGATTGAGTCACTGATATGGTAATGAAGTCATCTATCCTGCCTACCTTCAGATGTCTGAAATTGCCATTATCGAAGCATTTGCTGACCTCCCTGATACACGCCGCACCGCAGGACAGCGCCAT
>JANRIS010000003.1:0-44527 GCA_033764685.1 Leptolyngbyaceae cyanobacterium bins.349
CGCATCAAACGATTAGCTCGCAAAACTATTTGCTTCTCAAAATCAATACTGATGCATGACGTGGTGATTGGACTGTTGATTAACCGTTTGGAATTTGGTTTGCTCATTTAACCTCAAACAACACATCTGAAACATTACCCCAGGTTCTCTGGTGATTTGGCAACATGGCAACTCCAGTAATGGTCATGTGGGTATCGTTGAGAAAGTTCATACTGACGGTACTTTTACAACTATTGAAGGAAACACCAGTAGTGGATCTGGCATCAACCGTGAGGGAGATGGAGTTTATCGTCGAAAACGTGACATGGACGGTGCTGGTTCAATGCGTGTTGTTGGTTTTCTAAAACCGTTCTGAAGCAGCG
Source organism: Leptolyngbyaceae cyanobacterium bins.349 (assembly GCA_033764685.1). GTDB lineage: Bacteria > Cyanobacteriota > Cyanobacteriia > Leptolyngbyales > Leptolyngbyaceae > JSC-12. The sequence continues at coordinate 363 of JANRIS010000003.1, forward strand.
CTGTAGGGGGCAATGCCAACCAAAACTCTGTAGTTCTATTGGTTGAATAGTTGTGAGATGGCCCCCCCTATGAAGTTCTATTCATTTATTGAAGTGTTACCAATTTGAACGGCGATCGCGATAAATTAAGCCCCCCCTGTCCTTGGCATTCCCCTCATTAAGCTACTGTGTACACAGATCTCGACTCAACCTAAAGACTCTACCGGGGGACTTCCCCCCGCACCTCCGCCTCGTGGGGTCCTCACTCCCCCACACCCCCCGAAAGGGTCCGTTTGTTGAGGGCAAGGACTGTGATCGAACGTTCCCCCTTGTTGTACCAGAGACCTTCGCGGGACTGGAGAGGGTTGAGTGCAATGTATCTGATATCTTGTCAATTCAGCTTGGTATGAGAGGTAATGATGAAGCCTGCAACAACGACTTCGATTCAGCGAGAACAAACTAAATATCAATTTGCAAATCCTCAGCAATACCTGAGTTATGAATTGGGAAATGCGGTTCGGAACTTACCACCGATTTATTTACGACTTTTGGGTGCAGGCATTTGTACACTGATTGCAGCCACGATCGCCTGGGCGGCGTTGAGTAAAGTCGATGAAGTCGCAACCGCATCGGGGCAAGTCGCTCCGGCAGTGTCGATTCAACCAATGCGATCGCTCACCAGTGGCTTGTTGCGGGACATCAAAGTCACGGAAGGACAGCAAGTCCGCAAAGGTCAGGTGCTGGTGCAACTCGACCCCACGATTTCCCAGGTCGAGATCGATCGCCTGCAAAAATTAGCGCGTCAAAATCGGGATGCCCTGGCCCGGTTGCAGGCTGAACGCACAGGCAATATGGACGCAGGGACATTACTCCAAAATCAATTATTAGCCTCTCGATTGCGGGAATTTCGCGATCGCCAAGCTGCGGCAGAGGCAGAAGCCAACCGACAGATGAGTTTGATTCGGACGGCTCAGGTTCAAAAGACTCGATTAGAATCGGATTTGACTCACGCCAGCACCAAAACACAAGCCTACCAATCCTTACTCCAGGAAGGTGCTGTACCTCGATTTGACTACCTCGATGCACAAAATAAAGTGGCCGCATTACAAAAGGAAATTGCGGCACAGGAGCAGGCGATCGAGCAGGCCAGACAAGCCTACCAAGCCGCTCGTAGAAGTTCCAATCGGTTAGCCTCGGAACGGCAAAGTGAAATTTTGATGCAAATCGACAAACAGCAGCAGGAATTAACCGACCTGGAAGGCAAGCTTTCCCAGGCCAAAGAACAACATAAACAAAGCACCATTCGCGCGGCGGTGACAGGTACGGTTTATCACATCAAGGTCACAAAAACTGGGGCAACGGTGCAGGGCGGCGATGAGTTGCTGTCGATCGTGCCAGATGGGGAAGAACTGGTGCTGGAAGCTAAAGTGCAGAATCAGGATATTGGTTTTGTGCAAACGGGGATGCGGGCGAAAGTGAAGCTGGCAACATTTCCTTATCAAGAGTTTGGCATGGTGGAAGGCGTAGTTCGCAAAATCAGCCCCAATGCCATTCACGAAAAAGATGTGGGGTTGGTGTTTCCGATTGAAGTTCAACTCAAACAACGAGTAGTGCGAGTCAACGGCAAAGATGTGAAACTCACACCGGGGATGGCTGCCACCGCAGAAATTGTTACGCGCCAGAAAACGGTTCTCAGCTTCCTGCTTGACCCCATTACAGCTAGCTGGGATCGGGCATTTTCGGTTCGCTAGAACGTTTCGCTGGAACATTCTCAATAGATTTGCATTCTCAGCAATCTTCAGTACACTGATTGGAGTCTAAGATGCATCGCGATCGCATTGGCTACCTCGGTTATCAGCTTTACACACTGGGATGGCGGCATGGTTCACACCATCAGCTTTCCCCTCTCCCACATCAACTTCTGAAACTGTTTCTTCACTATCGTCGTGGTTTTGCAGATGGTTCGCATTGGGTTAGAGCGTATGAGGAGGAACTGGTATGAGTCCCAAATGGCAAAACTGGAGTGTTGTCATCAGTGTGGCGATCGCAATGCTTGCTCCAGAAGGTATTGCATTCAAAAATAATGGCAACGCCCAGATCAGACCTGTAGAAGATTCTACGCTTGGTATTGAAAGTTCTGTTGTGATTCCTAATGTTTTAATCAATGGTATTCCTAGCGATCGCATTGAAGGTGGAGCACGCCGAGGGGATAATTTATTTCACAGTTTCCAATTCTTCAACATTGCTCCAGATCGAGGTGTTTATTTTACTGATCCTGGAGTGCAAAATATCTTCAGCCGAGTGACAGGTAATAGTCCTTCAGATATTCAGGGAAGGCTAGGCGTATTGGGCAATGCGAATCTATTTCTAGTAAATCCCAACGGTATCGTCTTTGGTTCCAATGCTCGATTGGATGTCCGTGGCTCATTTCTAGCGACTACTGCCAGTGCTATTACATTTTTAGATGGCACTCAATTTATTGCATCTCCGACTCAATCTACTCCCGTACTTACAATTAATGTTCCAATCGGTCTCCAATTTGGTGCAATCGCACATGATATTCAGGTACAAGGGGCTGAACTGGCTGTACCGGAAGGTCGAACCCTGGCGCTTGTTGGCAATGGGGTGACTGTGGCTGGAGGCCGTTTACTCGCTCCTGATGGGCGGGTAGAACTCCAAGGAATCGCTACTGGCAGCGTGAGGTTAACGGTAAATGGCAACAACTTGTTTCTCGGTTCTCCCAATGGGAATTTAGCTAATATTTCGCTCACTAATGCGACCGAAGTTAACGTTTTGGCGAATGGTCGAGGAAGTATGGCTATTCGTGGTCAAAATTTAACTGTCATGGATGGAGGACGAGTCACCGCAGGCTTAAATTTTGACAGGGGTTCTCCTGGTGATATTGGGGCAGACATCGTCATTGACATCGCAGAAGTCGTTCGCGTGGCAAATGATAGTGAGATCGCCAATTCCGTCTTTCCTGGCGCTCGCGGGAATGCGGGTAAAGTGATTGTTAAAGCAGATACACTGATTGCCGAAAATTTAGGTAGGTTGGTTTCTGTTGGGTGGGGCAATGGGAGTTCTGGGAATGTTGAAGTAACAGCCCGCCAAGTTACCTTTGATCGTGGATCTGGGATCTATACCGCGATGCAACCGGGAGTTGAAGCCATTGATCGAGTCATCAAGGGAGGTGATGCCACAATTACGGCTGACTCCGTTTTTATCAGGAATAACTCTGCCGTCACAACCACTACATTCGGTGAAGCCAATGCAGGCAATGTGACGATTAATAGTCGCCAAATTATCTCTCTGAATGGTGGTCAAATCTTTAGTTCCGTAGAAACTGCTAGAGAAAATGGTATTCCAGTCGCAGCAGCCACCGGACAAGGTGGAACAATTCAGTTATCAGCACCATTAATTACTCTCAGAAACTCAATTGCGAGTGCCAGAACAAGCGGACAGGGAAATGGTGGAGACATCATCATTGACAACACAGAAATCCTAGAGGTTTTAAGCGGATCGCAAGTCACAGCCGAAACAACCGACCTTGGCGAAGCTGGAAATTTAAGAGTCAATACCAGTCAGCTGATTAGAGTTGAGGGCAGAAACAGCACGTTGAAGTTTGATACCAGCAGTAACAACCCGGATGCAGGAGATGCGGGTAGCTTGATCATTACCACACCTCAGTTAACTGTTCAGAATGATGGGCGCGTTTCTGCCAGAACCTCTGGCGCGGGAAATGCGGGTCGGATTTTGGTGGTTGCGCCTGAGTCAGTGATGGTAAACGGTGCAGGGAGTGGCTTGTTTTTTGATTCCTCTGCTGTTGGGGATGCTCAACAGTTTGAGGCGATCAAGATCGAAACCAAGCAATTGATTGTGCAAAATGGTGGACAGGTGACCGTGAATGGGTTTGGCGAGGGTGATCCGGGAAATTTAGTCATTGAGGCGAATTCTATTTTTTTAACGAATCAGGGCAAGCTGGTTGCTGAAACCAAATCCGGCAAGGGAGGTAGCATTGAGATTCAAGTGCGTGACTTGCTACTAATGCGATTCAACAGTTTGATTTCCGCTTCGGCTGAGGGTCGGGGTGATGGGGGAAATGTGACCATCAATGCTCCGAATGGATTTGTCGTAGCGGTTTTGTCCGAAAACAGTGATATCGTTGCCAGCGCCATTCAAGGGACGGGAGGACGTGCTGTGGGGACGGCATTTGGGATTTATGGGTTCAGGCAATTTCGTGAGTTGCGAACGCCTGAAAGTGATTTTACCGCCAGTTCTGACATTGGGTTTGATGGGGTGTTGGAGCTTAACACGCAGGAGCGAGACCCGTTAGAAGGATTACCGATTGTGCTGACAGAACCGGATGTGGCAGAGGGTTGTCGAGCTTTGAGAGCCGGAGCGGGTGAAAGTAAATTCATCTTAACCAATCGGGGGGGATTACCGATGAATCCAACCGAAGCATTGGATAGTGATGCGGTTGAGGTTGATTTAGTCACGCGCAGTGCGGTATCAACTTCGCCATCAGCCAGGGTTGCGATCGCTCCCCCGCCGAAGCCGACTCCGGAACCGCTTATCGAAGCGCAGGGATGGATCATCGATCCCAATGGCACTCCCGTATTAATTGCCCACACACCAAATCCACGTCCGGTGCAGTTGGGGCAGCCAAACAGTCCATGTCCGGAGGTGGGAGAATGAGAAGAATCTGGCGATCGCCCAATTTTCGCCCAATCTGGCACCGCTTCCGGCAATTTCAAGTTAACACTGTCACTGTCCTCTTATCATTGTTTCTAGTGACGGCATTGCTACCATCGGCGATCGCTCAAATCCAACCTGAAATCCCTATCATGCAGGCTCAGGCAACAACTCAATCCCTGGAACAACAGGCCCAACAAGCTTATGAGAGCGGTCAATTTACTGAAGCCGTCCAGCGTTGGCAACAGGTGATTGCAGCCGCTCAAGCCAATGGTGATCAAGCCGGGGTGGCGATCGCTCTCAGTAATTTATCCCTCACCCATCAACAACTGCATCAATGGCAGGCAGCGCAGGATGCCATCACGCAAGCGATCGCCCTGCTCAACTCAATGCCGCATTCCACCCTGATCTATGCTCAAACCCTCGATGTGCAGGGACGATTGCACCTGGCACTGGGGCAGGCGGAAACTGCACTGGCAACCTGGCAACAGGCCGCCACACTCTACAGTCAATTGCAGGATCAAAGACGTTTGACTCGGAATCGCATCAATCAAGCCCAGGCATTGCAAACGATGGGACACTATCAACAAGCTCAAAAAATCTTAACTGAGTCCATTCAAGCCCTCCAGCGAGAACCAGATTCCTTAATCAAAGCCAAAGGCTTACGTAGCCTGGGAAATGTATTACGAGCAATGGGCGATCTGGAGCGATCGCGGGAGATATTACAGCAAAGTTTAAAAATCAGCCAAAATCTTGCCGATTGGGAAACGATTGGAGAAGCATTTGTGAGTTTAGGGAATACAGCGCGGCTCAACCGCAATATTCAGTTGCGACTCGGTAATTCAGAGCAGGCCCAACAAAATGTTGACTTGGCTTTGGAATATTACCAACAAGCTGAAATTATTACTGCCCAACCCACAACCTACATTCAAGCATTATTAAATCAATTTAGTTTGTTGCTGGAACAACAACAATTTGAGGCAGCGATCGCGTTGCAAGCTCAAATTCACTCTCAACTCTGTGATTTACCCGCCAGTCGAGCTGCAATTTTTGCCAGGGTCAATTATGCGCGTAACCTGTTGAAGTTAAGCGAACAAACAAACAAATCTAACTTACTTAAAGATGCAACTCAAGTTTTAGCCACTGCGGTGCAACAGGCAAGAGGAATTGCCGATTCCCAGGCAGAGGCTTATGCTATCGGCACTTTGGGCACCGTTTATGAGAAGAATCAACAATTTACCGAGGCACAGGCATTAACGCAGCAAGCTGCATTAATTAGTCGCACGATTAAGGCGGTGGATATTGCGTATCAGTGGCAATGGCAGTTAGGGCGAATTTTGTGGGTGAAGGGTGAGATTGAGGGGGCGATCGCCGCCTACAGTGAAGCGGTCAAAATGCTGCAATCCTTGCGGTCTGACCTGGTGACTTTAAATCCAGATGTGCAATTTTCCTTCCGGGACAATGTGGAACCCGTCTATCGCCAGTATGTTGAGTTGTTGCTGCAACCGGAAGAACCGGAACAAGACAATTTGCGCCGAGCACGACAAACCATTGAAGCACTGCAACTGGCTGAATTAGATAACTTCCTGCGAGAAGCTTGTCTGCGCCCCAGACAGCAACTCGATCAAGTTCTGGATACAGCAGATCCAACGGCAGCGGCTATTTATCCCATCATTCTGCGCGATCGCATTGAAGTCATCTTAAAGCTACCACAGCAGCAACAACTCCGGCACTTCAGCACCAGAGTGAATCAGAAGGAGGCTGAAACAACACTGACTCAGTTACGCAAGGATTTACAGGAACCAGACGCAGTCTCCGTAAGCCGCGCCAGAACATACGCCACGCGAGTGTATGATTGGTTAATTCAACCCTGGGAAGCAGAATTCGCACAGCATCACATTAAAAGTTTGATCTTTGTACTGGATAGTACCCTGCGAAATATTCCAATGGCAGCACTATATGATGGTGAAAAGTATCTTGTTGAAAAGTATAGTATTGGACTCACCCCAGGTTTACAATTAGTGAATCCGAAGCCACTACAACAGATACAACTTAAAGTTCTAGCGGCTGGAATTAGTGAGTCGCGAGATACTTTTAGTTCATTGCCGAACGTTAAACAAGAGTTAGCCGATATTCAGGCTAAACTTTCTGGCTCAATCCTCCTCAATCAAAACTTTACTAGCCAAACTCTCCGCCAGAATATCAGCTTAACCCCCGTCCCAATCGTTCACCTGGCAACTCACGGACAATTTCATTCCGATCCAGAGCAGACTTTTATTTTGGCCTGGGATAAGCGCATTCGAGCGAACGAACTCCCGCAATTCTTCCGCACTCAAGACGAAAATGCCCCGGCGATCGAACTGCTGGTTTTAAGTGCCTGCGAAACCGCTCAGGGGGACCAACGAGCAGCGTTGGGCATGGCAGGTGTAACCATTCGTGCCGGAGCACGGAGCGCGATCGCCTCCCTCTGGCTGATTGATGACCGATCTGCCTCAGAGTTAATGAATTATTTTTACCGGGGCCTCGTAGAGCAACGCTTAAGCAAGGCAGAAGCACTACGTCAGGCCCAAATGGCACTCCTCAAGCAGCCAACCTATCGACATCCTCGCCACTGGGCACCCTATGTCTTGATTGGCAACTGGATGTAATTCCAGACGGCATTGCCACACCCATGCGATTAACCCGACAATATTTATTCGTAACTACTCAGGCTGAAAATTCAGGAAAATCGGATGTTTTAGGAAGAGCTGTTCTCAAGCATCCAGTAGGGGCTGCCCCTGCTTTTCAAAAGTGGAAAGATAGCCCCGAATCCGACCAAAGATTGGTGCTCCGACTGCTGAGCGGAAGCCTCCGAACATCTTTTGCTTGAGTTTCATCATACGAATATCGCGCAGAGCGCGATCGCGCTCTGCTTGATTATCATCAAACGGCACCGGAACGCAACCGGAGGATTGGCAGAATTAAGCTTCATGCCTGTTACAATCATGAGTCCTTCACTGACAACGCTCGATCGCCCTGCTTCCCGATTCCCCCAATAACCCAGTTCCCCCCGTTCCACTCAAACTCAGCACACTCCTGAGTAATGACACCCAGATTTTGGCTCAAGTTTCTACCTCCTGCCACAAATTGCGAAGAAACGTGCGCGATCGCCTTCAACTTTGCGCTGGTCCATTGCAATAGCTGTTAGCTAACAGCTAATCGCTAACAGCTAATCGCTAACAGCTAACAGCGATTGAGCACCTACTCAGGAAATCCACCTTTTTTACTACCCGCTTTAGAATCAATTCGCAGGCTTCTGTCATCGCGTGCTATGTCAAACGTCAAGGGTTGCGGACTGGCTGCCAGATTTTTGCGCCCTTCGGCCACCAACGTTGCTGTGGGATATTGGCTACTGAGCGATTTAATCCCAGCCATGCGATCGGTTGGAGCGGGATGGGTTTCACCGGGTATCTGGCTACCGGGCAAGCGATTGAGTAAATTCATTACCGTCAAACAACCTTCTGGGTTAAATCCGGCTCGCACCATGTATTGGTAGCCCAGTTTGTCGGCTTCAAACTCATGGCGATGGCTCAGGTCAGACCATTCTTTCTGCATTTTGGCTTCCTTCTCAGCAGAAATTTGTTCAATGCGTTTGACTGCATCTTCTAAGCGGCGCTGGCGTTGTCCTTGCAAAGCTGCGCCAATAAAGGTTCCAACCAAACCAGGGATACCACCAGCCCCACGAATCAAGCCCCCCAAAGAGGCGGCCTGACCTGTTACCCAACTGCCTGTGTTAATGCGCTGCAAATCGTTACGCAGGTCTTCTTGCTCGGCGGCAACTTCTTGAATCACTTCGGATCGGAGTTGTTGTAAAACCTTTTGCCTTTGCGCTTCGCTCACTGGAATATGATTTTGGGTGTGATGGGCCATTTCGTGACCAGCAACACACGCGATCGCATCATTATCTCCAGACAGCATATCCAGCATCCCATTGTAAAAAACAATGAGGTTCACCTGGGTCGCATAAGCGTTGATGTCATATTTTGTAGAAATGCCCACCCGCCAGGGGCTACCATCCAATCGGTTGGCTCGAGATAAGCGCTCCACTACCCGATACAGGGTGTAGTAATCTGGATAGTCTTTTAGCCTCTTCTCAGCCTGCTTGAAGAACTCACTTGCTTTCGTGGGTTTTGCCTGAGCCAGTTGCAACTCCACGGGGATAGTTCGAGCTTGAGCGGGTTCCGCTTGAGCGGGTAAACCTTCTGATCCGAGAATGACCCCTGCGCCAGCGATCGCGCTCAACAACGTGTTCTGCCAAAAATTCATACTCAACACTCCAGAAATCGATCACAAACTCTAGATATTCAGGGATACATTTGCCACAACCTCGTCAGCTATTATTCTTGGTGAGGTGCTTTCGGTGCAAGTATTTGACCACTTGACGGGGACACTTTACCAAGAATTCACATAGCCATCACCAAAGGCCACGCTGTTATGAATCGCGGTTATGCGCCGAGGCTGTTAAAAATTCTCCCTCTCATCCCGTGGAGCATATGCAGAATTAACGAGATGTCTGGCATATTTTTTCTCAATTTCTTATTTTATTTTTTGTAGTGCTGCTAATGGTTGCTTAACCGAGTAGATTTATTGTATTGCTTCAGCTTTTAAGCCCCGTTGAGTCAAGTAGTTCGTTCATTGCAAAATGATTTCTTCCTGATTCACCTTCTGAGCTTTTAATCGTGTTTCTAGCGATCGCTGATTTCTTGAAACTGAGCGGTCGTCGGAGAACAGCAACTTCCTTCTTGTCCTTGGAGAAGGCGATCGCGGCCTCACCAACGTCCAATAACGTTCTCCCACTGCCGTCTCCTCTCAGTGCTTCGCTCGATTTGCCCTGCTGGTCCTACTGAAGGGCAAATCGAGCGATTCTCTTAATAACTATTAGTAGCCATTAACAACCATTAATAACAATGTCAAAATTCAGCCATTAGAGCGGTTTGGAGCGCGTCAGAGAGTCGAGAAATTTGGAATAGTCGTCGTGCAGGTCGAAGGAGTGTAGCCCAAAATGACTTGACATTTCTTCACACACTTTGACCCCCCGGATGCTATTGCCGCGCGCATCGAGGCGGGGAGAAAAAACACCAATGCCTAAGAGTTTGGGCACCACAGCCACAATGCCACCACCCACACCACTCTTCGCTGGTAAACCGACCCGATAGGCCCACTCGCCGGAATAGTCGTACATGCCACAGGTATACATCACACTCAACACATCTTTGACGTATTCCGAGTCCAGCGCCCGTTCTCTAGTCACCGGATTTACCCCATTGTTAGCCAGGGTTGCGCCCATAATGGCCAGATCTCGACAGTTAATCATGACGGAGCATTGCTTGAAGTAAAGATCAAGCATGTCATCCAGGTAATGATCGACCATGCCAAAATTCAGCATCAGGTGCGCGATCGCTCGGTTGCGATGTCCTGTGGTCCGTTCTGAGGTGTAGACCGACATATCAACATAAACATCTCGGCCTGTGAAGCGACGAAACATATCCAGGACACGGTTGAGTTTATCCGTGGGATCGGTGCCTTTAACTAAACCCGCGGTCGCGATCGCCCCAGCATTCACCATCGGATTGTAGGGACGGCCCGATCGCTCATCCAAAATGATGGCATTGAAGGCATCGCCAGTGGGTTCCACTCCCACCCGACTCAGGACATACTCACGGCCACAATCTTCTAAAGTCAAACCATGCACAAAGGGTTTAGAGGCAGACTGGATCGTAAACAGCTTATCAATGTCGCCCACCTCAAAGATTTGGCCATCCACCGTCACCACGCAAATAGCAAATAATTCTGGGTCCACTTTAGCCAGTTCAGGAATATAGCTCGCAACCTCGCCCTCAGTGACTGTTTTGTACTTCGCATGGAGTTCATTGAGAAACCCTTGAAGCGGCGAAGCGACAGCTTTGAATGGACGAATCAGGGAATCCAGTTCATCCAAAAATTCCTGTTTATCGTTACCTTCAGTCACGGTATATTCACCTTTCGATATGGGGCTGGCGTCAGAATGAGCAACTAGATCATGACTAATGAATGACTTGCTCTGCAACTTTTTTCAGTTGAGCTGTATAAGGATGATTGGGAAATTCCAAAGAAAAGATACCACCACTGGCGAGTTGAATCATTTCCTCACATACCGGAAACACGCCCGCGACCGGAACTTGAAACTTGTTGGAAATTTGTTCCCTGACCTCTTCAGGATTATAGGAGGGTAAGACCTTATTCACCACCAGTACCGTTTTGGGCGTATCTAGCTTGCGAGCAACCTGAAGCGTAACCGCAGTGCCCTGAAAATCTTGTCGGTCGGGGCGCAACAAAATCACCAGGCCATCGGAAATTGCCACTGATAACAATGTCTCTTTATTTAATCCCGGATGGGTATCGATAAAGAGGTAATCTAAATTCAGTTCCTTACAAAGGTTGCGTAGCCCATCGTTCAGTAAGGTGACACTGTATCCCTCATTCAGAATCCGAGCAATTTCACCCGCCTTAATACTGGAGGGAATAAAATAGACCAATCCATTCGTATGGGCGATCGCGGGTGGCGTGACATTGTAGACGGCTTCTGCGATCGTACAGCGGCCCCACAAGTAATCATTCAGCGATCGCTGAATGGCTTGTTCATCCATGCCAAATAGGACATGAATACCGGGAGATTGAATATCAGTATCGACAACGGCAACTCGTTTTCCCTGGGCTGCTGCAAGCACAGCAAGATTAGCAGTGAAATTCGACTTTCCAGTCCCTCCACGAAATGAGTGGACGGAAATAACCTTAACCATGCGATTCTTCCTTAAAGCTGACCCAACTTCGCAACTCTGTAGATGTAAAACGCAACTCAACCGGGAGAAACGTTGAACTTCAAATGATGTCTAAAATGCATTCTTCAAAACATATGGGGTTGCAGAGCGCTATTCTGTAATTTTCGATACTTTTTGCGACTACCTGGTTTCCTCGGTTTACAGATTCTTATTTTCTGCTTTAGGTTCTCTTAACTTCTGGCTCTCCTGCTTTAAATCTTGCCAATAGGTCAAATCGTCGTCCGGCACCTCTGAAATTTGGCTACAAGAGTCATCCAAACTAAATGGTTGATAGGTGGACCGATGGGGTGCAACTGGCTCTGAACTGGTTGCCAGTGGGTACTCACTCCGCTGCTGATCACTCGGATGCAAAACTTGCATCATGGCTGAATCGCGATCGCACTCAGGCGTAAGTGCCGATTCTAGTCTTGACAGTTTGCCTTCTTGTTGCAGTAATTGCAACAAATCTAGTTCATAATCTTCTGCGCTTTGATTATCGGAATTATGCATGGGGTTGAAAGACTGGGCTTCATCGGTTGCCGTGGAGTCAGGTGGCAGACTCGGACTTATCACCCGACTCGCGTCTAAACGGGTGTTAGACGACACTCCAGCACTGGAGTTTTGTTCTCTCAGGCTCTTGACGGTATCTTGCAAATCCCGGAAATAATCAGTTTCAGTAATCTCTAACACTTGCTGTTCAACTTTCTGTTCATCAATCTCCACATCGAGATGCAAGAGGGTTTTCACCGTCTTGTACATAGTTTGACCGTAGCTACTGTTGTTAAAACGATCCAGCAACACTATCCCCACAGCCGTTCCCATGAAAGTCGCGATCGCAGGAACGCTGGGAATCCATCCTCCCTGGAGAAAGACCAGTAAGGACACCAGGTAAATGGTTGTACTGGCACTGATCACGACGATGCTGAACCAGAAGGGATGGCGCACATGCCACGCCAGAATTCCCCCCACCAATGACCACCCCAATAACCACAACACTTCCATCAGCGGAGACCAGACCCAAACCAGTGGTTCACCATCCAACACGGCGCTTAAAATTTGGCTCACTGATTGGGCATGGACCAGCACTCCCGGCATTTTCTGGGCATCGCTTTGGCTGGCACTGTAGGGCGTATAAAAATCATCTTTGGCTTGCGGCGTTGTGTAGCCAATCAGCACAATGCGATCGCGAATCAGGTCAGGGGCCACCTGACCATTGAGCACATCGGTTAATCGCACCTGGGGCGCGGCATTGTCCCGCGATCGATACCGCAGCATGACTTGATAGCCGCCTGCGTCCGCATTGCGATAGCCACCCAAATGGGCCTGAAATTTAGAAAACACTACTGTACCAAGCTTTAACTCTCCAGTGGCGGTGAGTTCGGGCTTAATCTGGAGCGGTTGCAAGTACAGTAAAGCCGCATTGAAACTGAAGGATAGCAGAGAGTGATTCGGGTCGTTGCACAGGTGCTTTTTGATCACGAGTCCCGCATCCGGCGGGGTAAGCCAGAACAGCGTGCGCCGTAAAATTCCCCCTGGATCGATGACCAGATCCGCACTACCCACGTTTTCTAGGGCAATATCAGGAGGTGGGGCGGCTCCAAACTCTCGCTTAGAGTTGACTTTGCAAACGGCAATCACATTCTGGGTGGATTGTAAGGCTGTGAGCAATTCAGCCCGTCCCGGTTCTATCGGAATATCTCGTAACACATCAATTCCAATGACTCTGGGCTGATAGGATTGGAGACGTTGAATCAGGATGGCCAGGGTGCGATCGCTAATCGGCCATTCTTGCAACATTTGCAGATCAATTTCATCAATGCCGACGATTAGCAGGCGATCGTCGGGGCCGCGATCGGGTTGGGATTGCACAAAGTGATCATAGGCTGCCAATTCCAACCCCTGCAATAGCCCAAAATGACGCAGCCCTAGAACGGCCCCCGTCAGGGTTAGACTCGTGACGAACACGGGCACTCCCACCTTAATCAGAAACCCCTGAATGGAGAACCAGAAAAAGTAATTGCGAACATTTTTTAGCGGTGAGAGGGCCATGAAAAATCCGTTCACCAGGAAAGGCATTTACTTACTGTAAAGGAAAGTTCCTGAACCGTGTCGAAATTTGTGCCAAATTCTCAATTCAAAGCCCAATTCTCAATTCAATCGGTGAGGAAGTCGAACCAGATCCCATTCTGCTTGTCGCAGCCCACGCGCTAGCCTGGATAATTCACAACCCATGCATCCGTAGGGGTAGGTCTTGTGCCTAACCCTCCGCGATCAGGGCACCCACGAGAGGTGCCCCTACACCCGAAAATCCAGACTGGTTTTTTGAGCGATCGCGGTATCGCTGATATCCAAGCGGTTTCGAGACTTTCCCTCAATTCTCATGAATAATGCAGGCTAGTGGTCTGTTAAGACTGTTTTGCTGGGTTGAAAACCTCAAAACACTTGATAATTGGGTTTTGTAGATTTGAGGCGTACCTCAAATCTATCCTGACGGACTACCAGTGGTCCGTCAGAATTAAATTTGTGCTCTAGTGCCGTGTTTCGGCTACGCTCAACACTCGGCCCCTGTGGGTTGAGCGTAGCCGAAACCCACAATCTTCAACTTGACAGACCACTAGTCATCCCTGCCAGATCCTGCCCTCAATGCCGGCGGGAGGGATATAATGATTTTTACCCGTATAGGAATAAAATTTTCGATAATCAGTGTCCCGGCTTTGTAGTTTCCCATCATCACTGGCTTTTCAAGGGATGGTTTTTCAGGGGAAATGTCAGCCTGAAAAACCATGCCCCATTCTTGTATTTCCACCTGAGTGTTGCCGGAGAATAGAATGAACAAGCGCTTCCCCCATCGCCCGATCAGTTCGTTATTGCCCCTACTTCTCATTGCTCCAGGTTTCGTGATTCCTGATGTAGCGATCGCCCAATCCGGCTTTCGACCTCCGCGATCGGGTGCCCCAGGTAATCGGGAGGCTGGCGCTTCGCGCAGTGATACCTGTGCCGCCACCGCAGATCGTAGTGGGCTGCTGGCGTTGTTGCCCACGAGCAATTTAGGCTTAACCACCAAAGCGTTTCCTACCTTCTTTGCCTATATCCCGCCAAACAATGCCCAGAGAGCAGAATTTCGGTTATTGGAGGAGGGCAGTCAGAAGGAAGTGTTTACCGGGCAAGTGATGCTTCCTCAAGCGGATTCCCCCAATCCCAATTACAGACACAAAGCCTCAATTGTCGAGTTAACGTTGCCGCAGAGCGGGATTGCATCAGGCTTAACTGCTGGGAAGAAATATGTGTGGGCCTTGATGATGGTGTGCAATCCCAACAATCGAGCTGAAGACATTGTGGTGATTGGCGGGATTGAACGGATTGGGGATGAATATGTGAAGTCCCTCGATCCCCAAACGCAACTCAAACTCAAAAGTGTGAGTCAGGCCCCTGGGCCAGAACGCCTATCGGTGTATGGTGCTGCCGGAATTTGGCAAGATTTGCTGGCTGATGTTGCAACCTTAATGCGGAAAAATCCCAGTTCCTATAGTGATGACTGGAAGAGTTTGTTAGGGGAACAGGGGTTAGGCGCGATCGCCACGGCTCCCATTGTCGTCAGCCAACTGGAACCGATTCAGCCTTAGTTCAATCCGCCATAGCTACAACCAATTCCCCACCAGCACATAGGGTGCCCAAAAGTAGGGGTGTTGCCGAAAGCGTGGTTCCTGCAGGACGGCAAGTTGAGCCTGCCGCAAGGCTTCGGCTTTCGTCGTTTTGCTCTTAGCTAACTCCTGATAAAACCGACTCATCAGCAGAGACGTACTTTCATCATTGATTTGCCAGAGGGAGGCGATCGTACTGCGTGCCCCAGCCCGAACGGCCATCCCAGCCATGCCTAGGGCCGCTTGTTTATCGCCCGTTGCCGTTTCGCAGGCACTCAGAACCAACAACTCAATCGGCACGGCTCGATTCAACTCAGAAAGTTGCAGCAAGTTGTTTAAAGTGGTGATGCCTAATCGTTCGTCCCAAGTGAGAACAAACGTTTGATCTTTATCGGAGCTAAACTTGCCGTGGGTGGCCAGATGCACAATCGGCGCAGTCTGGCTGCTGAGGGCTTGCTTAAACGAATCCTCGGTGAAGTCCTGGTTGAGGAATACTTGAGATGGTACCGTAGCCTGAATTTGTTTCACTTCTGACACAACATTGGGCAAAGCAGAAAAACCCTGGCGCGATTCACTGAGGCCAGCCGTTAAAACATTTAACGTACCAGCCTGTAAAGGGCGAGGATTGAGTAGTTGCAAACCAGGAGTCAGGGCGATACTGTATTTTTCGATTAAGAATTGATTGCCATCATAGAGGGCCGACATTGGCAGATTCCGCAATACACCATCCAGCACAAACACAATCGTTTGGGTGCGGCTGGCCACCAGATCAGCTTCCACGGGACGAATGATCCAGTCGTACAGGTTTTGCATCCCGCGTAAATGCAACCGCCCAATTCGCAACACAAGATACTGGCGCAGTTGAGCTGCCGCCGCCTCAAACTCGGTGCGACTGATGCGGGTGGAATAGTGACGCAGAGGTTGCTGAGGCAAACTCACGATGACTTCTAAGCGATCGCTCAAAATAATTGGATAAATCACCGCTGCCTGTTGATCGATCTGATCAACGGCGGTGGGCGTTGCCCGTAAACAGGCTTCCCGAAAAAAGTTATCCAATTCTGCCAGTTGCAAGGATTCAATCACCTGGCGGGCTGATTCCAGGCTTTGAGCGGTCACCTCTCCCCGTTTGGAATCGAGCAACAGGCTGACAAACTCGCGATGGATTGGTTCTACGCTTTCCTGAAACGACACCTGGGCCTGAGTATTGACGGTGACTAAATCGGCCCGCAGCAGTTGCAATGTACTGAGGGCATCGGTATAAGCTGCGATCGCCCGTTGGTAGTCTGCCGGATTGGCGGCAGCATCCCCTTTGGCCTTGTGAATGCGACCCAACTGCCACTGCCATCGGTAAGCAATATCATTGGCATTGTTCGTTTGGGCTAAAGCCAGGGCTTGATTGCTCAGTTTTTGTGCATCGGCCAATTGTCCCGTGCGTTCGTATAAAGTGCCCAGAGTACCGATCGCGGTGGCTTCGTTGCGTTGATCCTGGAGGCTACGAGCGTGTTGAATGGCGTGGGTCAAAATTTGGGCAATGTCGTTGGGTGTAGGATTTTGAGTCTGATTCAGTTGAATCAAAGTTTGGGCCAGATTGATGCGTGCGACAATACTGGATTGATTCAAGGGAAGAGTTTCTAGTGTTGCCTGAATGAGTTGCCAGCGGGATTGAACCTCTGTGATTTGGCGAGTCGCGGTAAATACCTTCAATTGATTCAATTGGGCTTGTACTCTGGTAAGTGCGCTGGTGGAGGCAGCTTCTGCCCGTTGATAGGCGGCCAATGCGACATCTCGTTTGCCCTGTAGTTGCAGGGTATTCCCCAGGCTCAATTCTGCTTGCGCGATCGCATTGGTTGAGTTCAGTCGTTTGGCAAGCGCTAAACTCTGCTCTAACACTTTCTCCGATTCATCGACATCCCCCACAACTTGCAACCCATCTCCCAGGGTGCGTAAGCTGACGGTTTTGGTGAGGGAATCGGGTTGGGATGCTAACGTTTGCACAATGGGAGTCAAGAGTTCGATGGAGCGGCGGTAGAAGCCTAATCGCTGGAGTGCCTGTGCCTGATTAATTTGATTTCGCAGGCTCTTCTCCTGATCGCCCAATTCCCCGTACAGTTTTGCGGCGGCTTCCCAGGTGGCGATCGCAGCTCTCGCCTGCCCCTGTTCCAATTGCAGGCTACCCTGGACATCTAGAACAGCCGCTTGCAGGGCGCGGTGGTCCTTAGCAGGCAGGCGATCGAGAAGCGTCTGGCTAGTAGCGATCGCCTGATTCGCAGCGGCCCAGTTGCCCAACCGCCCATAAACCAGAGCTAAATTGCGAAGGGCGCTGACCTCTACCGCCACCTGTCCTGTGGCGGCGACCTGTGACACCGCTTGTTCTAGCAACGTTACAGCTTCGGCATATTGGCCCGCTTCGTATAGAGATTGGCCCCGTTCCAGCGCTGTTTCGATGGGTAAATCCGCCAGAAGCGGAAAGGTCGGGGCAACGGTGGGCGGTGGGGCTGCCAGGGCGACATGGGTGAACCAGCATAAGCAACACGCCAAGACCAGGAAGAGACTATACTTCAACCAACGGTTTAGCCTAGAATTTAGCCTGGAATTTAGCCTAGAATTTAGCCTGGAGATTGAGAAGGCAAAGACTCGATGACGCATCAGTAACAACTCCTTTCAGTGCCGCTCAAAACGGGGTGTAACGAATCGAAAAGTATAACCCCCGCTCTTGCAGAGTGTTTTTGTCGAGCTTGGCATCGATCAAGGGAATACCCCAATCTAACCGAGCTGTCAGGCGATCGCTCATCTGCCACAGTAACCCAATGCCAATACCCGCCAAGACGTTGGGATCGGGATTGGCAAGTTTGGTATTCCACCCCGTGCCCACATCGAAAAAAGCCAGGGCTTGCAACAGTCCATTTAAGGGTCGATTGCGGTAAATGGGAATCCGCACTTCGGCACTGGCCTGCAACCCACTATCGGTAAATAATCCATCTTGCCGATAGCCGCGCACCGTTTGCCACCCCCCTAAATTGAATTGCTCCAGGGAGGTGAGAGCATTGCCTGTGAGTTGGGCTTGCGTCCGCAACAGAAACAAGGTGTCTGGAGCCAGCAGGCGCACCCACTGAAACTGGCCCTGCCAGGAAAAAAATTGCTGGTTGAGGGGGCCAGCCGCGATCGCAAAATCAGAGGGGACAACGCCAAAATTAAACCGCGATCGCAGGGCAAACACCTCCCGGTTACCCTGCTTGGTCCACTCCTGCCCAAAGCGTACCGCCGCCACACGGGTTCTGCCTTCGGTATCGGCACTCAGGGAGGGAAACGGAATCGCCTCGCCCAACAGGTCTTTGAGAAATTCGCTGCGACTTTGCTGATAAGATCCGGCCAGACTCAGGGCGAATTCTTGGGTGGGTGTTTTGATCAGGGGTTGCCGATAGGTGAATTCGTAGTACTGACTATTGGAGTTGATGTCCAGCACCTCAAACGGGTCTTCAATCACGCGGCTGCTGACGAACTGGTAATTCAAGTTGAGCGTGCCGTCCTTTGGATTGATCGGCAAGCTGTAGGTGGCATCCACCTGATTACTGCCGTTCGTGTTGATATACCCGATGGTTAAGCCATCGCCCAACCCCAGCAAATTCGCTTCTCGCACCGTCAGCAACCGTTGCCAGGATCCGACCGTCGGTGTCCGGTAATTGTCGGACGCCAGATCAATCCCAAAGGTTTTAGCTTCCGTGACGGTGACATTTAAGATGCTGGTACCCGGTTGCACCCCCGCCGCTAATTCTGCTGAAATCGTCTTGATCAGGGGATTGAGTTGCAGTAGCCGCAACTGTTCCACCAACTGGTTCAGATTCAGGGGAGGAGCCGTGGCTAAGGCTAGGCGACTGCGGACATAATTGGACCGTAGCCGTTGATTGCCCGTAATGTTGATCTGTGCGACCTGTCCTTCAATCACCTGAATTGTAATCGTGCCATCCTGCGGCTCCTGAGGAGGAATGTAAGCGCCAGAGGTGACATAGCCCGCATCGTGATACAGTTTCGTGACCGCAGTTCGGGCTTGTAGCAGTTCATCCAGAGTTAACGATCGCTGGGTAAAGGGTTGCAATACCGCATTCAATTGGTCTTCATTGAAAACTGTGCTGCCCTCCACTTTGAATTGTTGAACGACAAGCGTGACGGTGCTATCCCCCGGTGCAATTTCCGGCGGACGAGTGGGAGCAGGCGATCGCAACAGTTCATCGGCAGGGGGCAGCGGGGGTTGGGGTTGGAGGTCGGGTAAGGGTTTGGGGGCGGGCCGTTGAAAGGCTTGAGCGATCAGGAATTCATTGGGGTCGGGGGAGGCGGGCGGGCGATCGCGGCTGTGGTCACGAGAACTTGCGATTTGAGGTGTGTCCCCGCTGGTTGCAGCCTGAATCGGAGCACTCAGGGCGCTTTCCAGCAGCAGCGGGGTGAATAGTCCCAGCACTCCAAGCGTTGCCCTCCTGAGTAAGGGAGAGGGAGGGGAGGTAAAAGCAACTCCAACCCCAACAGATAAACGGGCATCTGCTTGTGGGTTGGGCTGAGACGCAGGCGCAGGGGGGCAAGTAGGGTCTAACAAGGGATTCACAAATCTTTTATTTTAGAAATAGGTTAAGGGGGGCAGGGGCAAGAATCAATCTTTGACCGAGAAAAATTCACCTGGCGCTGGCGTGATCAGTCCGGACAGGTAATCGGATGGCTCCAAAACGCCTGATTCGCGATCGCTGGGGCGTGAGCCACCAAAACCACTCGCCCATTGCGATTTTCCAGGGCTTGCACTTCTACCAGTTGCACAGGCGATCGCGCCGGGGGAGTTGCCGCTGCACGAGATGGCGTCGAGTCAGCGCGAGTCGCAGCATTTGAATGTTCCCAACCCAGCAATAAACTATCACCCCGCAATGGATCACTGGGACTGGGGGGTAAGCCGCCTTGCCCGGTGATCACCAGGCTCCCCAAGCGGCGAGCCAGTTCACTCCCGGCAGTGCAATCCTGGGCAATCAAGCGCGAGGCATCGACAATCTCTGGGGGTTGCGGCAAGGTGCCCCGGTTGGGGTCAGCATCCGGCGATCGCACGATCACTTGCCCATCCAGATTGGGATTGAGTTGAGAAATCGCAGTGATATCGCTGGTGGGTAAGAAACGAGGATTGAGCCGCGCGGGATCTGTGGTGCCGAGGGCCGCTTCCAGTTCGGCCCGACTCAGAATCCGAAACCCAAAAATCCCTTGCGCGGTAATATCCACTCGTCCGCCTCGGCCTGAAAACGCATTCGCTGTAATATCGCTATTTTCGTTTGGCCCAGCCACCAAAAACGTTGTGTTGATGGTGATATTGCCACCGTCCCCCCCGGCTCTGGCGGTTCCGGCACTGGTAGAAATGCGACTGTTGCGCCGCAGGGCAATCACATCATCCACTTGCAAGGTAATGTTGCCCCCCGTATTGCTCACGGTTTCGGCGGAAATCAAGCCGCGATTCTCCAGCACCAGGGAACCGGCTCGGAGAACAATATCGCCTGCGGTGCCGGTACCCTGACTGTCTACGGCAATGCGTCCGCCATCCAGAACTCTGACGACATCAGGATCAATGAAAATACTGCCGCCATTCCCGCTCGAACCTGCCGTTGCATTCGCGCCAATGCTGCTGTTATCACCCTGAACCTGCAACCTGTCACCCACTCGCAGCACAATATTGCCGGCATTGCCGCTTGTATTCGTCAACGCTTCCAGGCGAGCGCCATTCAGCACCGATAGCGATGACGTGGTAATCGTCAATGTGCCGCCATTTCCACTGCCGTTTTCCCGACTGGCCACATACGCGCCACTGGGGAAGAAGGGACCACCCGGTGCCCCCTCAAAGGACGCTGATCCGGTGGCGATAATGCTAATATTTCCAGCATTTCCGACTGAAACAGTACTGGCACTGATGAAGCCACCATTGGTGACGGACAGATCCCGCGTGGCGATCGCAATGTCTGTGCCATTGCCGCTGGGTCCAATGACTTCGCTGATAATGCCGCTAGGCACAGGTGTCGGCTGACCCCGCACCGCCACCGCCCCATCAATGCGAAGGGTCTCCCGCACATTGACATCAATTCTGCCCGTATTGCCGCGACCTCTGCTGGTACTGCGGATTTGCCCCCCATCTTGCAGGATCAGAGAACCCGTTTGCACACTGATCGGCCCGCCATTCCCCACCACATTCGGCAAAATTGAACTGCTGATGCCGCTAAACTGTCCGGTAGCGGTCACCCCTTGCAGAAGAACGCTGTCGGTGGCATTGACCCGAATCGCCCCCCCATTCCCTACCACGCCACGACCCAGAAGGTTTTGCCCAAAGGAAATAATTTGGCCGCCATTGGTGGCTGTGAGAGTGCGGGTATTAATGTCTACATCACCCGCGTTCCCGCCAGTCGGGGTAATAGTAGCACTGCCAAACAAGGCACCCGTATCCATCAGGAACGCATCCGTAGTGGCAATTACATTGCCCGCATTCCCGCTGCCTGCCGTGATTGTAAACACTTGGGCCTGGTTGGCAATGCGTAAAGAATTCGCATTCAGGAGCAATCGGCCACTTTGCCCGGTGCCGTACAGTTGGGGCTGCACCGCACCTTCCAGGGAAATGGTCGGGGCTGTCAGCGTTATGTCATTGCCCACGCCCACGCCAATAGTGGCGCTTTGAATTCCACGGCTACCGGGGGTGCGGGCTTGCGTAATAGCTGATTGACTTTGCAGGGTAATGGCACCGCCCACTAAGCCATAGGAAAACACCAACGCTCCTGCTGGTAAGTTGATGTCGCCCTGAGCCAATAGGGTGATGTTTCCGCCATTGGTGCGGATCGCGTTGGGGTTGGTCAATGGGTTAAACGTGGCCGAATTACCACCGGATGCATTGATTTCAGCAACAGTAATTTTGCCGCGTGAATCGATCGCGACGACGCCGCCCGGAACCCCACTGAAGGCCAAATCAGCAGTGCGAATGGTGCCCACTGCAATATCACCCGCTAATGTCGAATTTGGTTGAAATTGATTGGTCAACAGCACCTGTCCCCCATGATTGAGCACTGTGCCCAGGGTAATATTGGCGCTGGTAGGGGTGCCTGTGGCGGTTGGAGTGCCGAAGAATTGGGTGGTGCCAGCCCGAATATCGAGGGTGGGTTGGGTGGTGCCTCGGAGGGTGACGGGTGCGCCATTGGACAAAATCACGGTGCCATCATTAAATGGCCCTCCGGCAGCGTTGATGGTGATTGTGCCGGGAATGGTGACACTGCCACCCGCCAAAATTTGCAGCGATGCCCCCGTGTAACTGGCCAAACTATAATCGCCTGCCACTTCAAAGACGGGATCTTGAAGGCTGATTAAATTGCCCAAACTCCCATCCAATTGCTCGACACGCAAGTTGCCACCACTGCGAAAGTAGGTATCGCCAATCACGGCCCCTTGCGATCGCAACACCATGTCGCGACCAGAGACCAGTCCACTTTGGGGATGATTCAGGGCCGTAATGGCGATCGCCTGATTCCCCTGCACCAGCAACCGATTGCCGGCGGCGGCGATCAAGGGGACGGTAGTCGTATCTCGTGCGGTCAGTTCATTGGTGGCGATCAGGTTTAAGTCTCTCCCGGCAGCCATCCGTCCCTGGAGATTGAGCGTGTGCCCCACCAGATTGAGATCCTGGCCTGCGGTGAGATTGCCCGAACTGGCGATCGCGCCAGCACTAGGTAGCCAACTGCTCAAGCCCAGAGGGGCACTGACGGTTAATAAAGGTGGGGTATCGGGGTCAGTGGCACTAAACGCATAGCCATCAGGAAAGGGGATGTGATTGGCTGTACTGGCCGTGAACGAACCTCGAATATCCAGTCGCGCATTAGGGCCAAACACAATGCCATTGGGATTAATCAGAAACAAATTGGCAGTGCCCAAAACGCCCAGAGTGCCATCGATATTGGAAAAATTTCTGCCCGTGACGCGGCTAATAATGTTGTGAATAGCGGCTGGATTGGCAAAATACACCCGTTGCCCCGTATTCACATTGAAATCGGCGAAACTATGGAACAAATTGCTGCCGCGAATGGCACCCCCATCAATGCGATCGCCCAGACCCGTTGGAAGTTGCACGTTGGGAGTGACCAGTGAGCGATCGCTACCCAGGGTAGTGTCTGGCGTAATTTGGGCAATGGATGGTAAACCAGAGAGCGGCAAGGTTCCGGCGACGGCGCTAGTCATTGCAAAAATCAGGAACGTCAGCCGCACGCTCTCCTGCACCATGTTGGGATCTCCTTTACGAATGAAAATATTCCAAATCAAGCTTGCTTCGGAATAAAACTTAAACTTGGTAAGGCATCAATGAAGGAGCCATCTGGCAACAGATTTGACTCGCCCTCAGGAGATTTCTAGAAAACAAAATACCTATACGGGCAGGTTTAGCGAAAAATGATTGGCTGATCGCCCGAACTCTAGCGCAACCGGCCCCAACCCTGACGGAATATTTTTTCCTGGAAATCGCCTAAGAGAAATCTGCTGCCAGAAGTTTATTACACCTTAACCTGCAACACAACTCCTACATGACTAAACCGTTACAAATTGGCTAGGGTTGAAAGTATGTGGAGCAGTGTCTAGGACATCGGCTAGAGCTGTCAGCGTACCGTTGGGGTTACGAACCCAAATTCGGGTTGCTCCGCTGACTTGCGGTGAGGTGGTAAACACCAGTTGCGCAAAAGTGATGCCCCTCGTCAGGCCAAATTTGTCATGCTGGGACTTAAAGTCTTTCACCAAAACCAGACCATTGCGGCGTAGCACGAAGGTATCGGGACCATTCCCACCCATGTAAGTATCGTTACCGCCCCGGCCATCCAAAAAGTCGGGTCCATTCCCACCGATCAAGGTCTCACTGCGGCTACTTCCAACGATAGTATCTGGAGCATTGTTGCCCGTTAGTTGAACGACAGTATTGGCCGCCTTCACAATTCTGACTAAGGAGAAATCATAGGCCGCTTTCCCATTACCAGAGGCAAAAATGGCAGTGGTTACTGTTGGAGCAATGTTCACTTCCCGAATGCCCCAATTCTTAGCGAAATCGTAGATCCCGGTAATGGTCTGCACTCTAGCAGTTACGGTTCCTGTTCCTTGCACTGAAATAATCACCCCGGTTGGAACGGAGAAACTGAGTGAATTGAGGGCAGATTGCAAATTGGCGAAGGATTGATTGCCAATACTAACCCTATTATTCGTCACGACGATCGTGATTGTATTCACCAGCGCCGGTGTTACCTGGCTGGCTTCAATGGTCAGAGACTGCGATCGCGACTGAGTTTGGTTCGTCAAATCGAACGTTCCTTGCTGAAGTAGGGCACCATTTGCGGCTCCTCGCTTGACAAATTGATTCACGAGGAAGTTAACCAGCATTTGTTGGTGGGTTACATCATTACTGGAACTAAAGCTTGTCCAGGTAGCGAGATTATTAGCAAAGTTTGGGTCATCGGTGGGTTTATTCCAAATCAGAGCGAACTTGGATGAACCTGAGTCTCCAACAGGTAAAAAGGTCGAATGATTCCAAGCAAATCCATCATCTCCGAACAATTCCCAATCGGCATTGAGGGAGAAGGAAATTTGTTTGCCATTCAGCGGATCAACAGAGAGCACCGTGAAGGGTTGGGCAACCCCGTTCGCATCATTAAGTGTGCCAGTCAGTTTGTACGTTGCCACATCCAAACGGGCTTGATTGGATTGAATCGTGCCGGGGATCAGGGATGCACCATTGATTGCAATCACCTCAGCAGTGTTGATGATATTCAAGAACCCAAAATTAATGACGGGGTCATTAACATTTTTGGTGAAATTGGTGCTGAGCCAGAAAGTGCCATCAAATGGCACATTTTGATATTCGGGCAGTTGTGTGTCAACAGAGTTCGTGAGCGGATTCACTGCCCCCAACACGCCTGCCAATTGAATCGGCGTAATGTAGTTAACGCCATTGACTTCAGCGCTAACTTTTGCGTTAACGGTAATGGTCTTAGTTTGCCCTACCCCGATTTGATGAAACTTCACTTCAATGGTTTGGGCATTGTTGTCCGTATCCAGAGTTTGACCATCCCCTGGGTTTACACTCAAGACCTTTAAGCCAACGGGTAAAAACTGAGTCAGGTCATCATAAACGACCACATTAGAAACGGGCGTAAAGCCGTTATTGGTAACATCAATCTCGAAACTAACAGTCCCATCCGGCAGCGCCGCAAACCGATTGAATTGAGCGGGTATGACATTCCCTTCGGTGAATTCTTTCGTTACGTTAAGTTTAATTGGTGCAGCGACGACACGAGTCCAATCATCTTCGGTTGAAACGTTGTTATTGGGAGTTGAATCAATATCGACCAGATTGGCAACAATCACTTCTGCAATGTTTGTGTAGGCCGCCACATCATTCCCCGTTCCAAGCACTGTGGCACGAATGGTTAAGGTGCGGCTGTTATTGTTACCCACAGCAACTCGGCCAATATCCCAAAGGCCCGTCTGGGCACTGTAACTGCCGTTGCCCGTTGCACCCACAAAGGAGAAACCAGTCGGCAACAAATTCTTGACCATAACTCCGGTTGCGGCTGTGGCTGGTAAACCAGCGATCGCAGTATTTGTTACCTTCAAGATGAACTCGACCTGATCGCCCACCAGTAAAGGGGTATTGGGTGTAGTGTCTTGCACCGATTGAGTCAGGGATAGGTCTATTCTGGGTTGAGTGGTGGTTGTAGAAACCGTACTGCCACTGGAAGAGGTGCTACTACTTAACGTTGGTGATGGGCGGGAATTTTCAATTATGGCGGAGTCTTGAGTCAGTAAGAGAGTAGACGATGTACTCCCAAGTTCGGTTTGCAGGGGACCCATACTCTGCGGTAAAGGGCTAGTCAGATTCAATGACATAATGATGTGTGCTCGACTTCATACAAACGTTTATGACTAATATCAGCACCCTGACACAATTCTTATCTCAATAAGCCGTGATTGGATTGGCAACCCATCACCAAACTACTGAGTTACTTACCCATGCGATTCGCTCAAGCATCAGCGATCGCGCCGACACAAAATAGACCTGTATCAAAACAACAGGGTATGTGATGTCATTTTTCTAAGCTGACCCTTGGGACCAGGACTGAGCCATCTCCCTCAAACCGAATGGAAGTGTTAAAGCACTCCAAACCAGTTACATAGTCTCAGTATATCTACGGACGCTTCTCCGATGCGTGAATTTTCCTTAAAGGAGAGCATTTATTTGTGAAAGAACGCAGAAGATGTATCCCTAGACCTCGACTTCGCACCCTCAAAATCCTTTGATTGCATCTGCTTCAGTTGGGTAGAGCCGCAACAAACTGGAAAATCCAGCCGATTCCAACACATCCTTCACCACATCATTGGGATTGCACAAACGCAGTTCACCCCGATCCGTTTGTAGGAGTTTGGCAGCCACTAATAATGAGCGCAACCCTGCACTGGTGATGAATTCAAGCTTTTGCAAATTGATGACCACATGTTTCTTGTCACCTTTGACAAGGCGGACCAGTTCCTCGTACCCGTAGCCTGATGTCTTCGAGTCGAGCCGTCCTTCCATATCGACCACCAACACGTCGTAAACTTCACGAGTGCTAATTTTCATCCAATGCTCCTTTACCAACAACCATGCCCCAAAATGAGAAGAACGCTTGGTCGTGGGGCATACCTCATTCATACTGCGCTTGATCTTAGGGAGTTGAGCGCGATCGCGCCAACCCACGCTTGCGTCAACCGTTCTCTCAAAATACCTTGCTATGGAGGATTTACATGAAAAATTTATATTCTTTCTATAACAAAACGACAATCCAGCCTCAATGACGCATCACCCAGTCCTCGCGCCCCTTATTTCCAGCCTTCCCGCAATGAGGACAGGGCTTCGCTGTTGATCGCGATTTCTGCCGAGTCTCCCTTCAAACTGGGGGGGCGCAAAAACTGAAGCGCCAGCATGGTCAAATCATCTGATTGTTCTGCGTCCCCTTGAAAAGCGGTGATAGCCCTAGTCGTCAATGCCACCACTTCTTTCGCAGAATTGTAATTTCCCGATCGCAACAACTCACAAAACCGCTGATCTGAAAACCAGTGCTGTTCCACATCCATCGCTTCCGTCACGCCATCCGTATAAGTAATGAGAATATCACCCATCTGTAAGCTGGTGCGACTTTCGGTATAGGTCAGCCCTGGCAACACGCCCAAGGCCGCGCCATGTCGTTGATTAAGTTGTTCAATGGAGCCATCCCGCCGCCGAATATAGGGGGGATTGTGTCCAGCATTGGTATACACCAGTTCCCCTTCCGTTAAATTTAAGACACCAAAAAATAGAGTGACAAACATACACATGGGATTGTCAGCACTAATGACTTCATTCACATGAGTCAGAATGTTAGCTGGAGACAGATCAATGTAAGATTGAGATTTCAGCAAGGTTTTAATTACAGCCATAAAGAGTGCAGCCGGAACCCCTTTTCCAGATACGTCTCCCACACAAAAACAAAAGCGGTTTTCTTCAAACAAATACGACAAATTCTCACGCCGAAAGTAGAAGTCGTAGAAATCCCCCCCCACCTCCTGAGCAGGCTCCAACACAGCGTAAATTTCCAGATCTTTGTGCTTAGGAAATGCCGAGAAACCCAGGGTTAACATGTTCATTTGAATTTCTCGCCCAATCCGCAATTCACTTTCCATCCGCTCTTTGGCAGAAGAGGACTGTTGCAATTGCGCGATCGCCATTTCCCACTCGTTTTGCATCCCTTGCAATGCTTGAGCCAGACGACCAATTTCGTCCCGTCGATGAGCGGCCAGGGTTGCCAGCGTGCTAGACCGGATCGAATGGGTGAGTTCTTGATACTCGTTTTGCGATCGCGCGATCGCCCATTGCATCAAGGTTTGTAACGGGATCGTGATGGTTCGGGAGTAGAAGGTTGCCATCCCAGCCGATAGAAGCATCAATCCCACAATACTTGCCATCATCGAAAACGGCGCATAGTGACCAACGACCAGGGCAATGAATGCAACCGATACAAGTAAAGTGAATACCTTAATCTCAATCTTCATTACAAAAGTTGACAAAAACCCCGAAAAAACAAACTCATTTCAATCAACAAGCACAAGTAGGAGCACCAAGTAGGGCGTGTTCATCCTAACTTATCTCACTATACTGAACATTCTTGTTGAGCGATCGCAGGAATGCCCCTCCTTGCCCCAAAAACCATCAAGACGACTTGAATATTCTTTACGAATGCTTAAGATCCAGTTCCGAATGGATGCTTCCTGATAAAGTTCTGACAGCAAGATTAACCTGGCAGTAAGGCTGGCAACTGTCACGTTGTCAATAATTCCAGACCTATAGCGACTTTTGGATTGGGGAAATTGGTGCAGGAAGACGATTTGAGAAATTTACTGGAGACAAAGAATGCAATTTGAGATGAGCAACTTGGATGGTGGCATTAAACAAGTAAAGTTGGTGGGTCGTTTGGATATGAAAGGCACCAATGAAATTGACAACCAATTTACCTTCCAAGTGAGTAGCGGGAAAACTCCTATTCTGGTTGACATGACTGAGGTAGAATTCCTGGCTTCGATTGGGATGCGGTTATTGTTGTCCAATGCCAGAGCCTTGACCAACCGGAAGAGTAAACTCGTTTTGTTTAATCCAACACCGCTCGTCAAAGAAACTCTGGTCAATGCCGGATTCGCAGACCTCATTCCCATGTACGACGACTTCAACGAAGCCTGTGAAGCACTCAAAGCTGTAGTTATTGAATGATCGGAGCTTAACAGTGGACCCATCTTCCTCGGTGGCCCAAAATCAACAGCTTGAGCCTGAAACCTACCATCTAGTCTTGAAGAACAAACGTGACCAGTTGGACCGATTGAGTGAATGGATCAATCAGGTTTCGAGCCAATTGCATTTATCTTCACGTGGGGCTTTTCGATTAGAGCTTTCACTGGTGGAAGCCGTGACAAATGTGATTGAACATGCCTATCAAGATGAAGCTGACCACGAAATCACACTCGTACTCAACGCCATGAAGCAAACGGTGCGAGTTGAGATCAAGGATGACGGCCAACCATTTAATCCCTTACAGCATCCCCCCATTGTTTTACCGACCAGTCTGGAAGAAGCAAAAGAGGGAGGACTGGGTATTCATTTGATTCGCAATTATGTGAATGAATGGTTATACCAAAGGGAAGGACCGTACAACATCTTGACGCTACTTATTCATGATGTCGATTAGCGGGCTACGCTTTCATAGGTCGTTTGCCATTCTCAAGTTTTGAACGAAAACTCAGACTAACACCATTCGTATCCCCAGGTCTGACCTGTTTTTTCTTGAATGTTTACAACAGTTTTGAGATGACCCGTTCATCCAATCGTTTGCGGTAATTGAGCAACACCAGGAATTCACGATTACAGGTTGCAGAGGTCGCGATCGCTGGCATTTACGCCCTGATCGGGGTTCTGTTGGCGATAGGCGAAATAGTCCATCAGCATCGCACAGCTTCTCGCCCGTAATTGAGCAAATTTTTCCAACCGCCACAACTTAGCCGTACCGTCCTCCGATGTCGTCGCGATCAACCCACCATCCCGGCTAAACTCAACCTGACGAATGCTGGCATTGGTGTGTGCCCGCCAGACAGCCGCTTGTTGATGAAGTTGCAAGTTCCAGAGGTGGACCCGGCCCCGGTTGTCGCCACTGATTAACCGTTGACCATCCGGGCTAAAGGCGATCGCGTTTACCTCCGCCTCATACACCTGGAATAGACCATCTTTGCGATTCCCCTGTAAGCGCCAAAGCCGAATTGTGCCATCCTGCCCAGCACTGGCTAAAACCTGTCCGTCTGGGCTAAAAGCAACGCTATAAACGGGTCCCAAATGCCCTTCAAAGGTGGCAGAACGTTGCCCCTGCCCATCCCACAGTTGCACCAGACCATCTCCACCTGCGGTTGCGAACTGTTGCCCATTCGGGCTGAACGCGATCTGCCAAACAGGAGCATTCCCTGCTCGCCAGTTCGTTACCATCTGGCCTTGAGCATTCCACAGGTAAATCCAGCCCTCATCCCCGGCACTGACCAACTGCAAGTCGTCTGGGCTAAACTCGACGCTGCGAATTAAGGTTGGATGACCCTGAAGTTGCATGGGGGGTTGACCCGGTTTCGGCCACAACCGAATGGTCTGCCCGTGGGCACTGGCGAGGCGTTGGCCATCCCGACTGAGGGCGATTGCGCTCACATCATCGGCCTCACCCTGCGCGATCGTCAAGGGTTGGCCTTGCATCGTCCAGCGCCGAATCGTGCCATCGTCACCGCCCGTAACCAGCTGGTTTCCATCCGGATGAAATTGTAAGGCTTGAATCGTTCCTTGATGGCCACTGAGCGTCACCGATTGTTGTCCCTGTAAGTCCCAAAAGCGCACCGTTGCATCATCGCCACTACTCACCAACCGTTGCCCATCGGGGGTCAACCCAACGTGCCGTACGGGGCCTTGATGTCCCTGTAATATGGCGATGGATTGGCCTGCGATCGTCCAAAAGCGCACCGTCCCATCGGCGGCGGTACTTGCCAAGTGTTGGCTGTCGGCACTGAAGGTCACCCGCCAGACGCGCCCCTGATGCCCTGCCAAAATGGCGAGTGGTTGCCCCTGAGCAGTCCATAACCGCACGCGGCCATCCTTCCCCGCCGTCGCCAGTCGCTGGCCATCCGGGCTAAATTGAATGGTATGGAGTTCCCCCTGGTCGGCCTTGACCTGCTGTAATAGTCTGCCCTGCAAATTCCACAGGCGAAACGTATCATCATCCGCAGCACTCGCCAGAGTTTGACCATCCGGATGAAAGACCACACTCCAAACATCCTTCTGATGACCCGACATCACGACCAATGGTTGCCCCTGGGAATTCCAGAGACGGACGGTCTTATCGGTGCCAGAAGTCGCTAATCGCTGCCCATCCGGGCTGAAGCTAAGCCCTTTGACCATCCCTGCATGGCCAACCAAACTCACCAGGGATTTCCCCTGCAACGTCCACAGGCGAACGGTCCCATCTGATCCGGCAGTTGCAACTTTTTGCCCATCGGGGCTGAAGCTGAGATTGAGCACACTGCCCTGGGCCGCAGCCCATTGGGCTTGTTGCTGCCCCTGCCAGTTCCAGAGTGAAATCCTGCCATCTCCCGTTGCCACCCCAATTAACTGACCATCTGGACTAATCTGGCTTCTGGTGATACCCAGGTGTTCGCTCAGTTGGCTGAGGCGATTTCGCTCCTGGGTTGCATAAATTGCCTGTTGTAGTGTGCCCTCGACCTGTTGTTCTAGGTGAGAAGCGGGTGGCAAAAGTTGTAACAGCGGATGACGCAGAGAGTGAGCGGCCCGCAGGCCATCGAGAAAAGCATTGAGAGATTGACCTGCGCGAAAGTTGGCTTCAGCCGATTCTCTGGAGGCGTGGATCTGGCTGATCAGAGCGTTGCGCTGGCCAATTAAAGTGGCAATAGTTAACCCACTCAAGCCCAGAATCACCGCGATCGCAATCCGCCAGCGCCAACTCGAATTACGCCGTTTTTGCACAATACTTTGTTGCACAAATTCGGCCTCAATCTGGTTTAACCAATGATGGTCAGAATGAAGTTCTTGATTAAGGACATCAAGGTAAGGATTTGTATTCCATAAAAACTGATGAGGTTTGGTTCTGGTGTTTACCGACTGGGGGCGCGATCGCTGCAATCGGCGAGTGATGTGGGTGATAATTTGACCCGCAAGATGTTCAACCGTAATGAGGCGGCGATCAAACCAATTGAGTGCGATCGCTGTTTTACCAGCAATGCCTTTAAAGGATTCCTGGTGACGTTTCACCATCTCCCATTCCGTGGCGGCGGGTGTGAGTCGGCGTTGCAAAATTAATATTTCTTCTTGCTCCTGTTGCCAGGTCAGTAGTTTATCCCAGCCTCTGACCAGAGCATCGTGGGCCGGTTCAAAGTAGGTTTGCTGGTGAACATCCGTCCCAGTGACGATCAGTCGCGCCGCCAGAAACTGCCGGATGACATGATGAACTCGACTATTTTCTGGGTCTGGGTAACACAATTCAGATTCAGGAACTCGGCGGCGAGCCAATTCACCTCCTACCGCCACCATACGCAGCATGACATTCCGAATCGTCTGGGTATAGGCGGGATCCATTGCCACCAGGGCCGCGTATTCCTGATCTGCCCGTTGGGTGAGCGATCGCGTCACACCGCCCAATTCATCATAATCAGCCTGGGTAATGGCGCGATCGAGGGTTTCGCCTCGTAACTTTGCTTGATCCTGGCGTTGCAAGTACTTCAAATACAGTTCACTCAGGGCAAATGAGAGGAGGGGCAAGGCTCCCGGCATATTCGCCACTTCATCAATCAACTGGTCTACTAAATCAGGTGGATCAAAAAAGATCACTCTGGCGGAAGCGGGTGCTTCGATCGCCTCCCGTAACTCCTCACGGGTCATCGCTGGCACCACAAATCGACCATTAACCCAATCAGATTCTAACGGAATATTCCGAAATTGCGGTTCAAAGTCTGAGCGTAAAGTAAGTAACACATGAAACTGATTGGCATGAGTTTTCAGGAGAGAAGCGAGACTATCTAAAAACTGATGTCGTTCCTGCAAATTCTGGCAGAGCGTTATTAACTCTTCTAGTTGATCAATAATGAGTACAAGATGGCTTTGAGGATGATGGTGAAGCCAAGCTGTTAAAGCTTCAATCGAAGGCTGCATCGAATCCGATGGCTCAACCGGGGCGATCGCGGTAGAACGGATAGGCGGGGCGATCGTCTCCAGGGCACAGCTCAACGCTTTGAGCGGTGATTCTCCCGGTCGTAGCGGTGGCAAAATCTGCCAGTCTTGGCCAGTTTGGCCATGTCGCAAGTGGGGAATAAAACCGGCTTTGACCAGGCTCGATTTTCCTGAACCAGACGCACCCAACACCACCGTAAGAGGATGTTTCAGGAAAAATTCATAGAGATTGTGGGTGAGCGCCTTTCTGCCAAAAAATAACTCCTGATGCGCCTCTTCAAACGATTGCAACCCCCGGTACGGATTTTTTGACGCATCCAAAGGTGGGGCTGGTGGCAAGTTGAGAACGTGACCGGGAGCCAAAAAAATATATTCCCCCTTGTCATGTTTTTTCAACGGGTGAATTCCGGGCGTTTGGCGAATCGCACGAGCATCGGTTACTGGCTCAATGCGATCGCGCAAATACAGGTAGAGTTCGGTAGCTGTGATCACTCCATCCCCGACGGGTTTGCCCGGTGCAGCAGGAGGGTAGGCATCTGCTTGCCCCTGAAGCGCTTCAATCAACGCTGCCGCAAAAGGAGAATGCCCTCCGGCTGGCCCTCGCTCATCGTGCAAGTTAAAGGCATCCAATGCAAACTGATCATAGGCGGCTGAAGTAATCACCTGCCACGCCGGATCTTGAATGAAGCGATCGAACCGCTCTTTGTGCAAAGTCCCCACATCCAGAGGAACCAGCTTACGAGTACTGGACCAGCGAAACGCCCCGGCAAAGCAACAATCCAAAATGCCCAAAAAATGACGACAGGGTAACTGGAGTAAGGCTTGATGCACCCAGGACATCGGCAAATAAGTGCTGACATCGCCTAATCGTGCATCCTGGGGAATCAAATAGCCTTCTGGACCGTCTTCGCCGTTGAGGGCAATGCCGTGTCCAGCAAAATAAAACAACAGGCGATCGCTGGCTTCGACCTGCTTCGGCAACGCCTGTTCCAACAATTCCACCAGGACAGCACGAGTGGCATTTTGATCCAGCAGCACAGCCGTTTTGTAGTCGTGTTGGGTTTGCAAAATTTCTGCCACCGTCTGAGCATCATGCACAGGCGTTTTGAGCATGGGGACACCATGCTGGTAGTCGTTGATGCCAACCACGATCGCCAGATTGCGCCGAAAGGTTATAGACACGGAGCTAACCCCTGATGAGAGTTTGCGATGCTAGATGCAATCATTTAACATTGCCAAACGATCAATTTTGCAGAAAAAATTGCATTTATTTTATCAGGTTGACGTTTGGCTGGACTGGCACAGCTAACAATCCAGGGTGTTGTCTCGTTCCCAGGGAGTAATGCAAGCGTTGTAGTCCCGCCATTCTTGCTGCTTCAGTTTCAGGTAAGATTGCACAAACTCGGCTCCCAGCGATCGCGCCAAGAGTTCATGCTGTTCCAACTGGCGCAACGCATCTAGCAGGTTGGTTGGTAAAGATTGGACCGTACCGGGAGGCAG
Source organism: Leptolyngbyaceae cyanobacterium bins.349 (assembly GCA_033764685.1). Classification (GTDB taxonomy): domain Bacteria; phylum Cyanobacteriota; class Cyanobacteriia; order Leptolyngbyales; family Leptolyngbyaceae; genus JSC-12. The sequence goes on from JANRIS010000003.1 coordinate 34,802, forward strand.
GGGATCAATATAGTTATTATTGTCGCAGCGGGGACCAGGGTCGCGCTTTTGAGCCATCCCCTCTAACCCGGCAGCAATCAGGGCGGCGGGGAGCAAATAGGGATTGGCGGCACCATCCGCCAGTCGCAATTCAAAGCGACCGGGATCGGGAATGCGAATAGCGTGAGTCCGGTTGTTGCCGCTGTAGCTTGCGGTGTTGGGAGACCAGGTGGCTCCGGAGCGGGTGACGGGGGCGTTAATCCGTTTGTAGGAATTGATCGTGGGGTTGGTGAAGGCACAAAGCGCGGCGGCAGAATGCAGCACACCGCCGATGAACTGGTAGGCCAGTGCCGATAACCCCAGTGCTCCCTCGACATCGTGAAATAGGTTTGTCGTGCCCGTGGGATCCCAAACGGACAGGTGCATGTGACAACCATTTCCCGTGAGATGGGCAAAGGGCTTGGGCATGAAGGTAGCTCGTAATCCATGTTTTTCCGCGATCGCCTTCACCATGTACTTGAAAAAGGCATGGCGATCGGCGGTGATTAGGACATCAGCATAGGTCCAGTTCATTTCAAACTGCCCGTTGGCATCCTCATGGTCATTCTGATACGCCCCCCAGCCTAAAGTCAGCATGGCATCACAAATTTCCGCGATCACATCAAACCGCCGCATCAGGGCTTGCTGGTCGTAGCAGGGTTTCGACTGGTGATCGCGGGGGTCAGATAGGGCTTCCCCATCCGGCGACAGCAGAAAGTATTCACACTCAACCCCCGTTTTGATGCTGTATCCCATCTCGTGAGCCTGTTGCAACACTCGCTTCAGGACCAGCCGGGGCGTTTGCGCAATCGCGGTGCCTTCTGGTGTTGCCAGATCCGCAGGCATCCAGGCCACCTCCGGCTTCCACGGCAGTTGGAATAAACTGCGAGTATCCGGCAGGGCAAACATATCCGCATCGGCGGGAGTCATATCCAGCCAGGTGGCAAATCCGGCAAATCCGGCTCCACTGGCGGCCATCAGGTCGATCGCGGCAGTCGGCACCAACTTTGCCCGTTGCGTCCCAAACAGGTCGGTGAACGAGATTAAAAAGTAACGAATGTCTTTCTCACGGGCAAATTCGGCAAGGGGGATGGTCATAGGGCTGATCCTGGAGGGCGATCGGGTGAACATGGAAGCCAATCCTGTACGGCCTGCCGAATGAAAGCGGCATCTTCAGGATTTTGATAGGGATTGCCGGCCCGATGTCCCCAAATGGAGGGAATGGGACGGTACTCCGCCTGGGGAATGAGTGCCGCTTCGGCGGCACAGTCTTCCGGCGTGAAATACAGATCCGTCGTTGCAGGCATAACAAGGGTCTTGGCCTGGATGGAGCGGAGGGCACGCCGATAGTTGCCCTGATAAGTTGGATTGTGGCTGATGTCACAACGCAACCAGGTGTCGAGCATGGCCAGCAAATTGCGCGGGTCACGCTGGCGATAGTTCAACTCCCAGCCACGCCAGAGGTAATCGTCCAGGGAGGCATACCCCAGTTGCAGATAAATTTGCTCCCGGTAAAATGCCTGCGATGCCGCCCAACTGGCATAGATGCGGGCGAAGGTTTGCAATCCCCGTTCGGGCACCCCATCAAACCCCTGCCCATTCCAGGTGGGGTCTGCCAGCAGAGCCGATCGCAAGCTTTCCAGAAAAATGCGATTGTGATCGGTGGTTTTGGCGGTGCCACACAACGCCACGATGCGCTGCACGCGATCGGGAAAAAGCGCTCCCCAGTGGTAAGCTTGCTGCGCCCCCATTGACCAACCATAAATCAACGCCAATTGCTCAATCCCGAAAACTTCCCGCAGGAGCCGTTCTTGAGCGGTGACATTATCCAGATGGGTGAAGTAAACGTTTGGAGTGGCCAGATTGCCTGAAGCATCAGCACTTGCAGCAGCAAAACTTAAATGATCAGGACTTAAATCATTCGTGCTGGGGGAAGTCGATGACCCGTTGCCAAACATATTAGGAATGAGAATAAACCAGCGAGTCGGATCAAGAATGCCATCGGGACCAATTAGCCAGTCAATATCCGTATGCTGGGCACCGTAGGAAGTGGGGTACAAAATCACATTGCGGCGATCGCGGGCCAGTTCCCCGTAGGTTTGATACACAACTTGTACGTTTGGCAGCGTCACCCCACATTGCAGCGCGAAGTTTTCTGCCGTCCAGCGACTCGCCTGTTTGCTCATGCCACCTTGCCAAACCGCGCTGTCAGCTCACGCTGTACCGCCACATACCCCGGTGCGACATGCTTAAACTTTGCCGCCAACTTCTCATGGGCTTGAGGCAGTGCATGAAATGGAATCGACGCATAGAGGTGATGCTCTGCATGGTAGGGCATATTCCACATCAGCAGGCGAATGAGCCAGAAGGTATGGGTAGTGCGCGTGTTGGTCAGGGGATTATCATCTTCAGTGCAACCCCGATGCTCACTCAGCAAAATCAACCGCAGAATCGGCTGCCCAACGACCAGGGGCAATAACCAGTAGGTGATAAACCAGGGATGATGCCCGACCACGGACAGAGCGATCGCAACGCCATACACAGCAAGTTGCCAGCGGATCGAACAAGAGACCTCATTACGCGCCGCTGCTGAAATGTAAGGACAGCCTTCAAACTGCCCCAACGCTCCCCGCCAATGGCCCCGGATTTTACCAACCCACCAGGGAATGCCACTTATTTGCCACAGGTAAACACCCCAACTCGTGGGCATCGCGTCTTCCAACTCCGGATCTTTACCGGGAATTTGCGTGTAACGATGATGCCATTTATGGTAACGGCGGTAAAAAGTGCTGTTGTAGAAGGAGAGAACTCCAGCCAACCAGGACACTGCATCATTCACTTGGGGATGGGCGAAAGCTGTGCGATGGGCACATTCATGCATGGCGGCAAACATCGAGGCCAAACTGAAGCCGTAGACAACCAGCGCCGGAATCGCAAGCCACCATTGACTCCCACTCAAATGACTCCCACTCAAACTCCAGATTGCGCCACTACTCCCCATCACAGTCAGATGAGCAGCCAATTGTCGCCAACCAGCCCGATCCGATCGCACATTCAGTTCTGCCAACTCCAGCACCGACAGCACCGCACTGGTCTTCAGATGCCAGTCTTCATGAGCTGGTACTTCAAACGGCGAACCAGCGGAGATAGCCCGATCTTGGGTAGACATAGAGAAGCTCATCCGACATCACTGAAATAACGGAGAATGCACAACATTCCGTGTACTGGTATACCTCTCTGGTTTGATTCATTGTTGTAACCATAAATACCATTCAAAAGCGATAAATGCGCTTTGCGGTTGTAGAATGACCGGGGTTACATCGGGGCAATACTTCGTAGCAAATCATACTTCATGCAAGAAATAGTATCTCCTACACTGGAGAGACACGCTATTGAAGTATTTATGCATATTCAATCCATCCAACAAGAACCGATTACCGACACAGACGAGATTCTTACAAAAGTTATCATTGATCAGGTGGAAAGTCAGTGTATTTTAACCCGACGAATGATGGATGTGTTTGGCAAGCCCGGTGTCGAAACAGATATGGAGTTTTTTGGGTCGGGCGATCGCTGGGTTGTGATGTGGACCCAACCCCAACTCTCATTGACTGAGGCCCAAACACTGCTGGCGAAAGTAACTTCGTAACCAGAAATTGAGGAATTGGGGCGATCGCAATCATTCCGGCTGAATAGGGGGAGCGTCGTAGGCAGGAGGATCAAGATCCGGTTTGGCAGATGACTGTTTGACAGATGACTGCTTGGCAGATGACTGCTTGGCCGCTTCACACAAGTAATAAAACAAGGCCCCAACTTCAGGCGGCACAGAGGTAAATCTGACTTGAAATGTCCTTGGCTGATGCGGAGACTGTTGCACAATTTTGGCATACACATCTCCTAAGCCACTCGCTTTTTTGTTGTTCGTTTCAAGATTAAATTTGATATTTGCTAACAACTCAACGGGTTGATGAGAACGAATTACCGCAGAAATGGGAGACAGTTGTACGATCTGGCCTTGCAGTTTCTCGTTGGTAACGTGCTTCCCCTCTAGCAACATCCATTGGATCGGAATGACTTGATGCAACTGCACCAACACGTCCTCATCTTTGGGTAAACAGAGATTGAACTGTCCACCAATGCCTCCAAGTTCGTAGAGCTTAAAAGTTTCGGCAAAGCCCTTCAGTTGCACTTGCAAGTACTGATCTACCCGGACGATCGCCCCTGCATCTTTAATTGTGGCCTGCGAGGCAAGAATTTGCCCTCCCACACTATAAGCCTCAATGCGGGAAGCCAGGTTTACATTGCTGCCAATGATCGTGTACTTGGCCCGTCGTTCTGAACCGATATTGCCCGCCAGCACATCTCCTGTATGCAACCCAATGCCCATTGCCAGTGCCGGTAAATCCAGCTTCGCCAGTTCAGCGTTAATATTTTTCATCGCCAGTTGCATGGCGATCGCACAGGCGATCGCTCGTTGAGCATCATCATCCCGCTGAATTGGAGCACCAAAGAAAATAAATAAGCCATCACCAACCACTTCATTTAAAATCCCCTTGTACTGATTCACAATATCAATCATGACTTCAAGATACTGATTGATAATTTTCACGGCTGTTTCCGGTTTGACTCGTTCAGAAATCGCCGAAAAACCTCGTAAATCAGAAATGAGTACCGTAACTTTACACTTCTCTCCACCTAGTTTTAAGCCTTCGCGAGTTTCTAATAATTCGGTTGCCACTTCATTTGTTAAGTAGCGTCCGAACGTCTGGCGCATTTTGTCCGATAGTTGCGCCGCATAGCCAACCATCGCCAGCGATGTAGCCGACAAGGCTAAAACAGGAGCCATAACAGGGATCCACCAGCCCTGCCAAAAGGCAACATATCCGGCTCCCACGATCGCCACACTCAGTAGGGCGGCGGTGGCCAGAGTCAGCACAGGTGTGCTCAACACAACAAAATTTTTATGCTTCAAGGCCACATGTTCAGCGTGTAAGCTCCAACTCAAGCAGGCTCCCAGGAAAGCAGCGGTAATAATCAAACTCATTTCAGCCCAATCAGGCCAAAACTGCATCGGGTTTCGGCCATCCAAGGCCGCGCTGATAATTTGACTGGTGACTTCCGCATGAATCGATACACCACTAAACAAAATCGGGGCATAACTCACCTGACTATACGGAGTCAGAAACACATCTCCGGCACTTTCAGCCGTCATCCCGATCAAAACAATGCGATCGCGCAGAGGTTCTGGAAAGCGTCGCTCCAACACATCCGTCAGGGTAATGCTGCGAAATCCAGCCCGAATATTCCGAAAATTACTTAAGAGTTGATAGCCACCCACATCAACATTGACATAGCCACCATCATTGGTGTCGAGTGGCATAAATTGTGACTTGCCCAACTGCATTCGGCGGCGGTCAGGGTCAATCATTTCTGGCCTGACTCCCTGGCTGGCTAGAAACCGTAGAGCCAGTTCTGCCCCCAAACTGGTAATTTGCTGTTGGTCTTTGTCTTCTAACCCCAACACCAACCGCCGCACTCTGCCATCGAGATCAATGACAATATCATTTGCCCCCACCTGACCTAATTTGCTCAGGGTCGGCGGCGGGTTGACCACGGCCCCGCCCTGGCTGGGTACCACTTTACGAATTCCAATCAAGTTGGGTGTCGTCTCAAACACTTTGACGAGTTCGTCATACCCTTCGCCAACGGGCAAGTCTCGGAAAATATCTAACCCAATCATGCTGGGTTGCTGATCTTTTAATGTTTGTAACATGCGGGCCAGGGTGCGATCGTCCAGCGGCCAGCCCCATTTTTGAATATCTAACTCGGTGACTTCAACCAGCACAATGCGGTCATCAACGACTTCCTGGGGTCGCCATTGAAAAAACTGATCCAGGGCAAGAATTTCGAGCGATTGCAACAACCCCAACGAACGAGTCACCAAGACTAAGCCCGCAATCACTGGCGCTACGACTAAAACAATCCGCCATTGCCACAGAAATTGTCCTAGTTTGAACCGCATAAGCTTGGTTGGGTGATGGGTTAAAAGGAAGCAATCGCATTTATTTCATAGCATTGACTCTTCGGTTGCAGGCACCTGATTCAATTAAATTTGCAACTTGTGAAAATACAGTAACAGCATTCAGTCGAATTCGGAAGCACCAGTATAATGCGATCGCGCAACGTCGTTATCACAACTGGAGAGGAAGCATGGCCGAGGTAGAAGCGATCGCCCAAAGATTAGCCGAACTGGACGAGGATGACTTAACAGTGCAGTTGGGTGCCCTGGCCCAATATGTCGAAGCCAATCCAGAAGCCGCTGAGATCTCATCGGTGGACGAAATCCCCGTTCCTAAGGGGGCTTTTGATGAATTGTTGAAAGTGGGCAAGGATGTTTTTGGACCGAAAAGTGCAGGCGCTTACAAAATCTTCTGCTCCCCCGTTGAGGGGGTTTTGATCAAAGATCCGGCCCTGGCTCAGGAATTGAGTAACTTAATGAATCAGAAAACCGCAGAAGCTTCTGCAAAAGCAACTGCCATTATCACGCCCATTCTGTCGGGTAGCCTCGGCTTACCGCAATCTTTAGCCGTGGTAGTTGGGGCATTATTAGTGAAACAATTGGCCAAAGGAACATCAGATTTGATCTGCAACACCTGGCAGAAAAACATTCAGGAGACATCAAATGACAGCAACGAACCAGTCCCTGAAGCGACCTCGGAAGCAGTCCCAATGTCTGCTGACAGCCCCCCTGCGACCGCCTCAGAAACATCCTCGACAGAGGCTTCTGCCCCTTAAAAGCCCCCTTAAACAACACTAGTAACCCAAAGGGGTATGTTGTTGAGTTGGCTCCATGACTACAATCAAGTATCCCAAAGCAACTCAGTTTAAACCAGGTTGCTTGAGCGCTTGAGAGACAATCATCATGGACAAGACTCATGCACACCCAACTCATGCACACCCAACCCATGCATTAGTCATTGGCGGCAGTATGGCAGGGTTGCTAATGGGGCGAGTTCTCGCCAACCATTTTGATCGCGTAACCATTGTCGAACGGGATGTTTACCCGGAAGCACCAGCACCTCGAAAAGGGGTACCGCACTCCTGCTTTCCCCACACCCTCATGCTGCGAGGGCAACAAATTTTAGAGCAGCTATTTCCTGGACTTCGTGCAGAACTGCTAGACAGTGGGGCGATCGCACTCGACAGTATGCAAGACATTGCCTTCCTCACTGCCGCTGGATGGGCCGTTCGCTGTACTTCAAATCTCATCCTCCTGGCCTGTAGCCGCGATTTATTGGATTGGAGTATCCGTCGTCGCTTAGCAACGTTCTCTAACCTGCATTTTCTGACAGGAGCGCGTGTTACCCAATTGCTGACGGATGCTGAACATACGCGAATTACTGGGGTGTCCCTGCATCGGCTCACTGACTCCGACCCAGAATCAACCGAGACCATCTATGCCGATCTCATTGTGGATGCCAGTGGTAAACCCTCTCGCACCCCGCAGTGGTTGCAGGAACTGGGATACCAACCACCACTGGAAACTAAAGTAGATGCGTCGGTAGGCTATGTCGCACAACTTTACCAACCACCACCCGATCTGGCTGTGGATTGGAAAATGTTGTTTATGCCAAGTACGCCGCCCATGCGTCAACGAGGTGGGGCCATCTTTCCGATTGAAGGCGATCGCGCCACCCCCCATCAGCCCCGGTGGATTATTAGTTTAGTGGGTGGCGATCGCGACTACCCACCCACCGATGCAGCAGGTTTTTTAGCCTTCGCCCACAGCCTACCCACGCCGATTTTGGCCGAGATGATTGAGCGTTCCACACCGCTCACACCCATCTCCGCTTACTACGGCAACGAAAATCGTCTGCGCCATTATGACCAACTGGCCGATCTACCATCCCATCTACTCGTGGTTGGTCATGCGGCCTGTCTGCTGAATCCGACCTATGGGCAGGCGATGACGGTGGCGGCGCTGGAAGCGATGCGGGTGGATCAATTCTTCCAACAGCACGCGATCGCGAACCTCAACACTCATAGTCAGGATTTGCAACAACAATTAGGGAAAGCACATCAGGACGCATGGGCAGCCGCCACCAGTATGGATTACCGCTATCACAATGTCCAGGGTGAACCCATGCATGCGACCAGTCGATTGGTCAGTTGGTACTGGGATCAACTCATGGAATTAATCCGCGATCGCGCCACGGTTTATCACACCTTTTTGGAGGTACTACACATGCTCAAACCGGCGATCGCATTATTCCAACCGGCCATTCTGAGTCAGGTGATATCTCATCGTCTGAGCAAGCGCTGGAAGCAGTCTTGATCGGTCGATTATTCTCTGTTCACAGGCCTCAAAAAAAATTTCAAAATAGGGGTTGCACAAATGCCCCTGCTATACGCTATAGTAGTCAAGCGCGAGTGAAACGCCCTCCAGGTGTGGGGCTTTCAAAGGCCACCAACTACTACAGGTAGAGTAAATTCACCCAAAGTAGATTCGGTTGTCCGTACTTTCGTCTCTGCGTAAATCCGTTAGAGTAAGAAAGTGCGAAAATAACAAAGCGCATCTGAACCAAGAAAAAAGAATCGTTTGAAAGCCAAACAAAAGCATTCAAATCTCGTTGAAACAACGAATTTAGGGTTTGAATCAATGATTTTAGCTTAGATAAAAAGAATTTGAATTTGACTTAATCACGATAATTCAAATTTTAAGTCTAAAATCTAAAATTCAAATCTTTAGAAACCGAAACAAAAACAAGTATTGTTTCGGAGCCAAATCAATCAGACTCATCAAATTAAAATGGAGAGTTTGATCCTGGCTCAGGATGAACGCTGGCGGTCTGCGTAACACATGCAAGTCGAACGGAATATCCTCGGATATTTAGTGGCGGACGGGTGAGTAACGCGTGAGGATCTGCCTTCAGGTTGGGGACAACTGCTGGAAACGGCAGCTAATACCCGATATGCAGAAATGTGAAACGGAGCAATCCGCCTGAAGATGAACTCGCGTCCGATTAGCTTGTTGGTGGGGTAATGGCTCACCAAGGCTGCGATCGGTAGCTGGTCTGAGAGGATGATCAGCCACACTGGGACTGAGACACGGCCCAGACTCCTACGGGAGGCAGCAGTGGGGAATTTTCCGCAATGGGCGCAAGCCTGACGGAGCAAGACCGCGTGAGGGAGGAAGGCTTTTGGGTCGTAAACCTCTTTTGTCAGGGAAGAACACAATGACGGTACCTGACGAATCAGCATCGGCTAACTCCGTGCCAGCAGCCGCGGTAATACGGAGGATGCAAGCGTTATCCGGAATTATTGGGCGTAAAGCGTCCGCAGGTGGTTTGGTAAGTCCGCTGTTAAAGCCAGTCGCTTAACGACTGATCAGCAGTGGAAACTGCCAGACTTAGAGAGCAGTAGGGGTCACGGGAATTCCCAGTGTAGCGGTGAAATGCGTAGATATTGGGAAGAACACCAGTGGCGAAGGCGCGTGACTGGGCTGCTTCTGACACTCATGGACGAAAGCCAGGGGAGCGAAAGGGATTAGATACCCCTGTAGTCCTGGCCGTAAACAATGGACACTCGATGCTGCGCGTATCGACCCGTGCAGTGTCTTAGCTAACGCGTTAAGTGTCCCGCCTGGGGAGTACGCACGCAAGTGTGAAACTCAAAGGAATTGACGGGGACCCGCACAAGCGGTGGAGT
>JANRIS010000024.1:0-5017 GCA_033764685.1 Leptolyngbyaceae cyanobacterium bins.349
CATTGCCGAAAGTCCAGTGGTGGCAGCTTCCTTGACCTTGCGAGAGTTTTCTGATCAGCGGGTTTTAGAGAGTCGCAACTGGCGGCAGTTTCTGGTCTCAGCCGAGGATGGCCAGTTGCTGGGCACGATCGCGGTCGATGACCTGAGAACGATTCCGAGTGATCAATGGGCAAACACGACGGTGCAAGCATGCGTGACCCCGATCGAACCGTCGCTGGTAGTTGAAAGCGATCGCCCCCTATCCGATGTGGTGAAGTTGTTGGCAGAACGACAGATTACCGCCCTCTCTGTTGTCCGCGCCAATGGTCATCTGGTTGGGTTACTTGAGAAAGCGGCGATTGTTCAGCTACTTCAAGGGAATCCCGCCGCCACGCCTGCTTAGACCTTCTATGTTCAGTCGGTTGCTAACGACAACGCGACGCTTTAACCCACATGGAATTAGTTTCAGGTGGGTTTGTTCATGAGTGATAGTGGCTGACTTGAGTCTCGCTTAAGGGAATGTCGATCATCGGGCAGCGCAGATTGCGATCGCACTTAGCCCATAGAAGCTGATATGTTCTTGCCTGAAATTGATTCCTTTTAAGCAAGAAGCAACGCCAGCCATTATCATCGAATGATTGCTGAGATTGGATTTGCTTGTGCCTAAATCAGGTTTTTTGTTTCCAGCCGATGAAAACTACACTACCTTTCTGCGATCTCTGAAAGATCAGATTCGGCAAGCGCAGATTAAAGCAGCGCTGGCGGTGAACAGTGAGCTGATTTTGTTGTATTGGCAGATTGGTCAAGAGATTCTGAAGCGGCAGCAGCAAGAGGGTTGGGGGGCTAAGGTGATTGAGCGGTTGGCGAAAGACCTGAAGCAGGAATTTCCTGATATGAAGGGCTTTTCCCGGACAAACCTGATGTATATGCGGGCATTTGCTGAAGCTTACCCGGAGGTTGAAATTATCCAGCGTATCGCTGGACAAATTCCCTGGCGGCATAACCAGGTGCTGCTGGATAAGTTGAAGTCTACGGAGCAACGACTTTGGTATGCCCAACAGTCGTTCCAAAATGGTTGGAGCCGGGACGTTTTGGTGATGCAGATTGAAACGGATCTGTATAAGCGGCATGGGGGAGCCATCACCAACTTCGAGCGCACCTTGCCAGCGTTGGATTCTGACCTGACTCAGCAGCTCGTGAAAGACCCGTATAACTTTGATTTTTTGAACATTAGCAAGAATGCGAAAGAGCGAGAGCTAGAGAAAGCCCTGGTGGAGCGCATTCGAGAGTTTTTGTTGGAGATGGGGGTTGGGTTTGCGTTTGTCGGTAGCCAGTACCGGCTGGAAGTGGAGGGAGATGAATATTTCATTGATCTTTTGTTCTACCATTTGAAGCTGTATTGCTATGTGGCGATCGATTTGAAGGTGACGGAGTTCAAGCCTGAGTACACAGGCAAGATGAATTTCTATATTGCGGCGATCAACAACACGGTACGGACGGAGAGAGACAATCCCACGATCGGAATTATTTTGTGCAAATCTAAGAAAAAGACGGTGGTTGAATTTGCCTTAGAAACTGTGCATAACTCGATTGGGGTCTCGACCTACAACCTGCGGGATGACCTGCCCCCCGATTTGCAGGACTGCTTACCCACAATTGAACAGTTAGAGATTGAGGTGGAAGCGGTCGTTTCTGAGTTGGAGGAAGGGCAGGATTAAGAGTCCGGTTTCATTTGGTTGAACTCGCTGTACACTAGCGCTGTATCTCATCATTTTTGCTCGTGGCTAACGTCATCTCGCTATTTAATCAGGCTGGAGGAACAGGCAAGACCACCCTGGCAATGAACCTGGGTTATGCCCTGACTCAGCAGGGGCATAAGGTCTTGTTGCTGGATATGGACCCGCAATCCTCCCTGACAGTCTTTATGGGATTGCAACCCCATGAGCTGGAAGAGACGATCGCCCAAAGTATTCTTGATCGAGCATCGTTGCCCGTATTGAGTGCTATTCATCAGATGGATTTGGTGCCCAGTAATTTGACCTTAAGTGCGGCGGATGTGCGGTTGGCAACGGCGATCGCGAAAGAAACCCGCTTGAAGAAGGCATTATCTCCCGTTGAGCAGAATTATGATTTTGTGCTGATTGATTGTCCACCGACGTTGGGAGTTCTCAGCATTCTCTCTCTGGTGGCATCGACCCACATTTTGATTCCGTTGCAGACTCAGTATAAGAGCTTTGTCGGGCTGGATCTGTTGCTGGGAACGGTGAGCGAATTGCAACAGGAAGGGGTGGCTCCCAATCTGAAAATTGCTGGCGTGATTCCAAACCTGCACGATCGCACCGCGCAGAGTAAGGAAATTTTAGAGGCAGTGACGGAACAGTTTAGCGGGGTTGCTCCAGTGTTTCCAGCAATTCCCAGAGCAGTTGCTTTTGCCGATGCCTCGATGCAACACCTTCCCTTGGGACTATACGACCCCAAACATCCCGCCCTCAATGTTTTAAAGACCATCTCGCAAAGTCTGGAGTCCTTGTAGTGGCTACTCGTAAACGCGCACCCAAACCAGAACTCCGCAATGTGGCAGCCATTCTAAATCGCGAAACGGCTGCTCCATCTCCGGTTGCGTCTCAATCGGTTGCGGTTGACAAAATTCAATTACCGAAGTCTCAGCCCCGGCGATATTTTGACCCGGAGAAGCTGGATCAACTGGTGCAGTCGGTCAAGGAGCATGGAATTTTAGAGCCATTGCTGGTGCGTCCTTTAGCGGATGGCGATTATGAGTTGGTGGCGGGAGAACGACGGTTAAGAGCTTCGCGTGAGTTGGGACTGGAAGAGGTTCCCATTGTTGTGCGGGAGTTGGACGATCGCCAGGCGCTTCAGGTTGCCTTAATGGAGAACTTGCAGCGGGAAGATCTGAATCCAGTGGAGGAGACAGAGGGAATTTTAGAACTGCTGACGATCGCTCTGGATGCGCCGAGAGAGGATGTGGTTTCGCTGTTTTACCAGGCGCATCACGCGAAACATCGAGGTCAGGAGTTGGGACAAAACGTTTTGTCCCAATTGGAAATGGTCCAAAACGTGATGGCTGGAGTGGGTCATTTTACCATTGACAGCTTTCGTTCTAGCCGTTTGCCGTTGTTGAATTTGCCGGAAGATGTGTTGAATGTGTTGCGCCAGGGCAAGCTGGAATACACCAAGGCGCAGGCGATCGCGCGGGTGAAGGATGAGCAGCAACGGACGGATCTGCTGAAACAGGTGATCACGAAGAACTTGCCGTTGAGTGAAATTAAGACGAGAATTCAGGCGTTGAAATCTGCGACGGAGAACGCGGCACCAGAGGAAACACCCGAACAGGTGGCGGCGAAACGCTGGAGTGAAATTGGCAAGCGGTTGCAGAAGAGTCAGATTTGGAGCGATCGCAAAAAGCGCGATCGGGTTACTAAACTGCTGGATGAGTTGGATAAGCTGACGGCAGAGTAGGTGAAGGCGAATAGAGGCAGGAATCGATAAGTCGGGCTATTCTGGCAGGTCGATCCCGGCTTCGGGGAAGTCGATGTTTTCGTAGATCAGGGAGAGCGGACAGCGAAAATCGATGCTGGTGAAGTGAACTTCAGGGTCGCTACCGTTGGCGGGTTCTTCGTCAGGTGGGTAGGCGGTGAGTTCCCATTTGCCGCGATCATTGCGATGGTGGCAATCGACGCTGCGGGTTTCGGAGTCGATCAGGACGTATTCTTGGAGGCTACTGAGGCGGCGGTAGGTTTTGAATTTTTCACCGCGATCGAAGCCTGCGGTGCCGGGGGACAGAATTTCGATGATCAGGCAAGGGGATTGAATCAATTTGCGGGCACGTTGATCCTGGGCATCACAACTGACGATGACATCGGGGTAGAAGTAAGGCCCGTTGCTGGCAACCTGGACTTTAACATCAGCGACGTTAACACGGCAGCCCCGCGATCGCAGGTGTGGATAGAGAATGCGATACAGGTTAAGGGCGAGGTCGTTATGGGGAATGGTGCCCCCGGTCATGGCGTAGGCGATGCCATGCAGGTACTCATACTTGAAGGGTTGTTGAGCTTCCCACTCCAGATACTCGGCGGGAGTCATGGGCTGGTTTTTCGGAGTTGCAATCATGCGCCACCTCGATTATTGCCGTAGTTTGATTGTAGGTGAGATGGTTAGGGCAGATCCATCGTTAACTGCTTGGTCTTGCGATTGGTTTTGCGGCTAGTTTTGCCGGATTGACTGAGTTGTTCTCGCTCTGCTTGGATGCGCTCTAGCAGGACGGAGGCAGGTTCATCGTTGGGGTCTTGCTCGACGAGTTCACCCCGAAAGGCTTTGGCGAGAATGGATCGATCGAGTAAATTCAATCGTTCTATTGCTTTCTCATATTCCAAATAAATTCGATTGATTGCATCAAAAGATTGTTGAATACGGTGAACGATTTCAACTTGCTCATTAATAGAAGGTAATGTGACAGGGGTATTCATCACGACCTGCTGATTAATCTTTGGCATGTTCCCTGCTGTTCCTGTTGCATTTTCTTTGAAATACTGCTTAGTTGCTTGACTAGACAGAGCATAGTAAACGAAATCAGGTTTTGCTTTGTCTTCAACTACCTGGATCTTCATCATCAAATCAGGATAAATAAACTCACCAAAATTTCCGTCGTAGATAGCGCAAGTGCCAACATAATCTAGTGTGTTGCTTCTTTGGATGAGAATGTCACCCGGATTTAGCCAAAGATAAGAATCAGGTTCTATGTCCTCATTTATATATTTGAAATGCTCAGGCTTGAATTTGCCTGATGTTGTAGCACTTAAGGTTAAGCTTTTTACTTTTGTAGGGAAATCGACTGGCTTGGGAGAGTATCCATTTCTGGGTTTACTCTTGATGATTTCTCCTAGCCTGCATTATTCATGAAGGATAGTAGATGATAGACAAACGAGTTTAGACTAACCAAACTTTGCTCAAGTCAGGAACAAGCATTTGATAAGGTGAAGAAACAGTCACAGCAATGGCTAAAATAGCCCGAAATCAGGCA
>JANRIS010000044.1:0-14084 GCA_033764685.1 Leptolyngbyaceae cyanobacterium bins.349
CACTTGCCTGGGTTTGAGACAGAGTTGCGGCAACCTTGGTTGCGATCGAGGCATCACCCGACAACGGCTCCATCCCAGCCCCATTGCATCGCCCCAGTCGTGCCCTCTGGAGGGGGTGTGGGGGACGCAGCCGTCCTCCACTTCGGGGGGTTTGGGGGGCGGCCCCCCAAGCAGAAGAGGTTGGGTTTGACCAGAGTAGAGTGCGATCTCAGGACTTGTGTGTACAAGGTAGTCCAAGCTACGGAAGAATCAGGGTTTTAGGAATTTTGTCAGTCAACCAGGTTAAAAGTTAGGCATTTTGTTGCGGTCTACCGTTACCCAGTTCCAACAAGCCAGGTTGGTCGATAAAACCATAGTAAAAACCGATCGCAGCGCTAATACCATGTAACAAAACATCACTCCCGTAGATGGGAATCAAGCCAAAGGTGGTGTTGGTGTAGGGGAAAAGTCCCATAATGGCGAACAAACCATAACCAATCGCCAGAGCGCGGCAATAAACGCGAGTACTATCCAGCGCGATGGAGGCCAGAATCCCGGAAAGGCCAAAAGCAATGCGGATAATGCTGTGCAGGGCATTGGTTGGGATGATACCCAGGATATATCCAAAGCCATTGTCAAATGCTCCGACCGAGTCGAGCGTTTGACCATCAATCTTTTCCACAACGCCGGGAATAAATCCCAGGATGCCGACAATTAGGAATAAGCATCCTGCAACTAAGGCAAAGTATTGTGCTGGTTTCATAATCAATCCTCTATTAACTATCACTTGATTGTTCAAACATGTTTGCAATCACTCATACACGGTAATGCGTCCTCCCTGCGGGTGCTTCTCCTTTAAGGGGAAAGTTGGGGTCCATCTGAGGATGGAGATGACCCATTTCAGAACGTGCATGATGCGGCAAAGAGCGCAAATGGGCATGATAAACCAGACCACCAGTACAATAAATCTGGTTTAGCCCCAACTGTTTGCCCTATGGATTATCAACGCTTTCTTCATCAACTGCCCGACTGTTACGAGAACTGGCAACAGGAGGCGATTCGTCCTAAGTCGGCGAAATTTCAACAGGTGCGCGATCGCGTCCAGGGCATGACCACGGCAAATGTGATGCAACTGTTGAATTGGGCGTTGGCCTGTTTGGACCCGGGTGAACTGTATTGCGAAGTTGGAACGTACCAGGGCACAACCTTGATTGGGGCACTACTGGATCATCCCGATTGCATGGCCTATGCTGTGGATAACTTTTCCGAATTCGACACCAATGGAGACTGTTTTGCTGCCTTGATGCATAACCTGAACCAGTTTGGCCTGGAGGAACAAGTTTACTTTTGCAATCAAGATTTTCAACAATTTTTTCTAGACCTACGGGAGTTAAACACCGAGGACAAAATTGGGGTGTATTTTTATGATGGTGCCCATGATTACCGCTCAACGTTACTGGGCCTACTCCTGGCAAAACCCTTTCTCAGCGATCGCGCCCTGATTCTGCTGGATGATGCCAATTGGGCCACGGTTCAGCAAGCCAGTTGGGATTTTCTGGCCGCCAGCCCAGAAGCCCAGATTGAACTGGAATTATTCACCCCTGTCGCCCGATTTCCCACCTTCTGGAATGGCATTCAAGTTTTGAGTTGGGATCGATCGCGCACGCAAAACTACGCAGCGACAACTTTCCAGACTCAACGCCGAGAAAGCGTGATCAAAGCAATTTATAACCTGCAATTATTGGAACAACGGGGCGAAGCGATCGAGGTCATGCTCAAAGAAGCCACCCTGGCCCATCAGCAAAAGTATTTTAGCCTCGCTGAACAGAAATATCGAGAATACTTACTCTGGCGGGAAGATGATAGTCAAGCATGGACTCATTTAGGATTACTCCATTATGAATTGAATGACTATCAAGAGGCTCACAAAGCCCTTCTCAAAGCACTTGAATTAGATTCACAAAATAGTTTACTTTACTACTATTTTGGCGTAGTCTCTGCCAACCTCAATCACGTCGATTCCGCGATCGCCGCCTACCAAACCGCACTCCAGTTAAATCCTGATTTGATCGATGCCTACAACAATCTGGGCGTATTGCTCAACCAGCAGCACCAGAGCGCACAGGCTGAACAGATCCTTCGTCAGGCGATCGCTCAACAACCCACCTTCCCCGGCACTTATTTAAATTTAGGCAATCTCCTGTTGGAACAGGGCCAGATTGAAAGCGCGATTCAAACCTACCAAACCGCATTACAATTGGTTCCTGACCATGTAGATATTCAACAAGCATTAGCATATGCTCTCCAAATTCAGCAAAATCCGGCTGAGTTTCACCAAACTTTGGGACAAACTTTTTATCAACAAAAGCAGTACACGACGGCAATTCGTCATTGGCAAGCCTATCTCGATTGGCAACCAGGGGATGTACAAATTTATGTAAGATTGAGCGATGCCCTCTGGCAAACGGGTGCCCAAGCTGCCGCGATCGCCACACTTCAGCAAGGCGTAACCCAACATCCCGACTCAGAGCCACTTTATTTTGAATTGATTCGCAAATTAACCCAGCATGGCGCAACTGAAACCGCGATCGCTACGGCTGAACTGGCCTGTCAGCAACTACCCCATAGCTACACCCTTAAACTCTTGAATGCACTGACTTTACCCTACATTTACGATTCAGTAGAGGAGATACAAGCTTACCGCGATCGCTATCTGCATAAACTACTAGCTTTGCTGGATGAAACTCAGCTTGAAACTACAACAGAAAAAGCTGAAGCCCTGGCGGCAACATCCTGTCTGGCCAGCTTTTACATCACCTATCAGGCCCGTTCAATGCGGGAGCCGCAACAGCTTTATGCCCAATTGGTGCAGCGCATTATGGCTGCGAACTTTCCCCAGTGGACCCAACCCCTGCCCCTGCCCCCAGTGACAGACAAAATTCGCATTGGTTACCTAACTCATTATTTCCATGCCTACAGTGGCACACTCTGGCTCACGGGCTGGCTGCGTCACGCCAATCACGATGATTTTGAAATTTATTGTTACTACACTGGCCATACACCCGACTCCATCACCGAGGAATTTCAACAATTCAGCGACCAGTTTCGTCACATTTCTGGAAATACTGCCGCGATCGCCCAACAAGTCCTCGCAGATCAGTTGCATATTTTGGTCATTCCCGAAATTGGCATGGACCCGCAAACGGTACAACTGGCCGCCCTGCGACTGGCCCCGGTGCAATGTACCGCCTGGGGGCATCCGGTAACTTCAGGACTGTCCACGGTGGATTATTACCTGTCGAGTGAGTTGATGGAACCGAGTGATGGAGCCAATCATTACACAGAAACGTTAATTCGTTTACCGAATCTAGGCGTAGCTTATCCACAACCATTTGTGCCACCGTTGACGAAGTCGCGCACTGAGTTTGGACTGCGTGAAGATGCCATTATTTACTTCTGTGGACAGGCTCCCTTCAAATATCTGCCACACCATGATGAACGACTGGTGAACATTGCCCAGCAGGTCCCCACGGCTCAATTTGTGTTCATTCGCGCCGATGTGTTGCGATCGCGATGGCAACGCGCCTTTGCGGCGGCAGGCTTAAATTACCAGGATCACTGCATCTTTTTACCAGCCCTGTCGCGCAGCGATTATTTGATGCTGAATTTGCTCTGTGATGGGTTCCTGGATACGATTGGGTTTACGGGAGGCAATACGACCTTTGACGCGATCGCCTGTGGTCTACCCGTCATCACGTATCCAGAGCAATTTATGCGCGGTCGGATCTCCTACGCCATTTTGCAAGCGCTGGGGGTGACGGATACCATCGCCCAAACCGAGGCCGACTACGTCCGATTAGCTGTCCGCTTGGCGATGGATGCGGAGTGGCGGCAGGCGGTGTCGCAACGCATGGTGGAGCAACAGCAGCGAGTTTTTGATGACCAGACCTGTATTCCAGCCCTGGAGGAATTTTATCGACGTGTGGTGCGGTCTAAAGTCGGTTAGCCCATGATGCGATCCCGAACGGGCGATCGCGCGTAATACTGTCATTAGCGATCACTACCAACCTCATGATGACGACGACATGATGACGACGACAAAATCAGTCTCAACTCCCCCCTGGAAAAACGGCATCCTCACCCCCGCGCAGGAATTTGGCCCCACGGCATTACCAGTCCTGGCGGGCAGCATTCCGGCAGGGTTGCAGGGCCGCCTTTACCGCAATGGACCCGCCTTCCTGTCGCGTCATGGGCAATCGGTCGGGCACTGGTTTGATGGTGACGGAGGCATTCTGGGCGTGCATTTGCGGGAGGGGCAGGCGACGGGAGTGTATCGCTATGTGCAAACCGCAGGCTGGCAACAGGAAGAAAAAGCCGGACATTACATTCTGGCGGGCTACGGGATGCTGCCACCGGGAGCCTGGATCACGCGCTTCGACAAAGATGTCAAACATGCGGCCAATACGTCAGTGCTGGCCCTACCCGATAAATTACTGGCGCTCTGGGAAGGGGGAATGCCCTATGCCCTGGACCTGGAAACATTGGAGACAATTGGTTTGGATGATCTGGGTGGTTTGCAGCATCGTCCCTTTTCGGCCCATCCCAAGCGCGATCCACACACGGGAGAGATCTACAACTTTGGGGTGACTATTGGCGCAAAAACGTTACTAAATCTATATCGCAGCGATCGCACCGGCAAGATTCAACAAACCAACGCGATTTCACTCAAAGGCGTGCCCGTGATTCATGATTTCGCGATCGCCGGACGCTATTTAGTATTTTGTATAGCACCTGTGCGGGTGCAGGTTTTGCCGTTGCTGGCCCGGTTGAAAAGCTTCAGTGATGCGATGCAGTGGCAGCCAGAACGGGGCACCGAAATTCTGGTCATCGATCGCGAGACATTACACCTGGTGAGCCGGACCACGACCGATGCCTGGTATCAATGGCACTTTGGCAATGGCTGTGAGTTACCCGATGGCTCAATTCAAATTGAAATCACGCGCTACCCCGATTTTCAAACGAATCAACGGTTGAAAGAGGCCGCCACTGGTTGTGTGCAAACGCCCGCCGTAGCTACCCTCTGGCGCTTGCGGCTGCATCCCCAAACGGGGCAGGTACTCTCGATGCAGGAAGTCTTGCCGCGCAGTTGCGAGTTTCCGGGCAGTCGGCCTCAAGATGTAGGGCAGCCATTTCGCTATACCTACCTATCATTGCATCGTCCAACAACGAACACTCGCACTGAATTATTTGATGCGATCGCCTGCTTTGATCATCACACTGGCACTCTCACCGAATCCAATTGGGGTGAGGGCTATTACCCGACAGAACCGATTTATGCACCAGACCATTACAACCCAGAGCAGGGATGGATTTTGACCGTTGTATACGATAGCCATCGCGATCGCAGTGAGGTCTGGATTTTCGCCAGCGATCGCCTGAACGAGGAGCCTGTCTGCCGATTGGCTCTGCCCCACATAATCCCCCTTGGCTTTCACGGCACCTGGAAACCAGATTAAGATCAATTCAATCACCGCCGTACCGTTTCGATCCCGTACCGTTTCGATCCTGTGGGAGTTTTCCGATGTCTGACGTATCCCAGCCTGCCGCCTCTGACCGATCGCCCAATACGCCTCCCGTAGGTGGGGGCCTGCCCGTGATTCAATATTGGGCCGAAAAGACCCTATCTCCGCAGGGTCCCCAACTCTGGCAAACCCTGAATCATAAAAGTGCCTGTCTATCTTGTGCCTGGGGTACGGGTGGGCAAAAAGGTGGCTTTGTCAATGAGGATGGGGAAGTGTTGCAGCGGTGTGCCAAGAGCGTCGAGGCGATCGCGGCGGAACTGCTGCCCGGTTTACCCACACAATTTTTTCAGCAATTCAGTATAGCGGAGTTGCAACAACTGACTTCGCAAGAGTGCGATCGCTTGGGCCGCTGGAGTTATCCTGTGATTCATCGAGCGGGGCAGACCCATTTCGAGCCGATTCGCTGGCCGGAAGTTTACCAGATTGCTGAAACGGCCTTTCGCCAACCAGCGGAACGAGTTGCGTCCTACAGTTCCGGGCGATCGTCCAATGAAGCCGCCTTTTTATTGCAACTAATGTTGCGAGCCTTGGGGTCGAATAATCTGGCGGATTGTTCCGATCTGTGTCATGCCGCTTCCACCGTGGGTCTAAAACAGGTGTTTGGGTCCGGCACTTCAATGGTCAGCCTGGAGAGCTTGAAGCACGCCGATTGTATCGTGCTGATTGGTTCTAATGCCCCAGCCAACCATCCCCGGCTGATGAATGAATTGATCCAACTGCGGGAGCGGGGCGGCAAGGTGATTGTGATTAATCCGGCGATCGAGGTGGGGTTGGTCAAGTTTGCCTCCCCCGCCTACCCAATCAAATCGCTGTTGCGCGGTTCCGAGATTTCATCCCTCTACCTGCAACCGATCCCTGGCAGCGATGTCGCCCTATTTGTCGGTATCCAAAAATCGCTCCTGGAAACCAACCAGATTCGGCAGGATTATGTGCAGGCGCATACAGAAGGTTGGGAAGCGGTTGTAGCGCAGGCCCGTCAAACCTCCTGGGACACAATTACAGCCACCTGCGGCATTTCGCAACCGGAAATTGAACTGGCAGCCGCGATGATTGCCGCATCGGAACGGGCGGTGTTTGCCTGGGCAATGGGCGTAACGCAACAGCAAAACGGGGTAGACAACATTTTTAGTATTGCCAATACGGCTTTGCTCACCGGAAATGCGGGCAAGGCGGGAGCGGGCACGATGCCAATTCGCGGCCACTCCAATGTGCAGGGCTTTGGCTCGATGGGAGTGACGATCCGACTACGGCAGGACATTCAAACGGCGCTGGAAAAACTATTGGATCGGCCTCTCAGTCGGGTTCCGGGCTACGATACACGGGCACTGATCGAGGCGGCAGATACCGCCAAAATTGCAACTTTGCTGTGTCTCGGTGGCAACTTGTATGCGGCTAATCCCGATCTGACGCAGGCTAAACGGGCATTGTCGCAAATTGACACAATCTTTTACCTGGCAACCAAGCCAAATTTGGGACATTTTCATGGGTTAGCGCGACAGACGACGATCATTCTGCCTGTGTTTGCCCGCTTTGAGAATCCTCACCCCACCACGGTAGAATCGGGAAATAACTTCGTGCGGCTGAATGATACGGGCAAAACCCATCTCAAAGCTGCCGACCTGATTTCTGAGGTGGAATTTTTAACGGAACTGGCGCATCGCTTACTGGGCGATCGCTCGGTGGATTGGCGCAAACTGCAAGACACGCGCTATGTTCGCCAGCTGATCGCCCAAACGATTCCGGGTTATGCCAAAATTGCCGAGATTGACGCAACAGGTGAAGAATTCACCATTGCAGGCAGAATTTTCACCGAACCAAAGTTTTCTACTCCTAACGGGAAAGCGCAAATGTTCGTCACCCCATTGCCCCAGTTGAGCTTACCCACAAAAGCCGATTTTGGCATTCCTGATGCGGTACCCGGCTTAGTCGTCGCATTGGGCACCGGACGCAGCTACTCCCAGCACAACACGGTGGTTTACAAAACCAGCGATCGCTACCGGGGGATGCCCCACCGCAACTGCATTTTGATGAATCCGGGGGATGTGGCACAGGCGGGATTGCAAGACCATCAACGAGTCACGGTGCAGGGCGATGCTGGGAAATTAGAAAATGTGGAAATTATTTGCGGGTCGATTCGCTCCGGCGCGGCCATGATGTTTTACCCGGAGGTGAATGTGATGTTCAAAGCAAGAGTGGATGAGCGATCGGGTACCCCCGCTTATAAACGAGTGCCAGTCGTTGTGTTTGCACCTGCTTAAATGTTTGCGCCGGCTTAAATTTCCAACGGTAATTTGGTCAAAATGTGTTTCAGGTAGTGTAGGCTGAGGTCGTTACCGTGGTATCTACCTGATAGATTAAATTTGAATCGCTATCGGAAAGTGGGCCATGAATTGGGTGCCTGTAATTTCTGTAATCATGCCAGTCTATAATGCCGAACGCTATGTCGAAGACGCGATCGCAAGCATTTTGGCGCAAACATTCCCAAATTTTGAGTTCCTCATTACTGATGATGGCTCGACCGATGGCAGTTTTTCGATTCTGGAAACCTACGCCGCTCAGGATCGCCGGATTCGGTTGGAACGTCAGACTAATCAGGGTGTGTCTCAGACCAGAAACCACATGTTGACCCAGGCACGAGGCGAATTCATTGCGGTGATGGATGCTGATGATATTGCCCTCCCAAACCGATTCCAACAGCAATTAGAGTTTTTGAAGACTCATCCGGATGTGGTCTGTGTGGGAGGTGCCCATGAGTTGATCGATGAGGCGGGGCGATTGCTCACCTGTCTGACACTGCCCACAACCGATGCCGAGATTCAACGGCTGGCGCTGGCGGGGCACGGTAGTATCTGTCATCCCTGTGCCCTGATCCGCCGATGGGCACTGGAGCAAACGGGAGGATATGATGCAACCTTACACTCCGCCCACGACCTGGATTTATGGCTCAAATTGGGGGAGATGGGGCAACTGGCAAACTTGCAGGAGCCAGTTTTGCAGTATCGATTACTGACCCAATCGGTGAGTGGTCGTGATCCACTGTTGCAGCGGCAGGAAGCTCGACAAGCGTGCGAATGGGCCTGGGCACGACGTGGGATTGTCGGCACTTTTGAAGCGACAGATCCCTGGCGACCCGGACCCGATGCCGATTCCCAACATCAGTTTATGTTGCAGTACGGTTGGTGGGCCTTCAACAGTAGGCAGCGACGCACCGCCCTGATCTATGCCCTGCGAGCGATCGCCGCTTTACCCTCACGACTGGAAGGCTGGAAATTGTTAGCCTGTGCCGGACTCAAACCGCTCCCTAAAACGTCAACGACCGAAAGCTCAACCTGAATCAACAGGGCGGGCTGGGGGAATATTTAACCTGCGGTTTCAACTAAATCGGGCTGCAATAGTTCTGGTCCTATTTCGCTTTTTTTTACAATGGTCCGATGGGTAGGGCTTTGACCTGGCGTGTGCCGGGGGGTGGGGTGAAGGTGAAAGTGCTGGGGGCGATCGCGGGATTTGCGGTACGGCTGAGAATTTGTTCTGCTACTAGAATATCCGTTCCATCCGATTTGCCAGTCATTTGCATCCGTTCGATATTGGCCGTGTCGGGGGTAACGAAGGCACTGAAGAGAAAACCTTCCTTAGCATCCTTGTAGCGATAAACGTACAATGGCCGCCCCTCCACCGTTTGGGTCGAACCTTGCAATTCTTTTAATTCCAGCCCGACGGCCTGCACGACCTCGGTACTGGTTGTGGCACTCTGGCTAATGGCCTGCCGCACATCGGGGGGCACCTGACCATAAATCATCGTAGAAAAGCCCAGCCAGTACCCATCATCAAATTGCTCAAACTCCTGATAGGTCATGGTTTGATACTGTTTGAGATCGGGCCGATAAAACCAGACTTGTTGGCCATTTGAAACAACCAGGGTTGTGAGGGATTGGCTGGGTTGATCGGGATTGGCAAAGGTGATTTCACTGCGAAACCGATGCGGATGTTGCGCGATCGTCTTCACATTCACGGCTGTTTGCACTGTTGTACTACCCGTTACACCATTAACCTGCACCACCGATCGCGTTTCATAACTGGCACTGTTGAGAAAACGTTGGATTACTTTCGCCAGCAATGCCAAATCAGGCTGGTTTGTGGCCTGACTAACCTGAACCAGTGGCACTGCTTTTACCCGATCAGGACTAC
Organism: Leptolyngbyaceae cyanobacterium bins.349; assembly: GCA_033764685.1. Taxonomy (GTDB): domain Bacteria; phylum Cyanobacteriota; class Cyanobacteriia; order Leptolyngbyales; family Leptolyngbyaceae; genus JSC-12. The sequence continues at coordinate 9,747 of JANRIS010000044.1, forward strand.
CGAATTCCAACACCGAAACTAGACCCAGACTCGCGATCGCACCATGCAAAAATTTCATGAAAACCTGAATACGTCTACTTGAGAAAGGACAGGGGCACAGAATGACCATGCCCCAGAAAAACAAATTAACTGAATCGTAGCACTGAAAAATCCGTCTACCTTAACCACACTTAAAGGCAGACTTACCCGCAAATTGAGCCGCATTCCCCAGTGCCCGTTCAATCCGGAGTAACTGATTGAACTTGGCGACTCGTTCGCCTCGACAACCGGAACCCGTTTTAATTTGGCCGGCGCTAGTGGCAACCGCAAGATCCGCAATGGTGGTATCTTCCGTTTCACCCGAACGGTGCGACACCATGTAGGTGTAGTTATGCTTTTGGGCCAGGGCGATCGTATCCAGCGTTTCGGTCAACGTCCCAATCTGGTTCACCTTAATCAAAATTGAGTTGCCAATGCCAGCCTTGATGCCATCGGCCAAAATTTTGGCATTCGTGCAAAACAGGTCATCTCCCACCAGTTGGACCGTACTGCCAATGGAGTCGGTGAGCAGCTTCCAGCCTTCCCAGTCGTTTTCTCCCATGCCATCCTCCAGGGAAACGATGGGATATTGTCTGGCCCAGGAGGTCCACAATTCCACCATCTTTTCGGAGGAAATGGACTCCTTCGTGGATTTGAAGAAAAAGTATTTCCCGTCCTGCCACATTTCGCTGGTGGCCGGATCTAAACAGATGGAAATATCTTCACCCGGTTTGTAACCCGCTTTTTGAATAGCTTCCAGAATGAATTCGATCGCCTGCTCGTTGGACTTCAAATCTGGCGCAAATCCGCCTTCATCGCCCACCCCCGTACTCAACCCCTTGCTATGCAAAATTGATTTCAGGGCATGAAACGTTTCCATCCCCATCCGAATCGACTCTGTAAATGAGGGGGCATTGTGGGGTGCCACCATGAATTCCTGAAAATCCACGGTATTATCCGCATGTTTGCCGCCATTGATGACATTCATGCAGGGCACCGGTAGTAAGGAGGCATTGGCCCCGCCCAGGTAACGGTACAACGGCAAGCCCAGAGCACTGGCCGCCGCTTTCGCCACTGCCAATGAAATCGCCAGAATCGCATTGGCCCCAATCGTGGCTTTATTGGGGGTGCCGTCAATGTCCAGCATGGCAAAGTCGATCGCCCGCTGGTCGGTGGCATCCATCCCAATCAGTTCAGGGACTAACTTTTCGTTGGCATTTTGCACGGCAGTCAACACGCCCTTGCCACCGTAGCGCTGTTTGTCCCCGTCGCGCAGTTCCACCGCTTCTTTTTCGCCAGTGGAGGCACCGGATGGCACAATCGCTGATGCTTCAGTCCCATCTGCCAGAACAACAACCGCTTCAACCGTAGGATTGCCCCGTGAGTCCAACACCTCATAGGTAGCAATATCGTCAATTTCATTCACATACATGGGGGTTTGTCCTCCAAGCAAAGATCATGTGCAGTGGACAACGGGCACTCAGCACCAAAGCCAACTATGGCATGGTACCGCATGAAGTTATGATTGGGAGTACTTGCTACAACACAGTTCCTGGTTCCCACGTCTTGCCCCATGTCCGTTTTTTATAGGCCCAACACCTGCTTTGCTCTGGTTAATAACTGACAGCGGTGATCAAAGCCGTTCAGCCCACCATTAATCACGCGGGTGATGGTTTCAACGTCATCGCGATCGGCATCGGGGTTGAGTTTGCGGGTATCCCAAAACCAGCCGGCACTGCGGCAAGCCAAGTCGGGGTCGGCCAGGCGGCGGGGACTTGTAATTAAATCAACGCCCAAGGCCCGGCCACAGTCCCGATAGTTTGCGCGTCCGGTAATCTGGATCAGTCCGCGACCTTTGAAGCGCACGCCGTCACCCGGAAACACATTCCCCAGGTCATCCCGCCATTCGTAATCGGCACCAGATGCGTACTCTTCTAAAGCATTGAATTCATCCGATTCGTGCCCGATTTGCGCGAGAAAGTGCGCTTGGCGTAACGGCGTGATCAAATCAAATTCAACGAGAGTCCGGTTTAATTCAGGCGCCAAACTGCCTAACCGTTGGGAGGCGGTGCTGGGAGCGATCGCAGCTAGATCTTTGGCGGTCAATAACCGAATTTTTGCTTCCGGGAACAGACTGGCGTAGGGCTGTTTGTCGGCGGGCCGCTTGGGTAAACCACTGAGGGCGCGGATGACATCATCAATTAGACTGTCTGCAGAGGTGAGATCTCCTTTCAATGTGGGGGCCAGCATCCGCAGACGTTCTACGGCCTTCTGTCGTCCGGTAGTGGCATCCTGCACCGCAAAGATGCCCAAATAAGCGGGGCGATCAGCAGGGCGGGCAGGTAACTGACTCAGCGATCGCACCAGTTCATCCACCATCGCATCGTGAGCACTTGGGGCACCCTGGATTTTACTAATCAACTCAATCAATCGTCGAAATGCTTGTGCTCTCCAAATTTCTAGTTGGGGTGACATAATGAATCTCTATCCCTGATTTACCGTTGTAGGAAGTTTAGCCTTAACTACTCCTTTCGATAGAGGTAAATCGGAAAATTTACCGTTGGGCTTCATCTTTCGCTACGATTAGTCCTGCCAGTTTGTCAAGGTGCATTCTGATGATTTCTGTCCGCCCATCTGCGCCCTTCACTCCAAGACGACATACCGACCCCCCGCTGCTCTGGGTCTTGGTGCTGTTTGGCTCTCTATGCATCAATGGAGCCATGACCGTAAGTTTACAGTCCCAATTACAACCGCTAACACCACTCCCTAACATGGCACCCATTGCAGTTGATTTTTTGCCCTCGGCAGATCAGCAGAATGTCAAACTCGCTCAGCCATCTGCGATCGCGGTCACCCCTCAATCGGCGATTTCCACCTCTGAATCCTCCTCAATTGCACCCGCCTCTTCAACCCCCACCAACGGGTTATCCACCTCAGCTGCGCCAGCTACATCAGAGATTTCACTGACATCAGAGATTTCACTCCCCTCCTCCCCCCAACCGACTCCCTCGAAAAACCCCAGCGCTACATCCCCAGCGGCCACAAAACCGTTGACGACTCAAGCAGAGGCCAAGCCCACAACGCCATCCACTACAGAACAGCCCCCTATAACAGAGACTTCTACGAGTCCGGAAACGGTGGCTCCAGCGCAAGGTCAAACTGTGGCAACATCCGGCATCCCTTTGCCCGATGTCCCCTCAGTGCCTGACCCCAGGACGAATCCAGGAACTACGGCCACTACCGCCCCCCCCCCACAACCTCTTGAGGAAAACGTTAAACCACCCAGGTTCTTGATGCAGGTGAAAGTGCTAGAACCAGCGGGAGATCGCACCTCGAACGCAGCTGCTGCTACCCTAAAAGCCCAATTCACCAAAACATTTGCGTCGGGAGAAGCAGGCTGTACCCTCACTCCTGATGCCCTGCGTAGCTTTAATCAACCTATTACGTTCAATCTCACATTAGATGCAACAGGAACAGTTGCTGAGGTGCTTCCCGTTTCGCTTCCCGATGTCAATGAAAGTAAAAGCTATGAGAGTTTAGCCACATGTACCCTTAAAGCCTGGACCCGCGAACAAGCGACTTTACCACCCCCCACCCCCCGCCTCAACTCAACTCAACTCGCTGTTCAGGTAATCCTGACAAAAGAATAGAATCAAAACTACTTTTTATGTTAAGGTGGTAAAGCTGAAAAAGAGCGTATGCGATCGCTTAAACGCGGGCATAGTTTAGTGGTAAAACCATAGCCTTCCAAGCTATTGATGCGAGTTCGATTCTCGCTGCCCGCTTCAAAACCGAAACCCCCCAGAATCTCTTGGTTCTGGGGGGTTTCAGCTTTTAGCTTGTTTTCGCTATAAATACAAATGTCCTAAAGATTGGGTATATTTGGAACAGTTTAGTTCAATTATTGGGGTAAGTTTGGGGTAAATAGTGGTAAAGCAATAGCTGCCAAACTTGCCTGGGAGGTCATATAACTATGCATTCCAGTGATTCCCGGCGTAAAGCATCGAAAGGGACTGTGCAAATCAAGTCCTCAAACAATCGATTACAGCTAGTTTTTTCTTTCGAGGGTAAACGACATTATTTGAGCTTAGCCTGCATTATTCATGAGGGATGGTAGACGGTAGACAAATAAGTCCAGACTAACCAAATTTTGCTCAAATCAGGAACAAGCAGTTGATAAGGTGAAGAAACAGTAACAGAAATGGCTAAAATCACCCAAAATTCAGGCTAATAGACACACTACTCCTACGACAAGACCAGAATTAGTTCAAGCGCAGCATCATTGATGACACTAATCGTTGGGTAATTTGACGCAGTTCT
>JANRIS010000065.1:0-142412 GCA_033764685.1 Leptolyngbyaceae cyanobacterium bins.349
TCTCAAACGCTTCGCTTCCTCTCCTAGGGGTTCCAAGCAACCTAAGACTAAAGGTGTTTATGATCCCAAACATCCTCATCTCTCAACTGCCCGTCTGTTAGAGCAAAAGAAGAACAAACGTTCACCTTAACAGGGGTAGTCATATACGGTTGAGTAGGGAGTTGGGTTAAGCAGTTCAGCCATCAACCAACCCACTTCTTTCGGGGTGTAAAACTCACCAGCACTTTGCCCCTGCCCCTCAGCAAACTTTCTCAGCAGGTACTCGTAAGCCCGTCCCAAAATATCTGCTTCCGTATTCTTCAGCCCCAACCGATGCCGACTAACCACCTCAATTAATGCTGCCAGTCGGTCATCATCCAGGGTGCGCTGTCCACTTTGCCGCTCGTTATAGTCTCGCAGGTCAATCACCCCCTGCAAGTCTGGATTTAACCGTGCCACTTCTCGCATTGCGCTGGTGACAAACTCACCCAAAGACCCATCTGCCCCGTGATTCCGAATTGTTTGCCAACTGCGATTTTGCGGAATGTAGAATCGGACAATCGGTTTGCGCCCGGTTGCCAGTGCGTCCTCGTGGTCAGCTTTGATAATCTCGTGGGCTACCTGCTCATCGCCAAACTCCTCAACATGGGTGGCGAACTCATCATCAAATACATCTGAAAGCCGCTTATAGAAGACCAGTGGCAGGATAAAATCTTTGAATTTGGGTGCGTCGGTTGCCCCTCGGATGGCGCAGGCAGCGTCCCAGAGCCAAGTTTCTAACGTGGGTACGTCCAGGTGTTCATCCTGCTTTAGTGGTATCTCCTGCTGGTTCGATTGCTTGGCAGCTTTCCCGTTTCCGTTCTTGCGCGTTCGTGGCAATGTAATGTCTCCCAAAACCTATGTCATCTTACCCGCACTATCACTCCTTGCTGACATCAGCCCTGATGCCAAGACCAATCTGGCAAAGGAATCAGCAGAACGGCAAGACCATGAATCAAAAGACGTTGGGAAAAGTGTCCTAGATTTAGGACAAAACTCACAAAAGCATCCCAAACTGTTCTCAACAGGGACTAAATGAGTGACCAAGACCTACCCAAAAGCCTCAAAGCCACTTATATTCCCGTAACTTCCGCACCAAGACCTATAAAGACACCAATCGACCCCCGATAGTTACCAAAGGGTCGCTATTTTCCTCTAAGTACCTGTAAGTGCCGATAAATGCAAGTGCAGCAGACTCCCTCGAAAGTGCAAAATTTGGGTCAAAACGGGCAAAATCACCACTTTTGAAATGAGTGAGTGAGTTATGCAGGGCACCTAAATGCAACTCATCGGCATTTGATACACATTTGCGAGAACTTGTCAACCCTTGAGGGACGATTCGGGCACTTAGATGCCTGTGACCTGCACTTGGAGGACGTTCTGGCTAATCTAGCCACCTGCACTTGGAAGCACTTTTGAGAACATTTTTGAACTTATGAGTCTCATGAGTCTCATATTGGACTATAATGGAAGATAGGGTACGGTTGGTGGACTATTTGTGTCCTCAAATGCCCTAAACGTCCCATATTGAAAGCAGTTGAATTGAGTTGCCTATGCCCCGAAAACCCAATACCAAAGTCTATGATGGAAGAACAGCAAACACCCGTTATGGTTGTTGGTTCAGCAAAAATGACCTTGAAGCTCTCCAGAAGATAGCCAACGACTTAGGCAGGAGCCGTAATGAAGTGGTACGCTGCCTTGTCCGTCAAGCCGCTGCCCAGCCTAAAGTGGCTCAGAAGGCATTGAGCTATCGAGATTAAAAAGTTTCGTGTGTGTATGTGCGAGACCCCATAGCTTGGGGTCTTTTTTATTGATTTACCTAAGCTCCCACATACCGTGCCTAAAAACATGGGGGTCACCCTAGCGAGTGTCTTGTCCTAAAGCAGGAAAATTTAGGACAGTTTTAGGACAAAATTGGGACAGTCTGAAACACTGATAGGTGACCCAATCTTTCTTCCGGTGGGGAAATAACAGGGTTAAGCGATTCCTGATTCCCATGTGATGGCGCATGAGGCCGACCAAAAGCTTTTTTGAGTAAAAGCTTGACAGGTAGATGCTCAGTCTGCGATATTAATGATCGCTGAAATTCGCGGGTATAGCTCAGTGGTAGAGCGCAACCTTGCCAAGGTTGATGTCGCGCGTTCGAATCGCGTTACCCGCTTTAAAAAATTTAAGTTTTGAAAGGCGCTTCTTATTATCCTTTTGTGCAAGCGCTCCGATAGAACGCCTGCGTTAAGCTGCCATCTTCCAGGCTGGAATACAGTCTTTCAACCATTTTGTTCGGTGGAAAGACGCGTCGATAGCCCCATCCCCTTGAGTAAATAGTTGATGTAGCGGGTGGTAATTCTAATTCCCAGTTCTTGTTCTAAGTGTTTGGCTAACCAATGGGCGGACCAGCGCTTGAACGGGTAGCCAAATTCACGGGGGCTATGGCGAACCAATTCCTGGAGGCGATCGCGGTACGTATCACTCACGGTTTTGGGGCGACCCATGGGGCGATCGCTCCACTGCAAGGCACAGCCCGCCTGCGCCATCATGATCCAGTACCGCGCCGTTTCATGAGAGCAACCCAGGCGCTCACAAATCTTGGTTTGAGAATAGCCTTCGTCGGCTAACAACATAATTTCGATGCGGCGACGATATTCTGGCCTGAGGTCAGTAGCCAGGTGTTGTTCCAGGGTTAGGCGTTGGGCGGGCGACAAAATGCAATGTTGATCGTTCACAAGACACCTCTCGATGGGGGCATGGGGTGAGACAGGAGCAATGCCGTTGGCGATCGCGGCGTGCTCAGCAACTGATCGGGTCAGCAACTTATCGGGTCAGGTCAAACGTTTTATGCAAACCCACACGCCAAAACAAAAAAGGAGCCGGACAGTATCGTCCAGCCCCTGATGCGTGAATGAATGAAAGGCCGCGATCGCTGAAGTCATGAGAGAGCGATCGCGCCTGATGAGACTTAGCTAGTGAACGAGATTTGGAAGAATCCAGTGCCTCCAGCTCCGTTATTACTATCAACTAGCTCAAACTGGAAGCCATCACTGGTCCCTGTGCCTGAGTACTGATACACCACGCGGCTCTGGTTAATATCCTGCTGACTGAAGGTTTGTCCAACTGTCAGAGCGGGAGCCGTGGCACCTGTGCCCAGTCTCAACGTCCCCGCAGTGGGTAAAACTGCGAGCCGATAGAGAATCTGCCCGACGGTATTATCCACATCTGTTGCCAGTAGTTGGTTACTGCTAATAGCTCGGCTGGTGGGCACACCAGAAAGCAGGGTTAAACCTGTATTTCTCACAATGGTTGGCGCATCATTCACCGGATTCACCGTGATGTTCACAATGCTAGGAATCGGTGCAGCCTGACCATCCGAAACATTGAAGACAAAGACATCCGTGGGATTCTCACCTCCATTGTGGCGATACGTCACAGCCCCCGAATTAATTTGGGCCTGGGTAAAGGTGGCACCATTCGCCAAGGTGGTGGCGTTATTCAGCAAGAGCGTACCAAAGATGGGCGCACCTGTGATGGTGTACACCACTTGCGTGGCTGGGTTATCGGTGTCTGTCGTATTCAGGATGGCGGATAGCACCGGCACAGAAGCCCCTTCATTGACCGTCAACGGTCCACTAGAAATAATCAGTGGGATGTCGTTCACCGGAACCACATTGATGTTGAAGGAGCCAGGGACGCTGCTGGTGCCATCGTTGACGCTGAAGTTGAAACTGTCTGCGGTCGTCTCGTTGCCGTTGTGTTCATAGGTTAACAAGCCACTATCCAACTGCTCCTGGGTGAAGGCTGAGCCTTGAGTCAGGTCAGTGCCACCTAATCGCAGCACTCCATTGATCGGAGCACTGGTGATGGAGTAGGTGAGCTGGGCGGGAGTGTTGTCGTTGTCTGTGAATTGCAACAGGCTGTTCGAGATCGTGCTGATGTCTCCCTCCGTGACCGTCAGTGCTGTGTTCACCGACTGTCTGGGCGCGTCATTGACCGGGATAACGTTGATGTTGAAGACGGAGTCTGGCAGTGAGGTTGAGCCATCAGAAACTCGGAAGGAGAAGTTATCGGAGGTGGTTTCACTGCCATTGTGTAGGTAATTGAGGCGATTCCCATCCACATCTGCCTGGGTAAAGGTGCCATTCAAGCCAATAGTGGTGAAGGTGGTGCCTGATTGCAGGCGGAGAATCCCCGCAGTGGGTAAACTCGCCAATGTGTAGATTAGCTGACCTGCCGCATTATCAACGTCTGTTGTTCGCAGCAGGGAGTTGCTAATCGTCCGGTTGCCACCTTCGTCGAGCACCAGTGAGTTGAGACTGACCAGTTCGGGTGGATCGTTCACCGCAGTGATCGTGATGCCAACCGTACCATTGGTGGTTTTCGTACCACCACTACCGAAGAAGCCGCGATCGCTGACGGCGACGGTTAAGGTATCGGTACCAACGAAGTTAGCCGTGGGGGTATAAACCACACTGGCGATCGCGGCAATCAGATCCGTGACCGTACCCCGGAAGGTGACATTACTGCTCCCATTGGCGCCCGTGGAAATCGAGAGGCCGTTGGTGGAGGGCAGAGTAATGGTGCCATTTCTCACTGAGAGCGTGACATCAATCGGATTGCTGCCAGCATCAATATCCGTGAGCAGAATCCCAATCGGATCGGCGAAGTTAATCGGCGTATCTTCGACCGTCGTTTGAGCCGTTGGTAAAGTCAGGGTAGGCGCATCGTTGACCGCATTGACCGTGATGGTAAAGGTGCGCGGTGCAGAGGTATCCACCCCGCCGTTATCGGTGCCACCGTTATCCACCAGCGTTGCTGTGACGATCGCTGTCCCAAAGGCATTGGGCGCAGGCGTGTAAGTGAGTCGTCCGGTGGGGTCAATGGTGGGTTGAACTGAGAACAGGGCGTTATTGTTGTTCTCCACCGTGAAGGCCACCGTTTGCGTCGTTTCACCCGGCCCCCGAATAATGCCAGCGGCGAAGTTGGCAATACTTTGAGCCGGGGCATCCTCATTCACGGCTGGAGCGGAACTGGGCAGGGTGAAGCTGGGTGCGTCATTGACGGCAGTCGCGTTGACCGTGAAGGTAAATGGTGCAGATTGATTCACACCACCATTCGCAGTGCCACCGTTATCTACCAGGCGACCCACTAACACTGCGTTGCCGAAGGCATTGGCAGCCGTCTTGAAGGTCAGGAAGCCTTGGGGATTGATTTGCGGGGCTAAACCGCCAGCCGAGGCCAGGAATAGGTTGGGATTGCTGTTACTGGTGATGGTAAAGGTTGCCGTCTGGGTCAATTCGTTGAACGGCCCAACGGAAATCGTATCCGCGATCTGAATGCTGACCTGTGGATCGTCTTCCAGCACCCCGATGTCATTCACCAAGGGGTTGAAGGTGGGGGCATCGTTGCGCGACAGGACATTGATGGTGAAGGTCTGTGGTGCCGAGGTATCTAGACCGCCATTGGCCGTGCCACCATCATCTCGTAACCGCACTGTGACGGTTGCCACCCCATTGGCATCGGGGGCTGGGGTAAAGGTGAGGGCAGCGGTGTTACCCGATAGGTTTACAACCTCAGGACCCGCCGTAAACAGAGATGGGTTACTGGTTTCAAAGACGAAGGTCGGCGTTTGCGTGCTTTCATTCGCCGCCGGGGTATTGGGTCCTACGGAGATATTCGTGGCCCAGTTGTTGATGGTGATGGGGCCGGAGTCCTCTGTCACACTGGGTACGGTTGCCCGGTTGAAGGAAGGCACATCGTTGACCTGGTTCACCTCCAGAACGAACTGGAATGGGGTGGAGGTGTTTTGCCCCCCATTGGTGGTGCCGCCGTTATCGATCAGGAATGCCGATAGGGTGACGGTACCGTTCGCGTTGGCCCGGGGGGTGAAGGTGAGGTTGCCTGTTGTGCTATTGATGCTGGGCGGTACGGTGAACAGGTTGGGCAAGAGGGCTGCATCGGCTGGAGAACTGGGGGCAATCGAGAATGAGAGTCCCTGAGTTTCGTTGGCGGCACCAGAGAAAATACTGGAGGCGAAGGGCACGACTTGTTGCGGTGCATCCTCGTTCACGTTGATCACAGAGTTACCTGTGACCGTGAAGGTGGGGCGATCGTTCACTGAGGTGACGTTGACGTTGATCGTCTGACTCACCAGAGAGGGGGTTGTTCCAGGGGCACCCGTTGCACCCTGGTCGTTGACGCTGACAATGATGCGATCGCTACCAAAGTAATTGGGGTTGCTTTGATAGGCCACCGTAGAAAGCGCGGTTTGCACATCCAGGAGCGTTCCCGTAAAGATCACCACGCTCGAACCATTTCTACCCGTCGTGTCGAAGGAGAGCGTTCCTGTATCATTCACGCTAATGCTGCCATTGCTAGCCCGCAGCACCACACTGATGGGGCTGTCTCCGGCATCCACATCATTCACCGTAAAGTTGAAAGTGGGTGCTGGAGTTTGGTCTTCCAACAGATTCAGCGTCGTTGTCGAAGCCGTTAGGGTCGGGCCATCATTGATGGGAGCCACATTGAGGGTGACGGTGCGTTCAACCAGCCCACCCGGATTCCCATCATTGACTGCGATCGCCAGGAGTTCAGGGCCATTAAAATCCTGAGTGCCCCGGTATCGTAAGGCTCTGATCGCCGCATTCAAATTGCTGAGGGAAGACGTAAAGCTGATGGCACTGGAGTTGTTCCCCGTTAAGCCCGTTAAGCCACTGGTGGTGCTGAGGTTCAGCGTGCTACCCGAAAGGGCCGTAAGCTGAACGTTGTAATTCGGTCCACCATCGATATCCGCCACACTTAAACCATTGATGCCACTAAAGGTGAAAGTGGTGTCTTCAGCAGCAGCCACAGTCGTGGGCGCAGAAATAATCGGCGCATCGTTAATGGGGTTAACAGTAATACTGAAGCTTCGCAACGACAGCACCCCAGTTGCACCATCGGAAGCGGTGAAGGTGAAGCGATCGTTCGTAGCGGGATCTCGTCCACTATCGACATAGCTGACCAAGTTGCCCGTAATGTCTGCCTGGGTAAAGGTTTGCCCATTGGTGAGGGTAAGACCATTACGCACCAGAGAGCCACGACCGGGAGCCGCACTGAGGGTGAAGATGACACTTTCGCTTGGCCCATCTGGGTCAGTGGCCAACAGTTCAGCATCCGAGAGATTGGCCGTTCCACCCTCATCCACCGTCACGCCTGTATTTACTACCAGGGTGGGCGCATCATTCACTGGAGTGACGGAAATGGTAAAAGTTTGTACTCCGGTTGATCCGCTGCCATCTGTCACCTCAAAGGTGAAGTCATCCAGGGTGGTTTCGTTGCCATTGTGACGGTAGCTAATTAGGTTGCCATTGAGTTGCGCTTGGGTGAAGGCGGTGACAGCAACTCCTGCACTCAGTAGTGTGCCGCTGGCTGGACTGGAAAGAATGTTATAGGTCAGTTGGGAGGTCAGGTTGTCTGGGTCGGTTGCTCGTAGGGTATTGCTGCTGAGGGTAACTAAGCCGCCTTCTGACAGCGTTAATCCTGTGTTGAGCGAGATACCGGGTGGATCATTCACCGGCGTGACGGAAATGCTGACGGTGCGGGTGCCCAAGATGCCAGGTGCGCCTAAGCCTATAGTGGCACCATCCGAGGCCGTAAAGGTAAAGCGATCGCTCGTCGTTTCACTGCCATTGTGGATATAGAACAATTGCCTATTGGTGACATCCGCCTGGGTGAAGGTGCCACCCGCACTCAGGGTTAAGTTACCGACTCGCACAAAGCCATTCGTTGGCAGGGTTCCGATTGTGTAGGTAATCGGTCCCGGTCCATCTATATCCGTGACGAGCAACTCATTATCTGAGAAGGTAAAGGTGTCTCCCTCATTCAGCGCGATCGGGGTCAGGTTGACTAATCCGGGCGGGTCATTGAAGGGGATGACGTTGATATTGAACGTATTGGGACCGACCGGGGTACCCGACAGATCCGTCACCTCAAAGGTAAAGGCATCTGAGGTGGATTCAGACCCATTTTGCAGATACTTGATCTGGCCACCGTTGATGTCTGACTGGGTGAAGGATGATACCAGAGTTCCAGCTCTCACCAGACTGCCATTAGTAGGACCAGAGACAACCTGATACGTCACCTGGGATGCCAGATTATCCGGATCGGTGGCATTCAGGAGGGTTGTTGTAATGTCAATCCCAAAGCCCTCGGTGACGATCGCTTGCGGGGTGGGGGTGAGAACGGTTGGCAGATCATTGACTGAGATAAGGGAAATACTGAAGGTGCGAGCCGTTGTTGGGCCTTGCCCCCGTTCATCTCGGAAGGTAAAGGTGAACGCATCATTAAATGGCGGTTGTTCACTACCGTTTTGCTGGTAGGCAATGCGCCCCTGATCAATGTCGTCTTGCGTGAAGGTTTGCCCCGCCGTCAGTGCCGTTCCCGATCGCAGCACACTACCAACACTAGGTAAGGATGCCAGCGAGTAAGTAATAAAGGGCGGCGCACTGTCAGGATCAGTAACCTGCAGGAAGGTATTGTTGATCGTGGTTGCGACCCCTTCGCTTGCAGTCAAGGGATTAATAGTCGCCAGGACAGGCGGACCGGCAACCCGTTGCACAAAGATGTCGTAGGTAAACTCTCCTGTGGCTGGAACAGTAGCAGTTCCGTCACTTAACCGGAAATTGAAGCGATCGCTATTGACCGGAGTTCCACTTTGGGCGTAGGTCAGCACATTCGCATTCAAGTCAGCCTGACTGAAGGTGAACGGAGTCACCTGCGCTGTACCACCCAGGAACAGCGTCCCCTGAGTGGGCAATTGCGTCACCGAGAAGATAATCCGGTCTTGCAGTGCCGGGGTCGTCAGTTCGGCATCAGTCGCCCGCAAAAACGCGGTTGTGATGACATTGGGGCCAGCCTGACTCACCGTTAGCGGCACATTCGTCACCAGAACAGGCGGATCATTCACCGGGACGATGTTAATCGATGCGGTTTGCAAGGGAGGATTCAAAAATCCACCAGCACCGTCCGTTACGGAGAATGTGAAACCATCTGTGGTTGTTTCGTTGCCGTTTTGGCGATAACCGATGCGCCCAGCCGTAATGTCAGCTTGTGTAAATTGGCTGCCCAACGTCAGAGGACCGATGTTAGCCCCTGCAATCAGCGACAGTGAACCATTAACTGGCAGGCTATTCACACTATAAACAAGCTGACTTGCCACCTGTTCGGCATCTGTCACCAGCAGGTTGGTATTGCTTAAGGTGACTAAATTATCCTCCGTTACTGTAATCGGATTCAGCGAGAGCAGTACCGGCGGATCGTTTACTGGCGTGACGTTGACAGTGAAAGTCGTGTTAGAAATGGTGCCACCGCGCCCATCTGCCACCCCAAAGATAAAGGTATCGCTGGCAGCCTCACTGCCATTGTTCTGGTAGGCAATTCTGCCAGCATTGATATCGGCCTGCGTGAAGGTGCTGTTGGCGATGAGGAGTTGCCCATTCGATAGCAAACTGCCGTTCTGAGTGGTGGGAGGTGCTACCAGAGTGTAGAGTAACCGCTCTGGTGGGTCATTTTCATCCGTCACCAATAGCTGAGCACTACTCAGAGTTTGAGATAACCCCTCGTTGATCGTTAAAGGACCACTGGATGCGAGCACAGGCAGGTTATTCACGGTCAGGTTCAGGTCATACGCCGAAGCTGCCCCTGGTTCTCCGGCCAAGACTCGAATGCGATAGGTTCCTGGATTCAAATCCAGGTTGGGAATTACTTCATCCGCGCTGCCGCTGCCCGTTCCTTGAGCAATGACCGCACCCGCTAGACTCAGAATCTGCAGATCGAGATTGGATTGGAGGGCATTTGTCCCGATACCGCTCAAGCCAATACTTAAACGAGTACGACTGCCCAACGTGAATTGATAAAAGTCATCTGGGTCATTTGCCTGGATAGCATCCTGATAAACACCGTTACCATTTAATGCGCCTAGAGAGAATAGGTTCTGAGAACCACCCAAATCAGCGAGTGCCACGGCCTCAACCCGACGAGCAGGTGCAACGGGTCGCCAGTTGGGATCGGTGACGGGCGGCAGAGAAACCGTAGCAGCTCTACTTAGCCCTTCTAAAAGCCAAATTTGGTTATCTCCAGTGGTGTAGTCACGCCAAAGTAAATCAGTAAACCCATCCCCACTAAAGTCCGCCGCCCCCTGAATTTCGTAGGTGGCTGCGAGAGGGGTAATTAGGTCAAAGGTGAGCGGAACCAGACCTGGCCCTAGGAGCGATACGTAAGTGAGTTCACCCAAACGGGAAATTAGATCATTTGTGCCATCGCCGTTGAAGTCTCCAGAAGCATTTAACTGCCAGGGGGCTACTAAGCCAAGGGCTGAGACCGCAACGTTCGTAACGTTTAGAGAAGCGTCTAACGACCATAGGGCAATTTCACCTGTCGCCAGGTTTTGCCAGAAGATGTCAGAATTACCGCTGTTATCGAAGTTGCCCGCGCCTCTAATCACCCAGTTCAAATTGAATTCAGGGTTGATCGGAATGTAATTCGTGACTGCACCATTGGCATCTAATGTCCAGATAGCATTGGTCCCAGCCGCTCCAGGATTAGAACTGTTGGGATTACCGTTGTGTCGCCACAAGATATCAGCGATGGTGTCGCCATTGAAATCAGCGGCGGCGGCAATTTCCCATCCCACATCAAATTCAGGGAATAGGGGAACGTAGGATTGAAAATTTGTGCCATCCAGTCGCCAAAAGGCATTTAGACCAACGCCGGGAACGTAATAGCGCCAGAGAATATCGTTACTGACACCATTATCAGCCTGAACTGACAGATTGTAGTTGGTACTGGGAGTCGTGCCGGTGGGGTTTGCCGGATCGGCAGGCGGGCCAGGAGTCACCCGAATGAAGTACGTGCCTGGGTCCAAAATGGTGTTGATCGCGTCAGGTAATGTGCCCTCATTGTTGGACCGCAACGGAACAGAGTTAACGGTGATGGGATTGCCGATGCTGTTTAACACCTCAACATCAGCATTGGCGCTCAAACCAGAGAGGACCAGATTGAAGCCACTGGTGCTTGCAAGGGTGAAGCGATAGTAATCCTGGTCGCCAAATTCAACCGAATCTGAAAATGATGTTGTGGTATTACCAATGATGATAGAACGAGCATCGTTCAGGGTATTACCTATACTGTCTGGCATGACTTCTATAACCCCATGAGTTGGCAAAGATATGATGCCCTACGGGTAGAAATTAGTTGCCAAGCTTTACATAACTTTACTAATTCCGCCAAATAACTGACGAAACTAATGGATTATGCGGTAGACAATCTGTAGCTTTTCCGTAAAAACACGGAAACGGGCGATCGCAAGCTACGTCATTACATCGTATTTTTCACTAAGTGTACAAATTACACGGCGGCTTGTTGGCGTTGGTAAAGTGACCAGTACAACCCTTTGCTTCTCAGTAACTCATCGTGGGTGCCCTTCTCCACTAATACCCCTTTTTCTAGCACCAGGATGAGATCCGCTTTTTTCAATGGCGCAAAGCGGTGAGCAATCAAGAAAACTGTGCGGTTGTTTGATACTTTCTGTAAACTCTGTAAGACTTGTTGCTCAGTTTCACTATCTAAGGCGCTGGTGGCCTCATCCAGGAGAAGAATGGGCGCATCGGAGATAAAGAGCCGGGATAAGGCCAAGCGTTGCCGTTGGCCGCCAGAGAGGGAAGTCCCGCGTTCGCCAATGTTGGTCTCATAGCCGTGGGGCAATTCACTAACGAAATCATGAGCTGCGGCCAGCCTTGCCGCTTCGATCACCTGTTCTGGGGTGACATCCGGATTCCCCAGGCTAATGTTGTCGTAGATGGAGCCATTGAACATGAAGTCTTCCTGCAACACCACCCCAATTTGTTGACGCAGAGATCCTAAGTCCGCAGTGCGAATATCAAAGCCATCAACCAGGATGCGGCCCGACTCGACTGGATAAAGCCGTTGAATCATTTTAGAGAGGGTGCTTTTACCGGAACCGCTGCGGCCCACAACGCCAACTAGCATTCCCGGTTCAACGGTGAAGGAGATCCCCCGCAGTACAGGTTCTTGATTCGCCTTATAGCGGAAAAACACCTGATCGAAGACTACCTGCCCTTGCAATGGAGGTAACACCAGGCCACTCCCCGTTTCGGCTTCGGGAGCAGTATTGAGAATGTCCCCAATGCGATCGACCGACAACAATACTTGTTGCAGGTTTTGCCAGAGTTGAATCAGGCGTAATAGGGGACCGGTCATGCGGCCAGAGAGCATCTGGAAGGCGACGAGTTGACCGATGGTGAGTTTTTGTTCGATGACTAGCTTGGCCCCGAACCAGAGAATCAGCAAAGAAGACAGGTTCGTCAGGAAGTTGGCAATATTGTTGCTGATGTTGGAGGTGGTCGAAGCCCGGAAACCAGTTCGCACAAAGCGGGCAAACAACCCTTCCCAGCGATCGCGGGACACGCGCTCGGCGGTATGGGCTTTCACCGAATGAATCCCGGTCACGGTTTCCACCAGGAAGGATTGACTATCTGCACTGCGATTAAAGGTTTCATTGAGCCAATTCCGCAGAATGGGCGTAGATACCAGCGTGAGGATGGCAAACAACGGTAGCACCGACAGCGAAACCCAGGTCAGGGTTGGGCTGTAGTAAAACATGATGGTCAAATAGACCACCGCAAAGATGGCATCGAGAATCACCGTCATGGCCGTTCCCGTCAGGAACTGGCGAATATTTTCCAGTTCTTGGACCCGTGCCACCGTGTCTCCCACGCGGCGAGACTCAAAATAAGACAGGGGCAGCCGCATTAAGTGGCGGAACAGTTGGGCTGAGAGGCTGAGGTCGAGCCGCCGCGCCGTGTGGGTGAAGATGAACAAGCGCAAGGTGCCCAGAATCGCTTCAAAGAAGGCCACGGACAACATGGCAAACGCCATCACATCCAGGGTGGAAAGGCTACCCTGCACCATCACCTTATCAATCACAACCTGGGTGATGATGGGACCGGCTAAACCCAAAATTTGCAACGTGAAGGAGGCCAGCAAAACTTCACTCAGCAGGACGCGGTACTTCCAAACGGCAGGCAAAAACCAGGCTAGATTAAACCGTTCCTGTTTTTGAATCGGTTCAACCTGCCACAGAACCCCGGTCCAGGTGGGTTCGATTAAAGCTTGGGGAATGGTTTCGCAGGTTTGATTGGGGTTGAGGGGATCGGCAATGATCAGGCGATCGCCCTTCATGCCGTAGACCACCACCCAATGAGGAGAACTGCCAGCCCCATTAGATGGTCTCATGCCATCGGCAACCGCATCTAGCCCCTGCCAGAGCATCAGAGCCGGGAGAGAGACCTTCCGCAGTTCGGCCCAATCGACTTCGATATGACGCAACTGCAACCCTAGTTTTTCGGCTGCATCCACCACATCGGGCGGACGTTGTCCCCGCAATTGACGCTGGACCCATTCCAGTTGAGTGGAGTTTTGCAAATGAGTGGCAACCATCGTGAGACAGGCCGCCGCCGTGTTCACGCTGGCGACGAAAGGAAACCCAGAAATGGGCTGAGGCACCTCCGCCGACTTTGGCCGAAACCGCATCCGCTCTGAAATCCAGTAGCGGTCCAATTCATTTGAGATGACGCCCTGCCACAATTTGGCATCCCACACGGCGACAATCACTTCTTTGTCGGCCACTCGCGCTTTCCAAGGATCCGGTAAATTCAATAAATCACCCACCCAATCCCCTGGCTTCAGTAGCACAGTTTCCCCTTCTTCCGGGACGAGACGCACTTTCCCAGCAATGACCAGCAATTGGGTGCCTGGTTGCTCTGTGGACCAGAGAATCTGCCCCAGGTTGTACCGTCGAATTTCAGACTGTTGCTTAAACTGAACCTGTTGTTCGGGAGTCAGCAGGCTCAAGGGTGGGCTATTCCAGGGCAATTCAATGGTGCGATCGTTAGCAATCATGGAAGAGGAAGTAAGGGCGAAAGATGAACAGCGTTCCAGTGGGTGGGGGCAGGACAACGAACAACGAAGGATTGAACAATGGAAATGGGAATTTCTGAGGCAGCCAGACCAGCGTTTTACTCAGTGACCTGGAGCTTCACCGTCATTGCTTGAATTTTCTCCGCAATCCAGCGATCGAACAGTTCATTCTGCATCGCTTGCTTCAATTGGTTGTCTTCCAGGGTAGCGGGTAAAAACTGCTCCACTCGAAAGATGGCCCAATAATTTTCGATTTGCATCGGCCCCACCAGATCACCCGGATTGGCCGAATCGATCGCGGCCCTCAACGCATCTGGCATCGTCCCCCGGCTCACCGGCCCCATCATGCCATTCGCCACGCGCTCATCGGATTTGGAATATTCCTGAGCTAATTGTTCAAAACTGGCACCCTCCGAAATTTGGGTGCGGAGTTCTTCGGCCAGTTCCTTACTCTCCACCACAATGCGCGACAACACAATGCGATCGAGCATCAGTTTGCGCTCAATGAAATACTCCTGCAACCGGGCTTCAGCAATTTGGACCTTCAGCTTCTCTAGCTTGAAGCTGCTCGTAATTTGCTGATGAAAGACTTCGTAGGTGCTGCCATTGCGGGCCAACCAATCCTGGAATGCTTGCGGTTCCGTCAACTTGTTTTGCAAACGAAAATCCACCACGGCCTGTTCCACCATTGCCGGGTTAATGTCCAGGTCTTGCCGCGTTTCCAGCTCCCGTTCTAAAACATACTGGCGCAGGATATCTCCAATAAATCCTTGCAGCTTACCAGCCATTTGCAGGTACCGCAGACATTGCCTCAGGGGGAGAGGTTGTTCATCAACAATTAACAGTGCTTTTGAGTCCATGAATGTTTAAGGCGTGCGAATAAGTTCTCTGTTGCTATCTTGTCCGATAATTTTGCGCCTTGACACAAAATTAAGCGCATGAAGATGGTGTAAATTCACCATAATTAAACGAACAGACCAATGAACGGACCAATGATGGTTAGCTTCTACGACCCAGCGTAGCCTATCCTAACTCAAGTCCACTGGGACACTTCACGGGATTCGCAACGCCCGCAATGATAATTAGCAATTTCATTCAGTATCAACCTGGTAGGCTGGGAAATGGTTTTCCAGGGTTGGCTGGCAACGCACCTTAAACTGGATACAGGTTTGAATTGCAGGCCATCCAGTCAACCTCTGCTAAAATAGATCCAAACTCCGACCGGAAAACCGGGGTTTATGGCATGATCAAGGTCTGATCGTAGTTTTTGGAATCTGCAAGGAAGTATTTCAGCATATGACTCTCCAACTAGGCGATACCGTTCCCAACTTCAAGCAACAAACCTCTGAAGGGGAAATTGATTTTTATGAATGGGCTGGAGATAGCTGGGTTGTGTTGTTTTCTCACCCAGCCGACTATACGCCTGTCTGCACGACTGAACTGGGTGAAGTGTCTAAACTGAGACCTGAATTCGATAAGCGCAATGCTAAAGTCATTGCCCTCAGCGTCGACGATGCCAACTCTCACGCGGGTTGGATTAGCGACATTAATGAAACTCAAAACACCACTGTTGATTACCCCATCATTGCGGATGCAGATAAGTCTGTGTCTAATCTGTATGGAATGATCCATCCCAATGCCAACGCCAAGGTCACTGTCCGGACTGTGTTTGTGATTGATCCCCAACACAAGTTACGCCTGACCATTACCTATCCCCCCAGCACCGGACGCAACTTTGAAGAAATTCTGCGCGTCATTGATTCGCTGCAACTAACCGATAACTACGGGGTTGCCACACCCGTGAACTGGAAAGATGGGGATGATGTGGTGGTGGTACCGTCCATCTCCACAGAGGAAGCTAAGCAGAAATTCCCCAAAGGGGTCACGGAAGTCAAACCGTATCTACGGATGACCCCCCAACCTGATAAGTAGGTTGACTGGCCCGCATGAATTCAAATACTTGTGGATTCAAATACCTGTACATTCAGCTAGAGTGCATCCCAATTTTGCAGAATTGCCCTCATCCCCCAACCCCTTCCCCCAAAATAGGAGAAGGGGAGCCAGATTGGAAGTCCCTCTCCCGCTCTGGGAGAGGGATTTAAGGTGAGGGTTACAAAAGTGGGATGCTCCCTTCAGCTATCCGTGAATTCAGATATTTGTAGATTCAGATATTTGTAGATTCGGCTATCAATCGGGCTAATCTTGCAACTGAGTCGGGCAAACCTCAATTTGCCCGACTTTTGTTTTTGCACAGCACAAATTTGAGTGACCACAACCGCTATCGCAGGCCACCTTGCACATCGGCAAGCGTTGCATTGACCATTGTTTTGCCTTTTACGGAGAGTACCGGCAGCCGAATGGAGCGGTTATTCGCCAATCCGGCGGCGCGCAATCGTTCCCACATTTCCACGTTAACGGTGCGATCGTCCACGTTTTTGAACTGGTAAGTAATGCGGTTCGCATCCAGTTGTTGCATCATGCGGGTGGTGAGACCACAGGTTCGTCTGCCGTACACAATGACACTTCTTTGGGCGGATTGGTTTGGCGATCGCGCGGGTGAAGACCCATTCATCCCCTGATCCAGGCTTTCGGGTTTGCCCGTTTTCGGGTTAGTCCAACAATTCAGACATTCCTGGGCCAGGGTGGAAGTAGCGGACCCTAGCAGCACCGTTGTGAGGAAAAGGTTGGCAATGACTTTTGTCATAGGATTGGCGGAGTAGAGATGGAATTGGCGGAGTAGAGAACAGTTGCCGACGATCGCAAGCCGATCAATTTGCTGGCAATCAGAGTATTCCCACTCTAGCCCCGCGTCAAACACTCCACAGTACCCGTCTGGGTGATGCCAATCAGAGATTTGATGCATAGGGGGTGCAGAGAGCGATCGCGGTTTTGCCTAGCGCTACGCCCCAATTTGCGATCGCTCAATCCTCAGGAAGCTTACATTTCTTAATGATTTACGTTAGATTTTTTAATGTAATACTTCATTCCGCTTAAGGATTCCTCCCCATGAAGGTCAGCGCACTGCTAACGAATGTCTTAAAGCCAACGACGGCTCCCAATTTCTGGTCACAAACAACCTGGGCGGTATTGCGGTTCGTGGTCGGCATGATGATGCTGCACAACGGCCTGGATAAGTTCTCTAATATTGAAAGTTTCTCGCAAGCCTATGTTGAAGTGATTGGGTTGCCGTTCCCCATTTTCTTCAGCTATCTGGCAGCCCTGACGGAAACAGTGGGTGCGCCGCTGGTGGCGATCGGGTTACTCACTCGGCCTGCGGCCCTGGGGTTATTTGGCACCATGACGGTAGCCATGTATCACCATGTGTTGGTGTCAGGGTTTAACATTCCTTACCTGGAATTATCCGCCGTGTATGCCGTTTGCTTCTTGTTCTTCGTCATCAATGGTGCAGGATTATTCTCAACGGATGCCCTGATCGCCAATTGGTTAGATGCTTCCGCCCTGTCGGCACAGGCAAAGCGCGTCATGCGGTTAGAGCAAGCCTTCCAGTCTCCCAGTGCCGCCAAAGAAGTGGCCGCCAAAGTCTAAGGAATTTGGCGATTCTCCATTGGTGTAGGAGCATTCATTTGAGTGCTCCTACGTTTGTTATTTCGTTCCTCTTTTTTCTGGCGGGTGTATGATGCAAAGATTCCACCTTTACCCATTCAGCATGGCTGGCTCAATGAATGCAAAGGACGAAGCATTTGGCATCATTCCCATTTCACAGTTAAGGGATGCGTATCAGTTTTTGTTGATTCAACATCATGCAGGTCATTGGGGATTTCCTAAGGGGCACGCTGATCCGGGTGAAAATGCGCTTCAGGCAGCCTGCCGCGAATTTGTGGAAGAAACTGGAATTGACCAATACACTGTGTTGCCAGAAATTTCCTTTGCTGAGCAATATGGCTTTACCCGTGATGGGCAGCGGTTTGATAAAACGGTTGTGTATTATCCAGCCATTGTTGAAACGCAGGCGGTGGCCTGTCAGGTAGAAGAAATTCGTGATTATGCGTGGCTGGAGTATGAGGCCGCGATCGCCCGCCTCACGTTTGAAGGAGCCAAACGGGTATTGACTGAAGTGTGGACCTACTTGCAGGCAAACCGACCGTAAACTCGCTACACATACTTTTGTAACAACAAGCTCAAGCGTTCCTTGGCTTCGGGCCTCACTTTGTCTAGCGGCGTGAGGATGGCATACTTCAAGGCGGAAAAAGCCTCTGATTCAGGAGGATTGGTACTCAACTGCCGCACCGTTTCCTGAATGACTTTTTGAGCGTTGACGGCATTACGTTGCAGGTTGGCAATCACCATATCAACGGTGACGCTATCGTGATCGGGATGCCAGCAGTCGTAATCAGTCACCAGCGCCAGTGTGGCATAGGCAATTTCTGCTTCTCGCGCCAGTTTCGCTTCGGGCAAATTCGTCATGCCGATAATCGTCGCACCCCAACTCCGGTAGAGGTTTGATTCGGCTTTGGTGGAGAAGGCGGGACCTTCCATACAGACGTAGGTGCCACCTCGATGCAGGGTGACATCGGTTAAGTTGGCACTGGCCACTGCATCGGCCAGCACCCCGGCCAGCTTCGGGCACACTGGATCACCAAAAGCGATATGGGCCACAATGCCGTCACCGAAAAAGGTGGAAATGCGGTTTTTGGTGCGATCGATAAATTGGTCCGGCACGACCATATCGAGGGGTTTGGCTTCCGCTTTGAGAGAGCCGACCGCAGACGCGGAAATGAGATACTTAACCCCCAGGCTTTTCATGGCGTAGATGTTGGCCCGAAAGGGCAATTCGGTTGGCAATAGGTGATGGTTGCGACCATGACGGGCCAAAAAGGCCACACGAACCCCATCTAATGTGCCTAGAATCAAGGAATCGGAGGGCGACCCAAAGGGAGTATCGACTTGAACTTCTTCAACGTCCTGGAGGGCTTCCATCTTGTAAAGCCCGCTACCACCAATAATCCCGATCGCAACCTCAGTCATGAATTCCTCAATGCCTGTTTACAAAGTTTCCTAGCATTCTACGACGAACTGCCCACTTGTAGGGGGTTCCGTCTAGAGTACATAGAGTCGAGGGATTCAATCGACTCTATTTTTCAGCCTGTCTCTGTCTTGCGGCAGAAGACAGCGGATTTTTTCCTCTGTTTTGCTAGATACACCCTTTGCCAGTGAGCAAGCTGCCAAAATGATGTTGGATGCTTTGCAAGTTTTTTTCGGTTCCGGTTCGTTTATTCCCCACGGCCATTGTTATTTGTGGCAACCGGGATTGGTTTGGCTCCATGTGCTGTCGGATGTTTTCATCGCGATCGCCTACTATTCCATTCCCATTACGCTTCTATATTTCGTTCGGCGGCGGCAGGATCTGCCCTTCAATACCATCTTCCTGATGTTTGGGGCCTTCATTGTGTTTTGCGGCACCTCTCATCTGATGGAAGTATGGACCCTGTGGCACCCGGTGTACTGGTTATCCGGTGCGATTAAAAGTGCAACGGCGGCAGTGTCAGTTTACACCGCCATTCAACTGGTGCCCATTGTGCCCAAAGCGCTGGCCTTACCCAGTCCAGCCCAACTGCGGCAGGCGAATCAGGAGCTTCAGGCCCAAATCAGCGAACGCTTAAGAGTTGAGCAAGAACTGAAACAATACCAGGACCAGCTTGAACAATTAGTCAGCGATCGCACCGCTCAACTCGAAGCCTCCAATCATCGGATGGAAGAATTGCTATTAAGTGAGCAAGCAGCCCGTCAACAAGCCGAGGTTGCCAAAGTAGACCTGCAAACCTATGCCGATCGCCTCACCCTGGCCCTCGATGCCGCCAAAATGGGTTGGTGGGATTGGGACGTGACGACCAACACCCTCTACTGGACTCCCCAACACGAAATCATTTTCGACTATCCCCCTGGTCAGGCCGAACGGTCCTATCAGGATTGGGCCAAGCGGATACACCCCGACGAATTGCCAACCCTCGAAGCCCAGTTACAGGACGCATTAAACCAGCACCAAGATTTTGACGCAGAGCATCGGTTGCAATTGCCCAACGGCGAAATACGCTGGGTGGATGTCTTTGGGCGGGGTGAATACGACGCGACAGGGCAAGCGGTACGCATGGTGGGAGTCATTCAAGATATCACCAGTCGCAAGGCGGCGGAAGTGGCCCTGCGAGAAAGTGAGGAACGCGCAAAACAACAACTGGCCGAGATCGAAGCGATTTACGCTTCTGCGCCCATTGGCCTCTGTGTTCTGGATACCCAACTGCGGTTTACTCGCATTAATGACTCTTTAGCAGAAATTAATGGGGTCAGCGCGGCGGAGCATTTAGGCCGGACCGTGCGCGAGGTGTTGCCCGAACTGGGAGAAATCCAGGAAAAATCTTTCCAGCACGTTCTGCAAACGGGCATCCCGATTTTGAATCAGGAAGTGCATGGCACCATTCCAGCCAAACCCAAGGTCGAGCGGGATTGGCTGGTGGGCTACTACCCCCTACGCGGTCCAGGGGGCAACATTCTGGGAGTGAATGTGACGGTGCAGGAAATCACTGAGCAAAAGCGAGCGGCCCAATCGCTACAGGAGCGAGCCACAGAATTGACCCGCCTGAACACCATCCTGGCGCAAACCACCGCCCTGTTGCAGGAACGGAATCAAGACTTGGACCAATTTGCCTACGTCGTGTCCCATGATCTCAAAGCGCCGTTGAGAGCGATCGCCAATCTTTCTATCTGGATTGAGGAAGACTTAATGGACCAGATTCCGGCGGAGAATCAAAAACAATTACAACTGTTGCGATCGCGCGTCAACCGGATGGAGGCACTGATCAACGGATTGTTAGAGTTATCTCGCGTGGGGCGGGTCGATTCCAAAATCGAAACCTTCAGCGTCGAAAGTCTACTCAATGAGATTGTGGATTCTTTAGCGCCGCCCTCCAGCTTCACCATCGAGATTGCCCCCAACTTACCCGTATTAACGGCACGCCGATTGTTACTGGGTCAGGTGTTTGCCAATCTCATCAGCAATGCCGTCAAACACCACGATCGCCCCAATGGCAAAATCACGATTACTGGACGGGACCAGGGATCATGCTTTGAATTTGAAGTAACGGATGACGGCCCCGGCATCGCCCCCCAGTTTCATAGCAAAGTGTTCACGATCTTCCAAACTTTGAAAGCCCGCGATGAGCAGGAGAATACTGGCGTAGGACTATCCATTGTGAAGAAGGTGGT
Organism: Leptolyngbyaceae cyanobacterium bins.349; assembly: GCA_033764685.1. Classification (GTDB taxonomy): domain Bacteria; phylum Cyanobacteriota; class Cyanobacteriia; order Leptolyngbyales; family Leptolyngbyaceae; genus JSC-12. Next base: position 21,205 of record JANRIS010000065.1, read on the forward strand.
GGAAACGGAAGGCGGCTCAGTGGAATTGGAATCTGCGGTGGGGCAGGGCACGACCTTTCGGTTTACCTGGCTAAAGGCTCCCAAATCCGTAGCGATCGCGCCTCATTAAGGAAATTGGGCGGAGAAGAGATGCGTTCGGGTGCAGTCTTTGGGCATGTTCTTGAGGTTGATCCAACATGAATTGCCAAAGGCTGCACCCATCCTGCTCCTGGAAGCAGGGTTTAGGTGTTATGCAGAAATTCGCGATTCGAGGAGCGGGATGGATCGTACCCTTCGTTCCGGACGCGGCGGCGTAAATCACCCGGATCAGGGGACGCTTTCACGGCTTCATCGGGGCTAATTTTCCCCAGCAGCACCAGATCACACAAAACCTGGTTCATGACCTGCATCCCTTCATTCACTCCTGTTTCCATCAGCTGAAAGGCTTCCGAGTCATTCCCCTTGAGCAAATAATCGGCCATTGCCGGAGTGTTGATCAAAATTTCGTGGGCGGCGGTGCGGCGGCCATCAGTGGTGGGAATCAACAATTGCGCGATGACGGCGATCAAAGATTCGGTAATTTGAACTCGCATCGCCGGTTGCTCATCGGGGTTATAAATGTTGAGCAGACGGTTGAGAGCATTAATCGCATTGCGGGTGTGCAGAGTTCCTAACACCAGGTGGCCAGTTTGAGCAGCTTTGAGCGCCGTATCAACGGTGATGCGATCGCGCATCTCCCCGATCAAAATCACATCCGGGTCTTCCCGTAAAACCGATCGCAACGCACTCTGAAACTCCAGCGTGTGCAAGCCTACCTCTCGCTGGCTCACCAGGCACTTCTGCGAGGAATGCACATATTCAATGGGGTCTTCAATGGTGACAATGTGGCGATTGCTGACTTCGTTCATATGGCGGATCATGGCCGCCAGCGTCGTCGATTTACCCGATCCCGTTGGGCCAGTCACCAGAATCAAGCCCTGAGAAAAGGTGGAGAGATACTTCAACACATCGGGCAGACCCAATCCATTAATGGAGGGCACCTCCAGGGAGATCAACCGCAACACGATCGCCCCACCCGTGAGGGAGTCAAAACAGTTCACCCGACACCGCACCAACCCTGGATAAAAAATTGCGGTATCCAGTTCCTTATTCTGCACAAACAATTGGCGCTGGTGGGGGGTAAGAATTTCGTTCAAGTACTGCTCAAAAATCTGAGGAGTGACCTTGACCTGATCCCGCATGATCACCATCTGACCCTGAACCCGAAAGCGGGGCGGTTCTCCCACACGAATATGAATATCCGATGCCTGCCGAGCGTGGGCATCCCGTACCATCTGCTCGATCGTACTTCTAGGCTTGATGGTTGCAGGCGATGGAGCGGGTGGGGGAGGTGGAACAGGGGAACCCCCTTCGTTGTGACGTGGTGTCATGGAACTAGTCATATAGTCTCCCTAGTGCATCTCTCGTCGAGGGAAATTCATCAAGCCATCAAGGTCGTCATTTGAGCGAAACCCTGGGTAAACTAGCCTGAAGGATCCGAATTGCTCACCTGAACGAACAGGTAGACGCAAGCAAACAGTATATCTGCTGACATTGCGATTTTTAATACTCCTCATTGTATCGACAATCGCCCTGAGGAATTGGATCTTTAGATTCTCATCATGCCTCTTTTGAGAAATTACCTCTGTTATGCGCCTAAATCGTCGGTTTGCAGATTGGTTAGAATCCCACTGGGTTGCCCCTTCCTACAGCGGGTGGCTTTTGGGCGCGTTGTCAATTTTCTTCTTCGTTGCCGCCACCAATACCCTGGCCGGGTGGTTGTATGTGATTAGTGGCATTGGGCTGGCCCTATTGGCGATCGCCGCAATTTTGCCAGAACGGACCTTGCGGCAGTTACACATCCGCCGGGCACCCATCCATCCTGTGAGTGCAGGCGATCAACTGACGATTGAATTGATCATCGAAAATCGCAGTCGCCAACCCAAAACCCTGCTGCAAATTCAGGATGATTTGCCACCGCCGTTGGGCCGCTCGATCCAAAAATCCATTGAGCACATAGCGCCCACGGCTGCATATCATTGGATTTACTGCTACCCGACTCAGCGGCGCGGCGTGTATCGCTGGCAACACACCCAACTGCGAACGGCCAATCCTCTGGGGTTGTTTTGGTGTCGGCGGGTACGAGCGGCCAAAGCGACCGCCGTTGTCTACCCGACGGTGTTACCCCTGACTCACTGTCCCCTGATTGATGATATGGGCCAGGATGCCAGTCTGTTGTTCAACAGCGATCGCCGCGCCCAGGCTGCAACCGAAGGGCTAACGCGATCTTTGCGGCCTTACCGATGGGGCGATCCGACGCGCCTGGTCCATTGGCGTTCCAGTGCCCGCTATGGGGAATTGCGAGTGCGGGAATTAGAAATTTTCACCGGGGGTCAGGAATTATTGATCTGTCTGGACAGTGCCTTTTCCTGGCGATCGCTCAGTTCCGAGTCAACGGATGACGCCTTTGAACAGGCCGTGATTGCGGCGGCTTCGCTGTACTTCTATGCCTGTCACCGTAATCTGAATGTCAAGCTCTGGACCGCAGGCACTGGCTTAATTCAAGGTAATCAGGTGGTGTTGGAAGCACTGGCAGCGACTCAAGCGGGCGAAACCGCGCGGACTCAAAGCTTGCCCACGGCTCCCCTCGTCTGGTTGACCCAAAATCCCGTTAGCTTGAATACCCTACCCCGTGGCAGTCGCTGGTTGCTCTGGGCCGATGCGATCGCCCCTGAGACGACTCCCGCCACGCGCGCCCCCCAACAACATCCCGGAATTTTGATGCAAGGAGAGCGATCGCTCCAACAACATCTGCAAAGCTGCCCCACTCTAACCGGATACTGAGTCCGTTAAGGGGTGGATGTTTGACGTTGCGTTGTGGCCTGTTGCACCAATAAAGCTAATTTTTCGCGCCAGTAACGGATATCGGGATAACCATTCACCTGGTTCAAAACATCCTGCCAGCGTCCATCCCGGAGGGCTTTTTGCGCTACATAATAGTCGGATTCAGCCCGGTTCCAGTCCAGTTGCCACTGGTAGGCGAGCCGTTGAGCATTGGGATAGGCGGCAGTTTGGGGAGAAACCGTTTTGGTCAGAGCGATCGCCCCCTTCAGGTTGCCAGAGTGGTACTGTTCCGTCGCGATCGCTATCAACTGATAATCCTGGTTTTGTGGCGGCAGGTTAATCGGAATGGGATGGTTCACCGTGGCGGTTTTTGCCGCATTCGCACAGGTTGTAACCGTTAATTCCTTGTAAACCCATCCTTGAATTGGACTATTGATCCGGAGCCAACCATCCTGCTCATCAACTACAGCTAGAGTCGTGCCATTGGGGAGGCTGGCCAAGCGATTATCCAGCGCCACAATCGGACTGGAGCGCACATTGAGAGGGGGATTGGGATCCGCAATAAGGGTCTGGCAACGGGGAGTAGAGGTCTCAAGGGTGGACTGGGTCGCCATCCAATGTGAATCTAAAGTAGATGACAGGACTCGATCAGTCAGTGACGCGATCGCGAAAGGAAACGAAAAACTTGCCGATAGCCACAGAGCTGCCTGCCAAATCTGCTCCATAGGGGTTTGTCCTGATGATGCACCTTATTAGCAGTTTGCCCAGAATCGCCGGAAAGATCTAGCGTTTTTTGGTGGCTTGCATCTGAACAAAAAAATGGGGGTTGCTGAATGCAAGGATGATTTGCCCTCATCCCCAACCCTTCTCCCCCAGGAGAAGGGAGCTAGAAATCTTGTTCCCTCGCCCATTGGGAGAGGGCTAGGGTGAGGGCGAATGCTGATATTCATACCTCAATTCAGCAACACCAAAAAAATGGGGTTAACAAATTGCCAACCCCAGCCAATAATCTCATGTCGTTAGAGAGAGTACAGGTAACAATCAACCCAGCGATTCCAAATAGTCGCGCACGCGATTGCGGCGTTTAGGTTGACGCAGTTTTTGCAACGCTTTGGCTTCGATCTGCCGGACTCGTTCCCGCGATAAATCCAGCGCCCGCCCAATTTCGGCCAGAGAATAGGGTTGCCCATCCCCCAGACCAAAGCGCATCTGAATTACATCCCGTTCGCGGCTGGTGAGGTCGGCCAGGAGTTGTTGCAGATCCCGACGCAGAGATTCTCGCATCAGGGTGTCTTCCGGGGTAATGTCGTCGGTTTCTAGCAGGTCGCCCAGTTCGGTATCTTTTTCTTTGCCGACCTTAGTTTCCAGCGAAACGGAGCGAGGCACGCGCAGCAACACCTCCCGCACTTGAGGCGCGGTCATTTCCAGTTCCTTAGCGATGTCATCCATCGTGGCAGTGCGGCCCTTTTCCTGGGAAATTTTGCGCTGCGCTTTTTTGATTTTGTTCAGCTTCTCCGTAATGTGAACGGGCAGGCGAATCGTGCGGCTCTGGGTAGCGATCGCGCGGGTGATGCCCTGACGAATCCACCAGTAGGCGTAGGTGCTGAATCGGTAGCCTTTTGTGGGGTCAAACTTTTCCACCGCCCGTTCCAGCCCCAAAGTGCCTTCCTGAATCAGATCCAGCAGTTCCAGCCCCCGATTCTGGTATTTCTTCGCTACCGACACCACTAAGCGCAGGTTGGCCTTGATCATGTGCTCTTTAGCGCGGATGCCTTCCATCTGGATTTTTTCCAGTTCGTCCACGCCGAGCTTGGCCTGCTGTGCCCAGGCCCGCTTGCCTTCCGCCATAATCGGCTTGAGTTCTGTCACCGTGACTCCCCCCTCGGTGGCCCAGCGCTCCAGAGAAGGACGATGACCGAGGTGGGCCGTGAGGCGATCGTGGGCATCGATCAACTTCACATAAGCTTGGATGGCTTCAACTTCTTGTTCAGCAGCTTTCTGCCGCAGTTCCAACAAGCTCATGTAGCGTTGCACCCGTTGCGCTTCTGAAACTTCCTCGTCCCGCCCCAACAGGCGCACCCGCCCAATTTCTTGCAGGTACAGGCGCACCAGATCCGTTGTACGGCGACTTGCGGCGCGGCGCAGATGGGCTGGATCGACAGAATCCATCTCCAAACTCATCAGGTCGTCAACTGTGGAATCACCCTCTGGGTGATCAGACTGAAAACTCTGAGAGAAGGCTTGCTCGTCGTAGTCTGCTTCAACGTAAAAAGATGTTGCTGGCATAGGGCTTTGTCTCGGTTGCTCCAGATAAGTGGGCTTCAGTCGTGTCGCTAGTGTTCCCGTCATTCGGGACTGGAGAACAGTGCTTAGAGTTCCGTAACGTTACGGTTCTCGATCAGAGCTATCAGTTTGCAGAATGAATTTTATGCAGACTGGCTTCAAATCGGGAATAGACAGTTTTTGCACCCCAAATCATTGAGAAATTGCGTCATTTTTTGTCAAAAAATATTGACAAAACTAGTTCTTCTCCAGAAAGTATAGAGATTCACCGGGGGTGGAGGCGTGACCTGAGTCAGCCAGTAAGTTAACCTACATCACCCTTTCCCATGTTTCCTGACTTTGGTACAGGAATCCGGGTGCTTCACCAAGGCTTTGTCTGAAACCGATCGCAGCGGCTCAAACGATGAAAATTGCAGCAAGATCAAGCAGGACACTTGCGAAATCGCCCTATTTAGGGAATGAAAAGGATGGATTCATTCGCAGTTTGAACGTAGGCAAGGAATAAAACTCGCTGTAGGCTGGAGGGGTGGGTTCATTAGACTGACTCGTGCTGACTGAAACGGTTCATTCGATTTGCGATCGCGCCCTAGCTGGAGAGCCTCTCACTCCGGCAGAGGGGCTGATTTTGCTGACTCAAACGACTCCCGCAGACCAGGCGATTTTGCAAGCCACCAGCGATCGCCTGCGTCAAGCTCTGGTGGGCGACACCGTCACCTATGTCATCAACCGCAATCTCAATTTCACCAACATCTGTGAACAGCACTGTAGCTTCTGTGCCTTTCGGCGAGATGAGGGCGACACAGATGCCTTCTGGTTGGACCTGGAACAAATCCTGGCCAAAGCTGCCGATGCGGTAGAACGCCATGCCACCGAAATCTGTATGCAGGGCGGGTTAAACCTAGCAGCAAAGCACAACGGGCGATCGCTGGATTACTACCTGCGAATCGTCAGGGGCATTAAAGAACAGTTTCCCTCCCTTCATCTCCATGCCTTTTCCCCGCAAGAGGTGCAGTTTATCGCCCGCGAAGATGGGTTAACCTATGCCGATGTGATCAGGGCTTTACAGGATGCGGGAGTGGGGTCGATGCCAGGAACGGCAGCCGAAGTACTGGATGATGAGGTACGCAAGGTTCTTTGTCCGGAAAAAATTGACACGGCCACCTGGTTAGAGATTGTGAGTACGGCCCATCGCTTAGGAATGCCCACCACCAGCACGATGCTCTCCGGCCATATCGAATCGCCAGTCCAACAAATTCGGCATCTAGAACAATTGCGATCGCTGCAACAAACAGCGCTCCAGCATGATTACCCGGCCCACATCACGGAATTTATTCTGTTGCCGTTTGTGGGGCAGGAGGCACCCAAGTCTCTTCGTCGGCGCGTGGGGCATGATCAACCCATTCTGCAAGATGCACTCCGCTTAACGGCAGTCGCTCGCCTTTACCTGGGGCACTGGATTCCCAATCATCAGCCCAGTTGGGTCAAGCTCGGCATTGCAGGCGCGACAGAGGCTCTCCGCTGGGGGTGCAATGACTTGGGCGGCACGTTGATGGAGGAGCACATCACCACCATGGCCGGTGCTCAAGGGGGCACCTGTTTGAGTGTTGAACAACTGCAACGGGCCATCTCGTCTTTGAGGAGACCCTTTCAGCAACGAGATACGCTTTACCACAGAATCGGTTAAGAATATATCGGTTAAGCAACATATTTGGATGGGCAGGTTTTACTAAACTCTCTACTTGCAAGGCAAAACACTTGTCAAACCCGTCCACATGGTGACATCTGTGGAATTCACAATTCTCAGTCATTGCAATCTTATCCAGGTTCATCCCGATTTACTTGGGGAAAGTGGCCCGTTCCGGGTAAGTCTTGCTCAATTCCACCTTACAAAAATTGATTCTTTTCTTGCGGCGAAAAAGTCACTTCAGGGAACAATATTAGAAAAAGTGTATTTTTGCACACATTATCACTTAAAACGCTTCAAGCTCTTCCCTAAATTGACGCGATCGCCTGACTTCAGTTCATTATTATTCGTGTAATAAATGAATCACCTGATGCTTCCAAGTCAGATTTCCTGGCATTTGGCTTGGTCAGATTTGTTTCCACTCTTTCAAAATCTGCACACAGCGATTTGTGCGACAGATACCCTACAACAGGTCGTCTTCGCTGGTGAGAATGTTGTCATTCGGCAAAACCTCCAACGAGTTTGGCAACAATTTGTGGAAGACTATGCCGAGCATCAGGGATACGTGGCTGAGGTGGATTTGGTAACGACCGCTCAGGCGATCGCAGCCCAGACAAGTTACTCCACGATCAACGGCTTTCATGCGTCGGTGAGTCCTGTCATTGACAACCTCGCGCAACCGCTGGCTGAATCTCCACTCTTATTGCGGGGCATTGAGGCGGGCGTTTTGCTGGGGACCAAACACTTTTGGCTCTGGGTCTTGCTGCAAGCAGATGCAACCGATCGCCCCTGCCACTCCCCGGATGAGGCAACCGGGAACCGCGATCGCCGTCCTCGCTGGCAGGTGACGCTGATGCTAGAACGCCAGATGATTGCGGATTTGTTGGGGCAATCGGCCTCTCCGGCAATCGCCTCAGCATTGCTCCAGACGATGCCGCCGGAGCCGTGGGGTCAGTCGATCAGCCAATTCTGGCAAGGATTTTTGCAGATTACGCAACCCGTGGCCTCCCCGTCCGAGTGCCCCACGCTCAATCGGGGATCAACTCAAGCTGGGTGCCTGTTATTTCAGCCTGTTTTGGACCAAATGCCTCTAGGGATGTTTCAGGCCAACCTGGATGGCAGCATTGTGGCCGCCAATTTAGCCTTTTGTCAGTTGACTGGGTATACCCAGGCTGAGTTGTATCGGTTAGATTTACAAGCGATTACGGCATCGGAGGATTTTGCGATCGCGTTAGAGATGATTCAGCAAAGTGTGCAGTATGGGGAGCAGCGCATTTTTGAGCAGCGGTATCATCGGTCTGATGGGCGCGTTGTTTGGGTCGAAGTGAAGTTATCCCTGGTGGGCAACCCGGATGACGAGAACAGTTTTTTGTTGGGGTTTGTCACCGATTTGAGCGATCGCCGCCAACTGGAAGCCCATCGGTTACAAACGCTTCAGGAAATTCAAAAACGGCAGGAGCGGGAAACCCTGCTGAACAATATTGCAGTGCGAATTCGCTCATCGCTGGATTTGCCCACAATGTTGCAACGTGCAGTGGTGGAACTGAACCAGGCTCTACACACCGATCGCGTGGTGATCTATCAAATTTTTGCCGACGGGAGTGGCACCTGTGTCAGCGAAGCCGTGCATCCTCACCATCCAGCCATGCAGGGGCAAACCTTTGGCCCAGATTGCATTCCTCCACCGTATCTAGATGCCTATTGCAGTGGCCGGTTATGGAGCGTGGATGATGTTGCCAGGGCGCAATTAGCAGGTTGTCATCACTCCATGCTGGCGAACTTGCAGGTGCAAAGTATGATTGCCACGGGCATCTTGAGTATGGATGCATCGCTGGCCCCGGATCAGCGACAACTCTGGGGGTTGCTGGCCGTTCATCAATGCCAGTCAACGCGCCAATGGACGGCGGATGACCGGCATCTGGTGGAAGCCGTCGCCAATCAATTGGCGATCGCACTGGAGCAAACCAAACTGCTGAACCAGCTCACCAACTACACTCAGGAATTGGAGGATCGAGTCAGACAGCGCACCCAATCTTTAGAGCGATCGCTCAAATTTGAGCAGTTCATTCGGAACCTGACGGAATGCTTGCATCGTGATTTCAACGAAACGCACTTATTTACGACGGTAGTGCAGGGATTAGTTGAGACTCTGGCAGCAGATGCCTGCCTGGTGAGCCTTTATCACCCGCAAGACAATACCTTTGAAGTCACCTTTGAAGCTTTGAGTGATGCCATCCCGCCACAGCATACGGTTCTGGGGCAACATTTTGCCCTCCAACAGTTGCCGTTGCCGTTACAGCAGCAATTCCTCGAAAACCAGACCTGTTGCTGCAACGGCTCCCTGGAAGATACCTGCTTCTTGAAACTGGTCACTGCCACCGACACCAATCTCCCCTGGCGTGTGACAACACGCATTTGCGAACTCCTGCGCCCGATTACAGATGGCAGTCAACCGTTGGGGTTAATCCTGGTGCTGCAATTGCACGATCGCCAGTTTGACCAGGCCGAAGTCGAATTAGTGGCACAAACTGCCCACTACTGCGCGATCGCCCAACGACAGGCCACCCTCTATCGGCAAGAACATGAACAACGGGTGAGCGCCGAGTACTTGCGATCGTTTCTGGAAAAATCCATTGATGTGTTTGTCGAATACGACCCCCAACTGCGTTACATCTCCATCAATCCAGTCGGATGCGCCCTCCTGGAACGCCCGCCCGAAGCCATCATTGGGAAAACTAACCAAGAATTAATGCGAACGGGTAGTCATGCCTTAGATCAATTAATTCGCCAAGCCTTTGACACTGCCGAAAAGGTCTTCGTCGATCATGAACTGGCTTTACCACAAGGAAACCGTGTCTTTGAATCGATTTATGCGCCCATCACCGACCCTGCCGGTACCGTGCAACGGGTAATTGGCGTTTGCCGGGATATCACAGACCTGAAACAGCAATGGCAACGATTAGAACATCAAAATCACCAACTGGCCGAAACCACCCGCCTAAAACAGGAATTTGTAGCGACCACCAGCCACGAGTTACGCACACCTTTAACATCCATCCTGGGATTTTCTAACGTCTTGCTGCAAGAATTTTTTGGCGAATTGAACACCAAACAAAAAGATTATCTGGAACGCATTCACGACAGTGGTCAACATCTGTTGGAACTGATCAACGACATCCTGGATCTGTCGCGGTTAGAGGCAGGCCGGATGGAATTGGATTTGCAGGCCGTTTACATTGCCGACATTTGTGAAGCCGTTACCAGTCTGATTCAGGAACGGGCCAGTAGTCAGGGTCTGAGCCTGGAGGTTGATCTGGATCCCAATGTGGAGTGGATTGTGGCAGACCCACGACGGCTCAAGCAAATGTTGCTGAATTTGTTGACGAATGCCATCAAATTCACACCACAAGGAACGGTTGGGCTAAAGGTGTATTGTGACTCCTACACGCTGACCCCGCCCTTTGCCGAGGCTCACACAGCCGAGGCTCACACCTTAGCAGAGTTTGCCCATACTAGCCTCGCCAATCTGAAATTGATTCATTTCCTGGTCTGGGATACAGGAATTGGCATGACTGAAGCCGATCAGCGATCGCTGTTTCTGCCGTTTTCCCAGATTGACAGTTCCCTGACTCGTAAACATCAGGGCACCGGCTTGGGACTGGTGATCACACAAAAGTTAGCAGAACTGCACGGCGGTTGGGTGAGGCTCAAATCTACCCCCGGTAAAGGCTCAAAGTTCACTATCACGCTGCCGCTACGAGCCGCCGGATAGGCGCAGTAGAGTATTCGGTAATTCAGTTTTACAGGGTTGGATTTACAGCGTTGGATTTACAGGGTTTGAATCACCTGGCGTTGAAACTCCTGCTCTGTCATTAAGTCACGAGTTGTTTCTACGCGATCGAGAAAAACGGTGCCATCCAGATGATCCAATTCGTGCTGAAAAATCCGTGCGACAAAATCGGTCAACGTTTGCTGATACAGCTTGCCATCGCGTCCGGTGTATTCCACCTCGATCGCTTGATAACGAGGTACCAGCCCCCGCAACCCTGGCACACTGAGGCAACCTTCCCAGCCCTTTGCGGTGTCCTGACTATGAGCTACAAGGCGAGGATTGATCAGGGCCATGGGGGCCATTGTCGGCGCGTTGGGATAGCGCAGATTAGGCCGGGAGGCCACGATGAACAATCGCACTGATTCACCCACCTGGGGCGCAGCAATGCCGACTCCATTGGCCTCCCGCACCATTACTAGCAAGCGATCGCACAAGGTCTGGATGCGATCGCTTTTGACATCGGCGATCGGCTCTGCCACCTGGCGTAGAGTGGGATGACCGAGTTCAATGATTTTACGTAAATTGGTCATTATTCATTCATCTGAGCAGCCTGGGCCGGAAACGTACCAACGCGCACCGATTTGGTCATGGCTCGTCCGTTGCGGGTCAGGTCTACCTGCATGGTATTACCCACTGCTGTTTTTTCCACGGCTTGCTGGACTTGGTCTGCCGACGCGATCGCCTGTCCATTGATACGCTGGATCACATCACCCTGTTGCAGTCCGGCCTGGGCCGCAGGAGAGTTGCGCATCACCCCCACGACGACCACTCCGCGTTCATCTCGAATATTGAGGTTGCTTTCGGGATCGCTGTTGATTTGTCTGCGTAGTTCGGGGGTTAGGGTGGCCATGCGAATGCCCAGGTAAGCATGATCGACTTTGCCTTTGGCAACCAATTGATCCGCAATGCGTTGGGCCGTGTTGATGGGAATGGCAAAGCCCAAGCCCTGTGCGCCACCGATAATGGCGGTGTTCATCCCCACGACTTCACCCCGTTGGTTCAGCAGGGGACCACCGGAGTTGCCGGGGTTGATGGCCGCGTCAGTTTGAATAAAGTTGACCCGCTTATCAGGCACACGGACATCGGAACTGCTCCGTCCGGTGGCGCTGATAATCCCCACAGTGACAGTATTTTCCAGACCGAGGGGGTTCCCGATCGCGATCGCCCATTCACCCGGTTTGAGTTGATCCGCATTGCCCAGGCGCACCGTGGGTAGATTGGCACCCTGCACCTTCACGACCGCGACATCGGTCAACGAGTCTGCGCCCATCACCTTGCCTTGCAGTTCCCGCCCATCCTTCATCTTGACGGTAACGGTATCCGCACCACTCACCACGTGGGCATTGGTCAAAATCAAACCATCGTTGCGAATGATGAATCCCGATCCCTGGCCTCGTTCTACGCGGGTCGAGGGTTGGTCAGGCACATTACCAAAGAATTGCCGGAAAAAAGGATCACGGAAGGCAGCAGGCAGGCGATTACGAACCGTACGCGAGGAATCAATCCGCACCACGGCTGGCCCGACTTGATCCACCGCTCTGACAATAAAGTTGGGATCGCTGGAGGTAAGAATGGCCCCACTGCGGTTGGGGGTTTGAGCCATTACAGCAGGGGCTTCAACGGTTTGCACGATCGCGGCTTGTTGTTCGGTTTTGCTAAATACTCGGTGTTCACCCAGCATCAGCCCGCCTGCGCCAATCACTGGCAACGCGAGGAGCAGAGCAGGTTTCTTCCAGTTCAAGCGATCGTGTTTAGCAGACGTATTGGCTGAAGTGTTCATTGCAGTGTTGTCTTTCATCTGACCTAATTCCTACTGATACCAACTTAGCCAGGGGGTATGACAATGGGGTCACAACTTCATCTCACAGAAATGAAATCTTGATCCATTGCGCTTGATCCATTGCTGATGACGCATTGCAAACCCATTTTCTCCCATTGTTCTAGCAAACTTTACGAAAAATTTGTCATTACACCGTCATCTCCGAAACACGATCGCGTCATATTAGTTTGGCAGTATTAAATCACAGGTGAATGAACTGCCAGGATAGATAACCACCACCAGTTCTGGATTTTCAGAAGATTGGTTGCGTTGAACGGTCATCACTCGATTAGTGAACCGGGTTGGTTATCTATCCTTTTTTTTGCCCAATCTTTTTCTCCAGCCAAACCACCTGGATTCTACCAATGCCCGCCTGCCCCAAAATGCTTGGGTCACACAAACCGATGGGTAAATTCGCAGGTTAAGTCCACCCGCCCTTTGCGTAGCATGGCCGGGTCTAGCCGTTCTGTCGTGTTGCAGGTCATCAAAATAACTAACCGCTGTTCATTTTGCATCGTCAGTTCATCCAGCACACTGCGATACAGCGTACCATCCAGCAAACTGAGGATATGCTCTGTCTTGTTGCTGTACTGCGCCACTTCGGAGGAACGGTCTTGAGCCAGGTTGTCGGCTTCATTAATGATCAAACACACCCGTTGTAAATAGGTGGGTGGTACAAAATTTTGCACCGCATCGTGATCCAGAATGAAGGTGACAAACCCCAGCGGCACCAGAATTTCCTTCGCCACAGCTTGAGTCCAGGCGGTTTTACCAGTTCCCGGTTGCCCACTCACCAGAACGGCGAGCTGCTCCTGATCCAGGATGGCTTGCTGTACTGCATCGGTGAAGTTCTGCACATCGGCGGGAAAACTGCGGATCGGGAATTCCGCCTGGATTTGGCCCACGCGGCTCTGGTAACCACTCAACATGACGGCTAGGCCATGCGCCACTTTTTGCACCAGCGGTTTTAGATCGCGTGCCATCAAGGTCATGCGGCGCTCTTTCCCCAAATTATCGATCTGGAGCCAGAGTTGGGGATCTTGCCACTGAGCATAGGCGGTGTTGATCACATCTAGCCGTTCCCAGGTGGTGAACTGCTGAAGGGGCAAATAGAAATGGCGATCGAGGTAGTACTGAGTAATCAGTTGGGGCCGACCCAGAAATTTCAGAATCTTGAGGATAATGATTTCCCGCAAGCGATTGAACACATGGTCGATCGCGATGCAATCCCGACTAATCACAGGCTTGACAGGCGTTTCCACGCTCAATACATCCACGAAATGATGATCGGGATAGGGAGGATCGGGGGTAATGTAACTCCAAAATTCATCCAGGTGGTAGCGGGCATCGGCGGAAAACAAATTCAGCACATTCGCCCACCAGGCATATTCATTCCGTCCGGCAATGTTGGCCAGACTACTGTTGAGGTTAAACCACTTGTGAGCCAATTCGCTGGTGTCGTGAAGGACCAGACTGGCGAGAAACTGCACGTCGATCTGCCGATAGTAGGGTCGCCAGCCCGCACTCAATAACCCCTGTGCCTGGGGTTGGCGAGCGTTGTAAGACTCGTAGGGGTCGAAGTAGGTCATGGCGGATAAATAGCTTTAGCTCATGATAGATCCTGGGACAACAATCTGCCCAAGTTATACTACATCGTAATACACCAGACTACGGAATGGGGTGAGCGGGTTAGACTAGTGCTTCTGGTCAAGCAGCACCGCATGGGCCACGGCAAAATCCTCGTTGGTGATGTGGAGCAGGCTGGGATCGGTGAGGTTGAGGGCGCGATACCGCCGAATCGCTTCCAGGGCGGCCTGGTTACTGAGGAGAGCTAAATCAGCCCCATTCCAGCCTTCGGTGTGGGTGGCCCAATGGCTCAGATCAACGGTGACGAGGGGTCGATCGCAGTTATGCACCTGCAAGATCGCTAAACGACTGTCGTAGTCGGGCAGGTCTACTTTCAGTTGCAGGTCTAAGCGTCCGGCCCGGAGTAAGGCGGGATCAAGGGCATCGGGGCGGTTGGTGGCCCCAATTAACAGCACGTTGAGACAGTCTTGCAAGCCGTCGAGTTCGGTCAGGAGTTGCCCAACGACGCGATCGCTCACGCCCGAATCCCCCTGAAACTTGCCACGAGCCGGAGCCAGAGTATCAATCTCGTCGATAAACACCACACAGGGAGCGGCCTGCCGTGCTTTACGAAAAAGTTCCCGCACCTCCTGTTCGGCTGCACCCACCCATTTACTCAACAGTTCGGGGCCATTTACAGCGATGAAGTTGGCCCGCGCTTGAGAAGCGACCGCTTTCGCCAAGAGAGTCTTGCCGGTTCCTGGTGGCCCCCAGAGGAGAATGCCACGCGGGGCTTTGGCTCCAGTGCGGGCGTAGAGGTCGGGATAGAGTAAGGCTCCTTCCACAGATTCCTGTAAGGTTTGCTTGATCGTGGTTAAGCCGCCAATGTGATCCCACGGCACGTTGGGAGATTCGACTTCCACCGATCGCAGGACGGAAGGTTTGACCACTCGCAATGCCTGTAGAAAATCGTCCTGGGTGACGGTCATCTCGGCGGGAATGGGAGTTTCTAAGGAAGGAACTTGCCGTCGGAGCGCGGTGTAAGCGGCTTTTTGGCAAACTGCTTTCAAATCTGCGCCCACCATGCCGACGGTGGCATCGGCGATCGCCTCCAGGTCCACTGAGGCTAATGGCATCTCGCGGGTCAACACGGCCAAAATTTCCACCCGGCCACGGCGATCGGGGACGCGAAACTGCACTTCCCGATCAAACCGACCGGGACGACGCAGCGCCGGATCAAGATAGTCAGGCCGATTGGTGGCTGCCAGCACAAGCACCCCTTTCGTTTGGGCAAAGCCATCCATCAGGCTGAGTAGCTGGGCCACCAGGCGCTTCTCGACTTCCCCTTCCACCTTGCTGCGATCGGGCACCAGGCTATCAATTTCGTCGATAAAAATGATGCAGGGAGATGCTTTAGTCGCCTTCTCAAATAAGCTCCGCAATCGACCTTCGGCTTCACCGTAGTATTTGCCGATCACTTCGGGACCCGCGATCGCAATGTAATTCACGCCCAACTCCTGAGACAATGCCCGCGCCGTCAGGGTTTTTCCGGTGCCGGGAGGCCCGACCAGTAGCACGCCTCGTGGAGGTTCCAGACCCAACCGGGCCAACAGATCAGGCCGTTTGAGCGGAATTTCTACCAATTCTCGCAATTCCTGCAAGACATCCCCTAAGCCACCCACATCTTGTAGGGAAGCCGCAGGTGCTTGCGTAGATGTCGCAGCGGCAGGTGGGGGAGGCACGATCACATCGGGTGTGGAGTCATTTTGCCCTGCATCAGAGTCACTGGTTCCTGTCCGGATGCGGCTGGTGCCAAGGCCACCGGGAATATTGCCCTGCCTGGGAATACTGCTCATGCCCCGCGAACTGACCCGAAACTCAGTCTTGAGTTCGCCGTTTTCAGCTTTTTCTTCTAAGGCTTTAGCCAGTTCCAGCAGTTGTTCAAACCCTTTAAATAGGTCACTCATGGCAGGGAAAAGAATGGGGACAGATAGCAGGATCGCGTTGCGGCAGTGGCGGATGAAGGCGCAATGGCGATCGCGAATATCCCTAGTTATTCCCGAATTTTGAGCGAGAACATCAGGATTGTGGATGAGAATCTCAATCAGAAAGTATAGCCGTAGCCATGTGTAACGTGGCTATGGCGAGGCAGAACACCGACTCAGCATTGACTTTTCAGCTTTTTCTTGTCCTAAGGGTTCTGACCAAAGCTATATTATTCAGACTTAAACGGGTCAATCAATAAAAGCCTCCAGCATCCGGCTGAAGGCTTTAGCAACTAACACCCAAACTTAACTGGTTGAACAGGTTGATCAATCTGAAACTCTAAAACAACTCTTAAGACGAGTAAGTTTGATCGGGAGCGCGATACGCTTCGCTACGAGATGATTTGTTGCCAACGGTTGCACCGACCATTGAGGCAATCAAACCTAGCAAAGAACCCAACGCGAAAGACCAACCCACTTTAGCTGCATTACCCGCAATATCGCGAGTTTGTTGTGCCGTTACATTTGGATCAACTGTTCCAGGCGTTACACCACTTTGTTGAGCCTGATTCACAATTTCTCCAGCATTCGACGCGACAACCCCAAATGCACCAGATACTCCACTAGACAGTAACCAACCACTAATGGCCAGTGTAGTTGCCCACAGGATGGCACCGTTTAACAATGCAGTGCTGCGGTTGATGGGGCCACACGCACGAGAGGTAATCCAACCGCCCAGAAACAGGGAGATCAGTAGGCTAATAATTGCGCCAATGCCAACGCCAAGGCCCACATCACCAGCGCTGGAACGAGGTGCGCCAGAACCTGCAATTGTGGTCAGGCCGATCGCGGCAGCAATCCCACTTAGAACCAGTTGAGAACTAATGGCAACAAATAAGCCTGCCAAAATTGGACCCCAACGAACGCGATCGTGATAATCAACTGCGGGAACCGTGGATACCCGATCCACAACTCTGCCTCTTGGGTCTTCACCGTACACCATGCCATTTCCTCCTAGCAAGCAAATAGTTTTTACAAGCTACAAATGCTTATTTCAACCTAAACGTATAAAAATTAGAGCGTTTACACATCTGCCGTAAGAAATATGCAGAGAACAAAAAGGCTTAACTCAACAAAACTAGACCATCAATTAATCAAACAATTATTAGATTTTTATCAATGCAAGGTTTAGATTAGATTGAAGATTTTGAAAATAGACTGCTTGGCACTCGTTATCTGCACTGACTAGAGGTAATAAAAATTTGTAGTGATAGAGAATTTTCAGACTCTCTAGATTTCATCAATGGGTGGAAGTTGAGTGGCAATGGAGCAAAATCTATCAAAAGATAGAGTTAAGAATTATTCCCTCCCAAGTAGGAGGAACTGAAAAGGTAGATTCGATAAAGTCTGTGAATGTAGTGAGTTACTTAATAGAACAATGGATAATATTCAAGAGAACATGGATAAAGCGGCGAGAGAAGTTCCGGAGACCTTTGAAAAAATTCATCAAGTAGAAGAAGACGCAGCCGCAAAAGCGAAAGATGCGTTCAAAGAACAGGCAGAAAAACTGCCCGTTCCTACCCCTCCTGCTAAGGTTTTCCATAATCAGGCAACTGCTCATGAGTTGAAGTCTCGGCTGAATTGGGGCGAACCAAACCTGACCATTTTGGATGTGCGCGATCGCGCTGCTTATGACGATCGTCGGATTATGGGTGCAATGAATACGCCTTTGGATATTCTGCCCGATGCGGCTGATATGACCTTGCAGCACAAGCGCGATATTTACGTCTATGGTGAGAGTGACGAACAAAGCCGAATGGGGGCTGAAAAATTGCGTCAAGCTGGTTTTAACCGTGTTGCGGAACTCCAAGGCGGTCTGGAATCCTGGATTGAAATTGGTGGTTCCATTGACGGTAGCCATGTGCAGATTGATCCCGGTCCCGAAGCTTACAATGTTTTCTCCCGGTTGAAGGCATTTTCTGAAGTTCGGGCCAAAGAAAAGCAAATGAAATAAGCCATTAATGTTGTAGGGACGTTAAGTCTAGCGTCCCTACAACTGATTTTATTCCTGCTCCGATCATTTTACTCATCACTGTTGATCACTGGTTATGACTTACGATTATGACTTGTTTGTGATTGGGGCGGGTTCAAGTGGAATTGCAGGTGCCAAACAAGCTGCAAAATATGGTGCAAATGTCGCGATCGCTGAAACGCGACACATGGGTGGAGTGTGTGTAAATCAGGGCTGCATCAGCAAAAAGTTGATGGTTTATGCAGCAGATTTTGCCAAACTCGCCAGCGATGCCGCAGATTATGGTTGGCAAATTCAAACTGACAAATTTGACTGGGAAAAATTCAAAACAATCCGCGACCAAGAAGTTGAACGGTTGCGCCAGGTGCAGCAAAAAGCATTGGCTCAATCGGGTGTCGAAATTCTTTCAGCCTGGGTTGAATTTGTGGATGACCACACCTTGCAGGTAGGCGATCGCACCGTCACGGCAGATAAAATCCTGATTGCCGTCGGGGGCAAACCCTTAAAGCCCAACCTTCCCGGCATCGAACACACGATCACATCCGATGACGTTTTTAATCTGCCCGCTATTCCTAAACAGTTAGCCATTATTGGTAGCGGCTATATCGGGGTAGAATTTGCCAGTATTTTTCAGTACTTTGGCACCGAAGTCACCCTCATGGATCGGGATGATTCCATTCTGAAAGGCTTTGATGATGATTTACGCAGTCATGTCCGCGATGGCCTGATCAAACGAGGCATTCGCAGCTTCATAAACACAACTGCCAAAAGTATTCATCGAGTTCAAGATCGCATCACATTGGAGTTAGCGGGTGAGCAGAGTGAGCCACTCATCGTCGATACAGTGCTGTGTGCCGTTGGACGATCGCCCAATTTAGAAGGCTTGAAATTGGCAAATGCAGGCGTAGAAGTGGATGGTCAAGCGATCGCAGTAGATGAATTTAGCCGCACCAATCGTCCTCACATTTTTGCTGTGGGAGATTGTACCAATCGTCTCCCCTTAACCCCCGTTGCTCGTGCTGAGGGACGCGCTTTTGCCGATACCGTATTTGGCGATCGCCCCCGTGTTTTAGACTATGTGCATGTACCATCGGCGGTGTTTGCCCGTCCAGAAGCGGCTGCCGTTGGCCTCACAGAAGCAGACGCAAAAGCGCAGTATGGCAATGAAATGATTCGTTGCTACCGGGTGGAGTTTCAATCGCTCTATAGCAGTGTGCAGCGATGCTCTGGTAAATCTTTGATTAAGCTGGTGATCAATCAAGCAACCAAACAGGTATTAGGGGTGCATCTCGTCTGCGAAAATGCCTCTGAGATGATTCAAGGAATGGTGACTGCAATTAAGCGAGGCATTACTCAAGCCGAATTAGAAGAGACTATTGGGATTCATCCCACATCGGCTGAAGAGTTCTTTACGAGTATCTAAAATGACTCGGATTATACTTATTGTGGGCACCTATCGTCCGACCCATTGCGGCGTAGCAGATTATACTTACCATCTACAACAGCATCTCCACCAACAGCACATTGAAACTACCGTTTTAACCACCAAAACCGTCGCAGCAGAACTACAGACCACAGACGTATTAGGAGTGGTAGAGGATTGGTCCTGGTCTCAACTGTGGCCTCTGGTGCGATCGCTCCATCAAGTGTCCGGAGATTTGTTACACATTCAACATGCTGCCGGAACCTATGACTTTGAACGAGCGATCTTTCTGCTGCCGCTGTTGTTGAGAATGACCGATTGGCGCAAACCAATCGTCACGACAATTCACGAATACGGCTGGTGGGAATGGCAACCCCAATGGCTCCCTCAGCGCCGCGTGGAATGGCTCAAAACCTGGGGGCAATCGCATCAATGGTGGGATCGGGAAGATGGGTTTTTGTTAACGGGAAGTGATGCCATTATTACCACCAATCGAAATGCGACTCAGGTAATTCGATCGCGTCTACCCAATTTAGTCTCCGCCGTTACCGAAATTCCCATTGGTGCGAATATTCATAGGTTCGAGGGCGATCGCGCTCACACTCGCCAAACTCTGCGGCAGCAGTTGGGCTGGCCAGACGATGCCCTCATCATGGCGTTTTTTGGGTTTCTGCATCCGGTCAAAGGACTGGAAACTTTACTGCCCGCCTTCCAACAGGTGGTATCAGCTTATCCACAGGCGCGACTGTTGCTGGTTGGCGGCGTGGAAAGTTTGGCATTACCAGAGGAGCAGGCCCGTCGTTATTGGCAGAAACTTCAGGACACGATCGCAACCTTGCAATTACAATCAGTGGTTCACATGACCGGATACGTCGAAGCGGCGATCGCGGCGCAATACTTGAACAGTGCTGACATCGGGGTATTACCCTTCAATCATGGAGTCACGCTCAAAAGTGGCTCTTTGCTGGCATTGATGGCCCATTCCCTCCCTATAGTTGCGACTCGTTCCACACCACCCGATCCAGATTTGGACGACACAATAGTGCAGTTCATCTCGCCTCGTAATCAAGAAGAATTGGTGATGGAACTGCAACGGTTACTCAAAGATCCAGAGTTGCGATCGCGCTTGGGTGCTGCGGGGAAAGCCTTCAGTCAGCAGTTTGACTGGTCGGCGATCGCGGCGCAGCATCGGCAGATTTATGAACGAGTAGGAAATAGAGAGTAGGGAATCAGAATTAAGTCCTATGAGTGAGCCGATCAAAGTTATTACTTATACTGATGCGTTGGGTGTTGGAGGTGCGGAAATTAGTCTGGGGCATCTTATTTCAACGGTTTCAGATGAGTTTGAAATGACAACCGTTGGTGTTTCAGAGTCTGTGATCCATTCAATTACTCAAAATAGTTCAAATTCATCGAAAGTTATTTTATCTAATCAAGGATTACGGGGATTTGTAGACCATTTGCGGACCTTTCAAACCCTCAAACCTCAAATTATTCATTGCAATTTATGTAGTCCCTGGGCTTGTTCGACGGCGTTAGCCGCCGCATTGTGTTTGCCGGATGTGCGAGTGGTGCAGGTGAATCAATTACCCTTACGCACCACTCACCTGCCAACCTGGTTACGCACTCGCCTATTGTCGCTCCGGGTAGATGCTCAGGTGGCGGTGGGGGTGGCCAGTTCTCGCCGCCTAGAAGACTTTTATGCCCTGGGTCGAGATTCGGTGATTTCGATCCCCAATGGCGTACCCGATCGCGTACCCGTTCCCCCTCTGCCGTCCAGTGGCCAGCAAATGACCGTTGCCAGTGTGGGGCGCTTGGACGCGATGAAGGCACATGAAATTTTGCTGCGAGCGATCGCTCAGGTAGACAATGTTTCAGCCTTCATCTTAGGCGATGGGGAATTGCGGCCAGTTCTCACCGATTTGACCCGGCAATTGGGCCTTGGCGATCGCGTGCGGTTTTTGGGTTGGGTCGAGAATCCGCGAGACTATTTAGCCGAGTGTGATGGGTTGGTGATGCCATCCCGTTCTGAAGGGTTTCCGCTGGCAATGGTGGAAGCGATGCTGGCGGCCCGTCCCGTCATTGCGACGCGGGTGGGCAGTATGCCAGAAGCGGTGATTGATGGCCAAACGGGACTTTTGATTGAAAAAAATGATGTTGCCGGATTGGTGCAGGCGTTGCAACAATTGCGCGATCGCCCCGATCTTCGCCGCACATTGGGGATGCAGGCTCGACAGATGGCCGTATCTCATTTCACTGTTGCCGCGATGACCACCAGTTACCAAAATCTCTGGCGCACACTGGTCAACCGCCCGCCTGTGTCGCGCCTGTGGGTGTCACCCCTGAAGGATTAGCAACGAAAGAATTAGCAACTGCAGGATCAGCAGCAGGATTGATGGATCGCGATCGCAGCAGTTCTGCCACCTCCGGCGGAATCGCGGTGAAGCGAATTAGAAACAGATGGGCCTGATGATTAATTTCACGGGTAACTTTGGCATACAGATCGCCCGAAACCTGCGCTCGTTCCGCACCCACCAGAATGTGAATTTTCAGATTACTCAAAAGTTCCAGGGGATAATCAGTTTGCAATTCTGCTTCAGCCGGAGCAAGTCGCACGAGTTTACCCAAAAACAAATTACCGACGGCATGTTTCCCCTCCAAAATGGTGAACTCTAGCGCGATCGCTGGCTCCAGATCTACGAAGATTTCCTTGGTTTTTGGTAGAAACAGGTTATGTTTGCCACCAATCCCACCGACTTCGTACAGCGTCAACGGTTCGCGAATACCCTTCGGTTCCACCTGGAGTTGCCCATCGACCTGCACATCGTAATCGGCATCCTGCAACACATTCTCCGAAATCAAAATTTGCCCACCCACCGTGTAAGACTCAATGCGGGCGGCTAAATTCACATGACTGCCAATCACGGTGTACTTGGCGCGTTTCTGTGATCCCACATTGCCCACCACCACCTCGCCCGTATTGATGCCAATGCCCATTTCGATCGCGGGTAGATCTAGCTGCTGGTTTTGCTCATTCACCGATTGCATTGCCAGTTGCATCGCTACAGCACAGGCGATCGCGCGTTGGGCATCGTCTGGGCGGGCAATGGGGGCACCAAACAGCACAAAGATGCCATCCCCCACAAACTCGTTAATGGTGCCTTTGTAATGGTCGATGACATCGGCCATTGCCCCCAGGTACAGATTGAGCAACGTGACGACTTGTTCCGGTGGTAACCGTTCGGAAAAAGCAGAAAAGCCGCGCAAATCAGAGACTAAAATCGTCACCTTGCGCCGTTCCCCACCCAACTTGAGGCCAGCAGGGGTTTCTAATAAATTTGCCACGACTTCATTGGTTAAGTACCGCCCAAAGGTGCGCCGCATTTCGGCGGCATTGTGGGCCACATACCCCACGATCGAAACTGCCGCACCCACAAAACCGAGCATGGTTGGCACCAGCGGAATCCACCAGCCGGCCAAGAACGCCAGGTAGACGGCAAGCACCAGACAGGCCCCTGCCAGGGTCAGCCGAAAGCGTTTCAGTAATAACAAGCGTGCCCCACCCAGGCTTTGCCGTTGCTGCCAGCTAATCACGGCGGCGATCGCAGTCCAGCCCAAGATCCAGAGCCATTCGGCCCATTCGGGTAAGGTTTGAATCAGCTTACGGCCATCGGTGGCGGCACTCAAGATCTGGCTGACCAGATTAGCATGAATCACAACTCCCGCCGTGCGCGTGGGGGATTTGAGCAAAGCACTACCCAGGGGCGTGTAAAACAAGTCTTTGTGACTTTCGGCAATGTTGCCAATCATCACGATGCGATCGCGGAGCAAACCGGGGGGAATTCGATTCTCCAGCACATCCATCACGCCAATGGTTTGAAACCGCTGGATTTCGGCGCGGTAGTTAATCAAAATCTGGTAGCCACCGGGTTGCGATCGCACATAACCGCCATCATTCGGTTGAAATCGCTGGAACACAGCGTTTCCAGAAAAAATATGGCCTTCAGGGGTAAAGTTACTGGTGACACCCCGTTGCGACAGGTATTGATAGGCCAGTTTTAACCCAAAACTGAACATGGGCTGTCCGGGCTTTTCGTCTACCATCAGGAACGTGCGGCGCACTTTGCCATCCGGGTCAAGCAGCAGATCATTCGCTCCCACCTGATCCTGTTGTTTCAGAATTGGCGGAGCAGCCACAGGTTTACTATCCTGACTATCGCTCACTTTTTGCACCCCAATCAGGTTGGGTGTAGTCCGCAAGATTTGATTGAGGTCTGCTTCACCAGGTGCGTTCGGGAGGTCACGATACAGATCTAGCCCGATCGCGCTGGGGCGGTGTTGCCGCAAATTGGTTAACAAGCGAGCCATGGTCGCATCCGTCATCGGATACTGCCGCAGTTTTTGAATATCCGGCTCGTCAATGGTGACGATCACAATCCGCGTGTCTACAGGCTCTTGAGGCCGCAACAGAAACAATTGATCCAGCGTTGCCAGTTCCAATAGTTGAAGCAGTCCGGTCAGGCGGAGGGTTAATACTACCGTCGTTACAGTAGGTACAGCCACCAGAACGCCACGCCACCGCCAAACCGTATGCCTCAATGCCCCCCACATGTTAGTTCTGGCTCAATGTGACATTAAGTAATGGTTCAGCCGCGATCGCTTCCAACTTCACCGATTTCAACAGTTCGTGCCAACGAGCGATCGTGGTTGCATCTTGAGGATTAGTTTGGCGCAATTTAGCCAGGGTGGTCACGGCCTCATGCCAGATGCCACTTTCAGCATAAATTCTTGCCTGCTCCATCGCGTCTACCTTTGCCAATTGTGAGAGAATTGCCGCTTCCGGCGCGATGCGTTCCACCCACCCTTCGACACTAGGATTCGCACTCTGGTCAATCTCACTACAGCCCACCACCAAAAACCAGTGATACTGCTTCCCAGATGCCAAAGCTGGTGCATTGGCTGGTAGCGTAAAGCTAATAATTCCACCTTCCTCCGGCAATGTCAGGGTTGTTTCATAAAAGACATCGGTATCCTCATTCTCCAGCACCAAAAATTTCGCCGTTTTAGCGGGTGATTTGGGGACATACCAATGAAACGTCGGTCTACCACTATAGGTCAGCCCCAACCGATCGGGGGGAACCAGAGACGTTAGTTGTTTATCCCCCTTTAAGCAAGACCCACCCCGGGTAGCACCGCCTGCGGTAGGAGGGGCAGTCCCGGAACTCCGAGGTCGAAAGCCCTGACTCATTTTGATCGGGTTGGGGCGCAGTTGGGCAGAACTCGTAGCAACCTGGGCCATTGCATCAAGCGTGGTAATGGATGATAAACCCAGAAGAACCAGTGCAGTAGAGGTGCACAGTGCGATCGAATGAGATGTTCTACTCATGGCAGGATGTTGGGTCTTAGGAAGTAGAGAATAGTAAGGCGGAAGCTCGAAACTGGTCAGCAATGAGTAGTGCCCCGATGAATTTGTAACCAGTATCTATTACCACACTCTCCATTCTTCCCAATCCAGATTAAAAATGGAGGTGTCCGGAAATTCGGTCGGATTGTTATGGCGCTCCAGGCGTTGACGGAGCTTTGCCAGTAAAGGCTCGGGGCGAGGTAGTTCATCCACGAGTTGATAGGGAAGCACCCCTTCTCTCAAGGCAAAGGCAGCAGTCGTGCCAGCAGCAGCCCCAACGGACCATTCAAATCCATGCACCCGATATGCGGAAGCGGCGATCGTGCTGTTAGCGATGCTTTTTCCACTCACAATTAAATTATCTAACTTTTGGGGAATTAACGCACGCAACGGAATTTCGCCGGGATAGGCGGGACCGTGAGCTTGCCGAACTCCTGGCCGCTCGATGTTGCCTGGCTTTTCCGGTGGGGTTGCGGCCATGCAGGGGTGGAAGTCCATAGCATACTGAGCAATGCCAACGGAGTCTGGGAAAATGGTCGATCGCGTTCGACGAGTCACCTGCTTAGGGTTGATCTCGCTCCCTACGGGCAGTTTCAAAAACTCCAGACCCGCCAGCAGCTTCCACAATTTTTGATACATGGCAGGGGGTAAATTCTGCTGATAATAGGTTTCCTTGCGGTAATCCGTCTTAGACACATCAATTTCGTTGACACTGAAGCCATCTGGAAAAGTAATAGACGGACGGCCAATGATGCGACGCGCTTCCCGAATGTAAGGATATTTTGACAGACCGTGGACGGTGCCCATCGGTGAGTCTAAACCCGCAAGATAGCGATGGTTGGGTGCGGGTTGTTTCACGCCAGTCCCCAATTGGGAATCAGTGGTACCTGTGGTCAGCCAATAATAGTAGGCGATCGCGTTTTCTTCCCCCCGCCGCAGAGTGTCGGTGCGTAAGCCACCCATCCAACCGCCCGGAGCGAGTTGCCCCTGTTGCTGAAGTTGATCGCGGGTGTAAATCAAATTGTCCTCAGCGGTCCCAGGACGATAATCATTGCCCCAGGTCCAGTTCTGCATCGAAATGTCTCCCGGCATGACCGCTGCCCCCACGCCAGGTACTCTGGGCCGTTGCTGATACCCCGGACTCCAGATGCGGCGATAGGTAAAAACGCGATCGACACTGGCATTATTTTTGTTTTCGTAGCTGAAGTAAGGCGCGTACTGAGCGTAGAAGGGCGGCACTGGCTGGGGTTGGGCTGAAGCCGTCCGCTCCATAGCAAAGGTGTAGGTGAAGCCCTGAGTGCAGTAGGGATCGTTGGTTTTGACAGGGGACGAGGGGTTATAGGCCGAAACTGGGTCCAGTCCTAAACGGTGAGGAAGATCAGCCAGGGCCACGAGTTCGCCCGTTTCGGTGGCTTCGATGACGTACCAGGGAGCGCGGGATGTGGGCTTGGAGGAGGGGGATTGGGGTGGGGAGGAGGGGGGAGGGGTGAAGCGGATCAGGGTTTTGGTGAGGCGGGGGGAGTTTTGGGGACGGTAGGCATCCTCAATGAGTTGGGAGAGGGGTTCGGTGTTGAGGGGAGGAGTACCGGGAACAGGACGATGCTGGATGGCGATCGCGCTGCTGATCTGCTTGCCGTCAGCACTGTAGCTCAGATCCTTGATCACGGTGTTGGGAAACCATTTGAGTTTGCCATTGCCTTTCTGCTCGGCAAACTTCAATTGGTGCCACAGCATGTCGTGGCCGTCTCTGGGCATAAAGCAGGACACACTGACCCAGCAGTCGCCAGAACTCAAACTGCCGTATTTGTCGTAAATTTGGCGGCGCAATTCGTTGTAGCCGCGCGGAAAAAAGCGGGTTGCCCGCATATGGTTGGCTTCATCCAGCGCGGAGGTCCCCTGAGCCGAAACCTGGCCACCGACCCAATCTGTGATTTCCGTCAAACAAACGGTGCGTCCGGCGAGTAGCCCCTCGTAGGCCGCAGCCGTACCCGCCAGTCCCCCACCCACCACCAGGATTTCACAATCGATCGGTTGCTGGGGGGCGGGAATCTGACTCTGGGCTGGGGCGATCGCGCTTGATAGCACCCAGCAAACTGGAAACACCAGCGGCAACAACCGAAGCATCGTCATAACATCGTCATCCCAAGAAGGGGAAAAGATTATTTTTGGATCGCAATATAAACCTCCACCAGTTCTGGAGAGCTTTTGTCATATAGCTCAAAATCTGTTGTGTAGGCACGTTGGTAGACTTTATTGTTGGCGAAGTAGTTCCCAATTTCCTTCCAGGTGCGCGACAGGGCATTGGGCAGAGACCCTTTGACCGTGAACACTAAATACTCGGCAGTGGGAATATCGATCGCGACCATGCCCTCTGGCACCTCTCCCACACTACTCACCTCAGCCGATACAACCGTCGAGTAGGCGCCCGTGTGGTCACTTTCGTAATTGGTGTAGAGCACAAAATACAGCTCACTATCAATACGATTGGGGATTTTATCTTCCAGCCCATCCTTCAAAAATTTGCGGTGTAAACCGGGAATTTGAGCCGTTTTTTTATTCGCTTCCCCTTGGCTAGAAGTTTTTGCTTCGATGCCAATGAATTTCATGCCCTTGTGGGTTCTTATCTGCGGTACCATGACGTGACCTTAATTTGCAGTTACAACTTAAATGGAATGACTTTAGTGACTAATTCCGATGCTGCCGTCCTCCCACTCCCAAGTTTATCGAGAATTTAAGCTTGACCTGGAAGAGTTAAAAGACACGCTTTCTCAGGATACTGTTGATCGATCGCATCTAAAGTCCTCTGTTGCCAAACTTCAGGACTTTTTTCAGAACCAAATTTTAACGCTCGACGGAAACGGCCTGGATCCAACCCTTGAGCATCAGGTGCAATCCTTTCAGGTCGAAATTGACAAACAACTCAAACTTCTGGGCATGGATGGGTTGTTTCTGCAAGCTGCTAAGCAAGCCGCCACTGCCACCCAACGGATCAACCAGGCCAGCGATCGCCTTACCTTACTCCTTCGCTACTGTGATCTCCTCCTCCGCTAAATTGATTGATTTACCGTCATTTGCATTTGCTCACTGACTCACTCATCCATCTACCCACCCATCCACCAGAAACCTCCAGGGAGTAGCCATGTCATTGCATCTAGATACTGAGTTCACCATTCAACCCTCCGGATTAATTCCTGCGGCCCGCAGTTGAGCCGCTAACCGTTCCGCTCGCTGGCGCTCCTGTTCCGCTCGTTGGCGCTCCTGTTCGGCTCGTTGGCGCTCCTGTTCGGCCTGTTCAGTCCCCCATAGAAGCAGATTGCCAGTTTCATCCCACCAGCGCAGCCAGGGGCCTGTCCGATTCTCGCGGTTGCCCTGCCACACTCCTACTGATAAGTTCATCTCAAAAACAAAAAAGCGGTTGTTTGTATCCAGGGGTTGAAGCTGATAGTGGCCGGAGGGTTGCAAGCGATAGGCTTCCAGAACTGCCGTTGCCGGGTCAAAAATGATGTAGTTCGGCACGCGCAAGATTTGTTCATAAAAGAACCACTTGCCGGGGGGATAGGTGGGTTTTGTCGAGTATTCGGTGCCGTCTGTGTTAGAAATAAATTCCATCACAACTACTGGTACATCGCCCTGTAAATTCGGCGTGTAGCTCCGTTCTACCTCTTCCCGTGGTACTTGAATAGCAGGGACATACGCCCAATCGGGAGCCTTGACCACAATTTGCCCATTGACGGTGGCACAGATGCCGTAATTTGTCGAAGTTAGGGCATTAGGGGGGAGTTTCCTGGCCAGATTCAGGCTTTCGGTCAGGGCGGCGGCCAGAGCAGGTTGGTTGATGTTGTCCACGGGATCATCATCCAGGACAAAGTCGTCGGGTAATTTTTCCCAGGTGACCTGATAGGGGGCGGTAAGGGCAATCATGGTGGTTGGTCATGGTATGCGGTTTAACCCAGTCTAATTGGTTCTTACCATTGGATGCAGACCAGCGGAAACAGTAGATATTCCAGAAAAAATAATTTCCAGATGAATTGATAAAAACGGCTGACGGCGGCTTTGTCTTGCAAGTCTAGGGAGATACTTCTACGCCAAAACTCAGCGATCGCGGCCAGATGGGTGACGATCAGCAGAGGAGCGTTCACCCCTGGTAGGCCCAGTGCAGCGACTATCATCAAGCCCAGGTAACAACTGGTCAGAATCCAGCGGGTGAGGTGAAAGACTTTGCGTTGCCCCAGTTTGAGGGTGAAGGTGCTGATGTGATATTGCCGATCGCCCTCGGCATCGGGAATGTCTTTGAACAGGGCGATCGCGATCGTGAACACCAGAATGAACAGCGTCAACGCCCACACTTTTGGAGGAATGGGAAATCCTGGGTTGAAGTGCAGGAATAAGCCCAGGTTCACCACCATGCCCCGCACCGTCAAAATGCACATGGATGCCCAGAACGGAAAGCGCTTGAGCCGGAGCGGTGGCAGGGAGTAGGCGGTTCCAATCAATAAGCTGGTGCCGACCATGGCCAGCAGGTAGATGCCCTGCAATGCCGCGATCGCCAGTGCCAGCCCCCCCAGCGTTACCACAAGGCGAATCCCCTGTTGGCGGGAAAACTCCCCCGATGCCAGAGGGAGATGGGGTTTGTTGATGCGATCGATCGCCACATCCTCCAGTTGATTCAGCCCCACGATATAGACATTGCCACAGAGGCAGGCCAGGAGTGTGGGAAGTAAGGAGTTGGCGATCGCCAGTAAACTAAACTCTCCAGGCTCCGCAGCCCACGCTTCAGACCCAAATGCCGCGATCGCAAACAGCGCCAACACACTCAAACTCGTGCCAATGATGGTGTGGGGGCGAGAAAATTTCCAGAAGGCATACAGCCAGGGCCGGGGCTGTTGTCTGAACTGAAGCGGCAGGAGGGGAGACGGAGAAATAGACGGTTTAGGGGATACTTGGCTCATACTCAAAAATCAGCCTTAAACATCAGTCAAAATTCACCATCAACAGCGATAGATCGTCATCCAGCGACTCATTAGGGCTGAGGGTTTTGATGTAATCCAGCACATAGTTGAGGCCATAGGTGCTGATGTTATCCCGATTTGCTGCCAGTAATTCCACAAATCCGTCAAGTCCCCAAATTTCCCCATCCGGTTGCATGATCTCGTAAATCCCATCGCTGAACACATACAAAGTGCTGTTGGCAGCAATCTCACAGCGCTGGTTGCCAAACTTGGTATCCGGCATCATGCCAATGGGCAGGCTGACGGTTTTTAACCGTTGTACCGCTGTTTCTTCAGTGTTAGAACCTGTCACCAGTAGAGCGGGAGGATGACCCGCACTGGAGTAAATCAGTTGGCGTTTGGCCTGGTTGTAGACTCCGTACCAGATGGTAAAGTACTTGTCGTTCTGGTCATCCATTTGAAAGGCTTCATTCAAAGCCCGCAACACATGATTGGGCTGGTAGAAGTTGACACCATCCATTGATTGCGATCGCAACAGATTCAACACTGAAATGGAAGGTAGCGCCGCCCCCAGCCCATGCCCCGACACATCTAGCAGGTAAATTGCCAGGTAATCAGGATCAAGCCAGTAGTAATCAAAACAATCGCCCCCCAACTGCCGGGATGGCACGAAGCGAGAGTCAATATGGACATCTCCCGACATGGGCGCAGGCAGCAGCGATCGCACATACTCAGCCGCCTCCGTTAATTCAACTTCTAAGATGTGTTTTTGATCTTGTAACGCCTGGTACACCCGGTTTAGCCGCAGACCCGCCCGGACTCGTGCCCTTAATTCGATCAACTCCACTGGCTTCGTCAAAAACTCATCGGCTCCGGTATCCAGCCCCTTGACGCGATCTTCGACGGCTCCCCGAGCGGTGAGTAAAATAAAATAAATCGTGGACAGACCTGGATCTGCTTTGACCTGCCGACAGACCTCCAATCCATCTAGGCGCGGCATCATCCAATCACAAATAATCAAGGCAGGCTGAAACTGTCTGGCCTGTTGCAGTCCTTCCACGCCATCATTGGCAATTGCAACGTCATACCCCTGTTCCTCCAACATTTTTTTCAATACCAGTTGGGCGGTTAGGTCGTCCTCAATCACGAGAATTCGAGTAGGAGCATCAGGCATAGTGAAGCGAGAGCGCAAGGGTGTATGCAGAATTAAATAACAAAAAAGTGTAACGATTCAGTTCAAAAAAGGATACAAATTTATGGTGACAACTATAAACTAATGGCAGGGGCGAAGTCAGGAATTAATTCTGGTTGACCACTTCATTAAAGTCTACTTTCTACCCAATTTTGAATTTAGCTGGTGAAGATTTTCAGGGTCTCAACATTGCAACCACTTCATAGAGCTTTCCTTCAAGTTAATACAGATCTGGATGCACTCGCTCAGGTTTTAGAGTGGTTCGACCAGTTTAGCCAACCGCCCACGCCGTCGCAGGCATGGATGCAGTGTCAGTTGGCACTAGCGGAAGGGTTTACCAATGCGGTGCGCCACGCTCACGCGGGTCAACCAATGGACGTATTGATTGACCTGGAAGTACAGGTGTTTGACGATCGCATTGAAATCCGCATTTGGGATCAGGGTGCCCCGTTTGATTTACAGGAGCGCCTGCACCGGATGCCCAAAGAACTAGATACAGAAGCGGAAGGGGGCCGTGGATTACGCCTGATGGAACGGATTGCCGACCATCTGAGCTATACGCGCACGCAAGACTCCCGCAATTGTTTGCTGTTGGTGCGAAAGTTTAGGTCATAGCGGGCTGGTGATGGACATCCCGGAACGGGTCAAAAGGTTCTGTACGTCTTGGAGAGCCTGCTGCAGGGTGGTGAGGTGTTGTTCGGGGTGTTCCAATTGCTGGCGGCGGGCCTGGAGTTCTAGTTCTGTTGCGATCGCATAAATTGGGATGACTCCCGTATTGCCACTGGACCCTTTAATGTGATGAGCCGATTGCTCCAGGGTGACAAAATCCTGTGTTGCGATCGCCTGGGCAATGGTGGCCAGGTAAACTTCTGTATCCTCCAGGAACGTTTGCAGCAGTTCTAATTCAAATTCCGTATTGTGGTCGCACACTTGATGGAGATGCTCCCAATCAATTAGAGGCGATGGCGTTTCCAGCCCTGGGGGCAACGAACTCGTCAATTCATTCATGACATCCTCTCGGTGTTGTGATAATAATATCTGGCTCCAATATCTCAATTTAGTCGCCAGCTTATCTTTCAAAATCGGTTTACTTAAATAGTCATCCATCCCGGCCTGGATGCAACGAACTCGGTCTTCCCGCATGGCGTTGGCCGTCAGAGCGACGATCACCGTATGGCGATCGCGGCCCTCCATCTGCCGGATTGCTTGCGTAGCTCTGTACCCATCCAGTACGGGCATCTGGCAATCCATGAATACCAGATCATAGGGAATTTGCCCCAACAGTTGTAACGCTTCCTGCCCATTCGCGGCGACATCAGCAATGTATCCTAACGATTTCAGTTGATTCAGAGTCACTTTCTGGTTGACGACGTTATCTTCTACCAATAAGATTTTTAATCTTGGTACATTGGCACCTGCGATCGCTCTCCCGATCTCAGGACTTGCTACCGCGATCGCATCGCTTTGCATAATGCTAGGACGGGATAGAGAGTCTGTCGTTAATTTGCGAGAATCCACCAGGGTGTTGAGCAGACAATCCAGGAGACGTGATTGTTTCACCGGCTTCACCAGATAAGCGGCAAACCCCAGATGTAAAGCCTTGCGTGCCCCACCCCAATGATTCAGAGAAGTCATCATGACCAATTGAGTCGATTGCAACAGGGCATCGGCTTTGATCTGAGAACCGAGCATTTCTCCATCCATATCTGGCATTTGCATATCTAAAATAGCCAGATTGTAAGGAGTGCCCGCGATCGCCTGTTGGCGGAGCATTGCCAGCGCGATCGCGGCATTACTGGCCTCATCCACTTCCATCCCCCAGGATGAAACCTGATAGCGCAACACCTTACGATTGGTGGCATTGTCATCCACCAACAACAACTTAATCTGGCTAAAGTCGGGGGTAATGGTAGCCGTCCTGGCTGGGGTGGGCACCGCTCCCACTTGCTTATCAAACGTCAGGGTGAACCAGAAGCGGGAACCCTCCCCCTCCACGCTTTCCACCCCGATTTCTCCCCCCATCAAATCCACCAATTGCTTAGAGATGGCCAACCCCAGTCCTGTGCCTCCATAGCGGCGCGTGGTAGACGCATCGACCTGAGAGAACGGCTGGAATAACTTTTGTTGGGCTGCCGCTGGAATCCCAATGCCGGTGTCGCTGACGGAAAACATGATGGTGGCATGGCTGGCCGTTTCCGATTTGAGGGCCGCCTGAATCACCACTTCGCCCTGACTGGTAAATTTCACGGCATTGCTGACTAAATTGGTCAAGATTTGTCGCAACCGACTGATATCCCCTTTGAGTTGGGTGGGCAAGTTGCGATACACCAGCGTTGCCAGTTCTAACCCTTTCGCGTGGGCAGTAGACGCAACAAGATCAGCCACTTCCTCGATGCAGGTATTCAGGTCAAAGTCGAGAATTTCTAGATCCATTTCTCCCGCTTCCAGTTTGGAGAAGTCGAGAATCTGGTTAATCAGGGACAGTAGAGTCTCACCACTAAACCGAACCGTTTCAACGAAATCGCGTTGTTCTCCGTCGAGGTTTGTATCTAGCAGGAGGCTGGTCATGCCTAAAACACCGTTCATTGGAGTCCGAATTTCGTGACTCATGGTAGCGAGGAAGGTGCTTTTCATCTGGGAGGCGCGTTCGGCTTGCTGGCGTGCCCGTTCCAGTTCCAGGTTGCGTTGGGCGAGTTGTTCCCGATGCCGTTTTTCGTATTCCAGCAGGTGAGCCTGGGCGATCGCAATTCCCACTTGATCCGCCAGTTGCACCAAAAATTCCTGCTCAAACGATTTCCACAATCTGGGTTCAGAGCATTGGTGCGCGATCAGTAAGCCCCATAAACTGGGTTCATCGGCAATGCCGCGCCCTTGGATGATCGGCACCACGAGGTTGGCTTTGACCTGGAATTGTTGCAGCAGATCGCGATGGCAGGGAGTCAGGGGTTCCTGCTCTACATCTTGAATGGCCTGCACTTTGCCACTCAGGTAAGATTGCCACCCGCCCGATTGGAAGCAGGTATCTTGAATGGCGGACCCCAAGGTGGAGCTATAGCGAGCATCCACCGATTCCACAACGATCACGCCATGCCAATCTGGCTCAAAGCGGTAAATGATGACGCGATCGGTTTGCAGGAATTGGCGCACCTCGGCCACGGTCGTTTGCAAAATTTCATCCAATTGCAGGGATTGGCGAATTTTCAGGGTGATGGAGGCCAGCAGTTGCGCGCGCTGATTCTGGTTGAGGAGTGCTTGCTCTGCCCGTTTGCGATCGGTGACATCCCGCACAATGACCAGGACTTCGTCATTGCCACTCACGACAACTCGCGCCTCTTCGTAGCAGGGTTCCTGACCCCGATGAATCTGGTATTCCAAAAATTGGGTTTTCCCGGTGGCCAATGCTTGTTCGCGGGCGATTTGGCGTTGTTGCGCGATCGCTGCGGGCAGCACATCGCCCTCCCGTTTCCCAATCATTTCTTGCCAGGGAATAATAGTATTAAAATTTGTTGCAGGCTTCACATCGAGATATCGGCCATCGCGGTCAACCCGCACCATTAAGTCGGGGATGGCATTCAGTAAAGCTCGATTATTGGCCTCGCTCCGCCGCAAGGCTTCTTCGGTATGTTTGTGGTCGGTAATGTTGCTGAAGGTGCAAATCATCTCTGAGACGCTGCCATCCGCATTGAGATGAGGGTCGATGTTAACCAGTAACCAGATCGGATCAAGACATTTGGGAGGATACACCCCAATGATGCGACCGGTGATGGATTGGCGGCTTAAGATCGCTCGATAGAGCAGCCGTAATTCGAGCGTCAGGGGTCGGTCGTGCTCATCAACCAATTGCCAGTTTAGATTGGGCAGTTTGTTGCCAACCAGCACTTGCGATTGAATCCCTAAAATTTCCAGCGCTAAAGGATTGCAGAACAATACCTCGGTATTGGCTCCTAAAACAATGACCCCAACCTGGAGATTTTGGATCAACTTATAAAATGCGGAATCAATTGACTGAACCATCATGGCGGCAGGGTGGCGGTGGGAATGTGAGCAAACTGACTTCAGTGTTCCCCACTAGCGGCCAACGGTCACAGTCGAGATCGGGTTAGCGATCGCCCAGAACCCACGCACCAGCCAGCAGCACAACTCCCAGAGCAAACCAGTGTTGCAGGCTGTCCAGCCAGAGCAGATGAGGCAGTTGAAATGCCTGCACCAGCGCAAACGGTATCAACAAGAACTTGGTGACGATGACGCAAATCACCACCAGTACGGCTAAAAGGCTCAATTCCATCGCTCATCTCCTGGGGCATTCCCCTGAACATGGGAGGTCTCTACATATATTTTTTGGGTCAGGTTGCATATTTGCGGGCTGATTCCAGGATAGATGAAGAGGTTACGCGCTCGCTGAATCCCTCATGTAACGCCCAAATCAGGGATTCACAACGCTGACTACATGGTGACTACAATGAAGTAGAGACATCAGGGGCCACAACGGGATAATGATACCTATGATTCAAGCATGCAAACCGCTTCAGCAAACCATGACCCTGGTTTTCCTGGGCGCGATCGCGCTGGTTCCCCCGGTCGCGATCGCCCAAGAATCGAATTTTGGTCAACTGGCCCTCAACCCTAACAATCCCTCTGGCCGCTTGCGGGGCACCACTGGAGGAACAGCATCACTCCCGGCGATTGTCAGCAATCGCGATCGCCATGATCAGCAATGTCTGGGCTTTGCCGATCCCAAACCAGATCACCTCCTGATTCTAGAAAAGCCCTTTACCACGCTGACGTTACAAGTTCGCAGCACTACGGATACAACCCTGGTAGTCCAAGGACCAGATGGGATTGTCCGGTGTGGGGATGATGCCGGCACCGACAAAAATGCCACTATCCAGGATATTGATTGGTCGGCGGGTAAATATAAGGTTTGGGTGGGAACGGCGACCCCTGGAATGCAGCGAGACTATACCTTAACGGTGCAACCGTAGCAAACCGTAGATTCTGCTCATGGTCTGGCAAGACACGGTTGGAGCGGGTTTCGCTAGAGTTCTGGCGATCAGTCGATAATTTTTCGCGAAACCTGCTCATACAGGTATTGTATTTTCTAAAAATCTCCTCAGCCCTTTCCCCGCAGTAGAACCCATTGTTGGCTAAAACCAAACCTTCAAGCCTTGCAAGGCTTGAAGGTTGATCACGATTTATGCCAGCCCTCAGCCAACTGGTTGAGGATCAGGATTAACCGTCACTTCAGAGTGATGACCGTTGTCAGGGCTGGTCGTTCCCCCAATCACAAGATTGCCCTCATAGGCATTGGCAAACAATTGCTTCAGGTCGCTAATCAAGGGGTAGCGAGGGTTAGACCCTGTACACTGATCATCAAACGCCTGATCGGCCAGATCATCCAGCTTGGCGTAGAACTCCGCCCGACTTTCCTTAATCACTTCCTTGGCGCTGGTAGGAATCTCCACATCCCGCTTCAGTTGCTCGATCGCAGCAATTAAGCGATCGATTTTTTCGTCTTCCGTGTCGCCCCCCAAACCCAGGTAGCTGGCAATCCGGGCGTATCGCCACTTGGCATTGGGATACTTGTACTGCGAGAAGGTGGCTTGCTTGAAGGGCGCATCCGTCGCGTTATAGCGGATGACATGGGAAATCATCAACGCATTGGCTAACCCATGAGGCACATGGAACATCGAACCCAACTTGTGCGCCATCGAGTGACTAATCCCCAGGAAACTATTGGCAAAAGCCATCCCGGCGATCGTTGCAGCATAGTGAATCTTCTCGCGAGCTTTAGGATCATCGGCGCCATGATGGTAGGCACCGGGCAGATATTTGAAAATCAGCCGAATCGCTTCCAGGGCTAACCCGTTGGTGTATTCGGAGGCCAGGACCGATACAAAGGCTTCGATCGCATGGGTCAGGGCATCAATTCCACCATACGCCGTTAACCGCTTGGGCATATGCAACACTAACTCTGGATCAACAATCGCCATTGTTGGGGTGAGAGCATAATCGGCCAATGGGTACTTGATCCCAGAGCGGCGATCGGTCACCACCGCAAACGGAGTGACCTCCGAACCCGTCCCGGATGTGGTAGGAATCGCCACCATGATGGCTTTGTCTCCCAAGGGCGGCAACTCATACACCCGTTTGCGGATGTCCATAAACCGCATCGCCAATCCCTCAAACTCAATTTCAGGATGTTCGTACAGCAGCCACATGATCTTGGCCGCATCCATCGGGCTACCCCCACCGATCGCAATAATCACATCCGGTTGAAAGGTCTTCATCAACGTTAACCCGCGATTCACCGTATCCAGCGAAGGATCCGGTTCCACATCGTAGAACACGTCATACTTCAGCCCAATTTCCTCCAGGCATTCCTCCAGCGGAGCCGTCACACCCAGATCGTACAGCGGCTTATCGGTAACAATGAAAGCCCGATGTTTACCTGCCAGTTCCCGAATTGCCACCGGCAGCGCACCATATTTGAAGTAAATCTTCGGCGGCACCCGGAACCACAACATATTTTCCCGGCGTTCGGCCACCGTTTTAATGTTTAGCAGATGATGCGGTTCTACGTTTTCGCTCACGGAGTTACCGCCCCAAGTGCCGCAGCCCAGGGTCAGCGAGGGATCAAGTCGGAAGTTGTACAAATCGCCGATCGCACCCTGAGACGAAGGCGTATTGATCAACACTCGCGCGGTTTGCACCGTATCCTCAAAGCGGCGAATATGCTCCAGGTTAGCGGGATCAGTATAGAGGACAGCCGTGTGGCCTCGTCCACCGAATTCCACTAATTTTTCGGCCTTCTGCACCGCGTCCTCAAAGTTGGCCGCCCGATACATTGCCAGAATTGGAGAGAGTTTTTCATACGCAAATGGCTCGTCGTGGTTGATCTCCTCCACCTCGCCGATGATCACCCGCGTGTTCTCAGCCAGCGTGATCCCAGCAAGTTCTGCCAGCTTTTCCACAGACTGACCCACAATATCGGCATTCAGGCGACCATTGACAATCATGAGTTGCCCCACCCGTTGCCGCTCCTCTGCCGTCAGGAAGTAGGCCCCACGAGCAATAAATTCTGCCCGCACCTCGTCGTATACATCATCCACCACGACAACGGACTGTTCGCTGGCGCAAATCATGCCATTGTCAAAGGTCTTACTCAAAATAATGGACGATACGGCCATCTTAATCTTGGCATCCGCATCAATTAGGGCAGGCGTGTTGCCAGCACCGACACCCAAAGATGGATTACCCGAAGAGTACGCCGCACGCACCATACCAGGGCCACCCGTGGCCAGAATCAGGCTAATGTCAGCATGTTGCATTAGCATCTGCGACAGGGGGACGGTTGGTTCATCAATCCAACCAATGATATCTGGTGGGGCACCCGCTGCGACGGCGGCATCCAGCACAATTTTAGCTGCCGCGATCGTGCAATTTTTGGCCCGTGGGTGAGGGGAAAAAATGATTGCATTCCGAGTTTTTAGCGCAATCAGGGCTTTGAAAATTGCGGTTGCGGTGGGATTCGTCGTGGGTACGATCCCGGCCAAAATTCCTACTGGTTCAGCAATCCGTTGAATCCCAAAGGATTTATCCTCCTCAATGATCCCGCAGGTTTTTTCATGCTTGTACTTGTTGTAGATAATTTCTGAAGCAAAGTGATTTTTGATCACTTTATCTTCAATCACGCCCATTCCCGTTTCGGTTACGGCCATCTTTGCCAAAGGAATACGGGCCGCATTTGCGGCTAGCGCTGCCTTCTTGAAAATCGTATCGACCTGTTCCTGACTGAAGGTTGCGTACTTGTGTTGAGCCGCTTTCACTCGTGCAATCAGTTGTTCTAATCCTTGTGTATCGGTAACGACCATTGTCACCTCCAATTGGAGTTTTTTGTTTCAACGTAGCGTTTACAAGCTGTAGTCTTGTGAGAATGCGATCGCAGAAGGCTGAAGCGAACACAGCCTTACAATAGGGCAATTTCTTTGAGTCGTAGTGTAATCACAGGATTCTCTAAGCTTTCACTTCTACTTCATCCTAACTATGCCCAAAGGAGTAGCCGCGCAGAACGTAGTAGTTCTTAACCAAACGCCCAAACCGTTTAATAGCAAGCGTCTCAGGACTGGAGACCTGTTTGAAGCTGGCCGTTAATAGTGGTAAAACAGGATGCCAATCATCCGCCAGGATGATGGCATCGCGCCCCTGCAATTGGGTTGCATCCAACCAAAAATCAAATTGATCCACTCGGTCAGAGATTGCTAACACAATGAGTTGGGGTTGAGTGGGATCATGTTGATTGGGATCATGTTGAGTGGAATCATACAGTTGATAAGCCAGCGCAGATGCGGACCGATAATCGGTTGTGAGAATAAAGGGGTGATTTAACATCGCAACTTGCCGCTCAACAACGACGGCTACTTGATCCCAGCCAAATAACATGCGTGAATCGGGGTCACTGTCTGCACTCCCAAATACAGATAAAGGCAGCACACTATAGTGAATAACTAGAAGTAAGGCAAATAGGAGACCATACCACTGGCCGATGAAAAATAGTCGCGTGGGGGGGTGAGCAAATGGGCGAGTGGGAGCGAAGGGCAACTGATGGTCGTTGGCGCTCTTGCTCCCCAATGCTCTAGCAGCCTCTTTCCTACTCTCAAACACTGAAGGTAGCAAAGGAAATAACAGCAAGTAGGCCAAGATATTCCAGTAATACAATGCGGTGGAAACCAGGGAGACGATAATTAGGGTCAGAGTGGAAACGATGAAGATCCAGCAGGCAACCCTTTGATAAGTAAACAATGCATTTGTGGCCGATCCATCTGTGACCGATCCATCTGTGGCCGATCCATTTGTGACCGATCTATTTGTGACCGATCTATTTGTGGCCGATCGCCCCTGCCATAACACGCGCCCGATCGCCCAACCATTCACTGGCGACAGCATCACAATCGAAAAAGCAATAAATCCTAGGGTCTCACCCAGTTTTAAGCGAAAGCCGCCGGAGTCAACGCTGCGATCGCTGTAATAGCGAAAAGACTGGAAGTCATTTTGCATATTCCAGATCACGATTGGTAATAAACAGGTAAGAGTCAGCAGCATCGCTAGATAGAGACGGCGATCGCGAAAGAGCGATCGCCATTGAGGGCGAGAACTCACCGCCGCCAAACAGCCCATGCCAACAAACACCGCATTGTATTTGCAAAGTAAGGCCAGTCCCAAAGCGATCGCCGCACCATACAAACGCCGACTTTCTCCTCTGCCGTCAACGGTGTAGCCGTCTAGAAATTGAATCAATTGAAATGCTGCAATCAGCGAGAACGTGATCAACCAGTGATCAGGCCATGCCAGGGCCAGGAAAAGAAAATAGAGGGGAGACGCAAGCAGAAGCGCGATCGCGATTCCCCAATACACCACTCCATTTTTGCCATAGAGATAGTTTGCAATCTGATAATAGGTGTAGAACAAAACGCCATTGCTCAGCAGATTTGGCAGGCGTAGCACCAGAAAGGATTGGCCAAATACTGTCGTTGCGATGCCCTGAACCCAGGCTTGAAACGGCGGATGGTCATAATAGGAAAAATCCGGATGCTGGCCCCAAAGCCAGTAATATGATTCATCAGGATTGGGGAACGTATGCAACCAGAACACGCCCCTCAGGACTAAAAAACTCAGTACGGTTGGAATCAGTGCTTTGAAGACAGGGGATTTGAGAGAAGGCATGGGCAAATGCGGTCAGATTGAAGTTGTCGTCGCGGACACCGAGTACTCCTAATAGAGCTTAGAAGTAATCAGATGTTTAGAGTTTCTCACCCGATGTCCTGATCGCTTCCAAAATTCAGCATCCGCCTGCCAATGATCCAGGCCCAGTGATCACCAGTCATGCTTAAACGCGATCGCGCCTTCAGGTTCTCCTCGTAATTACTGAGAGAATCTGGTCAAAGCTGCTGAAATCTCATCGTACCCCTGGAAAATACATAGATGTTTTCTGACCCCAAAATGCCTTGATTGACTCAAATAAAATCTGTTTTTAGTGCCATCCGTTGAAGTACTTAACTGCGCTTAAAATCATGATAAAAATTGCAGCTTTAACTGGCGAAACCTGCTTATATAAGAGAATACAGGTCAATTTAAATTCTAGAACATGCAAGGAATTCGACTGTTCTTTATACGTATGTAGACGAATTCAATGAATTGATAAAGATGGGTTTTTACTGTTATCGAATCCAGGTTTTTTGTGGATGATAGATGTGTAGTCCAACGAAGCTTCGACGCAGAAGTTTTTATCTATGAACCTCAAACAAATCGTTACTGCAGCTAGTGTTGTCGCAACTGGATTGATCGCTTCTGGCGCGCCTGCCCAAGCATTCTCTTTTTCCACCAATTTTTCTGGTGCAAGCGCAACGGGTGACATCACGCTCAACTCTGTAACAATGGAAGGCGGCAAAACCGTTAGCAACTTTGCGCTGGTGCAGTCCGCTAGCATTGTGCAAAACGATGAGTGGACGGGTGGTAACAGCGGTGCTGCCAGCTCTGAGCGTGGAGATAGTGCTTCTGGTATCGCTCTTGAAAAAGCGACCAACGCAAGTGTTGCGGCTAGCCTGGGCAACACAAACCTGAATAACATCATTGATGGCGAAGATTCAGGTGCCTTCAAAATGAACCTGTTCTTCGAGCAGGCTGTTTCTAACCTGTTCTTCTGGGAACGCGGCATGAACAGCGACTTGTCGGTACAAGCATTGGATGCCAGCGGCAACCTGATTGGTAGCCTGTTCAAAATTACCCGTGACACCTGGACCAGTGCTGGTTATGGCATTAATACCACTGAGATTGGTGAAACTCAAAGCGTTGGTTCTTGGGGCTTGAGCGCTAAGGACTTGGGCGTTGTTGGTTCTATCTTCGGTGTTCAAGTGAGTGCTGATGCTTCTCACAACGGACCTGACTTCAAGGTGGCTGGTGAAGCAGCGGCTGTGCCCGAACCCACCACCATGGCTGGTTTGGCTCTGGCTGGTGCTGGTTTCGCGGCTGCTCGTCGTCGTAAAAAGCAAGCTGCTCAGTAATTCCGTCAGTCATTCTATTCGTTGTTCTAACGGTTAAGCGCTGACATTTGCCATCGAAAAATCCCATTCTCCTCTGGAGGGTGGGGTTTTTTGTACTGGGCAATTATCCAGCCAGGGTTAAACCTAGACGGAGTGGATCGGGCTAAGTTGGCAATGGGATTTAAAATCGTCAAGCTGCACTTTCAATTTATCAATTCATGGATGTCATTCGATTAACTGGAATCCGCAGTTACGGCTACACTGGCGCACTCCCGGAAGAGCAAGTTTTGGGGCAATGGTTTGAGGTGGATGTAACGTTATGGCTGGATTTAGCTCTAGCAGGGCAAAGCGATCGCCTCACTGATACGCTGGACTATGGTGTCGTGGTTCAGACAGTGCAACAACTGGTCAAAACGGCCCGATTCGCTCTATTAGAACGGTTAGCAGACGCGATCGCCGACACAATTCTGAAGCTCAGCGCAACTCAAACGCAATCAGTGCAGCAAGTTCAGGTTTGCCTGACGAAACTTGCCGCTCCCATCCCTGATTTCACTGGCAAAGTCACGATTGAACTAACTCGGCAACGGACCCCGTAAAGAACAGGATTCGTTGACCTTCTCGCC
Source organism: Leptolyngbyaceae cyanobacterium bins.349 (assembly GCA_033764685.1). GTDB lineage: Bacteria > Cyanobacteriota > Cyanobacteriia > Leptolyngbyales > Leptolyngbyaceae > JSC-12. The sequence goes on from JANRIS010000065.1 coordinate 63,895, forward strand.
ATTGCCAGCAGGTCATCCCAGACAGAAGCCCCACCCGGAACCGACTAGGTATTACCGATGGGGCTAGAGACGCAGTTAGGAGGTATCTCGTTCTATAAAGTAACTAGAGAAATAAGCGATTCGTCATCTTTTAACAAGATCTTAAACTCTTCAACCAGGGCAATGCACACTTACGATCGCTCCGGGTCGGATTGTTTAAACGGTAAGGCTTGATTGATCGCCTCCATTTCCTGCTGTTCCAAATCATTAACCTCCTGGATGTAGGATCGCAAGATTTGGGTCAGGCGAGGGTTATAGAACCGATGCAAACTGTAGTTCGGTGTGGCCGGGAACCCGCGCCGCTTTTTGTGTCTCCCCCCGGCACCCGGATCAAAGGTCTGAATGCCGTGCGCGATCGCCCACTCAATCGGGGTGTAGTAGCACGCATCAAAATGGAGACAATCAATTTCCTGCGAAGACCCCCAATACCGTCCGTAAAGGTTTTGGCCCTTCGTCAAACAAAACGACATCCCCATCGGTTGTCGTGGGTCTTGTTCACTGTAGGCAGCGACAAATAGCACGCGATGAGCGTAGGTAGGATGCAGTTGCTCAAAAAATTTGCGGGTTAAATATTTGCTGCCCCACCAACCAAACTTGTCGCAAGTATCGCTGTAATAGTGGTACATCAACGAAAAAAGGGATTTAGGAATTTCTTCTCCCGTGAAGGTTTTGAGGGTGAGGCCGGCGGTACCTACGGCTTTACGTTCGCGCTTAATGTTGCGGCGCTGATTGGCATTAAAAGCATTCAGGTAATCATCAAACGTTTGGTAGCCCTGGTTTTGCCAGATGTAGCTGTGGTGCACCCAGGTCGTAAATCCATGTCGTTCCATGACTGTTTTCCAGGCCGGATCGGCGTACAAAAAGTTGCAGCCAGAAATCCGATTGCGATCGCAGAAGTGATCAATCGCACTGACCATCAATTCGGTCAGTTCGTCCTCATCCTCGGTGGGATCAATTAAAAATCGGTAGCCTTCTGCTGGAGTAAAAGGAGACATCCCCAGCAATTTGGGGTAGTACTCAATCCCCAAACGGGTAGCGAGATCCGCCCATTGATGATCAAAAACAAATTCTCCGTAGCTGTGCCCCTTGACATAGAGAGGGGCGGCGGCCACCAGACGGCGATCGCGCCATACCGTCAGGTGGTAGGGCATCCACCCGGCCTGGGCCGTCGCACTGCCAGAGGTTTCCATATTATGTAACCATTCCCACTCAAAGAAGGGAGTGTTTAAGGCCATTGCCAGTGCGTCCCACTCTGCCTGCGGAACTTGAGCAATGTGATCAATCCAGGCGACAGAATATGAAGTTTTAAGGTGTTCCACCATAGCCAAACGCTGAAGACTTCATATAGCGTAATACACACCCTTTGTTCTCGCTGTAATTTGAGCAGAATTCAGACTGGCCCCGGTTCAGGTTCAAAAGTCTCCCGCCGGACCCGATATCGCAAAAACACCTCCTGGTCTACCTGGTTGACGGCAACCAACTCAAGTTGGGGCGCGATCGCGGCAGGGAACCCCAATCCGGCTACTGGTGTAGGAGCAGACTGACCACCCAAAAGCACTGGGCAGATCGTCAAGCATAATTCATCAATGCACCCCTCAGCCAGCAGGGATGCCACTAAGTGGCCGCCGCCCAGGATCGCGAGATGCTGAATTCGGGCGGTGGCCAACTGGCTGAACACCTCTGGCCAGTCAAATCCAACATCTGAACCGCCTGAGATTAAAATGTGATCAAAAAAATCACCTGTTTGCCATGCTTGTGCGCCTGTGGGTGTTGTGAGCAACCAGCGGGGAATGGGTTGTTGGAAGAAGCGCAGGTGCGGGTCAAGCTGGCCCGATGCGGAACACACAATCTGCGGTGGTTGGGCGGGTTGGCCCTGGGCTTGTCGTTGCTGGAGCAGATCAGGTGAGGTGATGGGGAGCGTTGTGCCGTAGGCTCTGAGAGTTGCGGCCCCAAAAAGGACGGCATCGCAGCGAGCAATTTGTTCCTCCAGGTGGCGTTTGTCAGTGGCGGACCCAAAGCGGGCGGGCGATCGCATCGCATCGGCAATTTTGCCATCCGCACTCATCGCCAGCACAACCGTTGTTGATGGCCGACGAACGCATGGCTGGTCAATTCCAGAATGTGACCTGGGTCGGGCAGCCGCCGTATCAGCTTGAATTTTCTTCATCGGAACTTCGCAGCAACAACTTAATTTATCTCGAATCTTTATGCGGCCTTTGTCGCGTTTAACCTCAGACTTGCGTAGCTTGGTAATAGTGAATCGTAAGACTCATTCACCTTGAGACCCAATTTGGTCAGCCCCCCAAATCGTTAACCTGGATCTCACCAGAGCATTGTGGTTTTGTCTAATGTCTCATTCATTCTTGTTCAGGGTTGCAATCTTCTTTTCGCTGCCTCCACATCATTTCCTATGGGTAAGTCAGGTTCGTCTTCTTTTCGCCGCATGCTCCTGTCCAGAATTTTGCTCCTGAGCATTCCCATCCTGCTGGTAGGGGAATATATGGTTTATCGTAAGGCGCGTTCGGGGGCATTGTCCTCCGCCCGGTACAACCTGATGGAAACAGCGGCCCGTAAAGCTGAAGATACGCAAGCCACGATCGCGATGATGCGCTCCAATCTGCTGTTTGCCAGCCAGTTGTTTGTGGCCAAAGCACCGCCCGCCCGACTGGCACAAAATTTTGTCGAACAGGTTGAAGCATCGCTACCACAACAGGTGCAATGTGTCCAGTTAACCAATACCCAAACTGGAAAGTTAGCGGCAAGCACCTGCGGGACGGAGGCGATCGCGCCGGATGCCTTACCTCAGTTGCAAGCGCGGCAACGGTCTACTGTGCGCCCGTCCGATGTCCTGATTTCGCCAGGGTTGACGGCCTCAACGTTGACCACTGCGGCTCAAGCCCAAAAGCAACTGCGGCTGGTATTCAGTGCCCCGATTTATGGGGCGGATGGTCGTCTTACCCATGTGTTGAGCGCGCAGGCAAGTTTGCAACACCAGGAGTTTGGCGAATATTTGTCGCGCCAGGGGTATACCGTCGTCATCAATCAAGATGGCATGATTCTGGCTCATCCGTTAACCGATCGCATTGGGCAATCGATCGACCAACCGCCCAACCCTCCAGTGCTGAAATATTTGCTGCAAGATGCGATCGCGGGCGAACAGGACTCGTTTCACCTCTTTGAGGAGGAGTGGGAGGAATGGCTGGCGGGCTATACCGTCACCAAAATCCCGATCGTCAATGGGGAGGAACAAACCTGGGTGATTTTAGCGATCGCCCCCATCGCCAATGCCTTACAAGACATCCGGGGCATTCAACAGGTTTTAGTTTTACTGACACTGGGGCTACTGTTCGCCAGTATCCTGGCGACCCTCTTCATGACTCGTGACCTGGCAACTCCGTTGGAACAACTGGGCCGCTATGCCCTGCAAATTCGCGATCGTGCCGCTGCGACTCAGGTCCCTAAAAACTTTAGAATTCGCGAGTTGAACCAGTTAGCCGCCGCCCTAGACAGCATGATCCAGCAACTAGATGAACGGGCAGCAGAACTGGAAACCGCATGGCGAGAAGCTCAGGCGGCAAATCAATTAAAAAGTGAATTCCTGGCTGTCACCTCCCACGAACTGCGAACTCCACTCAATGCCATCATCGGCAGTGTGCGCCTGATTCGGGATGGATGTTGTGATACACCCGAAGAAGAACTGGAATTTTTGCAACAAGCGGATGATGCAGCCATTCATTTGCTCCGCATCATCAACGATTTGCTGGACATTTCCAAAATTGAATTTGGTCAGCTTCAATTAACGCTACAACCCGTTCATGTGGCTGACCTGTGCCACAACTGTGTCGCGATGATTACCCACAGAGCCGATATCAAGCACATTCGGCTATCGGTTGAGGTGATACCCGATTTGCAGCCCGTACTGCTGGATAAACAGCGGGTAGGGCAGATGGTGATTAACCTGTTGTCTAATGCTGTAAAGTTCACGCCGGAAGCGGGGTCTGTCAAATTGAAAGCATGGCAAGGATATGGGTACCATCTGGAGCAGGAAAACCGCCCCGATCGCAGCCCCATTCATCCCACAACGTCCTATCTTTGCTTGGAAGTGGTAGATTCTGGGATTGGCATTGCGCCAGAACGTTGGCACTTGCTGTTTCGGCCCTTTCAGCAAATTGACTCGTCTTCGACTCGCAACTACGAAGGAACAGGTTTAGGGTTGGCTCTCACTAAGCGGTTAGCAGAGTTGCATGGTGGAACGGTCTCCTTTGCCTCGATTCCAGGGCAGGGGAGTACGTTTCGGATCTGGTTGCCGACGGCTGGCCGCCCTACGGATACTGGCCGCCCTACGGATGGTTGAGCAGACTACCCTTTAGCGATCGCCGCTCTCATGGCTGGCTGGCATCACCTTGAGAAATGCGACCCGAGCAGCGGCTTGTTCCGCTGCTTTAATCGACCGTCCACACCCCCGCCCCAGACATTCTCCCTGGAGCCACACTTCGGCTGCAAAGCGATCGCGGTCTCCGGGAGGATGGGTTTCCTGCACGCGATACTCTGGCAGGAGCTTATATTGTCCCTGCGTCCATTCCTGTAAGGCCGCTTTATAGTTTTGTCGAGCCGGATCAGCCCGAATTTCTTCCACCAATTGACGCAAGTGGGGGTGCAACCACGGGCGGATTAACTCAAGGGTATGGGTGCTGAGGTAGAGCGCACCCAACACCGCCTCAAACGATTCCGCCAGATAAGACTCCTCACCAGCCTTATCACGAAAAATACTGCTGGCCGCCTGTAAATAATGCTCAAAACCGTAACTGGCAGCCAAACGAGCCAGGGAGCGATCGCTCACCAGCATGGAACGAATCGCCGCAAATTCACCAACTGGGAGGTGAGCGTAGTGCTCCCACAAAAACTCAGCCGTCGCCAGACGAATGACAGCATCCCCCACAAATTCCAGTTGCTCATAGTTGGCATCTACGGATGCAGTGGAATGAGTCAACGCTTGATCCAGCAGTTGCCAAGAAATGGGTGCATCGCTGGGCAACCCAAGCTTCTGCACAAGACGGTTTAACTGTTGTTGTCGTCGAGGATACTGTAAACCCATGCCTGCTAGCCTAGCAGTTCTTCAGGCGGAACAGGGGAGAGGATTGAGCGGATTAAAGAAGTGTGTGCCCGTAAGGAATTGTGCAGTAAGCCGATCGGCATACCCAGAGGGGTAATCCGGCGTGATCACTCGCACATCCAGCGAATTGATGGAGAGCGGACAGTTTTGCCCTTCCCCCCGTTCAATGTCTTGATGCTGCGATCGCAAAAGCGCAATGGTATGGGGTAGGACACCGGCCAGCAGCGCCAGTACCTCATTTGGGATACCCACTAAAACTTCACTGCCAAAAAACTCTTCAAACCCAGCAAATAACTTTTCTGCCCGTTGATTCGGCTCAACTTCAGAGACAATTTTATGCAACCAACGAACCCACTGAATGCGACGACCATAAGCTTGTTGACGGCCTTCGTAGGTCACTACTTCCACAATATCTGGCGACCCAATCGCAATAATTTGGGCATAGTTTGCCTCAAAAGGACTGCAAATGGCGGCTCCTGGCCCTGCAAACTCGGCGTAGTGAGGTTTGCATAGGATCAATCCACTTCGTTTGTTTTCTCCAACGGCCAAAAGCCGTCGGGTAGAAAATGAGGTGTTTTGAGAGATGTTGATGGGGGAGTGGGTAGTGCAGATATTCACATGCCGTCTGGGATTTTTGACTCCATGATATCCGTCGCTGAAAGCTTGGATGAGTTCTCCCTCATTGTCTTAGCAGAATCTATACAATCTCGAAATCAATCAAAAAAATTTAATGAAGCTGGTGCTTTCCCCTCCGGATTGGGTAGACCATTGCTCGAATAACGAAAGATGTGTCGCCTGGGGAGGGGAAGTCAGGAATGGGATTGATGGGGCACCGACCTCAGCGCCTTTTTTACCAGAGTGGGGATTTGGGAGGGATAGTTGGCGACTGGAATTTTAGCCCGCTCAAAGGCATTAATCTTGCTATGAGCGGTGCCAATTTCACTGCCCAGTTCCGAGATTTGAGATTCAATAATGGCCCCGGCATGACCGATACGCCGACCACGGGGGGCGGTGTGACCAGCCACATAGGCAATAACAGGCTTGTCGATCGCCTCCGCAATGTAGTGAGCTGCGGCTTCTTCGCTGTCTCCCCCAATTTCGCCCACTAGAACAATGACCTCGGTGTTGTCGTCTTCATCCAAAATTTCCAGCCATTGCGGGAAAGACGACCCCACGATAGTATCGCCACCGATACAAATTCCCATTGATTGTCCCAAGCCAGCCAGTGTCAGTTCTCTAGCAATTTCGTACGTCAGGGTGCCACTCCGGCTAATCAAGCCGACGGACCCAGGCAGATAAAATTCTGTCGGATGAATTCCTAACAAGACCTGTCCCGGCACAATAATGCCGGGGCTATTGGGGCCAACAATTAGGGTTTCGGTTGCTTCTGCTTTTCTTAACAAACTCACCAGATCCAGAGGAGGAATCCCTTCTGTAATCAGGATAATTTGCCGAATCCCGGCGGCGATCGCTTCCAGGGCCGCATCAAGCGCCGCATAGGGTGGCGTGAAAATAATTGTGGTGTCAATTTCGCCCAAAGTCATGAGGGCCATTTCCACCAGATCAAAAATGGGAATACCGTGAAACACTTTGCCCCCAAAACCGGGACTGACCCCCCCCACAATTTGCGTTCCATAGGATTGCATGAGTGGGGTGTAAATGGAACCCAGAGGTTCAGCGATGCCTTGAATCAGGACTCGATTGTGGGGTGTAAAGTTCATAATGCAAATGGCGAACGGGTGAGATTAAATTAAAAAATGAAACTTTCCTGCACAAAGGCAGGGCAGAAAACTCTATGTCTTAGGATTACGAAAATTAGATGTTGCTGCTGCAATCTGAGTCACAGTAGCAAAGAGTTTTGAGGAAAAATGTGATCTTGGGCGGAACCTTGAGGCTGAAACCAGCGGCCTCAGACATTGGGTAATTCAGTTTTGACAAACGACAGCGCTTCAGTGACGGCTTCATCTAGATTCTCCAGGAGCGACAGTTGGGCCGCTTCCAGTAGGGTGCGGGCGCGATCGCTCTGGCAACCAATCAACCGAATCACCAGAGCAGGGCCGCGCTTGGTGGGAGAGAACACGGGATCAGCCCGAACTGGGTCCGGGCGTATGGCTTCACTTCGGAGAGCGATCGGGCGGGGTTGGGGCGCACGCCGCTTCAAATAAGCAATAATGACCTCTGCCATCTCGTCACAGGGCACCAGATTACTGATCAAATTGATCAGAATAACCCGAATAGATTTTTGCTGAGTCATTAACTCTAGGCCCTGCGCTAAACGCTGTTTTAGCAGGTCTGGTGAGGTATCCCAACGGGTTTCTCCACCAATATTCAGGAAACTTGCCGTTTTCCCCCCGGCCTCCCCCACCAGATCCATCGTTGCCATCGTTAAGCCTGCACCATTACAAATAATCCCGATATCTCCGTTGGTGTCCATTCCCACCGAGCTAAGTTCGCTCGCCTCTGGTGGATTTCCACCCAGTTTGGTGATCAGGGAAACCAGCTGGGGGTGCCGAGCCAGCGCATCATCATTGGCACTGACTTTCCCATCCAGGGCCATCACTTCGCCCGTTGCACTGATGCCTAACGGGTTGATTTCCACCAAATCCAGATCGTGAGTGATGAACAATTGATACATTTTCTCAACGATAGAACTGACGGTCTCGATCAATGTACCTTGCAGGCCCATTTTGATCGCCAATCTCCGGGCGTAATAGGGGGAAAAATCCTGTTCAACAATAATGTGCTGCATCTGGTCGATCGCGGCCTGCACATCAACACCACCTTGGGGGGACCCCAGCAGCACAGGCCGGCGCACAGAGCGATTCAACGCGACCGCGAGATAAAACTCCTGGTCGGCATCATACTTGGCTTCTGCCAACAACATTTTTGGGTATTCGCCCATAATAGGCAGGTTGAAAATGGTTTGGGCGGCGGCAATGGCATCGATCGTGTTTTCTACAAATTTGACCCCGCCAACCCGGCCCCGGCCCCCAATGTACACCTGAGATTTCAACACAACTGGGTAGGGAATGGTCAATCCTTTCAAGTCTTTAGGGCGATCGATCCGTTGAGAGGGCAACACCGGAATTCCCATCTCACGGAACAGTTCTTTCGCCTGGTACTCTAGCAAGTCCATTCAAGTACACCCTTTGTGTGAATCAATTCAGAGTAAAGCAGATAAATTGAGAATGCAAACCTCCAGGTGGAGGATGGAGGTGAACCCGTTACCTGGGTACAGTCCTAACCTTATCCTTCCCTTATGATTGGGAGATATTGTTTTCCGGACCCCAAAAATGAACCGAAATATTGGGTGCTACTTGCTGTCGCTTTCGCTCAACTGGTAGATGTTCAAGCCGAGAAAACACGCTCAAACTGTTCTTATTGCCCTTCATGCAAGCTAACACTGTGTCATCCATTGTCCAATCTCAGGTTTCGTCTACTCCAGTTCAGCGCGATCGCTGGAACCGGACCCTTCGTCCGCTGGCCGCCTATGCCCTTCAGGGTATTTGTGTCATGGGAGATGAGTTAATTGCCCTGGATTCCATTCGAGGGTATTTGCTACAAATTCATCCTGCCACGGAAAATACAACAATTCTCAATTCTGCCCATGTCGATGAACTGATTGGGGCAGAGGGGTTGACGGTTTGGCAAGATACGTTCTGGGTGGCGCAGGAGAACAGCGTTTACTTCTTCACCCTGGACCATTTGAACCTTCAGCATTTTTACACGGTGCCCTATCCGGTGAGTGGGGTGGCAGTCTGGCAGGATACGGTTTATGTAGCATCGCAGAAAGCCGGGTACATTTACATTTTTGAGCGAGACTCTCGCCGTTTGATTACGCGCCTGCCGCTGCCGGGGGTCGGTCCGGCGACGCTGGCGATTCAGGGGGAAAGCTTGTGGGTTTGCGATCGCGTGGAACAAACGGTGTTTTGTATTGATCGGGCCACGGGCGAAATTCAGTTTTCCATTCTTACGCCGTTTGAGTCTCCCACGGGTATTGCCTTTCAGACCGATTCGCAGACGCAAGAAACCATTTTGTATGTGTCCTATGCGCAGGAAGAGGCATACGTTCGGGATAATCCCAATAATCCCGATGGGGCGTATGAACTGTCGTTTCGCGATCGCACCTTTATTCATCCGCTCCATTTTCATTACGACCCGAAAGCCCACTACGCCCTGTCTAACGGCTTCCTGGTCGAAATGTCCTACGCGGAGGAATTATTACCGCTGGAGGAAGTGCTACTGGAACGCCTGGAATGGCGGATTGCGTTGCCAACGGAAACTGATCGCCAGAAAGTGCGGCACGTTGAAGCGATTGGTCGCCCCTTTGTGGAGGAGATCCAGGATGGGCAGCGCGTTGCCGTTTTCCAGTTTGAGCAATTGCAACCGAATGAGCGCCATTTGTTTGGGTGGAAAGCATTGTTAGAGATTCGGGCGATTAAATACCAGTTTGATTTTGATGATGTCGAACGAGCACCCGCTCTGCCCGCCGAGTTTCAGCAGCTTTATCTGGTGGACGATGATGAATTGGCAATGGATGTACCGATGATTCAAGCGGCGGCCAAGGAAGCGATCGGGACTGAAACCAACATTCTGCGGAAGATGCTGAAAATCCGCAATTATGTCTACGATCGCCTCTCCTACGCCTTAACCCCGCGAATTGATACGCCTGATGTAGTGCTGGAACGGGGGATTGGCTCCTGCGGCGAGTATGTCGGATTGTTGCTGGCTCTGGCCCGGTTGAATGGCATAGCCTGCCGGACTGTCGGGCGTTACAAGTGCCCTCCCACACCGGAGCAGCGGTTAGTGCCCCTGGAACCAGACTACAACCATGTCTGGATTGAGTTTTATATTCCTGGGTTTGGCTGGGTGCCGATGGAGTCAAACCCGGACGACATCACGGAAAATGGCCCCTATCCAACGCGCTTCTTCATGGGCTTGCCCTGGTATCATGCCGAAATTGCTAAAGGCATCCCGTTTGAAACACTGACGGCCAAAGGTGAACCTGTGGAAAATGTTTCCATTGGTGAACTGGCCATCAATCATGTCCGGTTCACGGTGTTGGACGAATTGCCCCCCATCTCCCCTTAACGACTAGCCCGAATGGGGAACTGTCGGTACAATCTTGTTACAGCAAAACAACTCAAACTTCCCTGGACGATGATCGAGTCGAAAGGTTTCCGAGTTGTGAAGCAATTTTTCAAGAACGGCTGGCAGCAGAACAGGGTATGAGAATTTCGTTTGAACGCAGTGGCGGGTTTGCTGGAATGATGATGACCGTTTCGATTGACACGGCCAAACTTGGCCCCTCAGAAGCGACTCAGGTTAAGTCTATGGTAGAAGCCGCTAATTTTTTCCAGTTACCAGAGGCGATCGCGTCTTCTGCACAGCCCGATCGCTTTCAATATCACCTCACCGTCGCTGAACCACAGCGCAAGCATTCTGTGACCGTGAGTGAGTCCTGCTTGCCGGGAAATTTGCGGCCACTGGTGGATTGGCTCATGGATGCCGCCCGTCATTCGCGCTCATCCTGAGGCTTTTGTCATCCTAAGATTTTTGTCATCCTAAGGCTTTTGTCATCTGGGCTTTGACCCAGTGATGGTCGTCAGTCAGCCCATTCTCAACATTCTTCACTTCGCAACATTCTTAACATTAATGAGGGCTGGGCGCGGAGTAGTAGCCGAGAACTTCCTGCCCCCAGCGCACCAGATTCTCAGAACCTTCCATCATCAGCAGGTAACGCCCCTGCCGCAGGTGGTGCCGGTAGACACTAGCGGTTGTCCCCTCGCCAAACAGGCCAAACAAAGCACCCAAGAGGGCACCCGCCAACCCGCTCACGAGGGCACAGGTCGGTAATATGATGACCAACTCCTGCTGTAGTTTCCACAGCAGGATAACGGCAAGACTAAGACAGGCTCCTACCAGGCTGGCAACCACCGCGTAGGCGATCGCTTTAGAAATAACAATGCGGAAGGGATTCATCAGCCCCACTCGCTCAGGACTGCTGTAGCCCTGACCCACGATCGCCAGATGCTCTGGAGAAATACCATGATAGTGCAGTAGACGATAAGCCTGAAATACTGAGCCTTCGTCAGGAAAAACCACGATCGCTAGATGGGCAGTACGCCGCCCCAAGGGAGATTTTCTAAAAAGCCGTGAAATGGACACTGGATCACTATAGGAGTGTGAAGGACTCGAAGCACACTCTGCATTCTAACCTTACTCATCCAATTGCCAAATCCTCGCAAGGTTCATTTAACTAATCTTCTTCCAGAATTTTCAAAACCCACCCCTTACTCCGATCCACCATCCTCATGACCGATCAAATCGGTGATGGCCTCATTCAAATTTTTGGGGTCCATAAACACGACCTTGGAATTGTCGCTCTTGCTAATTTCAGTATTGGCCTCAACGTATTGTTGAGCCAACAGGTAGCGCAAAATCGGCGGGGTATTTTCCTTATCTTCCTTCAACGCTTTAGAAATACGACGAATGGATTCCACCATCCCTTCAGTTTTAGAGATTTGTGCCCGTCGTTCACTCTCGGCAGCCCGTTCCGTTTCCAAGGATTTTTCTAAGGTGGCGGAGAGTTTAATTTCTTGGACTTCCACCCGAATCACCTTCACCCCCCAAGGCTCAGTGGCATGGTCTAGTTCTTTCAGCAGTGCCTGGTTGATCTTGTTACGGGATGAAACGGTCTCGCGTAAATCCATTTGGCCAATTTCAGAGCGGAGAGTCGTCAGCACCAAACTTCTGAGGGCATCCTCTAAATTTTCGATCGCGTAGTATGCCTTTTCCACATCCAAAATTTTCCAGTACAACACCGCCGTCACGGTAATGGTGACGTTGTCGCGGGTAATCGCCGATTGAGGTTCAATATCGAGCAATTGCTCACGAGTGGTTTCCACCAATACGGTATCTAGCAATGGCACCACAAAATTCAGCCCAGGTTTGAGGGTGCGTTCGTAGCGGCCCAATCGTTCCACCAACCCCTCATATCCCTGATTGATCACTTTCACAGAACCCACCATGTAACCAATCACGGCAAGTACACCAATGGCAATGAGCGATGGCTCCATAGATTCAATATCCTGAAATTCAATTGGGCTGAAACGGTGTGGATGATGCGTGCGAATGATCAATGCAAATGATCAATGATCAATGTAAATGATCAGTGCGATCGTACTCCCAGTTTACCCGTTCTACTAACGAGAGGAGTATTGGGTTTGGGTCATTTCAACTGATGTGATCAATTTCATCGCTGGAGCATCCATAGCATGACGGCTACGGCCACCAACGCCATCAACGCAATGATAGACAGCAATACAGAGAGTTGCGATCGCTTCAGTTGTTTTTTCAGAAATTGCAGTTGCTCGTCCTGCGTGGCTCTGAGTTGTGCCTCCGTTTCAAGCCGATGTTGTAGCTCATTTCGGAGTTTTTGTTCGGCATTGCGTCGTTGTTCCCGTTCCTGTTGGAGCTGGGCGTGCAGTTGGGCCACGGCGGATTCTTGCTCTTGCCGAATAAAGCCCACCAGATAGTCGTGGACCAGTTGGTAATAATCATCGGGCGTATCTGGAATCAGAAAGATCAACCCTGAACCGAGTAGAACTTCCAGCACCAGATCCAGGTGGTTGATTTCCTGAGTCAGGCCCAAATCGACTAAATCGGCTTCCAGATCCTCACGGGTTTGGAGGGGACGAGTCCCATTTTCCTTCGTTAGTGAGAACAGAATGATGCGGGCCAGATTTTCATGTTCGGGGCCGCAATCCTGGACAACTTCCTCCAGCGATCGCTGCACCAGCTTTTCTTTCGGGCCTTTTTGCTGATAGGCCGCCAGTGTATCAATCCCTTCGGCTTGCAGTTGGGCACCCACCACTTGCAGTTCGATGGGGCGCACCTCCCCCAATTCACCCGCCAAGTCTTGAACTAACGCTTCAATCAAATCATCGGGTAAATAAAACTGGGCACGATTCGTCAAACTGCTGATCACAGCTCTGGCATCCTCTGGAGTCAGATCTCCTAAGGGATAGCGAATGTGCTTACTCAAAATGTCGTTGTTGATGATGTCGAGGTCGGCGTAGCGCTGAAACTCCAGCAGGTAATGTAAATAATCTTCTCTTAAGGAAATAACGACTTTGACGAAAGGCAGTTTCAAGGTTTCGCCTAAAAATTGATAGAACGGCAGCCGTTCCTTGATGGTGACGTAGGTAAAAAAGAATTCCTCAAACTGATCCAGCAGCAGGATGGGTAAGCGATTCCGCGCGATCGCCGTCTTCAAGTCGTCTAACAATGGGGAGACAGCCGGATCAAGAGTCAGCGGAAGAGCAGGACTGTTATCGTCTTCCTGGTTCCGGCGACCGAGCGATCGGCTCAACAGCAAGTCCCAATCGTTATAAAAATCCAGCAACAGCGGTTGGGGAATCCGGCCTTCAAAGGTTTGTTCTTGCAACAGCGGGAACAGGCCAGCATTCAGGATAGAACTCTTGCCCACACCAGAGGGGCCATGAATCACAATCAGCTTGTACTGCGCCTGACTGAGCCGCCCTAATAAAGCATTGAGATCTTTTTGCCGACCCGAAGCTTCTAATTCTTGAGTCAGCAAGCGCTGTTGATCGATTTGGGCCGGCAGGGGCAATGGCGCTCCTGTGGCAAAATCTTGGGGCTGTAACCGTAGGGCACCCACGAAGGCACGATAACCATACTGATGTTCAATTAATCGGCGGGCTTGGCGAGTCCGGAAAGCCAGCCGATAATCTCCTCGCTCAAAATAAACATCCCGCAGTTTTCGCAAAATTTGAATGTAGAGGGCGGGATCGTTTTGGGGATGACTCTGATCACGGGCCACTTCTAGATGATGAATGGCAGTGTCCAGGTGCCCCAATTCTTGCTCAGTTTGGGACAGCAGAAACAGATACCAACTGTAATGAAAGCGATGGGCTAAATCTAGGCTGGCTTCCAGATGCGGGTCGGCAGGATGGCCTTCGCTGTGTAACTCGGTCTCCATGTCCTCCAGGATTTGCAGGGCGATTTCGACGTGCTGTTTGGCGGTTTGCCATTGAGACCGGGCGATCGCCACTTCTGCCAAAAAACCGCGATCGCGGGCTGCTCGTACCGGGTCTTTATACAACTGATGGAGGACCAGCGCTTGCTTGGCCACTGTTTCCAACTCGTCCCATTGTTCTAATTTTTGCAGCGTTTCTGCTTCTGCGATGATGAACCGGGCTACCAGATCCTGGCGATTTTCCCGCGAGAATAGATCCAGACTGCGGCGAAAGTGCCGTTGCGCTTGCTGACAGGCGTTTTGATACGTGGCTCGTTGCAGCACTGCATAGGAACGCCACCATAACCCCAGGTAGAAGAGTAGACAGGCAGCGCGTTCTAAATAGGGCACTGGAGGCAGGGGCGAGGGGGGTGTGGGTGCGGCAGACGCACCTGAAACGGCGGCCAGTTCTGGCTGCTGTGTTGCGCTTCCTCCTTGCGCCTCGGCGCTTCCGCTCCCCGCTGTCTCTATGGCCCCATTCTGTTGCTCCATATGCTGTAACCAAAATGCCAGACTGCGTTCATACAACTCCCGCGCCGTTTCCATTTCGCGCTGGCTGTGAGCGGTTTGCCCCAGGAGAAAATCCAGGCTGGCGTGCAGTTCCGCATCGATCGCGTATTGATTGGTTTGCAAATCGGCGATCGCAAACTTCAGTTCACTGGGCCGCAGGGAATTGGGCGAGTGCAATTGCCACATGGCCCAAAACTGTTCATCTCCCAGGCTCAAAACTGAGTTAAACAGGCGATCGCTATGGTTTCGCAAGGAGCGCACAAGTTCTGGGATTGCCATCTCAAACTCGATGATGGTGTTACCCGCCCAACTGGCAAGGTCAGGGGCTAACCGTTCCAGCTTCCGCAGAGTTTCATCATTGAGCCAGAGCACCAGCGGAAATTGGAATTGCTTCCGCAGTTCTTCCCGCACAATGTTTGTAGCAATGAATGCCTGGTCCAGGTCTTGAAGATTTTCTAACCCAAAAATCATCAACCCGTTGGGACTGGAAGTCGAGCCATCGGGGGTACAAATTTCTGATTGAATCGTGGTGTAAAGCGTTTTGGCGGCCTCTGGCAAGGTGAGCACTGGCACCGGAAACGGCAACCGCGCTTGTACCGCTTGCGCCATGCGATCGCGCACCTGAGCATAATTACACCGCACCAGAATCAGGGCAAACTGGCGCTGCGACAGCGTGATCGAGCGCACCAGCGTCACCAGCGATCGCTCATTGCGCTGATTCAGAAATAATTCTGGCATGGCTTATCATCCTCTCCTTTGGCAAACAAGGCAGCAAAAAAGCAGGAATCATTCATCCCCCTCACTCATCCCCCTCACTCATCCACACCCCTATTCTGCCGTCCCTACCCACTCCTGCGCTTTCGTGGTCTCCGCCAACACGGGGTTGATGCCGAACCAGGTGCCCTGGGGGTCTTGATACTCAAACACGAACATACTGCGGAGGAGCATTTGATATTGCACCTCGCCTTTGACCGTTTGTTGCTGCACCACCTGACCGATTAATTGCCATTCTTCATCGTCGATCGCCCGCGCCAGGGCATCCCGTTGACCGCGAATCACTTGTTCCACGATCTCTTGCGGAAAGGGGGGGTCGCTTTGCTGAATGCAGTTGCGAACTAAGCCCAACAAATTACGGACGTGCCCTCCACTCACCAGGCAGAGGCGATCGAGGGTCTCCAGGGAGTCGAAAACATGGGGGACGTGCTCTAGCCGCCGGGCTGGCGCAGCCTCAGGAAACGCTCTCGCTAAAACCATGTGCCGGAGCAGGTGAATCCCTTCGGCGTAAGGGGTGCCAGTGCGAGTCCGAACGGGGATCATGGGCAGCACCTTGGGAGCCACGCCACCGCCAAACCGTTGCCGCAAAGTTTCATTTTCATTGGAGTAAATTAAGGCGAGCGGAATGGTGTAGACGAGATGGCAGTTGAGTTTGGAGAGTTGATCGCCCCGATCAATGAATAAGTATTCTGGTTGGGTGCGTCCGGTTTGCAGTTGGCGGGCATCGACGCGATCGAGGTTGTCAATGATCACCACTAAGCCCTGTTGCCCGCGTCGGCGCAGTTCGACGATCGCTTGCCCCAGGAGTTCATCGTTAATCGCTTTGAGGATGCCATTGGTGCGGGGTTCCATAAACTGCCGCAGTTGGCTGCGAAGTTTGGGACTGTCTTTGGTGCGGGCGGTGATTTTGCTGATGCCTACCGAGAATTCCACATCCGAAAATTCCACCGGGCTTTGCAGAATATCGCCAATGTCCTGAAACAACCGCACGAAATAATCGGGTTTAATGCGGATTTGCGTTGTTTCCAGGTTTTCGCTGACTTGATGTGCGATCGCCAGCAAAATATCCGTCACGTCTACATCTGACATATCCAGAAACTCGCTGGACTCGAAGTAGACGACATAAAATCCCACGTCTTCCAGTTCAGCCTTCAGCCGCCGCAGTTCAGTAGATTTGCCACAGCCCACATGCCCCGTGAACAACTGGCAGGTGCGGTCATCCGCAAGGAGCGTGATCGTTCGCTTTAATTCCCGAATATGGTTACTGCCTCGCACCGCCGCAAAATCAATGTAATACTGACGTTCTTCAGCATCACGATAGGACAGGGGAAGCGCAGGATTGCAGGCTTTAAAGAAATGGGTAATGTCAAGCATGAGGCTAAATTTTGCATGAAATTTCGAGGATCTTAGCGGGAAAGGGGGAGAAAACTTGGTAGGGTATGCCAGGATGTGTTGTGATGAATCTTCACAATTAGTTCAATTTTTGGTACTCAGGCGATCGCTAGCTAATCTGCCCATTCTGTTTAACCACTCAGCACCGGAGAATCTCGATGTCTGACATGATCTCTCAATGGATTGTAAACACCATGACCTCAATGGGGTATTGGGGTATTGGCTTACTGATGTTTCTCGAAAACTTGTTTCCACCCATTCCATCTGAGTTGATCATGCCACTGGCTGGCTTTACCGTGGCGAAGGGAGACATGGAGTTTGTGCCCGCTGTTATCGCCGGGGTGGTTGGAACGGTGCTGGGAGCCTTGCCCTGGTATTACGCTGGCAAGTTGATTGGGGAGCCGCGCTTGCGGCATTTAGCCGATCGCTACGGCAAATGGTTAACCCTTTCAGGCCGAGACATTGATAAAGCGAATGATTGGTTTTCCCGGCATGGGGTCGGGGCGGTGTTTTTATGCCGTCTGGTCCCAGGCGTACGGACCCTGATTTCCCTACCGGCGGGGTTGAACGAGATGCCACTCCTGCCTTTTTTAGTGTTCTCGACGTTGGGAACTACCCTCTGGGTCGGGCTGCTCACATTTCTTGGGTTGAAGTTGGGCGAGAACTATTCCCTGGTGGATGAGTGGTTAGCTCCCGTATCTAAAGTCATCGCGGTGGGGATTGTGGTGGCATTTGGGCTGTGGATCTGGAAACGGAGAAAGTCGATTCGGCGACGACGCAAAACGGGCTTATAAGGAATTATGGGCGGCGATCGCCCTCATCGGGCACTAAGTTGGGTCTGTTGCGTCAAAACAATCTCTACTCCTGAGGTTTTTTTAACTGTGCCGTTCTAGGAGATAATGTTGGCTATGCAACTGGGCACCGTGTTGGCCGTCGTCGATTCTGTCGAGACGGTCCCTGGCTGTTTCGTAAGGAGCAGATCATCTGTGCCTGAACCTTGATGCCAAACATGGAAAGAAGACGATAATACTTGCTTGGTTTATGCCAATGACTTTTACTTCTGCCCCGATTGTTGCCGGGATTGGCACCCTGAAACACCAGACCTTTGTGATTGACCACAGGCTTGGGAGATTGATTTGGACTTTCGGTGTGACCTGGCTGGGCTACTTTCTAGGGCAACTGCTGCCTGATGTCGATAAATATCTCCTCCCAATTATTCTGATAATAGTCATTGGGTTGGTTGCACTGTCGATTTTTCACCTTTATTCAAAAAGAAAATCTTTTAACCGTTGAACGATCGCGATCGCTACTTGAAGCTTTTAGCTTACATTCGTCCCCAGACTCAAACGATTCTTCAAGCACTGGTTTGCACGCTAATTTTCACGGCAATGTGGCCTTTTTTGGCGTGGTTAGCGGGTGCGATGGCAGAACCAATTGCGCGGGGGCAGGTACTTGCTATTGCCCGAATTGCTGGAATGGGAGCCTTAGCGTTTCTGGTGCAAAAAATTGCTCAATATGGGCAAGACACCTTAATGGCCAAGGCCGCTCTGTCCATTGCGTTCCAGATTCGTACCCAGGTGTATGCCCATCTCCAACGGCTCAGTCTGAGCTACTTTGAAACAGCCCAAAGCGGTGATTTGGCTTACCGGATGACGGAAGACATCGATCGCATTGGGGAAGTCATTAACAAAGTCTTTCATCAATTTTTACCCAGCCTGTTGCAACTGATTGTGGTCCTGGGCTACATGGTGTATCTCAACTGGCAATTGACCCTGACAACGCTGGTAATTGCCCCCGTGATGGCCGGGTTGATTGCCTGGTTTGGTGAACAAATTCGCAAATTGTCCTATCGGACTCAGAGCCGCATTTCTAATTTGTCGGCGCTGTTGGTGGAAGTATTTAGCGGAATGCGACTGGTGCAGGCGTTTGCCGCCGAGGATTATACCCTGGAGCGGTTCAGCCGCGAAGCAGAACGCAATCGCTTAGCCCGCTATCGCACCGAAAAGTTAAAAGCGATTCAATCTCCGGTCGTGGGCTTTTTGGAGGCGTTCGCGTTGCTGCTGCTGTTGCTGCTCGGCGGCTGGCAGGTATCGTTAAATAATTTGACGGGGAGCCAGTTTGTCAGTTATTTGGCTGCTGTGGTGATGCTGATTGACCCGATCGCCCTGATCACCAGTAATTACAACGAGTTCAAACAGGGTGAAGCGTCGATTGATCGGGTGTTTGAGCTAATGGATATGCAACCGACAGTGGTGGAACATCCGGAAGCACTCAGCTTACCGCCGGTCACGGGCAAGGTGGAGTATCAGGATGTGGGATTTGCCTACAAGCCGGATCAACCCGTATTGACGCATCTGAATCTGCTGGCTTTACCTGGAGAAGCGATCGCGCTGGTGGGCCATTCCGGCTCCGGCAAAACGACTCTGGCCAACCTGCTACCCCGGTTTTACGATCCCCAATCGGGACATATCTTGATTGATGGCGTGAATATTCGAGATGTGACGCTTCGCAGTTTACGGCGGCAGATTGGCATTGTGCCTCAGGAAACGATCTTATTCTCTGGCACGATCGCCCAAAACATTGCCTTTGGCCAGAATCATGTCGATTTTGAGGCCATTCAAGAAGCCGCAAAAATTGCCAATGCTCATCAGTTCATCATCCAATTCCCGGAAGGTTACAACACCTGGGTGGGAGAACGGGGGGTAAATTTGTCGGGTGGACAACGGCAGCGACTGGCGATCGCTCGTGCAGTGTTACTCAATCCTCGCGTTCTGATTCTAGATGAAGCCACTTCAGCTCTGGATTCTGAATCCGAAGCGCTCGTGCAAGAGGCACTAGAACGGGTCATGCGAAATCGCACGGTATTTATCATTGCTCACCGTTTAGCCACAGTGCGCCGCGCCGATCGCATTCTCGTTTTAGAACAGGGGCGCGTAGTGGAATCGGGCACCCACACCGAACTGCTCAACCACGGCGGACGGTATGCCCGCTTTTATGCTCAACAGTTTCAGGAGCGCTAATTCAGGCGTGCGAAGGCTTCAGGAGCGTTAACGTTTTAGGCGTGCGAAGGCTTCGGGAGCGTTAACGCCTCAGGATTGCTAACGCCGGGAACCTTAAACTCGCTGATACCTCATGCCGGGTAGTTGGGTTACTAGACCCTCCATTTCGAGTTGAAACAGGGCACTGGAGAGGGTGCTGGCGGGCAGATCAGTGATTTGGACCAGGCGATCCAGCGGAACGGGTTCACCATTGTTGCCCGGACCAAGAGCCGTCAAAGCCTGGAGAATTTGCTCCCACTCTGGTTTGAGATTGGCCGGCAGTGGGGTTTGCCCTTTGGTGAGTGCAACATCCAACCGGGGCATCATCCCCAACATTTCCAGCAATTCGGTTTCGTCAACAATGACATGTGCGCCCTTGTTGATCAATTTCAGGCAACCGATCGCCTTAGGATTATCCAAACTACCCGGCAGCACATATACTTCCCGGCCATAGTCATTGGCGTAATGGGCCGTGATCAAGCCACCTGATTTATCTCCGGCTTCTATCAATAAAGTGGCGCGGCACAGGCCAGCAATGATGCGGTTGCGGCGGGGAAAGAAAATGCGATCAGGTTTCGTACCCGATGGATGCTCACTCAGCACACAGCCCGATTGCAGCACCCGTTCGTATAAGCCACGATTGGACCAGGGATAAATCACATCGGTACCACACCCCAGGACGGCGATCGTGCGTCCCGCTTGAGCCAGACAACTGCGATGGGCCTCGGTGTCGATGCCCTCAGCCAAACCGGAGACAATGGTGAACCCATTTTGGGTCAGCAATTCGGTCAGGCGGCGAGTCCAGCGTTTGCCGTAGTCTGAGGGCGATCGCGTCCCCACAATCGCCACCATTGGCTTCACTCCCGCCAGTTCGTCTAGATCAGGAATACCCTGGTAATACAACACAGGGGGTGGATCAGGAAGTTCCAGTAGCAGGCGAGGGTAGGCTGAGTCGGCGGGAGTCCAAAATTGAGGATTGTCCTGTTCGTGCTGGTGTAGCAGTGAAAGGGGATCAATCGGTTGCCGCGCCGAAGCGATGGTATCGGCCATGAGCAGGCCAAAGCCATCCACCGCCAGCAGATCAGCCGCACTGGCATTCCAGGCAGTTTCTAGAGAGCCGAAGTGTTTATGGAGGCGCTTCAGCAAGATCGGCCCAATACCATGTAGAGTTGACCAGGCAACCCAATAAGCTCGTTCGTTTACCATGAACAGAGAATACCCAGACAAGGGACCGCGATCGCTGCCCAGTTGATCATTTTTTCGCAGGAGTGTTTGAGTGGCTTTAACGGAGCATTTGCGGATCAGAACGGCAGAACTGCCAGACGATCTCCCTCAAATTCACAAAATCCGGTATCTTGTATTTCAAATCGAGCAGGGTGTCGCCCCAGAATTGGAATTTGATGGCAAAGATGATGAATCCAGCCATTTGCTGGCATTGATCAACCAGGAGGCCGTAGCGACGGTTCGCTTACGGCCTTTGAATTTAGCAACCATCAAACTGGAGCGTTTTGCTGTATTGCAACAGTTTCGGGGGCAGGGGGTCGGTTATCACTTAATGCAGTACAGCCTGGACTGGGTTCGGCAGAACCAGATCACCCAGGTGCAAATGAACGCTCAACTCGCAGTGCAGGGCTTCTACGAAAAGTTTGGGTTTGTTGCCGAGGGAAATGTTTTTGAGGAAGCTGGAATTCCTCATATTAGGATGAAAAAGCTGTTGCGCTAGCTGGACTGGACGTAGTGGATTGGGGTGCCACAAAACTATTTTTGCGTGGGAAGAACCGCCGCGGGTTAACCGATCTGCTTCTGTTGGCAGGCATCTGGTTGGCGGTGGTAGTATGCGATCGCCTGTGGCTGGCTCTAGATCGCAGCACGCCCGCCTGGGATGCGGCAGATTATCTGACGGGTTCTCTCGTTTACTGGCAAGCATTACAAACGCCCCAGTGGTTTTCCGGCCAATGGTGGACAAATCTCTGGCTGCTTTCATCCAAAATTCCTCCCTTCGTTTATATTTCTACCGCTCCATTTATTTCAGTTTTTGGCAAAATGCCCGATCAGATGATCCTGGTGTTTCTGGCCTATAGTGCCGTTTTGCTGGGGTCGGTCTATTGGCTGGGCACCTATCTGTTTAATCGGCGAGTAGGTTTGTGGGCTGCCGTATTTTGCATTTTCATGCCCGTCTTCTTTGAAGCTCGTCTGGAATACTTACTCGACTACCCCCTGGCGGCGATGGTGGCACTCGCCTTTTTGGGGTTGACCTATTGGTGGGGAGAAAGTGGCCCTGGGCAAGCGGGTGAAGCCGACGCAGCGGCAGTAGGGAACGCAGCCACTGGGGAGCAAGACAAGGATGTGTGGGAGCGGTTACAGCAACGATTTCCGGCAATTTTTGCGCGGCTGTCGGCGGTTTACCCATTCCTCCAGCGTTATGCGTTCTTGCGTCCGTGGGGGCTGGCGATCGCCGCCGGAATCGGTCTGGGGTTGGCCTTCATGACCAAGCAAACGGCTGGGCTATTTCTGGTGGTTCCAGTTCTGTGGTGCGTCGGACAAGCTCTCTGGTCGCGCCACTGGAAGCGGTTGGCCCAATTGGGGTTAATGTTTCTGGCCTCGTTGCCGATCTGGTTTCCCTGGTACCGCACCAACTGGTTATTGATTCTGACTTCCAGTAAACGAGCGACGATTGATTCGGCAGCCATTCAAGGATCGCCGTCGTTATTGACACTCGATGCCTGGACCTTCTACCTGCGCTATTTACCGTTGATGGTGTCGGTGCCGCTGATCGTCGTGCCGCTGCTGGGGTTGCTGTTTTTTTGGCGGCGATCGCGGGTGGGGCGGCGGTGGCAGTGCAGTGTGGATTATGACCCCCAACGGTATCGTTACCGCGAAGTAGCGTTTGAGTCGGCGCGGCGATCGCTGGTCTGGTTACTGGTGTTTATGGCGGGGGGGTATTTGCTTTCCACCCTCAACCCGAATAAAGACTTACGTTACTTTTCTGCTGGGTTGCCCGTACTGGCGGTGATTCTGGCCTATGGGTTCACGTTGCTGCCCCGCTCCTGGCGCTTGGTGCAGTGGGCCAGTATGGCCTTAGCGGGTTTATTGATGCTGGTGACTTTATTTCCGATTTTTGCCCATGCCCATCCAACCACGCTGCGCTACCCCAATCAGCACTTCCCCCAGCCGGGAGACCAGTACCCCCATGCTGATGTCATTTCTGAAGTGCGGTTGGTTGCGCCTTACCTGCGCTCGACCATCGGCGTTTTGCCTTCCACGCCGGAAGTGAATCAGCACAATGTCAACTATTTCGGTTTGACTCAAGCCTTTCAGGTGTATGGTCGCCAGGTCGGGACTCGTAAAGCCAATTTGATTCAAGATCGGCGATCCATAGATTGGTTCTTAACCAAAACTGGCAACCAGGGATCAATGCGGCAACCAGACCTGCAAGCGGCAATGGTGCAAAGTGTAGAGCAGGGCAATGAATTCATTTTGCAGAAAAGTTGGTCGCTACCCGATAGTAGCCAACTGAAGCTGTACCATCGGCGCCTTCCCCCGATTGAGGTGAAGCCGCCATCGGAAACCCAACTGCCTGAGAGTCCTGCCCTCACGCAACCCGTTCAACTCAAGCGAGTCACCGTACCTGCCGAAGTGTTGCCAGGTAAGCCGGTGCCCGTGACTTATGAATGGTCTGGGGCGTGGCAGGCGATGCAGACGGGCCTGGTGGTGATCACCTGGAAACGGCGGGGCGAAGCGGGAGGGCCGGGGCGCGATCGCTGGCTGCATGACCACGGGTTGGGCCTGGGGATGCTCTACCCAGAACGCCCCAAGCAGGTGAATCTATCCTCCCAGTTTCAACTGACGGAGCGTTTAGCCATGTTGCCCCCCGCCGATGCCATCCCTGGCACCTACGAGTTGGATGTGGTCTACCTGCATCGCCCCACTGGGAAGACGACCCCCATTCCCGCACCGAAGGTGACGCTGCGCGTGAACCCGACGGCCACACCCACGGTGGCACCCGAGTTAGATCTGCTGACCCAATTGCGAATGCTGGCAGGCACCTTGCCCAAAGGGCCCCAATCTCTGGAACGGATCTCCAATGAAATCAACCGGATTAATCAATACGATCCAGTGCAGGATTATTTGACTCAAAGCCAGTTGGCGATGCAGTATCGCCTGCAAGCGGAACCCCGCAATCGCAATTATGCCTACACCCTCGCCCTTGCCACCGTATTGAAGCGCCAGGTAAATGCGGCGATCGCGGCCCTCCAACACGTCACCCAAATCGATCCAGACAATCCCTACGCCCACGCCTACCTGGCCTTCGTCAACCTGTACGACTTTCGACCTGGAACTGCCCAGGATGCTTTGAATACCGCACGAGACCTGAACCCCTCTAGCCCAGAAATTCAAGCGCTGAGTGGCATTGCCGCCTTGATGCGGGGCAACCTGGTGCAGGCGTGGCACTATGCCCAGGCGTATCAAAAAGCCCATCAACTGCGGGGATAAAAAGCAACAATGTTTGCATCTAGTGGTCAGTCAATTCATGATTGACGGGTAGTCAAAATTCAGGTTGTTGATTGAGGTTGAATTTTGCGGGTCTTCGACCCGTCAAAATTTTCCTGACGGAACACTAGGCAATTTCCAGCCCTACCGTCGGAGCAATTTCCGTTTGAGGAGACTGGCAAACTGGTTCACTTCCGGAACTTTCAGTTGCGTGGCCATGAGGGCAAAGCTTAACAGTCCGGTGGCGCTTGAGATGGCCAATTGCAGCAGCAGGATGAAAATTCCTTCATTTCCCCACAGGCGTTCTAAGCCCTGTAACGTGCTCCAGGAGACAACACCCGCGATCGCGCTGGCCCCCGCCAAGCCCGCCAATGGCACACTCCACGCCAACAGAGGCAACCCCTGTAAGCGGCGATTCAAGATCCACAGCATCACCACCATCGAGATCAGGTTAACCCCCACCGTGGCCATGATCAAACCGGGTGCGCCGAAGGGTTTCACCAACAAAAAATCCAACACTGCATTGATAAAAATGTTGACGATGCTAATCCGAAACGGCGTTTCCGCATCCCCTAGCCCATAAAATACCCGCACCAACACATCCCGCGCCAGGTAGACAAACATGCCCACCGAGTAGGCAATCAACACGGAGGTGGTGAGGCGAGAGGCCGCCGCATCAAAGGCAAAGCGTTCATACACCACCCGCACAATCGGCAAGGAGAGGGCAATCATCACGGCACTGAGGGGGAGCATCGTGACGGCACTGGTCAGTAGCCCCTGTCGAATGCGGTGTTTCAGTTCGGCCCAGTGTTCGGGGGCAGCTAACCGCGAGAACACGGGCAATAGCGGCACCAGAATGACATTCGAGATAATGCCGAGGGGAGTCATGGCCAGCAGACCCGCATAGCCCATCGCCGAAACCGCAGCTTCCGCATTGGGGATAAAGGAGGCAAAGAACATATCCGTCCAGACGTTGATCTGCAACATTCCAGACGAAAAGGTGGCAGGAGCCATAATTTTGATCACGTCCTGCACTTCGGGCCGCTGAAAATCAAAGCGGGGCCGAAACCCACCCAGGCCCGATCGCCACTGGACCGGCAACTGCACCAGCCACTGCAACAACCCCCCCGCCACCGTGGCCCAGGCTAACACCGCCCCTCCCAACATCGCGTACTCTGGTAGGGCCATCTGCCCACCAATCGACCAGGCCAACCAGCCCAACCCCAGCAGCACCGTCACACTCGACAACAAAGGACTGATGGAGGGCAGCCAGTATTGATCCGCAGCGTTGAGGGTGCCAAAGCCAATGCCGATCAAGCCAGCCAGGACCGCCATCGGGGCCATGATTTTGAATTGCTCGATCGCGATCGTACGGGTCTGCACCAGGTCTTGATAATCCGCAGGAGAAATTCCTCTGGCGGCGGCTTCCTGAGCCGAGACAAATAATCCCGGCGCAACCACTCGCATCATCGGGTCGGCAAATATCACCAACGCCACCGTCACCAGCAACAGCAGGCCCACGACGAGGGTAGTAATGGCTTCCACAATCGGCGCGACTTCTTCCTGCTTGCGCTTAGCCAAGACACTGACGATCGCACTATGGAAGGGACCGTTAATCCCACCGAGCAAGATCAACAGGAAACCAGGAATAATGTAGGCAAAGTTGTACGCTCCAGCCACGACCCCATCGCCAAAGGCGGCGGCGATCGCCTGCTGCCGAAACAGGCCAAACAGCTTACTGATGATGGTTGCCACTGCCACGATCCCGGCAATGTTGACCAATGAACGAGCGGGTTTCTGGGACTCAGCCACACCAATCACCAAAACAGATCTTTCCTATGGTACGGCAAGAGATGATACGCCAAGAGAGAGCGGCCTTAAGAGTGTCCAGCCTGAACGCTATGCTGAATAAGCAGGAATTACTGAGATGGGCATGACGATCGCACAACCAATTCGGGTTATCGGCGGTGGACTGGCAGGCACCGAGGCCGCATGGCAAATTGCCCAGGCAGGGCTACCCGTGATTCTGTATGAAATGCGCCCCCAGCGGCAAAGTCCGGCCCATCATAGTGAGCATCTGGCCGAACTGGTGTGTAGTAACTCCTTTGGGGCACAGTCTAGCGATCGCGCCTCCGGCTTATTGCACGAAGAATTACGACGGCTCGGTTCTATCATCATCGGCATGGCAGATCGACACGCTGTTCCGGCGGGTGGGGCGCTGGCGGTTGATCGCGCTGTCTTTAGCCAGCAACTCACCGAGACCCTGGCCACCCATCCCCTGATTGAATTGCGGCGGGAAGAAGTGCGTGCCATCCCCACCGATGGCATTACAGTGCTAACCACCGGACCGTTGACCAGTCCAGACTTGACCGATGATTTGCGGCAATTCACGGGCCTGGACTACATGAGCTTTTTTGATGCCGCCAGCCCCATTGTGGTAGGTGAATCCATCAATTACGACGTGGCCTTTCGGGCTTCTCGCTACGACAAAGGCGAAGCGGCCTACCTCAACTGCCCGATGCACCGGGAGCAATATTTGCAGTTTTGGCAGGAGTTGTGCAAAGCCGAGCAAGCAGAACTGAAGGACTTTGAACGGGAAACGGCAAAATTTTTTGAAGCCTGCCTGCCCATCGAAGAAATGGCGCGGCGTGGCGAAGACACCATGCGCTACGGCCCCCTCAAGCCCGTGGGCATTTTTGATGCGCGGTTGGGGGATCACCGTGACCCGGAGAACAAAGCC
The DNA here is from genome assembly GCA_033764685.1 of Leptolyngbyaceae cyanobacterium bins.349. Classification (GTDB taxonomy): domain Bacteria; phylum Cyanobacteriota; class Cyanobacteriia; order Leptolyngbyales; family Leptolyngbyaceae; genus JSC-12. The sequence continues at coordinate 91,032 of JANRIS010000065.1, forward strand.
AAACGCCCCTATGCTGTAGTGCAACTGCGGCAGGAGGACAAAGCCGGACAGTTGTGGAACATGGTGGGCTTTCAAACCAATCTGCGTTGGGGTGACCAGAAGCGCGTGTTTCGGCTGATTCCTGGCCTGGAGCAGGCGGAGTTTGTCCGCATGGGAGTGATGCACCGGAATACGTTTATCAATGCGCCGGAATTGCTCCATTCCACCCTGCAATTCAAACGGCGATCGCACATCCTCGCCGCCGGACAACTCATCGGCACAGAAGGTTATACCGCCGCTGCCGCCGGAGGCTGGCTGGCTGGCACCAACGCCGCCCGCATCGCCTTAGGCCAACTGCCCGTGCAATTGCCCACCACAACGATGATGGGTGCCCTGTTCGACTTCATCAGTGCCGCCTCACCCAAACACTTTCAGCCCATGCCGCCCAACTTTGGCATCTTGCCGGAACTGCCGCATCGCATCCGCAACAAGCAGGAACGCTATGGCCAGTACCGCGATCGCGCCCTGGCGGATCTCGAAACCTGGCGGCAACCCCTGCGATCGTCGGTTCCGGCAACCACCGCCCAACGGTCGGCTTCATAGGGCCGGACGCGCCTATTAGAGGAATCGTCCTGAGGCACTGATGCCGTAATACTCCACTGGCGGAACCGCTGCGGATGGAAACACCCCCAGCTATACACCACCTCTTGCCCACTGCTGGCCTTGCCCCCCGTGTACAGCGTTCGGACACAGCCATTGGGCGGACGAAAATACTCAAAAGCAATGAACCCAGCCGCGATCGCGGCCCCGGCTCCAACCGTCCATCCGACTCGTCGAAAATGGCCTTGAAATAATCTCATCGTTTGAGGATGCCAAACTAATTTGAGTTTGTCCGTTACCTAGCCGACGCTTTCGCCCCATGTTGCCTTATGGCAGATTGATTCCGGTTGCCCCGTCTAAAATTGCCTGCTGCAAATTGGCTGCTTTCAAATTAGCGCCTTCCACATCGGCAAACATCATCCGAGTGGCTTGCAAATTCGCTTGGTGCAAGTTGGCATTGATCAGGCTGGCTCCACTTAAATCGGCATTGGCACAATCTGCGGCCTCCAGATTCGCCCCGGTCAAATTGCTGAGGCTCAAGTTACTGGCAACTAAACGGGCCTGCCCTAAGTTCGCCTGACGCAAATCCACCTCACTCAGATTGGCCTGACTCAAGTTTGCGCCCTGGAGATTGGCCTGTTGCAAAGAAACTCCAGCCAGCTGTGCGCCGCGCAGGTCACAACCCGGACAATGCCGCGTCACCCGTAACCACAGCACGCGGCCCGCTGGCGATCGCGCCCAACCCGCGATCGCCAGTCCTAGACCCAAACCCAAAGCCATTAGCCCGATCAATCGTTGCCGTTTCACCAGTTGCCGTTTCACCAAAGTTGCCATTGCACCCGTGTTGCCCACCCATTTGCCAGTTTACCCATGTCTGCGCTGGTGCCAGTTCCAGGCATGGGTCAAAATCTGCTTCAGATCGGCGTACTGTGGGTTCCAGCCTAAGATCTGACGGGCGCGATCGCTGCTACCAATCAAAAATGGGGGATCACCCTCGCGGCGGGGCTGTTCAAACGCTGGAATCGGCTTTCCGGTGACGGCTCTGGCCGTTTCGATCACCTCTCTCACGGAAAAGCCATTGCCATTCCCCAGATTAAACGCTCCCGTTTCCCCCCCCTGCAATAGGTACTCCAGGCCCAACACATGAGCATCGGCCAGATCCAGAACGTGGATGTAATCTCGCACGCAGGTACCATCGGGCGTATCGTAATCGGTGCCAAAGATGGAGACCGACTCGCGTTTGCCCATTGCGGTGAGCAATACCAGTGGGATCAGGTGTGTTTCAGGAGAGTGATCTTCTCCCAGGAGGCCATTGGGTTCTGCCCCGGCGGCATTGAAATACCGAAAGTAAACGGAGCGAAAATTGTAGGCTTTGGCAAAATCAATCAGCATTTTTTCCACCATCCACTTACTCATGCCGTAAGGGTTGATGGGATTTTGGGGATGGTCTTCGGTGAGGGGCATGAATTGAGGCACCCCGTAGGTGGCGCAGGTGGAGGAAAAGACGAATTTATCAATGCCCGCCGATCGCATCGCTTCCAGCAAATTCAATGTACTGACGACATTATTTTGGTAGTACTTGGCCGGTTCCTGCACTGACTCGCCCACCTGCAAAAATGCAGCAAAGTGCATCACAGCGCCAATTTCGTGACTTGCAAACAAGTCATCCAGCAAGGCGCGATCGCCCGTATCGCCGACCACCAATTCCACCTGGAGCACGTCTTCTACCAGTTCCCGATGCCCGTAAGATAAATTGTCCAGCACAACCACCCCATACCCGGCCTGTTTCAACGCCAGCACCGCATGGGAGCCGATATACCCTGCACCACCAGTCACTAAAATCGTTGATTTTTCTGTCACAATCGCAATCCTCTTGCTTGCTGTATCATCCTTCGTTCCCAATTCCAGGCTAACCACTGCGATGGTAAAACACTCGTTTTTTCTCCTTATCTTTCAAACCAGTCCGGGCGAGTCGTTTTATCTCTTTAGCTAGTTGACACCGAATGGGGCAACTCGTAATGCTGAAGACCGACAATAAATCTTTCTAAGCCTAGTATGTGCTTACGAATATCTGACGTAGAATGTCAGCAAAATTCATCGAAATTGCTCAATTTCAACGAATTCTGCGCTGTTTTTGAGCGCTTATCATTACCTTTTTGAGGAAAGGTCAACAAAACACTGTTTATTCAATGAAATTGCTCAGGGTATTGCTAGTAGGGGAGGATGTAGAGTGTCAGCAATTATGACCACAGTTTTAGCGCAAGTCGGTGATCCGGCGGCGGTATCAGCATCGCTAGGCATTCCGCCGAATGTGTTTAATCTGGTTGCCAGCCTGGTGGGGGCGATCGCCATCCTGGTGTTGGGCTGGATTGTCGCCGCGATCGTGTCGTCAGTCGTGCGGAATTTGTTAAAGCGGACGGACATCGACAACCGCATCGTTGGGATGACTGCCGGACAGCAGGGCACCGGACTGAATATCGAAAAGATCTTGGCGGCAATTGTCTTCTGGATCGTGATGATCCTGGCGATCGTGGCCGCGTTAAATGTCCTCAATCTGACTACGGTTTCTCAGCCCTTAAACAGCTTCCTGAACCAGATTTTTGCATTCTTACCGCGTTTGGGTTCTGCGGCCCTCCTGGCTGGAACTGCCTGGATTCTGGCCACCCTGACCCGTTTAGTGGTGATTCGAGCGGCGCGATCGCTATCACTGGACGAAAAAGTCAGCGGAGAACCCAGCAGCACTGGGACTGGCTTCCCACGCGACCAGGGACAGTTTCTCTTGAGTGAAACGCTGGGTAACGTCCTCTATTGGTTTGTGTTTCTGTTTTTTCTGCCCCTCATCCTGGATGTATTGGGATTGAACGGTCCACTGCAACCCGTTCAAAATTTATTGAATGAATTTTTGGGCGCAGTTCCCAATATTTTTAAGGCGATCGTGATTGGGGTCGCTGGTTGGTTGATTGCGCGGGTGGTGCGGGAGATTGTGCGTAACTTGCTCGTTGCGGCTGGCACCGATCGCTTTGGGCAACGGCTCGGGTTAGGCCGGAGTACCAGCCAACAACCGCTGTCCTGGATCATCGCCACCCTGGTTTATGTCCTGATTTTGATTCCGACGGCGATCGCGGCGCTAGATGCCCTCCGCATCAGTTCGATTTCGGTTCCCGCTTCGGCCATGCTGAACCAGATCCTGGGTGCGATTCCTCAGATCTTTACCGCTGCCGTTATCCTCATCTTTGGTTACGTGATTGGTCAACTGGTGAAGGAACTGGTCACGAATCTGCTAACGGGCATTGGCTTTAACAATGTGCTCAACTGGCTGGGGTTGCAATCGACCTTTTCCAGCCCGATTCCTCCCCCACCCCCGGTCGATCCACTGGAACCAGGGGAACCGATGCTGATTCAACCGGATGCTGGTCTGGGGTCTGCCCGCACGCCCTCGGAGATTGTTGGCATTATTGCCCTGGTCGGTATTTTGCTCGTCGCAGCCGTAGCCGCAACGAATGTTTTGGGTATTCCCGCTCTGACAGCGATCGTCGGTGGCATCCTCGTGTTACTGGGGCAAGTGCTGGTTGGTTTAGCCATCTTTGCGGTGGGGCTATATCTGGCGAATCTGGCCTTTAATATCATTTCCAGTTCCGGTTCATCCCAGGCAAATATTTTGGCGCAGGCAGCCCGGATTGCCATTCTTGCCCTGGTAACGGCAATGGCTCTTCAGCAGATTGGCATTGCTCCCAACATCATTAACCTGGCGTTTGGTCTATTGCTGGGGGCAATTTCCGTCGCGATCGCTCTGGCCTTTGGGTTGGGGGGCCGTGATGTTGCTGCCGACCAATTGCGCGAATGGCTGAACAGCTTTAAGCGGAGAGACTGAGGAATGAGAATTAAATAACCTGTAATTTTCGTAGGATGGGCATCTTGCCCGTCCGGGCGGGCGAGACACCCGCCCCACAGGTCATTAAATCCACAATCCTGAGCAAGATGGGGGCAAGATGGGGGAGCAGGAACAGCAGGAAGCAACAACAAAGAGGAAAGAAGAAGGAAAAAACTGAGGCTGCGGAAAGCTAAAAGGATAGACCTGGCTCCCCCTTCCCCCTCCCCTCTCGCTCCCCCCATTACAATCAACTCATGAACACTTAGCTGGACGTGGGCATGAGTTTAACGGCACAGATTTTGGCTCAACTGCCTGGGAATAGTTTGGCAGGATTACGTCGAGCAGATGAGTTATGGCAGTCGGTACGAGAAAATACGCTGCCGGTTCCCGCTGTGGTTACGGAAAAGCAGACCCCACTGGATGGAGTGACCTGGGATGTGGTGATCTGTGGTGGCACGTTGGGAATTTTGGTGGGGGCGGTGTTGGCCCAATGGGGTTGGCGAGTAGCCCTGATCGAACGGGGGGAATTGCGCGGACGGGCGCAGGAATGGAACATTTCCCGCCGGGAACTGCAAACCTTCGTCAACCTTGGCGTTTTAACGGAAGCGGAATTGCAACAGGCGATCGCAACGGAATATAACCCGGCCCGGATCAGTTTTGCCGGGGGCACGGATGTGTGGGTCCGGGATGTGCTGAACATTGGGGTTGATCCGGTTTTTCTGCTGGCAACGCTGAAGCAAAAGTTTTTGGCGGCGGGAGGGCAGTTGGTGGAACAGGCTCCGTTTGAAAGTGTGACGGTGCATCCGAATGGGGTGCAGGTGCAGGCGGGCGATCGCCCTTTTCAGGCCAGATTCGCGATCGATGCGATGGGGCACTTTTCGGCGATCGCACGGCAAGCCAGACAGGGACGCAAACCCGATGCGGTGTGTCTGGTGGTTGGCTCGTGTGCTACGGGCTTTCCGGCTAACGAAACGGGCGATCTAATCGCGTCCTTCACCCCGATTCAAAATCAATGCCAGTATTTTTGGGAAGCCTTCCCCGCTAGAGATGGCCGCACCACCTACCTGTTTACCTACCTCGATGCCGACCCAACGCGGATCAGTTTAGAAACCTTGTTTGATGAATATTTGCGCCTGTTGCCCACCTATCAACAGGTTGCACTGGAGCAGTTGCAGTTCAAACGTGCCCTGTTTGGTTGCTTTCCTTGCTATCGGCAAAGTCCATTAAGGTTGCCGTGGAACAGAATCCTTGCGGTAGGAGACAGTAGTGGCAGTCAATCGCCCCTCAGTTTTGGTGGGTTTGGGGCGATGGTTCGGCATCTGCAACGATTGTCTACAGGCATTCAAGAAGCGTTGCAAGCGGATGTGCTCGATCGCCGCGCTCTGGCGGCCCTGCAACCCTATCAACCCAATCTCTCCGTCACCTGGCTGTTTCAACAGGCGATGAGTGTGGGCGTGAATCAAAAAGTTGCTCCGAATCAAATCAATGAGATGCTGGCGGGAATTTTTCAGGATATGGCACAGTTGGGCGACCCCGTACTCAAACCCTTCTTGCAAGATGTGGTGCAGTTTCCGGCTCTATTTCAAACATTGACCCAGACGGCCATGCGTCATCCCCAACTGGTTTTAAAAGTGATACCTCAGGTGGGTATCTCGTCTTTGGGGGAGTGGCTGGGACATTACGCCCGTCTGGCTAGTTATGCCGCGCTCTATCCTTTGGCTCAGCCATTTCGAGCCAGGGTCGCGTCATATCCACCGGGAATACAGTATTATTTTCGTCGCTGGTTAGATGCTCTGGAGTATGGCTCCGGGCAAGACTACGGGCATGAGGGTTAGCAGCAGGTAGGGGTATGACAACGGCGATCGCACGACAACTTTTTACACAGGAAATTCAACAACTCGATGAGCAGATCAATCTGGAACGGGCCGCTCTCTACATCGCGCAGGAGGAGTACCCCGAACTGGATGTCGAGGCTTACTTGAATGGCCTGGATACGATGGCGGCAGATGTGGTGGAGCAACTGCCAGCAGAACAATACCCCATGAAAATTCTTCGCACCATTAATCATTACCTGTTTGAAGATCTGGGCTTTCGGGGGAATCGGGAGGAGTATTACGACCCGCGCAATAGTTTTCTGAATGATGTAATCGATCGCCGCACTGGCATTCCCATTACCCTATCGCTGGTGTATCTGGCGATCGCGGAACGGATTGGCTTTCCCATGATCGGCGTGAATATGCCAGGACATTTTCTGATTCGTCCGGCGGTGGCAGAGATGGATGTATTTGTCGATCCGTTTCATCAGGGTGAGATTCTGTTTCCGCAGGATTGCGTTGATCTGCTCAGTCAAGTGTTTGATCGGCCTGTGGAGTTGCGCCCGGAATACGTGGAATCTGTCGGTCAGCGGCAGTTTCTGGGTCGCCTCCTGAGCAATCTCAAAGTGATTTACATTAATCAAAAAGAATTTTTGAAAGCCCTGGCGGCCCTGGATCGGATTTTGTTGTTGTTTCCGGATCTGCCGCTAGAAATCCGCGATCGCGGGGTGCTCAACTATCGCCTCAATCACTACGCTGCCGCCCGTGAGGATTTTCAACATTATTTAGCGATCGCGCCGACGGCAGAAGATGCTCAACTGATCCGCGAAATTTTAGCCGACTTGCCGGAGGCGTAAGGGGTTGACATTACCGATCTTAAATTTGGTGATTGAGTTGCCTCATCAGTCCCTCCCAAAATCGGGTGAGGGGTACTACAATGCAGCAAAGTCGTCTGCTTCCTGCAAGAAGGTTAAAACGTTATGGGTGATTCAGGGCGTGTTCCTGTGGGCATTATCGGGGCATCCGGTTACGGCGGTGTACAACTGGTCCGGATTTTGATGGATCACCCGCATCTGGAACTGGCATATCTGGGTGGGGATAGCAGCGCCGGACAACCCTTCTCGGATTTGTACCCCCATCTGGAACATCAGGTAAAGCAAGTAGTGGAGCCGATCGATCTGGATGTGATCGGCGATCGCTGCCAGGTGGTGTTTCTTTCCCTGCCCAATGGGTTGGCCTGCAAAATGGCCCCCAAACTGCTGGAGAAGGGCTGTAAGGTCTTAGACCTGTCAGCCGATTACCGCTTCTCGGATCTGGCGGTGTATTCTACTTGGTACGGCGTGGAGCGCACCGATCACGAAGTGGCGGAAACTGCCGTATATGGCTTGCCGGAGTTATACCGCGATCGCATCGCTCAGGCGCAACTGGTGGGCTGTCCGGGATGTTACCCGACGGCCAGTTTGCTGGCTTTGTCTCCATTGCTGAAGCAGGGGTTGATTGTGCCCGAAACCGCGATTATTGATGCCAAATCCGGCACATCTGGCGGCGGGCGGCAGGCTAAAACGAGTATGTTGCTGGCAGAAGCCGATAATTCCCTGGGAGCCTATGGGGTGGCCCGTCATCGGCATACACCAGAAATTGAGCAGGTTTGTAGTGACCTGGCAGGGCATGAGGTGTTGGTGCAGTTTACGCCCCATCTGATCCCGATGCCACGGGGCATTTTGTCTACGGTCTATGCCACTCTGCGCGATCCGGGGTTGGTTCGCGAAGATTTATTGACGATTTACAGTGCGTTTTACCGGAGTTCCTCCTGGGTGAAGGTTTTGCCCAGTGGCACCTACCCGCAAACCAAGTGGGCCTGTGGCACCAATTTGTGTTACCTGGGGCTGGAGGTAGACCCGCGCACCGCCCGAGTGATTGTGATGGCTGCGATCGATAATTTAATGAAGGGGCAAGCGGGACAGGCGATTCAATGCCTTAATATCATGATGGGCTGGGATGAAACGCTGGGCTTGCCCAAACTGGCTTTTTATCCCTGATGTGTGCCATTCTTCTATTTTCGATGTCATCATGCTGACCTCCACCCAGGAATTATTGGAAACCGCTCGTCGCCATATTTACGCGATCGGGGCGTTTAATGTGTACAACCTGGAAGGGGTGAAGGCGGTGATCAATGCGGCAGAGGCGGCCCGCAGTCCGGCGATGTTGCAGTTGCATCCCAGTGCGTTGAAATATGGGCGATCGCCGCTGGTTTCGATGTGTCTGGAAGCGGCGAAGATGGCTACGGTGCCGATGTCGGTGCATCTGGATCACAGCACCTCGGCCCAGGATATTCGATTGGCGCTGGAGATGGGCATCCGGTCGATCATGGCTGATGGTTCCCCCCTGGCCTACGCAGAAAATCGCGAATTTACCCGCGATATGACGGCGCTCTCCCATGAGTACGGGGCGGTGGTGGAAGCCGAAATTGGCCGCATTAGCGGGACAGAAGACGGGCTTACCATTGCCGAGAAAGAAGCCAAGATGACCGACCCCGACCAGGCGCGGGAGTTTGTCCAATATGCCAAAGTTGATTCGCTGGCCGTCACCATTGGGAATGTGCATGGTGAATACAAAAGTCCTCCCCGGTTGGACTTTCCCCGGCTGGAGCGCATCGGCCAGATGCTAGATCTGCCGCTGGTGCTGCATGGGGCATCGGGCTTGCCGGAGGCGATGATTAGTGAATCGATTCACCTGGGGGTGTGCAAGTTTAATGTGAATACCGAAGTGCGGCAGGCGTATATGCAGGCCCTCAAGCACGAAGTTTGCGGAGCAGGTGCGGGGGATTTGCTGGAAATTGCAGGTGAAGCGATCGCGGCGATGGCAGCGGTGATCACCGAAAAATTAACGCTGTTTGGGTCGGTTGGGAAGGCTCACCTGCACGAAACCCCCTATGCGCGATCGCTGGCTAACTAAGCGCTGGCTAACAAATCCCTGGCTAACACCGAAGAGGCTTCAACCTGAGTTAATTTTTAGGATAACGCTAACGCGATGTGCAACTTTTTTTGCGGCTGTATTCCCGGCCTCCCCCCCAACGGTTGCAATCAAACCAGATTCACTGCTTGGGGGACAACCCCCCACCCCCCCCAAATGTGAGGGACGGCTGCGTCCCCCACACCCCCTCCAGAGGGCACGCCTGGGGCTTCGCATTCTTTCTGAGATGGAGGCGTTGTCGTGTCATTCTCCAATCAGAACCAGGGTTGGCGCAACGGTGTCTGATACCCAGTCCGATGCATGTAAGCCAACCTTTTGTGCGGGGGGTGTGGGGGTGTGAGGCCCCCACGAAGCAGGGGTGCGGGGGAAGCCCCCCGGTAGAGTCTTGGGCTTGAAAAGTTGCACATCGCGCAACGATATCAATTCAAGACAGCGATATCAATTCAAGCCAGCGATATCAATTCAAGACAGCACTATAAATAATTTGCGGCGATAGGGATACCAGCGTCTCCAGCAGTCCGGGTTGCAGGCGCACTTGTTGGCGATCGAGTTGGACTTGTAACCCCGTAAGGGGATCGTGCCCCGCCGAAATGATGAATTCCAGGTGTTGCAGGTAAGGCATGGCGACGACATTATCTAAAATTTGCGCGATCGCCTGTCGGTAGGGATGCTCGGCATGATCGTACCAGGTGCCCTGATCCGCCAGGGGTTGTTTAAATCCCAGATGCACAATCAGGGCAGAATCGCCAAATACCGCTTTTGCCACCGGGCGAACTTCCTCCTGGAGCAGAAAGCCATGAATTTGGGCAAACTGGCGCACCGTTTCCAGCCGTTTGTACCATTCTGTCACCGTCTGGGGGCTATCCTGCCATTTCAGAGCCAGCGTCATCAAAAAGGTTTGCAGCATCCAGTGACCCAGCTTTTCCGCCTTTGTGGTCAGGTAAGACGAGTTGTAGGAGGTGGCTTCGATCAACAGGGGAACGCGATCGACAATTTCCAGACCGTACCCTTTGAGGCCAGCAATTTTGCGGGGGTTGTTGGTAATCAGCCGCATCTGCCGCACGCCCAGATCATTCAAAATCTGGGCACCCATGCCGTAGTTTCTCAGGTCCGCCGGAAAGCCTAAATGTTCATTGGCCTCGACTGTATCCAGACCCATGTCCTGTAGGGAGTAGGCTTTGAGTTTGTTGACCAGGCCAATGCCCCGCCCCTCCTGCCGCAAATACACCACGACCCCCAATCCGGCACTCTCGATCATTTTGAGGGCGGCTTGCAGTTGCATCCGGCAATCGCAGCGCAGGGAGCCGATCGCGTCGCCGGTCAAACATTCGGAGTGCATCCGCACGAGAACGGGCTGATCGACAAATTGAGCGGGGTTGCCTTTGACGATCGCAATGTGTTCTGAATTGTCGAGGGTGTGCCGATAGGCGTAGATATTGAAATGGCCGAATTCCGTCGGTAAATCGGCGATCGCTTCCCGGGAAATCAAGCGCTCATGCTCCAGCCGATAACTGATCAGGTCGGCAATGCTAATGATCTTGAGGGAATGCACTTTGGCGTATTCAATTAATTCTGGCAAGCGGGCCATCGAGCCATCCGAGTTTTGAATTTCGCAAATCACCCCTGCCGGGTACAGCCCCGCCAACCGGGATAAATCAACGGCAGCTTCCGTATGGCCCGCCCGTTTTAAAACGCCCCCTTCCCGTGCCCGCAATGGAAACACATGACCCGGACGACGCAAATCTCCTGGACGGGTGAGGGGATTGATCGTCACCTGGATGGTGCGGGCGCGATCTTCGGCAGAAATCCCGGTGCCAACGCCTAACTGAGGGGAGGCATCAATACTGACAGTAAAGGCTGTCTGGTTGCTATCTGTGTTGTTAGAAACCATCAGAGGCAGATCCAGTTCATCCAGGCGATCGCCCGTCATGGCCAGACAGATCAGGCCACGGGCTTCCACTGCCATAAAGTTGATCAGGTCTGGGGTGGCAAACTGCGCCGCACACACCACATCGCCCTCATTTTCACGGTTTTCGTCATCCACCACCACCAGAGCGCGACCCGCCTTCAAGTCGGCCAGGGCGGATTCAATCGAGTCAAATTGGAAGGCTGCGGAGTTGGAAGAGTCGGCGGAGAGGTTCAAAGTGTCACCGTAAGGGTTCGGAACGAATGCAATGTGTCTTGATTAAATTCTAGTGGGTTGGGGGGGGATGGGGAATGGGAAAGTGCGGGGGGCTAGGGTCCCGTCTGATAGACCTCTTCGGCCACGCGCTTGAGCCGTCGCAATTGGGCTTTCATGTCGTTCTGTGTCCACTGGGCCGCAAAGCGATCGAACCCAAAGCGCACAAGCGGGTTGGGAATGGTGAATTCAAACCGATTCACCAGCCGCGTGCCTTCTAGTTCTGGGTTACACTCCCAGCGATCGCGCCCCTCAAAAAAGCCCTTAAACTGCCACACCACCAACCCCGGTTCCCGCTCGACCACCACACTGGTTAAACTCGGTTGCAGAAGCGGCACCTGCATCACAAATCGGCTTTGCCCGCCCACATCTGTCGTCCAGTCGCCCACGGGTTCACAGCGTAGCGCCGGATGCAGCCAACGGTGCATCAGGTGCAGATCGGTAATACATTGCTCCACCGCGATCGCACTGGCTCGAATTTGAATTGATTGCTCAAACACTTGAGATGCAGACATGAATCAGGCAAAAGGGACGGGTTCTATTCTCAGCTTACTGGAAGAATGGAAAGGGCGGTGAAGGGGGAGGGCAGGGAGAAGGCTTTAGGGTAAAGGCGACAACAGTGGGAGGTGCTAGGGTTGGGTGTCTAAGTCCAGTGCGGCAATTGGCTCGATCGCGCAAGGTAATACGATAGACACCGTGGTGGTGTGGTTAGGAATGCTTTCGATGGTTAACCGACCCTCTCGGAGTTCTAGCAGGCGTTGGGCGATGGCTAAACCTAGCCCAACTCCCTGTTGCTCGTAAAGGTGACGGTTGAATTGCATATAGCCACCCAGATGGGCAATTTGGTCGGCGGTCATGCCGCGACCGTGATTGATAACCTGGATGTGGTAATGATCAGCCTGGATCTCGCTGGTAACTGTGACAGGGGTTTGCGGCATGGAAAATTTGAAGGCATTGTCCAATACCTCAGTCATGACTTTTTCCAGGTCGAAATGGGAGAAGGCGATCGGGGTGTTTTGCAAAGCCACCTGCAAATCCGCAGAGCGCTGGTACTGGGCCGCCAGCGTTGCCGTAACCGTGGTAATCGTGTACAACGGTTCGCACACCATTTCATCCGTCAGGGAAAGTTTGTAAGCCGGATCTCGAACGGCCACCTCTAGTTTGGAATAAAGCAGAAAATTTTGAATCAATCGGTGCAACCGTTGAGCCGCCGTTTGAATCGTATCGGCAATTTCGATCACCTCTGTCGCATTCTCGGAGCCGTCTACCACTAATCGCAACAGTTCCACCGAGGTCAAAATCCCAGCCAGTGGAGTACGAAACTCATGCGGCAGAGACAGCGCAATATTACTTCGCAGGCTGTCTAGCTGTTGGCGAGATTGGGCCTGCAACACGTCGTGTTTTTGCAACCGATTATTTAGCACAACCAACAACTCATCAACCCCACAGGGCTTTGGGAGGTAATCATCAGCGCCCAAATTCATCCCCTGCCGGAGATCGGAGTAATCAGAACGAGCCGTCAGGAAGACAAAAGGTGTGGTATTTAAGGTGGGGTGTGCTCGTAAGGCTTGAAGAACGGCATAACCATCAAGTTCCGGCATCTGCACATCACAAAGGATCAGATCCGGTTGTTTTTCGGCGGCGAGTTGCAATCCAGTCCTGCCATTGTTAGCGGTGAGTGCGGCAAACCCATAACTCTCTAACACATCGTGGAGGGATTCTCGCACCAGAGGATCATCATCAATCACCAAAATACGTTTCATGCGAATTCCAATAGCCGACCTCTATTAGACTCTACCCCAGGGGAAACTGAATCATCATGGAACTATGGGATAATCCTACATATGACTAGAACCTTGAGCAAAATGGCCCTATCTCAAGATAGATCTTGTGGGTCAGCGTGTTGTACAGATTTTGATGGCATGTCCAACTAGTGTTCCGTCAGGAAAATTTTGACGGGTCGAAGGTCCGCAAAATTTAACCCTAATCAACAACCTGTATTTTGGCTGCCCGTCAATGATTGACTTACCACTAGCGCGCAAGTGGTGAAGTGCAGACTTTCTGGATGGAACCATTGAGTCATGACAAAGGATGCCACGGCAAAATATCACGCGAATTCTGATGAGTTGCAGGCATTGTTTGCGGCAATGAATGATTTGGTGCTGGTGCGCGATCGCGCTGGACGCTGCCGCAAAATTTTAACCTGCAAAACCCGCCACTTGCTGTATCGATCGCCGGAAGAAATGCTGGGGCGGACGCTGCATGAAACCTTGCCTCAGGATGTGGCAGATTTATTGCTGGCTGGCATTCAAGAAACCCTCAGCACTGGGCAACTCGTGAAACGGGAATATGGCCTGGAGATCAACCAGGAAAAAGTGTGGTTTGATGCCAGCCTGTCGCCCATTGATGATGAACAGGTGATGCTGGTGATTCGGGATATTTCCGATCGCAAACAGCTTGAGATGGAGCAGGAACAGACCCTGAAAACCCTGCAAGACCAGGAAGCCAGACTGCGATTAGCCCTGGAACTGAATCACATTGGTCAATGGGAATGGGATCTGGTGAGGGGTGCGATCGCCTGGGATGCTCAATTTTCGCAATTGTTTGGGCTGGCACCCGACACCCCACCGACCTACGAGCAATGGCGAGGCTGTGTCCATCCGGATGATTTGCCTGACGTGGAACAAGTTCTCGCCGCCACCCTGGACACCCAGAAACAGATCCGCAATGAGTATCGAGTCATTCATCCCGATGGCAGCCTGCACTGGATCGCTGGCATGGGCGCAGGAATCCCTAATGCAATGGGCCAGCCCGTTCGATTTGTCGGTATCGTCGTTGATATCAGCGATCGCAAACGGGTGGAATTATCGCTGCAAGAAATGAATGCAGAACTGAATCGACGAGTCCACCTGCAAACTCAGGCACTGCAACACTCCCAGGCCCGATTGCAACAGCGGGAACAGGAATTACATACCCTGCTGGAGAATAATCCTGATGTCTTGATTCGCCTGGATCGGAGTTTGCGCTGTGTCTATGCCAACGCGGCGATCTACCAGGTCACGGGTCTGCATCCTGCCGCGTTGCTGGGCCAACAGCTAACTGAACTAGCCTGTCCACCCGCGTTAACCGCATTTTGGATCGAGAAAATCGAACAGGTTTTGACGACTCAAGCATCCACTGTCATCTACTTTCGCTACCCTACGCCTCAAGGCATTCAACATTCTGAGCAGAAATATTCTGAACAAAAATATTTTGAGTGTAAATTGGTGCCAGAATTCGATGCCGACGGCAAGATAGAAACCATTCTCACCATTGCCCGCGATATTACCTCATTGAAGGCGACCGAAACGGCCTTACGAGAAAGCGAAGAACGTTTCCGTAAACTCTTTGAATCTTCCCCCATTGCGATCGGGTTGTGTCAGACGATGACGGGCCATCTATCCCAGGTGAATGCGGCCTACAGCGCCATGCTGGGCTACAGCGAAGCCGAACTGCTGACCATGAGCTTTGTGGAATACACCCACCCGGATGATGTGCGGCTTGATCTGCAACAAATGGAACAACTCCTCACAGGCAAAATTCCCAACTTCCAGATCGAAAAACGCTTCATCCATAAAGACGGCACTTTACTCTGGGTGAAACTCACGGCAACGCTGCTGCGGGACTACGATCAGGGCATTGACTACAGCATGGCGATGATCGAAGACATCACCCAGCGCAAACAGATAGAAGTCGCCCTGCGTCGCAGTGAAGAACGCTTCCGCAGCTTTTTTGATCAGGCTCCCATGCCCCTCAGTCTGGCGGATGCGCGATCGCGGCAACTGATCCGCGTCAATGTGGCCTATCAAGCCTGGTTGGGCTACAGCTACGAAGAACTGTACAGCAAAACATTTTTAGATCTGACTCATCCAGATTTCGTGGACTGCGATCGCCGTCTGAGTGAACGAATGCAGTCCGGCGAAATGACGCAGTTGCAATTACAGAAGCAGTTCATCAAAAAATCGGGTGAGGCGGTATGGGCCAATATTCTGGTGACGCTGGTGCGGAATGACCAGGGGCAACCTTTATATAGCCTGTGTCTCTCGCAAGATATTACGGAAGCCAAGCAATTAATGGCCGCGCGTGATCTGGCGGAAGCCAGCCTGCGACAACAGGCCCAACGGGAGCAACTGCTGCGATCGGTGACCCAGCGCATTCACCAATCGCTAGACCTGGACGACATTCTGGCGATCACCGTGGCGGAAGCTCGCCAGACACTAGGCGCTGACCGAGTGCTGGTATTTCATCTGCGCCCCGATGGCGCGGGTATCGTGGTGAAGGAATCCGTAGCCGCTGGCTTCCCCCCCACCCAAGCCCACGCCTGGGCCAACATTGCCATCTGCCCCGACTGCTATCGCCTGTACCAGCAGGGTCGCCCTCGCATCGTGCTGAATTTAGCCGAAGACAAATGTTCGCTGCGGTCTGCCGCCTACCTGGAGTCGGTCGGCACCCAGACCAAAATGACGGCTCCCATTCTGCAAATCAACGACCAGGGCGCTACCCTCTGGGGGCTATTAATTGTTCATGCCTGTGCGGCTCGGCGGGAATGGCACCCGGATGAGGCGGATCTGCTCCAGCAAATTGCCAACCAACTGGCGATCGCGCTCCAGCAGGCCACCCTCTATCAGCAAGCACAACACGACCTGGCCGAACGCCAACAGGCAGAAGCTCATCTGCGCCGATTGCTGGAGGAAAAAGAGATTTTACTCAAGGAGGTGCATCACCGCGTCAAAAATAATTTGCAAATCGTCTCAAGTTTGCTGCGGATGCAAAGCCGCTGCGTAGATGCAGACACAGCCCAACTGTTTCAAGAAGCGCAAAACCGAGTCCAATCCATTGCCACCATTCATGAGCATCTTTACCAATCGGCGGATCTGGCTCACATTAACTTTGAGGCATACATCCAGATTCTCGTCAATCATCTCCTCCGGTCCTATGGAGTCAGTTCGCAACAAGTCACCCTCACCCTCCGGATTCAACCCCTCCCCCTGACGCTGAATCTAGCGATTGCTTGCGGCCTGATCATCAACGAACTGGTCTCTAACTCGTTAAAGTACGCTTTTTGTGATGGTCGGCCAGGAAAAATCACAATTTGTCTAGATTCAGCGGGAGGATCTAACGAATCTGAGCAAAATGAGGGAATATTGACTGTAGAAGATGATGGTGTTGGGATTCCGATTGAAATGAATTGGCAAACAGCTCGCTCTCTGGGTCTGCGAATTGTGACCACTCTGGTGGATCAGGTGAATGGCACGGTTACTCTAGAGCGCGATCGCGGCACTGTCTTCCGCATCACTTTTCCTGTTCCCACAGCATAATTTCCCCTAGAACCCCCTCCTCAGCCTGAAACGCCACAAATATCCTCTGAAAACTTTTTAATAAGTTGGGTTCTTGTAGTTGCTTCCTGTTCTCCCTGATCTATGCCCCTCAACCTTCCCTATGCAACCGGTGATCAAGATTTTAATTGTAGAAGACGAAAAACTCGTCGCTGATGATCTGCGCGAAACCCTAGAACTTTTAGGCTATCAGGTACCTTGCCTGGTGGGGTCAGCCGAGGCAGCGATCGCAAAACTTCCCGATCTAGCGATCGATCTGGTGCTGATGGATATCCGGCTCACAGGGCCAATGGACGGAATTGAAGCATCCCAGATTATCCAGAGTCAGTATCGAGTGCCGGTTGTTTACTTAACCGCCAACACTGATCGCGCCACTCTGGACCGCGTCAAAGCCAGCCAACCCTTCGGCTACATCCTCAAACCCTTCAATGAGAGAACCCTGGCCACCACGATCGAAGTGGCTCTGGCTCGGCATGAAGCTGAAGCCTCGGTATACAACGCTTTGTGCGAGGCTCAATCCAGCCAACAACAGGTTGAAACGCAACTACAACAAAAAAATAGTTACCT
The DNA here is from genome assembly GCA_033764685.1 of Leptolyngbyaceae cyanobacterium bins.349. Lineage (GTDB taxonomy): Bacteria > Cyanobacteriota > Cyanobacteriia > Leptolyngbyales > Leptolyngbyaceae > JSC-12. The sequence goes on from JANRIS010000065.1 coordinate 108,390, forward strand.
GTCTCTCGTCGCCCACGAACTGCGCAACCCGTTAACTGCCATCAAGTTTGCCAGTGAAGTGCTGAATAATCAGGCCATGGAAATGCCAGAAGAGCGCCGACAGCGCTACCTGCAACGGATTCATGATGCCACCAAAAACCTGAACGATTTGCTGGAGGATGTGTTGCTCCTGGAACGCTCCAGTACTTCCGATCTAGCATGTCTTCTAGCTCCGGTGGATCTGGTGGGGTTTTGTCAAGAACTCCTCGATGCGTTTCAACTGACCGATACGGCAGCCCATCATTTTGCCTTGACCACGGAGGGGCAAAGCCGACCCTTGCACCTGGACGAGAAATTGCTATGGCACCTGTTGAGCAATCTGGTATCCAATGCCATGAAATATTCTCACCCCGGCAGTCCTATTACGATCGCCCTTGACTGGCAGATCGATCAGGTCATCATCCGGGTGATTGACCAGGGCATTGGCATTCCTCCCGAAACCCAAGCCCGACTGTTTGAGCCTTTTCAACGGGGCAGAAATGTGGGCACCATTCCCGGTACTGGCCTCGGCCTCGCGATCGCCAAACGGTGCGCGGAACTGCAACAGGGGCAACTCAGCATGACTAGCGCCGTCGGCAACGGTAGCACCTTCCAGATTACATTTCCCTACCCATCGCCCTAATCAAATCGCCCTAATCAATCGATTCAGGCACAGATACAGCTTCAGCCACAAATGCCAGTGATGCGCATCACACCACTTTTCTCCCCACATCACCATCCCTTCTGATCCGCATCAATTAATCCCTGTCTGCGATCAACGATAGTGAGACTACCCCAACACGTCAGAATAGGGACTTGGCCCCATCATGATTTCTACCCTGGTTAAATCTGCTTTCCAAACTGGCTGTCTCAGTGTTGAGTCCGAAGGCTTAATCCGCCAGATGCTTGCCCTCCGGACGTGCCCCCAAAGCGATCTGGATGCCCTCGAAACCCTGTATGAGGCGCTACAAAAGGGCCAGGTTCAGCGAGAAGCTCAGGGAAATGTGCAGTTGCCCTTGTTGAGCTAGAAGGATCAATCGGCTCCCCCTCTTACTCCCCTCCCCCATCACCTCACCCGATCACCCACCTAATTTGCCACCCGTCCCGCTTAATTGCAGAATAAAGGCAGACTGTTCACTGAGTGGGAACTCCTATGGCCACACTGCCTGCTAATACGAAAGATTTGCTGACAGATTTGATCACTCGGTATCGTACCCAGGTTGATTACCTGGCTGTGCGGCTGGAGGCGGCTGAGGGCACAGACATTCTGCTACGTGGTAATAAAATCGAAACCTTGAGCGAGGGGATTTCGATTGGCGGGCATGTGCGAGCTTGCCACAAAGGCGGTTGGGGATTTGCCAGTTTCAATCAGTTGTCTACTTTAAAAGATCGCATTGAAGAGGCGATCGCGGCAGCCCGGTTAGTGGGAGATGAAGAAACGTTGCTGTCCCCCATTCCAGCCGTACAGGACACCTGCATCCTGCCCCTGACTGGCTCTGACCCCCGCCATATTTCCCTGAGCCAGAAAAAAGATCTGTGTCACCATTACGGCGAGATTCTCCGGAGCGTCAGTGCTAAAATTGCCACCGTGTCGGTGCGCTATGGCGACAGTGCCCAGCGGGTTATTCTGGCAACGTCTGAAGGCACCCTGCTAGAACAGTCCTGGGTGGATATGGAAATGCGGTTTGCGGCAACGGCTCGTCATGGCGAAACGGTCCAAACTGGACGAGAAACCACCGGCTCACGGAAAGCCTACGAAGACTTATTGGGGCTGGATCAGCAAGTTCGCAGTGCCGCCCAACGGGCAGTAGATTCTCTGGCCTTGCCTCCCGTCAAAGGCAACACTTATACGATTGTGATTGACCCCATTCTGACGGGGCTGTTTGTGCATGAAGCGTTTGGGCATTTGTCGGAAGCCGACATGACCTACGAAAACCCCGACCTGATGGAAACGATGAGTCTGGGTCGTCGGTTTGGGCCTCAAGGCTTACAAATTTTTGATGGGGCGGCTCCGGTGGGCCATCGAGGCAGTTATTTTTACGATGATGAAGGCACTCCCGCAACAACCACGCAACTCATTCAAGATGGTGTGTTGGTCGGACGGCTCCACTCCCGTGAAACGGCTGGCAAGCTGGAGGAAACCCCCACTGGCAATGCCCGCTGTCTCAACTATCACTTTCCACCGATTGTCCGCATGACCAATACCTGGATCGAGCGCGGTCATACTCCCGTTGCTGATTTATTGAGCGACATTCAGGAGGGTGTTTATGCCCGCAATTGGTTAGGCGGCATGACGAATGGGGAAATGTTTACCTTTACCGCCGGGGAAGCCTGGATGATTCGCAATGGGGAAATTGCCGAGCCAGTGCGAGATGTGACGCTGTCGGGTAATGCCTTCAAAACGCTGGCCGATATTGAAGCGATCGGGGATGACTTTTTCTGGGATGAGTCGGGCGGTTGCGGTAAAGGTGGACAGGGTGGCTTACCGGTGGGTTGTGGTGGCCCCAGTTTGCGAATTCGGAATGTGGTCGTGGGCGGCGAAGCGATCGATGAATAGGAGCGATCGCCAACAGGCCAAACGTGATTAATGCTGCCAAGAGGTGACGTGGTCGGGTTGCCGTAACAGGAATTCGTCCACTTGCAGAAACAGGTCTTCCAGGCTGGTGGAATTTTCTAGCACCACATCGGCTCTGGCCATCTTCTTGGTAATGGTCATCTGGCTATTGATCCGGGCGATCGCCTGCTCCCGACTGATACTATCTCGTGCCATCAAGCGTTTGATCTGGCACTCGTTGGCACACACGACCACCCAGGTTTCGGTGACAAGATCGGTCATCCGAGCTTCAAATAGGAGCGGAATCACCATGACCAAAATCGGGCAATGGTTGGCATCGTTGAGCGGCGGGGTGGTGCTTTCCTTGACCAGGCGATCGCGCACATAGGGATGAATGCATTGTTCCAACCACAATCGTTCTGCCGCACTGTTAAACACAATCTCGCCCAGGCGTTGCCGATTTAACTGCCCATTGGCAAGTAACACCCCCGACCCATAGCGATCGGCGATCGCGGCTAAAACGGCAGTGCCCGGTTCGACGGCGGCTCTCGCGTAGAGATCTGCATCTAAAACTGGCAAATGATGCCGGGATGCCAGGTAGCTGGAAACTGCTGTTTTCCCCATTGCGATGCCGCCGGTCAAGCCAATGATGCGTTGAGGAACGTTTGCTCGATGGTTGGTAGTCATTGCAAAATCAAACGCAGATGATAGAAGTTCCCCTCGGTTAGATGGCTGGTGTTCGGTGAACTTACTCCCTACAATATAGGACGTACACGCCAGGTATCCAGTCCAACTTACCCATGCTGTTGAAATCCACCACCCGCCACATTCACATCTTCACTGCCACAGTGGAAAATAATGAGTTGGTTCCTAGTGAAAACGTTCTGACCCTTGATGTCGATCCGGACAACGAATTCAATTGGACCGAGGAAGCGTTGCAACAGGTTTACCGAAAGTTTGATGAACTGGTTGAGTCTTACAACGGTTCTGACCTGACGGAGTACAACATTCGCCGCATTGGTTCTGATCTGGAGCATTTTGTGCGATCGCTGCTGCAAAAAGGCACCATTTCTTACAACCTGAACAGTCGCGTGTTGAACTACAGTATGGGCGTGCCGCAGGTCGTTTCTCAGGAAAGTTAAGCTGTACCCAGTTGAGCTTACATCCCTGATTGACGGACAAATCTTGCTCACCGACCTGGAACTAAAGTTCCAGGCTCATCGTGGAAGTCTGTTAAAACTGACTAAACTTCCCGCTGGAGTCCGTTTTAACGGACTTGAGGCATGAGCCAGGAAATTGATTTCCTGGAGGGATGACAACGCCGCAATCAGCCTTGGGGAACTTTTGTCAGTCAATCAGGCTGACACCCGGTTAAGCTTACAAATTGTTAACTGCCACTCAGAACGCATTGTTCACTTCATTTCCAAAAGCCCTTGTAACTGAGGCTTTTTGCATTTAAGCCCAGACCTCGATCGCAGCCAAATCGTGAGGAAATATTGTGTTTAATCTCGATGCGCTTCAGAATTTTTAATAAAAAGGCTCATCAAATCAGTCTAACGTAACAATTTAGGTGCTTATCGCGTTTCAAATTTCCGCATAAACCTGTCAACCAACCGTTACGCTGGACGATTTAGCATGAGCAGTAATTTAGCAACCAAATTGCGTGAAGGCACGAAAAAGTCTCACACAATGGCAGAAAACACAGGCTTTATCGCCTGCTTTTTGAAAGGAACCGTTGAAAAAAATTCTTACCGCACATTGGTGTCCAATCTTTACTTCGTCTATTCGGCGATGGAAGAAGAAATGGAGCGCCAGAAGAACCATGCGATCGTGTCGCAGATTTACTTTCCCGAATTAAATCGGAAACCCGCTCTGGAGCAAGACCTGTATTACTACTACGGTCCCAACTGGCGGGAGCAAATTGCCCCCTCGACGGCAGCTCAGGAATACATTGCGCGGATTCGGGCCGCCTCCAACACGGCTCCGGAATTACTGGTGGCCCATTCCTATACCCGTTATTTGGGCGATCTGTCGGGTGGCCAAATTCTGAAGGGCATTGCACAACGGGGCATGAATTTGAGCGAGGGCGAAGGCACCCACTTCTATGAGTTCAAAACCATCTCGGATGAGAAGGCATTTAAGAATAAGTACCGGCAGGCGATGAATGATTTGCCCGTTGATGAGGCGACTGCTGACCGAATTGTGGATGAAGCGAATGATGCTTTTGGCCTGAACATGAAGATGTTTAAGGAGTTAGAAGGTAGCTTGATCAAGGCGATCGGGGTGATGCTGTTTAACTCGCTGACTCGTCGCCGCAATCGGGGCACGACCGAACTGGCAACGGCTGAATAGGGTTCTTTGGCTCAACTCTTCTGCTTAACAATGTGACGATTTTGAATCCTGGAGGCTTGGTGATGCAACCCATCATCCTGTCTTCAGGATTCACTGTTTGAGCCATTCGCGCCCTATTCCCAGGTAGAGACGGGTTTGAGCACAGGTGGAATTTCTTGCTGCGTGGGAAATTCTAATTGAGTTTCTTGCAAGCCCAAATAACTTGATTCGGCAAAGGACAGCAGCAACCGTTGCAGAGCCAGCCATACGTCTGCATCGTATTCCCAGTCTCGCTGACGGCTGGTGTGGGCGGCGATCGCTTTTAATGCCCAGAAATAACTATTGCGAACCACAGACCCACTTTTTTTGTACTGTGGTAGGTCATCCTGGTGAATAAACAAAATATTGCCTTCTAACCTGACTCTCATGGACTTTATAGTAAACCTGAACTATTTTGGACTCTATTATCCTACTCGAATTTCCGCCCATTGCCGATGCATCGAATGGGGGCAGGCCCAGGAATCAGCGGATAACAGGACCAAACCAGCCGGGCGGCTGAGTTGAGCGGCGGTGCAGTTCTCATGGCCGATGCGGGGTAACGTTTTGCTGCAATTTGGCGTGATTATCCTGACGGAGGAATTCAAGAACTGTATGCGGAAGGATAAACTTTTCTTTCCCTTCTATGCTGCTTGATGAAAATCTGTCCACGTTGAACAGCCAGGTCGTGTACCCTGAAGTCGTTCCCTTTTCATCGTTTGGCATGGCTACAAGCACCTGGACACGCCGCCATATTCTATCGCTGGCAGACTTCACCGCCGCAGAATATGACACGGTGTTGCAAACAGCAGTCAGTTTTCAAGAAGTTTTGTCGCGCAGAACGAAGAAGGTTCCCACGTTGCAGGGGTTGGTGGTGACCAATCTGTTTTTTGAGTCGTCTACTCGGACCCGCAGCAGTTTTGAGTTGGCGGCGAAACGGTTATCTGCCGATATTTTGAATTTTGCACCGGGCACCTCTTCGTTGACAAAGGGTGAAACCATTTTGGATACGGCCAAGACGTATCTCGCAATGGGTACGGATATGATGGTGATCCGGCATAAGGAAGCGGGTGTCCCTCAGGCGATCGCGGTAGAAATGGATCGGCTGGATGTAAAAGTCGGCGTTTTGAATGCGGGAGATGGCCAACATGAACATCCTTCGCAAGCATTGCTTGATCTGTTCACCCTGTGCACATTGCTCGATCCTGAACGGCCCCAGTTGGCATTGTTGCAGGGGAAAAAGATCGCGATCGTGGGGGATATTTTGCATTCCCGTGTGGCGCGGTCTAATCTCTGGAGCCTCACCGCTAGCGGGGCCGAAGTGCATCTCGCCGCTCCCCCCACGCTCCTGCCCCACTGGTTTGAAAAATTCGTCCTGTCCCCCTCTCTCCCGCCCCATGCCCCACCCCTGACACGCAAACTCTTCCTGCACTGGGAACTAGAACCGGCCCTGAAGGATGCCGATTTTGTGATGACGTTGCGCTTGCAAAAGGAACGGATGACCAGCCATCTGTTACCCAGTTTGCGGGAATATCATCAGTTATTTGGGATTACGCGCGATCGCCTCCAGCAGTGCAAGCCCGATGTGAAAGTCCTCCACCCCGGTCCGGTGAATCGGGGGGTTGAAATTAGTTCTGACCTGATGGATGATCCGCAGTTCAGTTTAATTTCGCAACAAGTAACCAGTGGCGTTGCGGTGCGGATGGCACTGCTGTACCTAATGGGGGTGAGTCGCGGCTTGTAAACTAATCCACCCGTTCCAGTTGCCAGAGAATCTGGTTGCCCTCACGCCGCACTCTGGACACAACCCAATTGCGCCAAACCCAGTGGTCGCCGCGACTGGTGACGGCGCTGGCATTCACATCCATCAAATCCGCCAGTTCTGCGCTGGTGATGAGATAGCCTTTGTCTGCGATTTCATCGGCCATCTTGAGTGATTCTACTGCATAGCGCACATGCGCGACTTTAACGTCACGCGGCACAGCATCAAAATCGGTTGCAGCCGTGGAGTGAAGATCCGTCATGGTAGGTACAAAGGGGGAAAGACGGCTTTAGCTGGATTGTACCGCTCCTACTCTCAAGATAATTCCTTGAGAATTTCTTGGTGAATGATTGATTTCAATCTATGCAGCGATCGCTGCCGTCTCCACTGGCTGTTCGCCCAGTTGATCGAACAGGTCGATCATCTCCCGTTCAAAGGCAACCTGAGCGCGATTTGTGCGCCCCCCCACAAAGCACTGGCCCTCCGCCTGCAAAGCCCACACCTGAGAATGGGAAATGTAACTCATCATCACCCCCAGCATCAGCAAAGCAAATCCGGCGTAGACGATTGGGATGCCCGGATCTGCTTTAATTTGCAAGCCTGTACTACCCACCAATTCCAAAATTCTGAGGGTAATGCCATTCACCTCAGTAGACATTCCCGCCCGCACCGTGGTCACGAGTTTGCCCGTCATGTCATATACCAGCACCATGCCCTGCAAATCCTTCGCCACTAACGACACGCCCTCACTCAAATCGGGCTTGGTGGGTAGCCAGGTGCCCCAAATTTGCCCTTTGCCACCCGTATCCAGCAGGGCCATCGGTAGTTGAAAGATGGGGCTGTTGTTGAGCCGGACGCGCACCGCCGCGATCGCCCAATTTGCCTGATACAACGTTACGCCTTTGTAGCGCAATGGCTCATTGACATGAATCGTTTTGTGCTTCACCGCCTGACCATCTTGATCCAGTACCGTCATCTCCGAGTAGAACTGGTCAATGTTGCCATCGGGCAGGTAGTCAATCCAGAAGCGATTCACTTTGACGGACCAATCTTTCGGAATTTGGGCCCCAGCGAACGGCCCCGCTTCGGTGATGTTTTGAATTTGAAAGGTTTGCCCACTGGGAATCATTTCTTGCGCCATGAAGCCCGTCATCGCGCCCCAGATGCCCCCCACTAGAATCACCAGAATCCCCACATGCACGACGATGGGGCCAATTCTGCCAATGATGCCTTTATGAGCATATAGCGAATCGCCTTGACGGAAAACTTTGTAGCGGCGCTGTTCTAGCAGCGGAATCAAGTGCTCCAGGGAGGGGCGATCGAACTCGGCACTGAGGGCAAATTTTTGGAATTGGCGGGGTTGGGTGTAAAAGTTCCAGGTACGAGAAAACCAGCGCAGCGCAGGCAATTGGCGTTTGAAGGTGCAGGCCGTCAGGCTGGAGCCAAACAGGATCAGCAACGCCAAAAACCACCAGGTGCTGTAGACATGGTTTAACCCCAGCAGCAGAATAACTTTCCAGGTGAGAAAGCCAAACAGAGCCGGACTTTCAGGATAATTAGCCTGGTAAAACTGAAGCGACTGCCCCTGCTCAATGAGGGTGCCAGAGATGCTAAAAATCGCGATCGCTAACAAGAGCGCGATCGCCAATCGCAAATCTGCCAGAAATGGAATCAGTTCTCGTTTGAAAAATGTTTGTGGCGCTGTCCCTAAAGTGGTCAATGTGGCCACAATCCCTTTTGCCGTCATTGTTATTCCTTGTTATTCCTTAGCCCATTGTTTAAGCGCTGGTTTAAAAGCTGGCGAATCTCGACCAGAGCGAGAACACACCAAATCCCACCAGCAATCCCCCACTTACCGGCGTAATCCACCCCGACCACTGCCGCACTTCCAGCAATTTCTTGATCGATGCGGTAAACGTGCCCGCCAAAATCAGTGGTGCCACATACCCCAGGGTGTAGGCCAGCAACAACGCCGCCCCCAAGACTGGATCTTGCGTGGAGGAAATCCAGGCCAGCAATGTAGCCAACACGGGTGTACTACAGGGGGAAGCCACCAACCCAAAGGTGAGACCAATCAGGTAAGACCGTACCCCCTCCGGCAGTTCCTGAGAAATCCAATCCAGGCCACCATAGGATGGCAACCGCAACGGCAATGCCTCCAGCAGGTTCAGCCCCATCAAAATGGCAATGACGCTGACGATGATGGGCAGTCCTAGCCCAATTTGCCCGTAAATTTGCCCGACGACAGCCGCGAGAATTCCCAATCCGGCCAGGGTCGTCGCCAGCCCCAAGGCAAACCAGGTAGATTGGGCGGCAGCTTGCAACCGAGTTTTGGTTTCGTAACCGCCAATGTAGCCAATGGTGATGGGCAACATGGAGAGCATACAGGGAGTCAGGCTGGTGAGCAGTCCGGCGAGAAAAATGATGCCCACACTGATCAGGGTCAAGTGGCTCAGTTGGCTGGCCACCAGCGCATTCGCAAACTGAGCGAGTTGATAGAGTTGAGTTTGGAGGGTTTCAAACATTCGGATTCGAGCCGCGATCTCACAATCACCATCTCTATCTTAATGAGATCAGGTCGCTCGTCGGGGAAAAGGGCGCAGACGATCGCGCGATCGTTGCCCATTGGGGGGGAGCGGCTGAGGCTGGCTATTTCGGGCGTGTCTGCGTTCATCCAACTGCACCACATTGCCTTCACTGGTTTCGCGGGCCACGCGAATCAACAGTCCCGCCGAGATCAGGCTGGAGATCATCGAACTGCCCCCATAACTCATGAAGGGGAAGGGTAGCCCCGTAGTCGGCAATACGCCCGTCGCCACACCGATATTTAATAGCGACTGCCCGATCAATAACACCATGATCCCGATCGCCACCAATCGCTGTACGGGCGTGCGGGCTTTGAGGGCAACCCGCAGAGCCAGAGTGGCGTAGCTCACCAGCAAGACCAGCAGCAATAAAGACCCGACAAAGCCAAACTCTTCTGCAAACACAGCAAAAATAAAGTCGGTATATTGAATCGGCAAATAAAACAACTTTTGCTGAGACAGGCCAAACCCAGTGCCAAACCAGCCCCCCGATGCCACGGCCAGCAAACTTTGAATTAACTGATAGCCGTGGCCGTGGGGATCGGCCCAGGCATTGAGAAAGGAGAGAATGCGCTTGAGTTGATAGGAGCGTAAGCTAATACTTAAGGCGGCGATCGTCAACCCCGCCAGGGCGGTGCCACCCAACTGCTGGTATGGCAAGCCAGCGCCCAGGGCAATCAACCACAGCATAATGCCACAGAGCGCGGCGGTACTCAGGTTAGGTTGAAGCAAGATGCCAGCGACGACGAGACAAAAAACGCCAAGCCAGGTGAGCCGAACTCGCCAGCGCAACCGCTCCCACTGGGCAAAAATGCGGGCGCTTTGCAATACCAGAAATGGCTTGATTAATTCTGAGGGTTGCAGGGGAATCGGCCCCAGATACAACCAGCGAGATGAGCCGTTGACCAGAATGCCCACGCCGGGGATCAGGGTGACTAGAATCAGGCCCAGGATAATGAGCAAAATCCAATCGGCAAATCCCAGAATAAATCGCAGGGGCGAATGGACCAGGAGATTAAACCCGACTAACCCCACCAAAACCCAGAAAATTTGCAGTTTGAAGTAGTACAAGCCATCCCCGTGATCGGCATCGGCGATCGCGTAGGAGGCGGAAAACACCATCGCCAGACCGATAAACAACCAGACAAAGGTCAGCCAGCGAAGGACTCTAGCTTCGATCGCCCAGTCTTGGGCAGTGGTATCAAAAAATGGGATCAGTCGGCGCAGGTTCACGGTTTCAGGGGCTTAAGCCTAGGGTGATGAATGGGCAGCCGTAGCGCTCCCCATATTAAGCACAACAGTCTAAAGCAGCTTCCCAAAACACACAAGCTCCCACATGACCGCGATCGATTTCTTATCAATTGCTTAATGAAGCGGGCTTAGGCCAGCGCAGATGCTCCAAAATCGGGGGGTACGTCTTGCCAGCGCCCCTGCCCCACTGCTCGAATCGCTTCGGTTAACGTGACTTCTCCCGTGTAGAGCGCCCGTCCAACGATCGCGCCCGTCACGCCCGACGGTTCTAAGGCCAATAAATTAAACAGATCGGTCACAGAACTAACTCCCCCTGAGGCAATGACTGGGATGCCTGCCGCCTGAGCAACTTCCCGCAACGCCTCTAAATTGGGACCCTGTAGCGTGCCATCCCGATGAATGTCGGTGTAAATCATTGCCGCTGCCCCGGCCTGGGCCATTTGAGTAGCCAGATCCGTTGCCAGCACTGTCGAGGTTTCCAACCAGCCACGGGTTGCCACTTTGCCATTGCGGGCATCGATCCCGACCACAATTTGCCCCGGAAACTCCTGACACAGTTGCCGCACCAAGTCGGGCTGTTCGACCGCCACAGTGCCCAGAATCACTCGCTGCACGCCCAGCTTGAGCAACTCGGCCACGCTCTGGCGATCGCGTAAACCACCTCCCACCTGCACCGGGATCTCTAACTCCTGGGTAATGGCCGCGATCGCGGCGGCATTCACCGGCTCCCCCGCCTTTGCCCCATCCAAGTCCACTAAATGCAATCGAGTCGCGCCTTCTTCCTGCCAGCGACGGGCAACCGATGCCGGGTCTGCGTCAAATGTTTGCACCTGTGCATAATCTCCCTGATACAGACGCACACACTGTCCACCCAAAATATCGATCGCGGGAATCACTTCCATGCTTTTAATCCTTCATCATTGTTAACCGTCCTTCTTTTATCTTCTCCTGCTCGATGCGTCCTGACACTTCTTGCAGTAAAAGTGCGACAAAAAATGGACCCCTCAAACGAGGAGTCCATTCGCCTAGTCATAGTTAAGATGAAGGAAATTAGAGCAGACCCAAGAAGTGCAGCACACCCTGGTTAGTCACCAATTCAGTGATCAATGCAGCAACGAAACCAATCATGGCAAAGCGACCGTTCCACAGTTCGGCTTGGGGAGTAAAGCCAAACTTCCAGGCATTGCGGTCTTCGGTGACAACAGGCATCTTTTGAGCGTCTTGCATAATTGAGGACTCCGAGTCATACCTACCTACACCCACATTGTAAATAGATATTAAGGAAAGTGTCAAATTGTAAATCTTTTTTATCAGTAAAAATCTAGACTCTTCTGATAAATCCTGGTCTATAGTTTCTTACCTTTTGTGTTCTTGCCAGGTTCCTGGAAATGACAAAGTAATGACATTTAAGTACAAATGAACTATGATCTTGTCAGGATCGCCTCTGAGAAATCTGCTCAGATTGTCTGCCTATGATGACTCCTTTGCCGCCTGGGACTCTTGTTTTTAATCGTTACCGTGTTGTGGGTTTAGCCGGACAGGGCGAGTTTGGGCTGACCTATCTGGCGCAGGATCAGAAGCGGTTTGATGAATTGTGTATGCTGCGGGAATTTATCCCGCTTCAGTCTGATCCGGCGGCAATGGAGTTGTTGCGGCAATATTTTCATCAAGAAGCCGCGGCCCTTTACGAATTACAGCACCCCCAACTGCCTCATTATCGGATTATGTTTGCCCACGGCGATCGCTTGTATCTGGTGCGAGATTACGTCGTGGGTAAGAGTTGTAGTGCGATGCTAAATGAACGACGAGCTGAGGGGCGCCGTTTTACCCAGGCCGAAGTATTGCCGCTTTTGTTGCAAACTCTCCCCGCTCTGGCCTATCTACATCGGCTAGGCATTGTGCACGAAAATCTGTGCCTCCAAAGTATTGTCATTCAAAAAGACGAACCGCTTCCAGTCCTGATTGATCTGGGCCTGGTGAAGCGACTGGTGATGCAATTGCAACTGCATCCAGTGGCACCGAATGCCTTCATTGGCCGAGTGGGCTATGCGGCTCCGGAGCAGATTAAGGGAGGGGAAGTCTTGCCTGGAAGTGATATTTTTGCGCTGGGGGCGATCGCGATCGCATTGCTGCTGGGGAAAGACCCGCAGGAACCCGCTCCTCGCTGGCTGAAATATTCCAACTGGGAAGCACAAACGAGCCTTCATCCTGATTTTGCCCGTGTTTTGAAGCGGATGTTGCATCCCCACCCCCAAAAGCGATTTGTTTCCGCGCAACAGGTTCTCAGAGCCTTGGAACCGCTGGCCAGTCAACCGCTACCAAGCGATGAGAGCGGGGTCAAAATGCCGCTTCCAGTTGGGGTGCCGATGGTTCCACAGGCAGCGATCGCGGGTTATCCTCATGCGCCTGTAGCGGCACCACCATCCCTGAATCCCACCGACCCGCCCGCCGAGGCCGAGGCCGCCGTCAGTCCGACTCCCCCTGCCCGTCCTCGTTCACACCCGCCGCAACGGCGAAGATCGGCCTCACTCCGGTCTACCCCAAAACCCAGAGCAGACTTTAAAGCCTCTGCTATTTTGGTCATGAGTGTAGCGCTGCTGGTATCGGTGGTGTCCTTCCGGGCCTTGTCCTGGGTGCAGGGCGACTCTGATAAAACGCCTGCTCCAGCCAATACGATCGCCAGTCCACCCGATGATGCGACGTCGGAGGCTAACACTGCACCCGCACCCGATGCAACGCCCTCACCCGCCATGCCCACGCGGGAGTCTGGCGCGTCTACATCGGGTGCATCTCCATCTGGTGAGACCGCGGCGAATGCCACCCCGACCGAGATTGATGCTCAGTTTTTGTCGGCCCTGACGGATGAGTTGTTTTATGCCAAACATCCAGATTTGCAGGGACAAAAGATCAGTCCCGATCAGAAGGATCTGCAAAACGATTGGAATGCGATCTCAAACGAAGTCGTGGCAAAGCTAAAGCAACTCAGTCCGGAAATCCAGGGTAAGTTGGGGCGGTATGAGCGCAGTGACTACGATCGCTGGACTGCGCCAGAGAGTGGAGCCAGTCTCAATAGTCGAGAACTGAATGTGTTGGTGAACAATCGTTTTGGGGAATTGTTTCCTGAGCAAAAAGGAAAAAGTTTGAATCCCAAAACCTTTGGGCAGGTGTGGTACGCTCTTGCTGAAGAAGAACTTAACAAGCTGAAACCCGCTAACTAAGCCATGACGACTCCTAAAATTTTGGCCTTTGCTGGCAGTGCCCGCACTGATTCGTTCAATAAAAAACTGGTGAAAATTGCGGCGGAAGGGGCTAAAGCCGCTGGTGCAGAGGTTACTTATCTCGATTTTCGCGATTTGCCACTCCCCCTGTATGACGAAGATCTGGAAACGGCTGAAGGCTTGCCCGAAAATGTGTTGAAGCTAAAAAGCGTGATGAAGGCGAGTCAGGGTTTTTTGATTGCGTGCCCAGAGTACAACAGTTCAATTACACCTTTGTTGAAAAACGCGATCGATTGGGCCTCCCGTCCAGAACCGGGAGATCCACCAATGGGATTGACCTGCTTCCGCGATAAGGTCGCTGTAATCATGAGTGCATCGCCCGGTGGGCTGGGTGGCTTGCGGGGTCTGGGGCACGTCCGCTCGATTTTAGAAAATATTGGGGTGTTGGTGTTGCCGGACCAAAAAGCAGTATCGAATGCGTATCAAGCGTTTGATGAGACGGGCAACTTGAAGGACGAGAAGCAACGAACCGATGTTTATACATTGGGCAGCAAATTGGCCCAGATTCTGGTCAAGTTGGCTTAAGTCTGGTTAAGTTGGCTTAAGTGGGTGGCTTGCTCAAGCTAATGCAGCGGGCTGTCATTTCATAGGGTTAACCCCAGATTTTAACCAACACGCATCTTCTGCCGATGTTGGCGTAGAGCGGTGGAAGGAGCTTTGGTTTTGCTGAATTGCTTTTGCCAACGGTGTGCTCCAGGGTCAGTTCCCAAGCTCAAAAGCTGCTGGACCTCATCGAGCAGGGCGCGATCGCTCAAATGCCAATCCACCAGGGTCAACCCTACGGCCACCAGAAGCGTGGACACCCCAATGACAAAACACCCCAATGCGATCGGAATCAAGGCGTTCCAATCGATCATGCCGCGCACAACCAGCGCAAAACAACTAAGGATAGCAAATAGCAGCGCATAGTATGCAGACAGCACGCTGTAGCGGCTGATGCGGTAACGGTAGCGCAGGCGGTGAATTTGACTCCGACGGTAGCTGAGCCGACTGGGAACTGACCACCCAGTTGCAGGCGATCGGAGGTCAGCATCCAGGGATGGTTCGGGGCGGTGCAATCCCTGCAATTGCTGACTGATGAAAGTATGGCGAGCGGTCAGGCCACCCAGCACCAGGGCACAAGCAATACTCATCAACACAGAATTGAGAATCAATTGAATCAACTGGGTCGTTTGTTCGACGCTCATAGCGCCTCCTGAGAGATGAGTTTGCCGGGATTGTGAGCACTGACACCAGGCAATGGTGGTTATCCTACGCGATCGCGCCTCAAAAATGAAGGAGTCTTAGCATACGGCAATGATCAATTTAGTACACATGTTCTAAAAAGACAAGCGATCGGCGCGTAGAATTTAGCGCAATGATCGTTCAATTGGCGCTGATCCACTCTCAATTGGGAACCATTACAGAGTTTTAGCTCGGTGAATAAAGCCCATTTGCACGAAACTCCCGCCGCGCGATCGCGGTGCAACGACGAACCCCTTTAATTCGCCTTAATCCTTTTGTTCGATCCGCACCTTCACGCCTTTGGAAAGATATTTGGTAATGGCTGCGCCCAGTTCCTCCTCAACCGTTTTGGGTTTGGGCGGTTTCAAACTTTCTAGTAAGGCGAGGAAAATACCAGTAAACGCCACGATTGCCAGGATCTCCATCTTGTTACTCCTTAATTACAAAGGGGACGGGCGATCGCCCCTGAATGATGATTGATATGTATGAATCAGAGACACGGTGAATTAGGGACACAGGAAATCAGACCCACTCATGAGGAACACGTCCTATCATTATATCCAGTTGAGGAAATTAGTAAACCTGTTCTACTGACAATGAATGGTTTGGGTAAAAAATTGTTGAATCATATCTCTAAACGTATGCTTCTGTAATTGAATTGTTGCGATCGCCATAAACCTGGGATGGATTGGCTAGGGTGTGGGACACGTTGAGTTCTCTCTTAAGCTTCAGTCTTCTGCCATTTCCAAATGGAGAAAATCCATGAAAGTGAAAATGATTTTGCCTGCCCTGACGGAGGCATTGAGTCCTTTTTGGCGACCGATTAAATATCACTTATTTCCACCGTTGGGACTGGCAACAATCGCATCTTTTTTCAACGATGACGATGAGATTGATCTACAAGATGAACACGTTGAACAACTCAATTTAGAGGATGAACCGGACCTAGTAGTCATTCAGGTTTACATTACTTCTGCCTACCGAGCCTATCAACTGGCAGACTACTACCGTAATCGAGGCGCATATGTCGTTTTGGGTGGGTTGCACGTCACTTCACTTCCGGATGAAGCGGCCCAACACGCAGATACGATTTTTTTAGGACCAGGAGAAGATACCTGGCCGCAATTTTTGCAAGACTTTCGTGCCGGACATCCGGCCCAACGGTATGCATCTAAAGTGCGATCGCTGGTGGGTGTGCCCCCCATTCGCCGGGATTTGATCAAGCGCCAAAATTACCTCGTACCCAACTCCATCGTGGTGTCGCGGGGCTGTCCGCATCACTGCGATTTCTGTTACAAAGATGCGTTTTACAAAGGTGGTAAATCCTTTTACACCTTGCCCGTGGATGCAGCCCTGGCAGAAATCGATCGCCTTCCCGGCAAACACTTATATTTTTTGGATGATCACCTGTTTGGCTATGCCTCCTTTGCGTCCGAGTTGTTTGCTGGAATGCGGGGGATGGGGCGAGTGTGGCAGGCAGCGGCAACGGTGCAATCCATCCTCCAGCCAGGATTGCTGGAAAAAGCAGTGGAGGCCGGATTGCGGAGTTTATTTGTCGGATTTGAAACCCTCAACCCTAACAACTTGAAGGAACAGCACAAGTATCACAACCTGAATCGGGATTACAACGCCGCGATTCAACGGTTACGAGACTGCGGCGTGATGGTGAATGGCAGCTTTGTCTATGGCATGGATAGCGACGATGCCACGGTGTTCGATCGCACGATTGCATGGGCGATCGAACAAGGACTGGAAACCGCCACATTTCACATTCTGACGCCCTACCCCGGTACGCCTTTGTATGATCGGATGCAGGCCCAGAACCGCCTTACTAGTGACAATTGGGATTTGTACGACACGCGCCACGCCATTTTCCAACCCACCCAGATGAGCGCTGAAACGCTGGAAGCAGGCTACTGGCGGTCTTACCGCGAGTTTTATCAGTGGGGTTCAATTGTTCAGGCGGCCTGGACCAAGGATACCTGGAGCGATCGCCTGCGCCACCTTGTTTATACCGGAGCCTGGAAAAAAGCCGAACCCGTCTGGGATTTACTCATTCGCCTGAAGCAGGTGAATCACTTGTTGCCGACCCTGGAAACAGTGCTGACGGCATTTGGCAGCCATTCATCGCAATCAACGCCCCCGCCTCATGCTCTTGTCGGGGTTGAGCCGAGTGCCCCACAGGTTCTTTGAGCCATAAGCCTCATGGGTCCAGGTGCGATCGCGTGCGGCTGGATTGCCGTTTTAGTACTCAAGTACTATACTAACGAGAGATTCGTGTGAAAGCGATTTGTTGCAGGCTGGAACGCTGTTGAGCCTGCTCTATGTACCTGTGCTTCGTCGATAAAACTGATGAGACTAAAATCCCTACTGATTGGCGCATTCACGATTTTGCTGGTGGGTGCTGGCGCTGCCTGGAGTGTGGGTAGCAATGGTGGCGATTGGGCCTGGAAATTGGCTCCCAAAGTTGCCGGGTATGTGCCTGATCCGAAGGATATTAATTTCTACTATCCCCTGCCGGAGGTAGTGGAGGAGACGAGTCCCTTTGGGTATCGCATCCATCCAATTCATGGCGATCGCCGTCTTCATGCGGGGATGGATTTGGGCGCGCCGGAGGGGATGCCGGTATTGTCGGCACATTCGGGCTATGTACGCTATGCCGATTGGGGCGACGGCTACGGCAAGATGGTGATTGTAGAATACGCCGATGGCAAGTATCAAACCCTGTACGCGCACTTGTCAGAGATTTTGGTGAGCGAGGGGGAAGCAGTGCGGCCCCGACAGGTAATCGGTAAAGTCGGCAGTACAGGCGGCGTGACCGGACCCCACCTGCATTTTGAATTGTTGCGGCAGGAGGGCGGTGAGTTTGTGGCGATCGACCCCGCTCCCCAGGTGAAAGCGGTGGAAGCGTTTGTGGCAGTGCGTCCGCCTGACTCGGCTCCAGCCACTACGGAAACCGCGATCGCCGCCCAACCCCCTGCTCCACCCAAATCGGATCAACCCTGGGAAGCCCCGGCAATGGATAGCACCGCTCCACCACAAACCGCAACGGCGGATGCTAGTTCAGCGCAACCGATGTCACCCTTTGTCGATCAAAATGGGGTGATCAATTTCAATCCGTAATGGAGCGATCGCGCTCCTCCCTTTCCCGTAAGGCGCGATCGGGCTACGAAATGATCATTCCACTGCTAACTCACCTGATAAATCACAGGACGATACTGTGGCGAAGGAATAGGTTTCCCCGCAGCCTGTGCAGCTTTAACATCCTCCGGCAAGGAACTTTCCTCTAAATATAGGCGTGTTGCCTCTTTGACATTCGCAACTGCTTGTTCAATGGTGGCACCCTGATCCACGGTACCAACTTCAAGACACTCTGCTAAGTACATATCCTCTTCTCGATGAACAACAACGGTAAAGGTATGGGTTGCCATTGCGCTCTGACCTGAACTAAGAATCTACTTCTCTAGCGTATATGAATCTAAATTGATCTCGGAGTCATGACGCAATGAGAGGGGGCGATCGCTTGATGATTTGGAGGCGATCGCGCTCCTCCCTTTCCCGTAAGGCGCGATCGCTCCCCGTCTACCTCATTTCATCAACTTCACCCAACCCTGAAGAACCTTTAGGGAAAATAAATATTCTGCTTATTTCCCCGTTTACTCTCCAGAGTAACGGGGAACTCTGATGAATAGAGAAACGTTACTTCAGAAAACTCGCCAAGCAGTACCAAATCTTGGGTGAAATATGTCTGAAAACCTGCCAACCTTTTTTGATCCAGGGCAATGTCGGAATGAATCTGAGGTTGAGAGCAAGTTCATTGTTCATTACCTCCTACCTGAATTAGGATATTCTCCCCAAACTTGGAGCCAAGAGGTTACGTTTGGTAAATTCCGTCTTGATTTCCTAGCGATCGCTGCGAACTTACTCAACAGCCATACTCAACTTCAGTTAGTTTTGGAGGCGAAACACCCAAAGCAAAATTTAGACCGTCATGTTCGTAAATTTCGTCGCTATCTCACAAGCCTAAATGTACGTTACGGGATCTTAACCAATGGCAGGTTGTTGAGAGTCTATGAGCAAAGTAGTGACGATATTCATCTTGTTCTACAAATTTCATGCTCAGAAACTCCTCATCATATTCAATCACTTAGAAGATTGATTGGTAGAGAAAGTTTACATATTTCATCTCAAAATATTTTTGCTCCCGACTTTTTCAGCAACACAGATTCCACATTCTCTAAACCCACATCTAGCACAAAGGAACCTATGAAAGTAATTGCGGTTTACCATAACAAAGGCGGCGTTGGCAAGACTACAACAGTAATTAATCTTGCTGCGGCTTTGAGCAAGAAAGGTAAAAGAGTTTTAGTTATTGACCTTGATAGTCAAGCTAATACAACCTTTGCTACTGGGCTAATCAAATTTCATGATGAGGCAAGTGATACCATCAAAGGCTCATATATTTTTCATGTTCTCAAGGAAAGAGATAAGTATCCAATTCTTGAAGTTGTTCGTAAGTCATGTTTTACATCCCCAGAGTTTGATGTAATTCCTAGTCACATTGACTTGATGGAGCATGAGCAAGAATTTGTTCAAACTGAGCAAGCCCGCACAAGGCTTGTTAAGAAATTGCAACCTATCAAAGACCTCTATGATATCGTCTTGATTGATACACCTCCTTCTTTGAACGTTTACGCAAGAATTGCTTTGATCGCAGCCGATTATTTAATCATTCCTTCAGATTTGAAACCCTTTGCAAACGAAGGTTTAAGAAATGTTGGAAATTTCGTAGAAGATATTAATACTTTTAGGGAAGATATGGGAAGGGAAGAACTCAAGGTTTTAGGAGTTCTGCCAACAAAGCTATCAACGAATCCAAGGTTCGTACAATACACATTACCGAAAATGGAAGAAACTGTAGCCAGTCGGTATGGGTTTTCATTGCTAAAATCAAGAATTTTTGAACGCCAAGACGTATCCAAGGCCGTTGAACGTTTTGTTGAAGTTGGAGATTTAGACATCCCAGATCCATGTTCTATTATGGATCACAAGCCAGATTCTCAAGCGGCAGAGGAATTTGAGCATTTAGCAAATGAGATTCTACACTTAGTTGCTGTCTAGATTCAAGAAGTTATCGTATGACCTTACTTACCTCAATCATTGATCTTGATTGCATTCAGGTGAATGTAAATAAGATGAATTTCGACCGAGAGAGTAAAGCTAATGAGATACAAGCATTAGCTTATTCGATTTCGGATTTAAAGGGCTTAGTCCGAATTCCAATTGTTAAGTCTCTTGGAATTGATGAGTATGAGCTAGTTGATGGTTATTTGGAATATTATGCCTATGAAGAAGCAAGGAAGCTAAATCCAGATTTGCCAGACAGAATTACAGTTTTTGTAATGAAGCCGAGCAATGAGCAAGCAATTACCAAACAAATCGACGTTAATCGACAAGTTTCTCAAATAAATAATCATGCTACCGAAGTAAGTAGTGATAGCAGTGCGTTGGCTCTTAGAGTAAGTATACTAGAATCAAAGTTGGGGGAAGGTTTCCACAAAATCACTTCAGAACTTCAGACTTTCAAAGCTGAATCACAATTTTTGAAAAAAGAAATTCTAGAAACGATTGATTCAAAGTTACCTCGACTTCTGCCACCACTTGAAGCATTTAATGAAATTCTAGATGAGGCAATCAGAAAGCAAGTATTTAATAAGCTTGAGAAGCTCAAAGGTAAGAAGAAAGCCCAGGAAATTGTAAACTCACTTCAAGCTCACCGCATTAATGGAAAGGAATTCCAAAGCTTTAGTGATGTTAGAAATTCCCTTGATAAAGGGATGCTTTCACCAGAAATGATGTTAAAGCTAATTGATACTTGGCACGATTAAAATATTGCTCCCTTTCCATCCCATAGGTTGAGTGCGCTATTTCAAGGAGGAATGAAGTAGCACATGAGTTTCTTAGACTGGTGCAATGTGAAGGAAATCATAGGAGGGGTGATGGTTGGTGCAAGGTGATGGATTTTGAGTTTGATGAAGCTAAAAGCCAATCAAATGAGTCCAAACACGGAATTGATTTTGTGGCTGCCCAACAACTCTGGACTGATCCAGCCAGGATTGAGATTCCCGCAAAAACGGAAGACGAGCCAAGATTTCTGGTGATTGGTAGGATTGAGCAAAAGTGCTGGTCCGCAGTCATCACCTATCGCAACAACAAAATTCGCATTATTTCAGTTCGCCGTTCACGGCAAGAGGAGATCTCAATTTATGAGGGCAGATGAACTGGATACTCGGTTTGATCAGGGGGAAGATATTACTCAGTTTTTAGACCTGGATCAAGCTCATCGTCCTGGTTACACCAAGCAGCGCATTGATCTTGACCTACCTGTTTGGATGATTCAGGCATTGGATCAAGAAGCTGAGCGATTGGGCATTACCCGTCAAGCATTGATTAATGTTTGGCTCGGCGATCGCCTGAATCCCCGGTTGCATTGATCCAGTGGGGTGAGTTGCATTGGGGCGAGAGTCGATAGAATACCCGTGGACTCTTGCAATGAGCGATCGCCATCATGATTGAGCTTTACTACTGGCCCACGCCCAACGGTCACAAAATCACTATTTTTCTAGAAGAAGCCGAACTCGATTACGAAATTCACCCGATCAACATTGGAGCCGGAGATCAGTTCCAGCCCGACTTTCTCAAAATTGCCCCCAACAATCGGATGCCCGCCATCATCGATCGCACCCCCACCGACGGCGGCGCAACCGTTTCCGTATTTGAGTCTGGAGCAATTTTGCTGTACCTGGCCGAGAAAACTGGCAAATTTTTATCCTCCAATCTGCGCGATCGCCAAGTCGTGCTGGAATGGTTATTTTGGCAGATGGGCGGTTTAGGCCCAATGGCAGGGCAAAACCACCACTTCAGCCAGTACGCCCCCGAAAAAATCCCCTACGCCATCACCCGCTACGTCAACGAAACCAACCGACTCTACGGCGTGCTGAATCGCCAACTAGCCGGACGCAACTACATTGCCGGAGACTACTCCATTGCCGACATAGCCTGTTACCCGTGGATCGTCCCCTACGAGCGGCAACAACAAAACCTGGAAGACTTCCCCCACCTGCAACGCTGGTTTGAAACCATACGCGATCGCCCCGCCGTCAGCCGCGCCTATGAGAAAGGCAAAGAGTTGAGCGATCGCCCCACCGTCAACGACGACAGCCGCCAAATTCTCTTCGGCCAAACTGCCGCCGTCATTCAGCCCTAGCGAAATTAACCGAGACAAATCATAGTCTCACTAGGAGCCGACATCTCCTTTCGGGGGGCGTGGGGGAGTAAGGACCCCACAAGGCGGGGGACCGGGGGGAAGTCCCCCGGCAAAGATTTTGGACTATACCAAGAGCGATGCACACTCTCACTCTGACCGTAGCAAACTGAAAGAATGAACATCTTCAAGCAACTGACAGAAGCAATATGACGACTGGCATCTGGATTCTCGGCGATCAACTCTGGCTCGGCCAATCCGCCCTGCAAAGTTGCTTGGCCCAAAAACAACAAACCCCCATTTTATTCATCGAATCCCTCCACCACGCCCAAAAACGCCCCTACCACCTGCAAAAACTCGTCCTCGTCTGGTCAGCGATGCGCCACTTCGCCGCCGAACTGCAACAGGATGGCTGGCCCGTCACTTACCAACAAGCCGAAGACTTTCAAACCCCCTTGCAAAACTGGATCACGCAGCACCAGATTACTGAGTTGCGCGTCATGACTCCCAGCGATCGCCCCTTCATAAAACTGATCCAATCCCTCGACCTGCCCTGCCCCGTCACCCTCACCCCCAACAACCGCTTCATCTGGCAAGATCAAGACTTCATCGACTGGGCCAGTTCCCGCAAACGTTTAGTGATGGAAGACTTTTATCGCGCCGGACGGCAACGCTTCCACATTTTGATGGACGGCAACCATCCCGTCGGGGGTCGCTGGAACTGCGATCGCGACAACCGCAAACCCCCCAAAGGCAAACTCACCCTCCCCAAAGCTCTCTGGTTCCAGCCAGACGCAATCACCCAGGAAGTGATTGATTGGATTAAGCGATCGCCTGCCTTCCAAGCAAGTCAGCAATACTGGCAAATCGAACCCTTTCGCTGGGGCGTAACCCGACAGCAAGCCTTACAAGTGCTGGAATTCTTCATCCAAACCCGCCTCTCCAACTTTGGCCCCTACCAGGATGCAATGGTGACAGGCGAACAAACCATGTGGCACGCCATGTTGTCGCCCTATCTCAATCTAGGATTACTGCACCCATTAGAAGTCGTGCAAGCCGCCGCGCAAGCCTACGAAGTCAATCAAGCCACCTGGCCCCTCAACAGTATTGAAGGTTTTGTGCGACAAATTCTCGGTTGGCGGGAATACATGCACGGCATTTACATCTACATGGATGAAGACTATCCAGACCGCAACTGGTTCCACCACACCCACCCCCTGCCCGACTTCTACTGGACTGGGGACACCTCCATGAATTGCTTGCACCATATTCTCAGTCAAGTCAAGGCGACGGGATATGCCCACCACATTCAACGCCTCATGGTGCTGAATAACTTTGCCTTGATTGCTGGCATTTCCCCCCAGGAATTACAAGATTGGTTCCACGCCGCCTTCATTGATGGCTACGACTGGGTGATGCAAACCAACGTGATCGGCATGGGGCAATACGCCGATGGCGGACTCATGGCCTCCAAACCCTACGCCGCCTCCGCCAATTACATCAACAATATGAGCGATTACTGCAAGCACTGCGTTTATCATCCCCGCCGCCGCACCGGAGAAGATGCCTGCCCCTTCAACTTCATGTACTGGGATTTTCTCGCCCGCCACGCCGACACACTGAAAAATAACCACCGCATGGGCCAAATTTTGCGGAACCTGGACCGGATCTCGGCTGAAGAACTCGCCCAAATTCGCCAACAAGCAGAAGACTGGAAGCAGACAAGCGGCTAACTAGTGGTCTGTCAAGACTGTTTTGCTGGGTTGAAAACCCTCAAAACACTTGATAATTGGGTTTTGTAGATTTGAGGTACCCCTCAAATCTATCCTGACGGACTACTAGGTCCGCCGCTCCGGTTTCGCTATTTCACATCCGGTTGGCCAAATTCATCCGAGGTTTCCTCAAACCAGTCATCGGCATTCTCTTCCGCTGGCGGCGGGGGCGGGGGCGGGGGAGTATATTCAGCTACGGGTTGATAGGGCGGCACAATCACTCGATAATCAGCATCGACGACGGGTTCTGGTTTGCCTGCGCCTGTGTCCTGAGGTTCCCGATAGCCGTAGGAGTAGGTTGACCCCGATCGCGTGCCCCGTCTGGGGGATTGATCCGCCTCAAAATTCTTCAAATCATCGGCAGAGACGCGGCCCTCCGTCGCACGACGCGGCCCATCCTGACGGGCAGTGCCTTCCCAATCTTCACTGGCAGGACGTTCCCAATCATCCCCCGGATCGCTAACCGGGGGACGGGGGGACGGGGTGCGGGGGGAAGCAGATTGGCTAGAGGGGGATTCGTAGCCGCGCCAATCCTGCCATGCGGAATCATCTGTTGTGGTAGCGCGATCGCGGCGTGGGGCTTCCCGTCCGCCCCGGTTCACCGATTCTGCCGCCGCAGGATTGGTCCACCGATTTGGCTCAGTCGGGGTTTCAGTCCGGTTGGCTGTCGCTCTCACCCGCGATCGCACCGTTTGCCCCGTCACAAAATTGGATAGCCCAAACAGGATTTGGATACTCAGCATCGACAAAGCTCCAGCGGCGATCGCCCCCAACACCCACCAGGCCAGTGGCAAAGCCGGAAATCGGAGGCCGAAGAAGACCAGCGGCAACAGCGGAGTCAAGTTTTGGAGGGTAAATACGGCCAGGGCACCCGCCAGGGCGAGCAACAAAAGGAGACGAAACAACATGGGATCCCTGCGATCGCTATCAGCTTTCAGCTTATCTCAGAATTTTGGCGAGGGCAGACGGAGCATGGAGAAGCCCGGAAGTCAGGAGTGCCGTGAGACCGTCACGCAGGTTGACTGACTGCGCTCCTGTCAGATTTTGAAAGAAATTGGGCATCCTGAAAGAATTAAGATGAAAGGATTTCCTATGCGCCCCCATTCGTCCCAATTTCCCAGCCGCCCCAAGGTGAGTACCATGCCCCGACAAAAAACTGAGGCGGCAGCGTATTTAGACCTTTACAAAGTGGTAAACGAGCGCAAACGTCTGGAGCAAGAATTAGCCGCTTTGGAACAACGCCGCGATCGCATTCTCCAGCGGCTGGAAACGTTAGCAGTCCAGGCTCAGGAGTTAGAAGCCGCCGCCCACCAACTGCGAACGGCACCCCCTCCCCCTTCCCGCCCAATATCGGCCCCTTCGGTCCCTTCGGCCCCTTCGTCACCAGCAGAAGATAGCTATCAAACCCTGTATCTGGAATACTAGAATTCTTGCCAATTGCCTTCGGAGTTGCAACTCTGGGAGGTTAACACGGCAAGTAGCAGGGTGTATTCTGGACGACATTGCTTCTGCGATCGCTGTAGAGTAATAGAGATCAAAACTCACAGCAAACGCAATGATTGAGTGAAAATTAGAATAACTGTCAACTGGGTGCGTGTGATATGACCTGTTGTCTCAATCCTGACTGCCAACAGCCCCAGAATCCTGATGATGCTGAATACTGCCTGAGTTGTGGCTCCAAACTGGTTCATGCCCTGCGCGGGCGTTACCGAATTACGCGGCCATTGGGCCAGGGCGGATTTGGTCGAACTTATTTGGCCGTCGATGACGATCGCCTATCCGCGCGGTGTGTGATCAAACAATTCTCACCTCAAGTTAAAGGCACCAAATCACTCGACAAAGCCATCAAACTGTTTCAGCAAGAAGCAGAACGGCTGAATGAACTGGGTGAACATCCCCAGATTCCTACCCTGCAAGCCTATTTTGAACATGACCAACGGCTTTACCTGGTGCAGCAGTTTATCGAAGGGCAAACCCTGCTTCAGGAATTGGCCCAGTACGGCATTTTTGGCGAACGGCGGATTCGGGAAGTATTAGCGGGAGTGTTGCCCGTGCTCAAGTTTGTGCACGACCATCAAGTCATCCACCGAGACATCACCCCATCGAATATTATTCGGCGCTTCTCCGATAACAAGCTGGTGCTGATTGATTTTGGCGTAGCAAAACTCCTATCGGCAGAAACCTCCAGCCAACCAGGCACCAAAATCGGCACCGAAGGCTACGCGCCGATGGAACAACTCCGCGGCGGCAAAGCTTACCCCGCCAGCGACATCTACAGTTTGGGCGCAACCTGCATTTACCTGCTGACGCAAACCAAACCGGATGACCTTTACGATCCGCTGGCAGGACGATGGCTTTGGCGGGAACGCTTGCTTCAGCAAGGTGGCAGCATTAGCGACAGCATTGCCCAAATTCTCAACAAGATGCTGAAGGATTTGGTGAGTGAACGGTATCAATCCGCCGATGCCGTCATGCGAGACCTCCGCATGGCGCTGTCTCGTCCACTGGGAACGGGTGCCCGCACTGGAGCCATGTCTGCCGCCCATCCCTCCTTTCCCCCCGCAACGAGTCGCCCCATTTCAGCCGCCCCCTCTCAGCCGCCGAGTGCGCCCCCCTCCGGGCGATCGCTCCACTCTGGTGGCGCCACCTCCTCCCAGTCTCAGCGCCCCATCTCCGCTCCCCGTGGCCCCAATCCGGTGTCGGGTCCGCCCATCTCTGGTTCCTCAAACCGCCGTTGTTTGTTGACTCTGACAGGGCATTCCCGCTGGGTGACAGCCGTGGCCGTGAGTCCCGATGGGAAGCGACTGGCCAGTGCAGGGCTGGATGATGCGATCAAAATCTGGAATTTGGATTCGGGAGAATTACTGCTGACCCTGCGCGGCCACACCAAGCCCGTCAACTGTCTAGCCATTAGCCCTGATTGTCAGATTTTGGTGAGTGGCAGCGATGACCACACGCTGAAGATCTGGAACCTGGCAACCGGATCAATGCTACAAACGCTACATGGCCATTCTAGAGATGTGAACTCGGTCGTCATCCATGCTGGTGGGCAATTGCTGGCTAGTGGTAGCGAAGACCGCACCGCCCGCCTCTGGAGATTGGGCACTGGCGAACCGTTGCACGTCTTTTCTAATCTGGCTGGGATGATTCGAGCGGTGGCCATTAGTCCGGATGGGCAATTGCTGGCCAGTGGCGGATTGGATAATCAGATTAAGTTATGGAGTTTGAAGACGGGCACCCTCAGCCAGACATTTACCAAAAGTCATTACAGTGCGGTGAATGCGATCGCCTTTACCCCCAACGGCAATACCTTGATCAGCGCCAGTAAGGATAAAACCATCAAACTCTGGAACGTCAGCAAGGGAGAAGTGATTCGGACCCTAACCGGACACACCGATTCAGTCAACTCCTTATCCTTAACGTATAACGGCAAACTGCTAGTCAGCGGGAGCAGCGACACCACGATCAAAATCTGGAATGCGGAAACGGGCGACTTGAAAGGCACTCTGGCCGATCACATTAGTTCTGTCAATGCGGTCAGTATCAGCCCCGATGGGCGGCGAGTCGTGAGTGGCAGTTCTGATACGACGGTCAAAGTTTGGCAAGTGGTGTAAAGTCGATGGCTTTTCTTTTGCGCTAGGGTAGGGCTGTAGAACGATGAGTGAAATGTGACGTGGTTGTTTTCGGGCGGACAGCGGGTTCCTTGGTGTTGGTGTCGATGTTGGTGTGGCCGTTAGCCAGTTGTGCCAATAGTAGCCTGGGGCGATCGCTGCAAGATTCCCTGGCCGCTGATCCCCGCCTCACCGAAACAGCGCCCACCGACGCAGATTTGAAGCAACCCCCGCCAACGCAGGCAGAATTGCCCGCCGATTTCCCGGTGGCAATTCCGCGTTACCCGGAGGCCGTTTTGCAGGAGGTGGTGCCTGCCGCCGGACCCACGAACCCGGAAGTGGCAACGGTCTGGCAAACCGCAGACAGTCGCGATCGCGTGCTGGCCTTCTATCAGGCGCAATTGCAAACCGACGGCTGGCAACTGCAACCTGCCTCCCTCACCAGCCCGCAAGGCACCTTTGTCGCCCAACGCGACACCCCCCCGGCACTCCAAATCACCGTGGCAATTTCGCCCGTCGCGTCTCCGGCTCCCAGTCCTTCCCCTCCGATTTCCCCCAACGCTGGAGCAGAGGCAGCCCCTGGCCCGACTCAATTTACGATTCGCTACACTCCACCCACCGACTCGGTCGTTCAGGCCACGCCTAGCCCCAGTCCCAGCCCCGACCAGGAAGTCTTTTTAGGTGCAGAAGGCATATCTGATGGAGCGATCGCTCCTACCACGCCCACGGCACCCATTGCGGCTTTACCCCCCAACAATTACACCGATCTCGATCAAGCGCCGCCGGACCTGCGATCGCCCCTGGCGGATCTGGCCCAGTTGGGGGTCTTGAACCTGAGTGCCTCCAGCCAGACCAAGTCCGCCTCCACCAATTTTTCACCCAATAAGCCCGTATCCCGCCGGGAGTATGCCCGCTGGTTATTTGATGCGAACAATCGACTATTTCGCGATCGTGCCGCCCAGCAAATTCGCCCCGCCAATCGCGAAGCGCCCGCTGTGTTCCGGGATGTGCCCCGCACCGACCCCGACTTCGCTGCCATTCAGGGGTTAGCGGAAGCCGGGATCATTCCCAGTCCCTTATCGGGGGATGCCACCACGGTAACGTTTCGCCCGGATGCCCAGCTCAGCCGCGAAACCATGTTGCTCTGGAAAGTCCCGATGGATACTCGCCAACCCCTGCCGCCGGCCACGCTTGATGCCATCAAGCAAACCTGGGGCTTTCAGGATGCCGCCCGCATTGAACCCACCGCCCAACGAGCAGTGCTGGCGGATTTTCAGAATGCTGATCTATCCAATATTCGGCGCGTCTTTGGGTTTACAACCTTATTTCAGCCCAAACGGCCCGCAACCCGCGCAGAAGCCGCCGCCAGCCTGTGGCACTTCGGCTATCAGGGGGATGGCATCTCGGCGCAAGAGGCCCTAAAAGGACAATGACTTGAATTCATAGGCCAGATCTCATACTCTGGAGTACGTGGTTACGCGATCGCAATTGCCGGGCGATCGTCGTTGTATCTGTTGTTTGAACAACAGGCGGTCAAGTTGCCTTAGTAATTTGCCGCACCAGGGTGGGAAGACTGAAAGCAAGCCTTTGAAGTAAAAGTTAGACAGCGGTAGGAATTCTCATCATGGCCAAGAATTTGAAGATTCTGTACGTCGCCGGACCTGGTAACGTGATTCAAACTTTTAATCATTGGCGGCAAGGTGAGGATGATCCTTCTCAGGTTTCAATGACTTTTTCCGGTCAATTTTATGATGTTTGTCAGGCTTTAGAGGCAGACGGTTACATCATTGCCTCCCACAATGAGAAACAGCGGTTGCAGGATGGGGCGTTTACCCTGGAGCATCGCCCTGTGCCGTTACGGCAGCGCCAGGGAGCGTTAGCTTACTATGTGGGTCAAATTTTGTACACATTGGGGATTGTAGCTTCAGCCCTAAAATTCCGCGCCAATGCAGTAGTTGCTGGTGATCTAGAGTGCTATTTTCTGTTGTCCCTGTTGCCAAAGTTGGGAATTCAAGTTATTCCTTCCCTTCATTGTGTACTGTGGACAAAATATGGGCCGCTGAGTCGGGTAAAGCAGTGGATCTACCAGGCAAATGGTTATTTTTTCGCCCACGATTGTTTTGCCATTCTTTCGACCTCAGAAGATGTGAGCGAACAGGTGCGGCAAATTACCCCTCATCAAGGGGCGAAGCTTGTCAATTTTCTCTCAACCTATCGCCGCTCTGAATTTGCCCACATTCAACCTCCCGATCTAAACAGTCCAGTGTTTCGGGTCCTGTTTGCAGGCCGCATCGTACCCGAAAAAGGGGTTTTCGATCTGCTTGAAATTGCCAAGCGCTTTCAGGCAGAAGGCATTCAGACTATTGAATTTGATGTTTGTGGAACAGGTCCCGCGTTGGAGGCACTCCGCCAGCAGATTGAAGCCGCAGGCTTGCAACAGACGGTTCATTTGCATGGGTATTGCGATAAACCTAAAATGCGCCAGATGTTTAGTCAATCTCATGCTGTGATCGTTCCCACGCGATCGGATTTTGTCGAGGGTTTGAATCAAGTGGTGATTGAAGGGGTCTTAGCCAATCGCCCTGTGATTACCTCATCCATTTGTCCGGCGATCGCCTATGTTGAGGCGGCAGTGGTGGAAGTCCCCCCCAACGATGTAGCCGCTTACGGTGATGCCATTTTGGAATTACAGACCAATCGGGCGTTTTATGTGGAGAAACAAACCAGTTGCAAACTACTTCAAGAGCAGTTTTATAATCCGGCAACTGGCTGGGGTGAAGCTTTGAAGGGAGTTCTTTGTGCGTTGCCAGAGGCTTCCCTCCCTTCTCCTGTTTACAGCACCACATCTCTGCAACGGGAAGTCGGGAGAGGTTAGGCATTGGCCTGAGTTGCAATTGGGGCAGTGGGCACAGCTTGATTAGCCATTCGGAGGTTAACCATTCGGGTGGTTAACCATTAGTAATTAGCCATCCAATAAGGCTTCAACAAACTCATAGCTAGAAAAGGGGCGTAAATCTTCAATGCCCTCTCCAGCGCCAATAAAGCGAATCGGCAAACCCAGTTGTTGCACGACAGCCAGGGCAATTCCACCTTTGGCGGTGCCGTCGAGCTTGGTAAGCACCACGCCGCTCAGTTTGGCAGATTCTGAGAACACCTGAGCCTGCCGCAGCCCATTCTGCCCCAGCGTGGAATCAAGCACCAGCAACGACTCGACTCTGGCATCGGGGGCTTTTTTGTCGATGATGCGGCGCACCTTGCTCAGTTCATCCATCAGGTTCTTTTTGTTTTGCAATCGTCCTGCTGTGTCAATGAGGAGCAAATCGGCTCCGCGAGCTTGAGCGGCGGTAATGCCATCAAACACGACTGCTGCCGGGTCGGTATTCTTGCCGGGGTTGGCAATCACTTCGACTCCACTCCGGGCACCCCAGACTTTCACCTGTTCTACGGCGGCGGCCCGGAAGGTGTCGGCGGCAGCAATTAGGCAGTTGTAGCCCGATTTCTGAGCAATGTGGGCCAGTTTGCCGATGGTGGTCGTTTTGCCTGCTCCATTCACTCCCGTCATTAGCCAGATGTTGAGGGTTTCTTTTTGGGGGGCAAAGGCCAGGTTGCCATACTCTCCCAGGGGGCGATCGAGCATTTCGCGGATGATTTGCTTCAGATAAGTAATCGCCGCATCGGGGGGCAGCGTTTCACTGCGGAGTTTGGTTTGCAGCGCTTCGATGATGGCATCGGTGGCTTCTACACCAACATCAGCCTGGAGGAGGGCCGCTTCGATCGCCATCACAGCATCCTGGTTCAGTGGCCCCTGACCCACGATCGCCCGTAGTTGGTTCACCAATCCGCGCCGGGTTTTGTCCAACCCTTGCCGCAATCGTTTTAACCAGGTAATTTCTTCAATCGAAATTTGATCGGGACGACGACCCTGAGCCGCCAGAATTTCGGCAGACCAGACAAAGCCTTCATCCAGCATAAAGTCGGGCAGATCAGGGAGGACTGGGGCTTCCGCTGTTGTCGGTTGCGGTTCCGGTTCCGGTTCGGGGATCGCCGTTTCGCGGAGTTGCTCTAGGCGGGCCAGTCGTTCTGCTTCTGCTGCGGCCCAAAAGGGGAGTGGGGCGGCAGGTTCAGGGGATGCTTCAGCAGCAGGTTCAGGGGCCGTTGGCTCTAAATCAGTTGACGTGGAAGGTTCAGAGACAGTTGCCGCTCCAGAGTCAGGAGGGGCATCAGAGGGTATCACGGTTTCTACAGGGGCAGGGGTTTCTGTAGAAGCGAGTTCTGTAGAAGTGGATTCTGTAGAAGCGGGTT
The DNA here is from genome assembly GCA_033764685.1 of Leptolyngbyaceae cyanobacterium bins.349. Taxonomy (GTDB): domain Bacteria; phylum Cyanobacteriota; class Cyanobacteriia; order Leptolyngbyales; family Leptolyngbyaceae; genus JSC-12. The sequence continues at coordinate 140,378 of JANRIS010000065.1, forward strand.
CTCTAGGAGCGGGTGCTGTAGAATCGGGTGCTGTAGGAGCGGGTTCCGCCTGAGTCGCGTCCTGTTGCCGTTTGCGGATATTTTCATAGGCGACCTTGGCCCAGTTCAGGTAATCCTCAGCTTTGTCAGCAGCAGACTCCTCGACCGGGGCAGGCGTTTCTGGCTCTGGCTGGGTTTCTGCCGATTCAGGTTGTTCTGGTTTGTTGTCATCAAATCGGCGGCGAAACCAATCAAACGTCATTACCCAATACCTCGCACTCGCTAAAGATTTTTGTCCAATCTACCTGTTTCTGCTTTCACACTATCAGTCACGCGGCGCAAAACTCCATTAATAAACCGATAGCCATCTTCTCCGCTATAACGTTTAGCCAGTTCTACGGCTTCATTCACAGCGATACGACTGGGAATGCCCAGGTATTGCATTTCTGTGACGGCAATTCGCAGAATGTCGCGATCGATCACCGCCAAACGATTCAGTTGCCAATCCACTAATGCCTGGGTCAGCAGTTGGTCAATCTCTTCCCGATTTTGCTTGAGCGTACGAACAATTTCCAGCGCATAGTGTCTGACATCGGTTTGATTCGCCAACTGCACTGTTTCTGGGATTTCCATCGCCAACCCCAAACGGTTAATCGCTGTTTGCGCCAGATCGATCGCTTCATTGACCATCCCCCGCGCACTTTGGACATCAGTCGCACGAGTTTGGCTACTCAACAGGCGATCGCTACTTTGCTTCAGCTCCGAAGAGGCCGTTTCCAGCGCTTCTTCTGCCTCTGTCGTCAGAGTCCGCACCGCCGCAACGACCATATTCTGAAGCGTCTGATTATCCAAATTTTCAACACTGGCAGGAAGCTGGCTAACACTCAACAGGGCGAGTTCACGGGCGATACGACGGGCTTGCATAGCAATAGAGAGAAGTAGGGGGCAGGAAAGAGGGATGAGCAGGGACTAACTAGCGGCGACTGGAGAGCATTTGGCGCAGACCCGTCCAGCCGAGAATGATATACCCGATGGAGAGCAGTAAACTGTTCAGGCCGGTGCGTAAAGCTGCTCTCATCGCATTCCCTTGCGTTTGGTCTTTGGCTTTTTGCTCATCGGTGCGAAGTTTATTCAACTCCTGGGTGCGGCGCGGTCCGATTTGGGCTTCTAGCTCAGCGTCTAGGGCTTTGGGATCTGATTTCAGTTTGCGGAGTTGTTCGCGTTTCTGTTGGGCCTGAGTTAACTGATCGGCGGGAAGTTGCCCACTATTAATGAGGCGATCGAGTTCGGCGAGTTGGGCATCCAGTTGTTGCGGTCCCTGCCCTTTTAACTGCTTTACCTGGCTATCCACCTGAGATTCTAACGCATCGGCGCGTTTGCCAATTTCGGTCACTTCGGTGGCGGCGGCTTCCCGAGTCGTGATCACATGCCAGGGCACAATCAATAAAAAGAGCAGGCCCAGAATGCTGGCAACGACCAGTACCGCCAGCCTTAACATGGAGGCTTGGTTCTCGGATGGGGTGTCACCGGATTCAATCCAGAAGCCGATACTCACCAAAATGATGCCTAGCATCGGTACAAACCCGCGATCGACCACGCCCGTTGTGAAATTGATAATGGTTTGCTGAGTTTGGAAATCAATCGTGGTGAATAGGGTGATGTAATCGATCAGGCTGGTGAGGATGAAGATGGAGCCAACTAGCTTCAACATCAAGGCAATCCAGGGAGAGGCGGTGATGGCTTTCATGGAGGGGAGAAGGGCATTCAATAGTTGGAAATATTGGCAATAACTGACAAACCCAATCCAGTGCAATGGACTGACTTGTTAGCCTTCCTATACTAGACCACTGGATGACTGAGAATTCTTTGTGATTGTTAAAGGAAGTCTGCGATCGCCCCTTCCGATCATCTTGTAATAAGGTGTACCCCATTGTCTAGACAGAAAAACGACCAATTTAAGAGAGTCTACTGCAAAGCTTGATTCTGATTGGGTTGTACTAATTCATACCTTCCTCCTGTTTCAACCAAAATGTACGTGCGCCGGGGTGCGATAATT
>JANRIS010000084.1:0-21336 GCA_033764685.1 Leptolyngbyaceae cyanobacterium bins.349
GCATACAGTTGGCAGTACTCATCGACAAATCGAACGGTTGGTCGAGCCTCTCTTGACGCTGGCATAGGACGGTAGACACCCTCTCAAATGGTCTGCTCCTATTCTAAATTCCTCTCGTCAGTGTGACCGAAGAGGGATAACTTAAATCGAATGCAACTATTCAAAAGCTACTCTAGCGATGTTATGCGTCGTATGATCGACAAGCTTTTTGGGCTGCTAAAGCGTGAAGGATCTAGTGCCTTGTTTGCTGCGGCGAAAAGCTCCTTACCTTATGAACTGGCACCTTCTGCGTTTGCTGTTGCGACTGATTTGATTTTGGCAGATGGGGTTGTTACTGACGAGGAACAAAGCTTTTTAAATCAGCTCTATGAAGCTTTGGATATTCCTGATGATGTTGCGGTCAAGATTGTCGAAGTAATGATGATCAAGAATCAGGTTTAACTCAACTAATAATAGTTCAATTGTAAAATATAATACAATTGAACTATAAACACCCTGAATGCGATCGCCCATTGGCTAATGGGGGCGATCGTTTTTCATGCGGCGGCTTCCAGCCAGACGGCATCGCCCTCACAAATGACTCCAGGTTGTACCACGGTGAGGCGAATGCCAGCGATCACATTGTTGTGAGCGGCGGTTGTTTTCAAGATATTCAAATCATTGGGTAAACCCTGTTGCGCCAGGGTTGTGACGACACAACGAGGGCATGCGGTGGCAATGTGCAATCTTGCTTCCCCAATCTGCAACCCACGACCCACCCAGGCATCTTCCACAAATCCGGGTGCATCGGATGTGGGTTGAATCAGCACATTGGGACGAAAGCGACTGGGGGCAAATTGGCCATCGGGATAAAGTTCCTGGAGTTGTGCCAGGGTTGCAGTCGTAATGGCATGGATGGGACAGGAATCAAAGAAAGTTCCTGCGGGCATGAAAAGTTGCGTGAGCGCGTCTTGATGCGCGGTGCCTTCCACAGGGGGCCAGTATTGATCCAGACTGGGGGTATCTGGCACGTCTGATAGCAACTGCACTTCTCGTTCTAAAACTGTAGAAAGCATTGTATGAATATCGGGTGAGACACTGGCGATCGCGTCTCCGTTGGGTAGTTTCACCTGAACCGCAGGCAACGGTTGATTCAGGCGCGGCGGCTCCACATAAGCAGCATGAAAGTCTAATAATTTTGCCCACTTCTTGGGATTCTTGGCGCTGGCAATGCGACTCGTCTGCACATCCCACAGGGCATAACCGCGATCGCCCAACAAGCCTCGTTCCGTCACATTCACTGCTTGCAACGATTCCCCCAACATTGACTTGACCGGATACCGCCACAACGCCATCACCGAACCAACTCGTTCCCGCACCATATTGCTGCAATTCTCATAACCAATGTCCGGCTTACCGTAGCACATGCAGTAGGCTCAAATACGTGTCTGAATGAACGATTTCTAAATGCTGAATGATGTGGTGTTCGCCGTAAGTCCCCCGGCCCAGTCCTTATTTTGTCTGAGATTTTTGTATTGAATGCAAGGCGTTGCTGAATGCAAGTATAGCCGTAGCCATGTGTAACGTGGCGAAGGCGAGTCAGAACGCCTACTCAGCATTGGCTTTTCAGCTTTTCCTTGTCCTAAGTGTTCTGACCAAAGCTACATGATTTACTCTCATCCCCAACCCTTCTCCCCCAGGAGAAGGGAGCTAGAAAGCTTGTTCCCTCGCCCGTTGGGAGAGGGCGAGGGTGAGGGCGAATGCTGATATTCGTACCTCAATTCAGCAACGCCGAATGCACAGGCTGAAGCAACAAGCGAAGATTTTGAGTGGACTATTTACATTCGTTCCAGTACCCGAATCCCCAGCAAAGATAAGCCAAGTTTGAGCGTCCGGGCAGTCAGGTCAGCCAGGGACAGGCGCGACGTGCGGATCGGCTCCTCTGCTTGCAAAATAGGACAGCGATCGTAGAATTGATTAAACTTTTGACTCAATTCAAACAAGTACTGACACAGTTTATTCGGGAATAAGTCTTGACTGACTTCCGCAATGATTTCATCCAGTTGCAAAAGGTGTCTTGCCAGGGTGAATTCGCTATCTTCTTGCAACAAAATTTTAGTGTTGGCATCGAGTTTAGAGAAATCAATATTCCCTTTACGGCTAATGCCCTGCACCCGCACGTAGGCATAGAGCATGTAGGGAGCCGTATTCCCATTCAACGCCAGCATTTTGTCAAAACTGAAGATGTAATTGCTGGTGCGATTCTGACTCAGGTCAGCATATTTCACCGCACTGACACCTACAATTTGCGCCACTTGGTTGATAAATTCCGGCGTTTCCTGCCGCTCTTCAGTCTGGATGCGCGTTTCTAAGTCTGTCCGGGCACGATCCACGGCTTCATCGAGTAGATCCCGCAGGCGAACGGTTTCTCCCGATCGCGTTTTCAGTTTCTTGCCATCTTCCCCCTGCACCAACCCAAACGGCACATGCACAATTTGCACCGTTTCGGGCCACCAACCTGCCCGTTTGGCCACCTGAAAGAACTGAGCAAAATGATTCGCCTGTCCGGCATCGGTGACGTAAATGATGCGATCGGCATGGTCTTGTTCAATGCGATAGCGCAAGGCCGCCAAGTCCGTCGTGGCGTAGTTGTAGCCCCCATCGCTCTTTTGCACGATCAGCGGCAGGGGATTGCCCTCTTTGTTAGTGAAACCATCCAGAAAGACACACTTTGCCCCGTCATCTTCTACTAGCAACCCTGCCGTGTCCAAATCCTGCACCACATCCGGCAATAGCGGATTGTAGAAAGACTCGCCCCGTTCCGTCAGGCAAATATCCAGCAAGTCGTAAATTACCTGAAACTCTCGGCGCGACTGGTCACACAGCAATTGCCATGCCTTCCGGCTAATTTCATCGCCCGATTGCAACTTCACCACTTCTAAGCGGGCTATTTCCCGAAAGTTGTCATCTTCATCGAATCGCTGTTTGGCTTTTTTGTAAAATGCCACCAGATCACCTAGATCCACCGCATCGGGAGTGGTCAATGCTTCCGGCGCAACTTCTTTGAGGTAGGTGATCAGCATCCCAAACTGGGTGCCCCAGTCGCCCACATGGTTCAAGCGCAACACATCATGCCCTTGAAACTCTAAAATGCGCGCGATCGCATCGCCAATAATCGTCGATCGCAGATGGCCGACGTGCATTTCCTTGGCAATATTGGGGCTGGAAAAATCGACAATTACCCGTTGGGGGGCTTGCACCGGAGGCACACCCAACCGCGCATCGGCCTGCATAATGGCTAATTGTGTTGCTAAATAATCTGTTTTTAGCTGCAAATTAATGAATCCCGGTCCAGCAATTTGGGGTGGTTCGCAGATGTCATTCACCTGCAAGTTTTGCAAAATGGCTTCCGCGATCGCGCGCGGTGCTTTCCCCAATGGTTTCGCCAGCGACATCGCCACATTTGCTTGAAAATCCCCAAACTTAGGATTACTCGTCGGCACTAGCATCGGGTCAGTCTGGGCAAACTCCGACCCAAAGGCCGCAACCAGAGCAGATTGAACGGCTGTTTGCAAATGGGCGATCGTGGCTTTCATGGGTTTCGGGATAAATGCGCCTATCTAATTTAACAGGAAGGCAACCGTCGGGACGTTACCGATCCAGCGATCGCCGGAGTTGCTCCGGTGGCGTTCTCGCTGGGGGCGCTTGATGAAATTTAGTAAATCCGGCGGCTTCGGAGAGGGTGTAAAGGGGACGATTTTTCACTTCGTCGTAAATGCGGCCAATGTACTCGCCCAGAATGCCAATGCTAAAGAGTTGGACGGCTCCCAGGAAGAAGATAGCAGCGGCGATAATGGCGTAGCCGGTGAGGGGCGAGCCGGGGAAGACAATCCGCCAGTAGATCACCAGAAACGCCATGATCAGGGCAACAAAGGCTGAGAATAAGCCGAGATAGGTGGATAGGCGCAACGGGACGGTAGAAAAGGAGACTAACCCATTGATCGCTAACCCCAGGGATTTCCGAAAGGTGTATTTGACATCGCCAGCAAAGCGGGGATCGCGTTCAAACGGAACTGCCGTTTGGCGAAAGCCAATCCATGATCGCAGCCCCCGGATATAGCGATTCCGTTCCGGGATGGAGTTCAGCACATCCACCACTTGTCGATCCATCAGGCAAAAATCCCCCGTGTCGGTGGGAATATCCACATCGGCAAGATGTTTTAACACGCGGTAAAACACATAGGCCGTAAAACGCTTAAACCAGCCTTCCCGCTTGCGTTGAATTCGTTGGGCATACACCACATCAAAGCCCAGTTGCCACTGTTCCACCAGTTTGGGAATCAGTTCTGGGGGATCTTGCAGGTCGGCATCCAGGACAACGACAGCCTGCCCTCTGGCAAAATTCAAGCCTGCTGTCACCGCCACCTGATGCCCAAAATTGCGTGCCAAACTGAGATAGCAAACTCGCCCATCCTGTTCATGTAATTCTCGCATCAATATGAGAGAGCGATCGCGGCTGCCATCATTCACCAAAATGAGTTCGACTTCACCATCCATCTCATCCATAACAGCCGTGATGCGGCGGTAAAGTTCCGCGATCGTGGCTTCCTCGTTGTAAATGGGGATGATCAAGGAGTATTTCGGAGACATAAGACTACCGTCCCAATTTATTGGGAATGCCTTCACAACCGCCAGGAATTGTGCTGCGGGTTTTGGAGCCGCCCCAGGCACAGCAGTAATAGCGCTGGTCATCCGTCATCTGTTGGACATCGGTGAAGTCGGCCCCTTCAATAACGGCTCCAGTATGTCGGCCCGTGCGATAGTTCGGCGGTTCGAGGCGGCTGCGGGGACTGGCATCTTCGGGTTTCCCGTAGAAAAAGCGAGTGCCATTAATATCGGCCTGACTCAGCTTCGCATCACAGAGAATCGTGCGGGCTAAATTGGCCTTGACTAAATCGGTCCGGCTGAGGTTAGCGCGAATCAGGTTAGCTTCGCTCAAATCGGTCCAACGGAGGTCAGTACCGGATAAATCAGCCCCGGCCAACATGACCCCCAGGTCGATCACTCGTACCCCTCGCAGCCGATCTTCTTCGTACCCGCCGGTGCCGTCTAAAATGGCGCGGCCTAAGCGTAAATCTCGTCGGAGAGGCGACAGGAGACGGGCACGACTGAGAAAGCGAATGATTTTGGCTTTGCCGGAAGCATCCACACTGCTGAGAATGGCTGCCGTTCGGCCTTCAGCGATCGCTCGTTCTTGCGGCCAATCTTCCAGTAAGCCTTCCTCATCCAGGACGAGATCGGAAACGCCCTGAAAGTAGGCATCAATAGTTTGCTGCTGAGTGATGGTGTTTTGTTGAATCGTCAGGTCACGGGAGATGATGTATTGCCGCCACGCGATGTAAACTGCCAGAATGGCGATCAAAATTTGCCCCACGGCTCCCAGGACTTCCCCCAACGCTCCGATCGCATCCCAGCCTAGATTGGCCAGATTAGCCCCAATCCGGCGGAAAACCCCAGTCATTTGCAGGAAGCCGAATAGGGCAATCACCCCAAACAGGCTCCCAAACAGGATGGCCCGTTCCTGCTCTGGAATGAACTCCACCAGTAAACGACGCAACGGACTCCACAAAATCTGAATGGAGATCGCCAGCGCCACCAAAGAACCGGCAATCCCAATCCAAAAACTGTTGATGATCAATCCGGCAAACATGATGACGATCGCCAGCAAGAGGACCAGGACTCTGGGAGCCGTAGGACTAACGCTGGCCGCAGCGAGAACAGACATGCCGTTGCTGCGGGGCGATCGCAGGTCTGGTGATGCGGTCAGGTTACGTTGAGAAATGACAGCAATTTCTTCTGCCGTCAACGCAGAACGCACCGCCTCACTATCCATAGCTCTCGCTCCATTAGGCGGCGTAGGGGCAGGCGGTATGGCAGGTTTGGAATTGGGGTCGTAGGTCATATCTCAAACCGAAGAGAACAGCGATCGATGCTCAAATGATAGTATGACCCAATTTGTAAGTGGGAGGCGGTCTCATCCCGTTTCCGCAGAGCCGTTCCAGCGAACGGTCTCTGTAGAAACAGTAGTTTTAAGGTCCAACATTAACCGTGACGGTTGATGTCACGCGGACGATGCCATCGGAGGCTCGGTAGGTGAAGCTATCCACCCCGATGAAGCCACCATTGGGCACATAAATAAACGAACCATCGGAACGGAGCGTGATCAGTCGCCCATTGGACGGAAGTGCAAAGGATTGAGCCGATAAAGTCGTCCCATCTGGATCGGTATCATTGGCTAAAACTCCTGAAGTAGCAGCCACCGACAACGTTTGCCCGGCCCCAATGCTATACACATCGGGCTGTACGCTGGGTGGATTGTTCAACCGTACCGACATCGAAACGGTTGCCGTTGCACTATCAACTCCATCAAAAGCTCGATAGACAAAGGTATCCGTTCCCTGGAAGGTAGCGTTTGCGGTGTAGAAGAAGGAACCATCGGGACTGAGGTTAACGGTGCCGTTTACGGGTGGGGTAACGAGGAAGGCGGTAAGTGAGTTCCCGTCGGCATCCGTATCTCCAGCCAGCACTCCCGGCACAAAGAACTGTTGGGAAACTCCACTGAAGGTGGAGAAGGTGTCATTGCGGACGCTGGGGGGCGTGTTGTTGGAAACGGTGAGGGTGACGGTGGCAGGACCGGATACCGTAATGCCATCGCTGGCCCGATACACAAAGCTATCCGTTCCCTGGAATCCGGTTTGGGGACTGTAGGTAAAGGTGCCGTCGGGGTTGAGGGTGACGGTGCCACGAGTGGCATTCGTTACGAGGCTGGCAGACAGATTCGTTCCCGTATCCGGATCGGTATCGTTGCGGAGCACGCTGTTGACGGCCCCAACCGTAAAGGTTGTGTTGACCGGAACCCGGTAGGATTCGCCGACAGCAACCGGGGCATTATTGGTGCGAAGAGCGATCGCCACAGTGGCCGTAGCATTCGCCAATCCATCGGTAGCGCGGTAGACGAAGCTATCGGTTCCGGTGGCTCCAGCATTGGGCACGTAGGTAAAAGAACCGTTGGGGTTAAGGGTCAACGTTCCCTGCGTCGGGCCTGTAACCACCGAGGCCGCCAGAGCACCACTATCATCCGTGTCATTCGCCAGGACTCCTTGCAACTGGGCCACATTCAAGGTGCTGCCAATCGCTGCGGTGTAGGTGTCGTTCACGGCTGTGGGAGGGGCATTCACTCGGATCGTGACGGTGGCGGGAGCAGAATTCCCCACACCATCATTCGCCACATAGGTGAAGCTATCAGTACCCGTGGCTCCGGCGTTGGGAGTGTAGACAAAGCTACCATTGCCATTCAATGTCACAGTGCCTTGTGCGGCATTGGTGAGCAGACTGGCGGTGAGGGGGTTGCCATCGGGATCGGTATCATTCGCCAACACACCGGGAGCGGTAATGGTGGCCGAGGTGCCCGCATTAATGAAGACCGTATCATTGCCAGCGATGGGCAATCGGTTGGTCGGGGTGACGCTGAAGGTGACGGTCGTGGGGGTAGAGGTGCTACCCAGGCTATCTATGGCCACATACGTAAAGGTGTCATTCCCGCTGAAGTTTAGTCGCGGCAAGTAGCTGAAACTGCCATTGGGGTTCAGGGTAAAGGATAGGGCATTGGCGGGAGCCGTGACGACACTGGCGGTCAGGGGTAAGTTGCCGTCCGGATCGGTGTCATTCGTCAGCACGTTCCCCACGGTCAATGTAGTATTTCCAGGAACCGTAAAGGCATCGGAGGTGGCGCTGGGCGGAGTGTTGGCCGTCACGGAGAGGGTGACTGTGGCCAGGTTTGATCCGGCGATTCCATCACTCGCCTGATAGGTGAAGCTATCGGTGCCGGAGAAGGTGGTGCGGGGAATGTACAGGAAGGACCCATCGGGATTGAGGGTGAAGCTGGCGGCTCCGGTGGGGGCGGTGCCCAGGGTGGCGGTCAGGGGGTTGCCATCGGGATCGGTGTCATTTGCCAGGACTCCCGGCAGGGTGATGTTCAAGGTTCCGGCGGGGGCGACATTAAAGGTGTTGTTAGCAGCAACGGGAGCATCGTTGACAGGGGCCACACTCAAGGTGACGGTGGCTGTTTGCGATCGCGCCCCCAAACTATCTACTGCCACATACGTAAAGGTGTCGTTCCCGTTGAAGTTTAAGCGGGGCAGATAGCTAAAGCTGCCATCGGAATTTAACGTGAAGGACAGCGCATTGGCGGGGGCTACTCCCACACTGGCGGTTAGGGGCAGGTTGCCATCGGTATCTGTGTCGTTAGTTAACACATTGCCGAGGGTGAGGGGGGTGTCCTCGATCGCGTTAAAGGTATCGGCTACGGCGATCGGCGCACTATTGGTGACACTGGCGACGGTAATGTTGACGGTTGCAGTGTTGGCAGAGGTCAGGCTGCCGTCAGTAGCGCGATAGGTGAAGCGATCAACTCCACTGAAGCCCGCATTCGGTTGGTAGGTGAAGGAACCGTTGGGGTTGAGGCTGAGGGTGCCGTTGGCGGCGGTGGCCACCAGGGTAGCTGTCAGGCTGGGGCTGTCTACATCGGTGTCGTTGGCCAGGATGCCGGGGGCGGTGATGTTGAGCGAGGCGGTGGTGGCGACGGTGTAGCTGTCATTAACGGCGGTGGGGGCATCGTTGACGGGCGTAACACTGAAGGTGACGGTGGCTGGAGCCGAATTCCCACCGACGCTGTCTGTGGCGATATAAGTAAAGGTATCCACTCCGCTAAAGTTGAGGCGCGGCAGATAGCTAAAGGTGCCGTCGGGGCGCAGAGTGAAGGAGAGGGCATTGGCCGGAGCCGCAACGACACTGGCCGTCAGGGGCAAGTTGCCGTCCGGATCGGTGTCATTCGTCAACACATTGCCGAGGGTAACGGGGGTGTCCTCTGGCGTAGAAAAGACATCGGCAGCGGCGATCGGTAAGGTGTTGGCGGCAGTAGTCACCACCAGGGCAACGGTGGCGGTGTTGGCGGAACTCAAACTGCCATCGTTGGCGCGGTAGGTGAAGCTGTCGGTGCCCACAAAGCCGATATTAGGCCGATAGGTGAAGGAGCCGTTGGGGTTGAGGCTGAGGGTGCCGTTGGGCGTGGTAGACACCAACACCGCCGACAGGGCCGGACTATCAATATCCGTGTCGTTAGCCAGGATGCCGGGAGCCGTTACATTCAAGGTCGCCCCCGGACTGACGGAAAGGGTGTCATTGACAGCAACAGGGGCATCATTGACGGCGGTTACGTTGAAGGTGACGGTGGCGGGATTAGAGGAAATCGCTCCCAGACTATCGATCGCCCGATAGACAAACGTATCCACGCCATTGAAATTGGCTTGCGGCTGATAGCTAAAGGTGCCATCAGGATTCAGGGTAAAGGAGAGGGCATTGGCGGGAGCCGTGACTACGGTGGCTGTTAAGGGCAAATTCCCTTCTGCATCTACATCATTCGTCAGGACATTCCCAAGCGTCAGGGCACCATCTTCGCCCAGGCTGAAACTGTCACCATTGGCGATCGGGGCGGTGTTAGCGCCCACGGAGATGGTGACGGTCGCCAGGTTGGAGGTAAGGCTACCATCGCTGGCCTGATAGGTAAAGGTATCGACTCCCGCAAAGTTACCCGTCGGACGATAGGTAAACGACCCGTTCGGGTTCAGATTAACGGTGCCATTGGGGGTGCCCGTGATGAGGCTAGCCGTCAGATTGGCCAGGGGCGTATCCACATCGGTGTCGTTACTCAACACCCCGGCTCCCGTGATGGCCAGGGTTCCCCCGGCGGCCACGGCAAAGGGTCCGTCGTTGCGAGCTAGAGGCGCATCGTTGACGGGGGTAACGGTGATGGCAACGGTGGCGGTGTTGGACACGGCCCCCAGTGCATCAACTACAACATAGGTGAAGCGATCGCTGCCGCTAAAGTCGTTGCGTGGAGTGTAGCTGAAGGTGCCGTTGGGGTTCAGGCTGAAGCTGATGGCATTGGCAGGACCCGTGATCAGTTGGGTGGAGAGGGGCACCGTATTATCCGGGTCGCTGTCATTCGTGAGAACTGCGCCGTTGGTGATGGGCTGGTCTTCTGCTGTGGTAAAGCTATCATTCCCGGCGATCGGGGCATCATTCACCCCGGTCACATTGATCACAACGGTGGCAGGATTGGAAATGCCACCTAAGGCATCGATCGCGCGATAGGTGAAGGTATCGCTGCCGCTAAAGTTGGCAACGGGGACGTAGGTAAAGCTGCCGTTGGCGTTGAGGGTGAAGGCGAGGGCATTGGCAGGACCAACTCCCAACTGTGCCGAGAGAGGCAAGGTAAAGTCGGGATCATTGTCATTCGTTAGCACACTCGCCCCGTTGAGGGTGCCTTCTTCCGCAACGGCAAAGGTGTCATTAATGGCGATGGGCACCTGATTGACGGCTCCTCCCACGCTGACAAACAGCACGTCACTATCGGCCAGGGGCACGCCAATGCCACTATTCCCGTTATCGGTGACTTGAATGCTGATGCGATCGAAGGCATTGGTAAAGCCGGGGTAGCTCCGGTAGGTGAGGGCATCCAGGGCGGCATTCACGGCAAATAGGGTGCCGCTGAAGGTGAGGCGATTGCTCGGATTGCTACCACCCTGGGTAAAGGTTAAGCCAGCGGTGCTACCCAGAGACAGCACCCCATTTTCCGCCAGTAGGGTAACGGACAAAATCCCGCCTGCAACATCGGCATCAGCAATCCGAATGCCGTTGATCACCAGGTTGGTGTCGGAGTCGATCGCCAGAGGTGCCGTCGGGAGGGTAATCACGGGCGCATTGTTGACCCCCAGCACGTTGACGGCGATCTCGTCTGAGTCGCCCAACACACCACCGACCCCAGTACTGCCGCCATCCGAGACGTTGAGGGCAATGGTATCGGTGCCGTTGAAGTCGGGATTGGCCCGATAGATCAAGGTTCTCAAGGCATCGTTAAGGGCAACCTGAGACCCCCGGAAGGCGAGAATGTCGTCCTGACTGCCATCCCCCGTCTCAAAGGTGAGTCCGGCAGTGGAATTGAGAGACAACCGACCACTAGAGGCGAACAGGTTGACGGTTAAATCCCCTGTCGCATCGACATCTGTAACGCGAATGCCAGTAATTCTCAGGTCAGTATTTTCGTTGACCAGTTGCGTTCCCGGCACCGTGAGAATTGGGGCGTCGTTAACGGGTGTCACTGTAATGGCAACGGTTTCTGTATCGGAGAGGGGAATGCCATTGCTCCCATTCAGGCGATCGCTGACGCTGATCTGTAAGGTGTCGGTGCCGTTAAAGTCGCGATCGCCCAGATAGTTGAGACTCGCCAGGGCCGTGTTAATGGCATCCAGGGAACCTGCAAATACCAGGTTTTTGTCGCGGGTGCCAGTGCCTGTAATCACCTCAATCCCGGCGATGGAATTTAAGGACAGGGTGCCGTTGGTTACGGTCAAACTTACCTGTAACCCGGTGCTACCTGCATCCAGATCGGCTACGGTAATGCCCGCGATCGCGGAGGCCACATCTTCTCGCACTGATTGCGGTCCGGGTACAGTCAGAATGGGCGCATCATTCACAGGGGCCACATTCAATGTAATGCTGCCAACCGCCGACAGGGGGCCACCTAGACCCGTGTTGCCGCCATCGCTGACAGTAATGTTGATAGTGTCGGTGCCCTGGAAGTTGTTGTTACTGCGGTACAGCAGCGATTGCAGGACAAAGTTCGTCACATCCTGGCTGCCCCGGAAGGCGATCGTGCCGTCTTGGGTGCCGTCTCCAGTCAGGAAGGTAATGCCAGTGCTGGGTCGGAGGGACAGCACCCCATTCCCGGCTGCCACGGTGACAGTCACCTCACCTGTACCCAGATCCACATCAGTGACGCGAATGCCGGGAATCAAGGTGTTGGTTTCCTGGTCGATCGTTCGAGTGCCACCGGGAACGGTGAGAATCGGCGCATCATTCACCGCCAGAATGGTAATGCTAAAGGTGCTGACTTGCGTGGTTGCCCCGATCGCGTCGGAAACCAGGAATTGGAAACTGTCGGTGGTGGTTTCGGTGTCGTTATGGATGTAGGCAATTTGATCGCTGGCAATCTCGGCCTGGGTGAAGGTTTGGCCCAGAGACAGGATCTGGTTGCCCCGCCGCAATACGCCATTGGTCGGCAAACTATTGAGCGTGTAAGTGACGGGGGTTTGGCCCTCTGGATCAATGGCTTGCAATCGGCTTTGAGCAATAATGGCCGTCGCGCCTTCGCTCAGGGTTAGGCCAGCGTTTGTGGCAATGACCGGAGCATCGTTGACCGGAATCACATTAATGCTGAAGGTATTGGGGCCGAGGGGCGTGGGGATGAGGCCATCGGTGACAGTGAAAACGAAGCGATCGCTGGTGGTTTCGCTGCCGTTCTGGCGGTACTGCAAGCTGCCACTATTCACATCGGCCTGGGTGAAGCTGGTGACTGCCGTTCCGGCCAGTAGCAGGGTGCCATTGGCGGGCAGGGCGGTGACGGAATAGGTCAAACTTTCGGGCAGATTGTCGGGATCGGTCAGTTGCAGCAGGGTGGGGGTAATGCTACCCACATCGCCCTCGGAGACGGTCAGGCCCAGATTCAGGGAGAGGGCAGGGGGATCGTTGACGGGCGTGACCGCAATGGTAAAGGTGCTGTTGGTGATGCCGCCGGCACTATCCAGTACGGCAAAGGTGAAGCGATCACTGGTGGTTTCGCTGCCGTTGTGCTGATATTGCAATGCGCCACCGACCAGATCGGCCTGGGTAAAGCTGCTAACGGCGGTGCCACCCAGAGAAAGGGTGCCGTTGGCGGGCAGGGTCGTCAGGGAGTAGGTCAACCCCGTCACCGCACTATCGACATCGGTGAATTGCAGCAGAGCCGTGGTGATGGCGGCGGCGGATCCTTCGGACAGGGTCAGACCCAAATTGGAGACTACCAGGGGCGGATCATTGACGGGCGTGACGGCAAAGCTGAAGGTGCTAACCCCAATGCTGCCGCCGCCATTATCGGAAACGGTAAAGGTGAAGCGATCGCTGGTGGTTTCGCTGCCATTGTGGATATATCGCAGGCGATCGCCTGCCGCAACATCAGCTTCGGTGAAGGTTGCCCCCGCCGTCACGGTGACTCCATTCAGCAACAAGGCTCCATTAGCGGGTAAGGTGCCCAGAGTGTAAAACACTTCCGTTGGCAAGTTATCCGCATCTGTGACTCGTAACACTGCATTGCTGAGGTTGGCGGTGCCCTGTTCGCTTAGGGTCAAAATGGCATTTGTGACGAGGAGCGGCGGTGTGTTGATGTTGAGGCTGAGGGCGTAAGCGCTGCTATCAGTTGGATTGGTCGCGCCCACTCGAATCAAATACGTTCCTGCTGTGAGCTGACGAATAATCGACTCAGGCTGATTTCCCGGTTGGTTTGAGGCTTGAATCAGGGTGCGGGAACTGTCATATAACTCCAGGTTCAAGTCAGCGCTCAGGTCATTGAGTGCCAGATTGACTCGTGCATCACTACCGATACTGAATTGATAAAAATCTGTTGGATCGCTAACGCCATTCACCTGTTGTTGATAGGTGGCGGCACCGGCTAAATTACGACCCAGATCAAAGGCTGTGGCAAAGGTGTTTCCGGCCACGTCGAGGGGAGTTGGTCGCCCAACGGTGGTGTAAGGCGCGGTCACATACCAATCGGGCGGGACGGACGGCAGGGGGATGTAGGCCGTAGGTGCCGTTCTATCCATCAACCACAGGGCTACTTCTCCTTCTGGCGTCAATCTTCGCCAGACTAGATCCAGGTTGCCATCTTGGTTAAAATCACTGGCCCCACTCAGCACCCAGGTCGGATCGACTGCCGGGAGTTGGGGGAGAGCAATGACTTCTAGCCCGTCAAATAACCAGAAGAGGTTAAGGTTGAGGTCACGATTCTGCCAGAGCAAGTCTGGGCTACCGTTGCGATCGAAGTCGCCAACGGCCTGAATGTCCCAGCCGCCCGGAGCCGAAAATAGGCTGGTGGATGAGAGCAATGTTGCGCCGTTCATGAACCACACATCATTGACACCGGTGAAGGCGTTGCGCCAGATGATGTCGGTGTTGCCGTCCCCGTTGAAGTCGCTAGTTCCGCCAATACTCCAACCGAAGTCTAGAGGTGGCAGGATGGTGGAGGATGACAGGAGGGTTTGCCCATTCATGAACCACACGTCTGTCAGGGCAGCCAGCTCATCGCGCCAGATGATGTCGGTGTTGCCATCCCGGTTGAAGTCTCCTGTCCCTGCGATCGACCAGTTGCCGGGGCGATCGCTGGATAGAGCCAGTTGGTTGACCAGGGTGGTTTGGTCCAGCGTCCAGATCACGGAGAAGGCCAGGGAATTGCTGCGCCACAACAGGTTGGTGGAAAGTAAGTTGTCTTGCCCGGAGATGTTGAGGGTGTAGTTGGCTTGAGGGGTATTGGCTCCCGGTGAGACGCGCACAAAGTAAACACCCGGTTCGAGGATGGTATTGATCACCTCGGAGAAGGTGCCAGGATTGGCTGAGCGCTGGGGCACACCGCCCACACTAACCAGATTGCCGCCATTGTCCAGCAGCTCAACGTTGGCATCGGCATCCAGTCCCGTGAGGGACAGGTTCAAGCTACTGGGAGCCGATAACACGAAGCGGTAGTAGTCGTTGGCGGTTGGTGTGACGAGATCTGGAAAACTTTGAACCGTAGAAGACAGGTTTAATTGGGTTGCTGCTTCTAACGATGTTCCGGCAATGTCTGGCATGGCTCATACCCCTGTACTGGCATAGCTATTCTGCCCTACTTGTAATTTTTCGATAACATAATTCCCCCAGATTTACATAAATTCGCTGGCAAAGGCTTCATGAAGGGGATTGTTCTTCTGTAAAAATTCTTTAAAGCGGCGGCAGGTTTTAGTCGGGAATGGGTTCTTTCAAGGCTTCTTTGAGAATGTGCTGGACTTCGGATTTCACCTGGTCATACACTTCCACTGAGCACCAGGGTCTTAAGTAGAGAATGGTGGCATCGGGAGTAATGGCGGCCACATTACAGGTGGTTTTGGGTTCGTTCAAGATCAGGGGGTGGGGCTGTACCAGAGACAGCAGATGGGTGATGGTAGGCTCGATCGCGCGATCGCCAATGTTTACCTCCAGATCAACTCGTCGTGTCCCCATAGCTGTCGTATTTTTCAAGGTGCCGGTAAACAGGTTGTTGTTCGGTACGATGATCTTCGCGTTGTCTGGCGTGATCACCGTCGTGGAAAAGATGCCAATGCTGTCCACTGTCCCGGCAACGCCTGCACCTTCAATAAAATCCCCGACCTCAAACGGACGGAAACTGACCAGCATCACCCCCGCCGCAAAGTGTGACAAACTACTCTGCAAAGCCAAACCCACCGCCAACCCTGCCGCACCCAGGATGGCAATCAAGGTTGTAGTTTGAATGCCCAGAACATTTAATGCGGCGACTAATCCCACAATCAACGTCAGGACTTCCGCCGTCTGCACGAAGAATTTGCGAATTGTCGGTTCGATGGGATTGAGAAAGCGACGAGACAACCGCCGACTAATCCCGATCGCCAGACGGGTGATGAGCAGAATTAAAATGGCCCACACCAAGCGGGGAAACAACACCACCGCCATGCCGGATAACACTTCGTACAGGTCGGTGGGCTTTGTTTGGATAGAAATTTCGGACAGGATTTGTAACATGACAGGGAGAACGGTTGAGGGTTGGGTCGATCAAGGGGTGGATGGGGATGGAGCCACGCCTCCGCCTCCACCCCTCTACCAGTTCTATCCTCCTTTCTGCTTCTGGCCTCGAACTTCAGGTTGCTGGCCCTGCTCCGGTGGATGGGCGATCGCAACTCTGGGGAGGCGATGTTTGAAGCCACACAAAATTTCCCAGGAGATGGTATTGAGGGTGGTTGCCCAATCATCAGCCGTGATCTGGTGATTGCCGTCCTGACCCAAAATCGTCACCACATCGCCTTCCTGGAGATCGGAAATCTGGCTCACGTCGAGCATCAGTTGATCCATTGTAATCGCCCCAATTTGGGGCACTCGTTGACCCTGAATCAAAACGGTCATTTGGTTGGTCAGGTTGCGGGGAACGCCATCAGCATAGCCGATCGCCACCACGGCAATTCGCATGTCACGGTCGGCTACAAAGCGGTGCCCATAGCTCACCCCAGTTCCGGCAGCAATGGTTTTGACCTGGGTGACTCGCGCTTTGACTTGCAAGACGGGCTGGAGGTGCAGTTTCGCCCGCAGATGCGCGGCAGGATAGAGGCCGTAAATGGCCAAACCAACCCGCACCAGGTCGTAGTGCAGGGCGGGATTGGTGAGGGTGCCCGCTGAGTTGGCTAGATGTAACCGGGGCGGCGTAATACCAGCCTGCCGAATGTGGGCGATCGCCTGCTCAAAATAACGATGTTGCCGATGAGCGATCGTCCGGTCTAAACTTTCTGCCGTTGCCAGATGGGAATAGATGCTGGCGATCGTCAAGTGGGGTAATCGTTGCACCAGTTGGGCAAACTCGGTGGCGTCCTGCCAGGAGGTGCCCAGGCGAGTCATGCCAGTATCCAGCTTGAGATGGACAGGGAGGGGATGGGTGGGGGCGAGTGTCTCCATCGTTTCGGAGAAAATTAAAGCTTGCTTGGGGGTGCAAAGGGTGGGTTGCAGATTCCAGTGGGCGATCGCGCGAATCTGTTCGGGGGTGTTTGTTGCGCCTAAAATCAGGATAGGAGCTTCAATGCCAGCTTCCCGCAATTCGATGCCTTCCGGAATGGTCGCTACGCCCAACCAGGTGGCTCCAGCCTGCAAAACGGCCTGCGCCACGGTGACGGCTCCATGTCCATACGCATCCGCTTTGACCACGGCCATCATCTCGGTTTGAGGGGTCAGTAAGCGCCGCACCTGCCCTACATTGTGACTAAGCGCCGCCAGGTCAATTTCTACCCAGGCTCGTTCCTGCCGCATCCGCGCCAAACTTGGACTTTGTTCCCAACTCAACATCTCACCACTCCTCACATCAATCACATCCATCAGGGGTTAGTCATTGGGTTTTTAGTTTTAGGTTTTAGGCTTTAGATATAGAGTGAATCCCTAGCTCCTAGTCCCTACTGCCCATTCCCCTTGGCTGACTGCCAGGATAAATGCCCTTTAAGGATAGGTCAATCACAAGGGGAGGAAAAACGGGAGGAGGGCGAATCCGCAGATTTGCTGATCTTGTGTTACCATCTGGTGAAATATTGTTTCAACTGAATCCGAATGAGCAAGGTTCTGGTGCTCAATGCTTCCTACGAACCGCTCAATATTACGAGCTGGCGTAGGGCGATTGTACTGTTGCTTAAAGGCAAGGCCGAACAGGTTGAACATAATGGAAAGTATGTTTATTCTGGCTTTCCGTTGCCAACCGTGATCCGCCTGCGTCACTATGTCCGGGTTCCTTATAAGGAGATCCCCCTGACGCGCAAGAACTTGCTGCATCGGGATGGTCATGCCTGTCAGTATTGCGGTTATACGGGTGAAGATCTCACGCTGGATCATGTGGTGCCGCGATCGCGAGGTGGGGGAGATTCCTGGGAGAATATTGTAACGGCTTGTGTGCGTTGCAATGTAAAGAAAGGGAACCGCACACCGAAGGAGGCCAACATGGTGCTGACGCATCAACCCTCCAAGCCCTACAGCGGTCTCTACTTTGAGGTGACGAAGCACGTCAAGAACGGGTTGAATCAGGAATGGCGTAAATATGTCATTGGCATGTAAACCCGCTGCGGCGATCGCAGCGGGTTTTGTTTTCGCAAGCATTGAGGCGATTTCCAGGAAAAAATGGCCGACTGCGTAAGGGCAGGGGTTGTTAAAGTCCTTTGTGCGTGCTGCTCAATCTGTGGCTAAATCGGCTCTTACAGATCTTTATGGGTTCTAGACATCGCATTGGGATTGCCAGCATTGAGATGGCCAACAGTTGGATACAGTTAGATCTTGATATGAACTAGCCAATCGCAAGGAGGATAAACCGTTTGGCGTATGCAGTTTTCTCGTTTTTTTGCGAAGATCTAAAGAGGGCTAGAAGCCAGCACCGCTTCACGCTCTCCTAGTCTTAGGATCATTACGGTGCTTGGTCATTAAGCTCCAGGGTTATTCACTTACCCTTTTAACTCCCCCCTTATGCAAGCTGATTCATTGACTACGCGCGACGTTACGACCCATAAAAATTTGTTGACAGTCGCGGAAGACACTTCGACTGACATTCGTTCGCTCCCGATCAAACAGCCAGAGTCTGAAACGGTTGATCCGTTCGCCAAACCACCTCAAGAAGTTGCCCCTAGCTATACGCCCCAGCCCTTTGGCTACGATACCTCTCGCTCGCGGGAACAAAATCAGAAAGTCGAAATGTTGCGGCAATTGTTGGAACGACATCGCAATGAACGGCAATTGATCGTATTGCAAGATTTCCCCGATCCGGATGCATTATCTTCCGCCTGGACCTATAAATTAATCGCTCAGAAGTTTGAGATTCAGTGTGACATTGTTTATGCAGGGACGCTGAGTCATCAGGAAAACATTGCCCTCGTGAAGTTGACCAGTTTGCCGGTGCAACGATGGGCACTACCAACGTTGAAAAATCGTGATCTGAGTCTTTATCAGGGGGGCTGCGTCCTCATTGATAACCAGGGTACCACCAGCCAACTGATGCCACCGTTGCAAGAGGCGGGAGTAGCAACGGCAGTGGTAATTGATCATCACAGTGCCCAGGGTGAAATCAAAGCAGAATTTGTAGACATTCGCCCTTACACGCGCGCGACGGCAACGATTTTGACGCAGTACTTGCAAGCTGGGTTGCTCAAGCTCGACATTAACTCCAACGAGCATGTGAAGTGTGCAACCGCTTTGATGCATGGGCTGCGATCGGATACGAACGCGCTGCGGCAGGCTCAGGAGGAGGACTTTTTGGCAGCGGCTTATCTGAGCCGTTTTTACGACGCACAATTGCTGAATGCGGTGTTGCAGTCGTCCCGCTCCAAGCAAGTGATGGATGTGATTGAGCGATCGCTCAAAAATCGCATTGTACAAAATAACTTCTCGATCGCGGGCGTGGGCTACCTGCGCTACGACGACCGGGATGCAATTCCCCAAGCTGCCGACTTTCTGGTAACGGAGGAGAACGTGCATACTGCCGTGGTGTACGGCATTGTACACGACGAGGATGAAGATATCGAACTGGTGATCGGCTCTCTCCGCACCAACAAGATCACCCTCGATCCAGATGAATTTTTGAAGGAAGCCTTTGGGCAAGATCCCCACGGGCGGTTCTTCGGCGGCGGGCGATCGCAGGCGGGCGGCTTTGAAATTCCATTGGGCTTCCTGTCCGGCTTCACTGAAAGTGCGGAGTACGCCAAGATGAAGTGGAGTGTGTTTGATGCTCAGGTTAAGCAAAAATTGTTGCGGCTGATTAACCCTGACCAGCACTATCACAATGGCATGAGTTAAGGGTACGAGTTAAGGGCATGAGTTAAGTTGTGAGTTGAATATCATGGCGACTGGCATGGAACTGTATCTAATTCGGCATGGGTTAGCGGGGGAACACGGTACTTATGCCAACGATGATGAACGTCCGCTGACCGCAGAAGGGAAACAGAAAACCAGGCAAGTCGCCAAACGTCTTGTAGAGTTTGATCTGCACTTTGATTGGATGCTCACCAGTCCGCTGGTACGGGCGCGGCAAACGGCAGAAATTTTGTTGGAGGCGGGACTGGCCCCCCAGTTGGAGGAATCGGTCTATCTGGCCGATGGGAATTTGGACGGTTGGTTATTCTGGTTAAAGTCCTGGGAACCGGGAAGTTCCCGATGTCTGGCGCTGGTCGGGCATGAACCCAGTTTAAGTGAATGGGCAGAATCGCTGGCTTTTGGACGGGCGATCGGGTCGTTTCAGCTCAAAAAGGCCGGCATCATTGGCTTATATTTGCCTGATCAGGTTGCACCCGTGGGACGTAGCACCGTTTTCTGGTTAACCCCGCCCCGGTTTTTGCTTTCTAAGTAGATCTGGCCCAACTTGGTTACGGAGTGGCAATGGAATTGGCGCTGAGGGCTGAAGCTGAGGCGATCGCGATTGGTGATGTGACTGGCTGAATTGGAATTTGAATCCGAAACTCGGTGCCCTGCCCCAATTCCGACACACACTCTAATCTGCCGCCATGCCGTTCGGTAACAATCTGGTAACTGATGGACAACCCCAGGCCTGTGCCTTTGCCGATGGGCTTGGTGGTAAAAAACGGTTCAAATAAGCGATCGCGGATATGGGGTGGAATGCCGGGGCCATTATCGGCAATGCGGATAAGAATGGCAGAAGCGGTTGGGTAGAAATTGGGTGTGGGCGATCGACAAGAAGCTGAATCCACCGCCGGAAGAACTTCGGTGGTAATGGTAATCATGGGTTGCCATCCGGATGGCTGTTGTCGCTCTCCGGTTGCTTGCAACCTTTCCAGTTTCTGTCTTCTAGCGTCTATTTCTTCCAGCGCATCGATCGCATTACTCAAAAGATTCATAAACACCTGATTCAATTGTCCGGCGTAGCATTCGACCCGTGGTAAGCAACTGTAATGCTTCACGATTTCCACACCTGGAAAATAACCATGCGCTTTGGTGCGATTTTGCAAAATGAGGAGCGTACTATCAATCCCTTCATGGATGTCTACGGCTTTCATTTCGGCTTCGTCGATGCGAGAAAAGTTACGCAGGGAGAGAACGATTTGCCGAATGCGATCGGCCCCTACTTTCATAGATTCCAGCATTTTCGGCATATCGTCTATCAAAAATTCCAGATCGATTTCGTCAGCTTTGGTGGCAATGGCGCGATCGGGATGGGGGTAATGGTGCTGATACAACTGGAGCAACTGCAACATATCCCGACTGTATTCATGCACATGGTTGAGGTTGCCATAAATGAAGTTCACAGGATTGTTAATTTCATGGGCAACCCCAGCAACTAACTGCCCCAAACTCGACATTTTCTCAGTCTGAATCAATTGAGTTTGAGTTTGCTGTAAATCACTCAATGCTTGCTTAAGTTTTGCAGCCTGTGCTTCTGCAATTTCAGCCAAACTCTCTTTAATTTGCAGCGCACTGCGTAACTGGGCTTGCTGTGCTCTTAACTCTTCTGTCAGCTTTCTAGTATCTGTCAGTGCTGTATTTTTGGCTTGCAATAAAAACAGAAAATCAACAATAGGATCGTGGGTTGCAAAATCCTTTAACTTGATTCCTAAAGGAGCTAGACTGGCCGTATCTGTTACCCAGGGTGTTCCCAGAAAAAAGATAACATCTTGCTCTTCGACATACATCATC
>JANRIS010000090.1:0-30089 GCA_033764685.1 Leptolyngbyaceae cyanobacterium bins.349
GTGCCATGTTTAATCACGTCGATCCCATCACAATCAGGGCAATGAATCGGTTCTAGAACCATCGCTTTAACCCTCACCCTTTACTCCTGTTTTCACCTCCGCTTATCTTAAACTGAAAACAACACGTTTAGAACACTACCGAGAAGATCGCTGAGATTTTGGTGAATTGTTCCACACTGTTAAACAATGTTCCGAACGAAAAACTTTTGGATCAACTTTGGTTGCGGCTCCAGCTTTTTGAATGCAGAACTGAGCGAAGCTCATACACCAGGGTTCACCATCAGATCCCCCAATTGTACGTTGAAACATTTCCACCTCTCGCCCCCGATTGTTTCCCTGTTCGCGGACTCCCACATAGGAACGGGCGACCTCAAGCAGTTTATTAGTGGGACTGCTGGCAGGTGGAACGGTACGACTTGGTGGTTGGGTAAGCTGACGGTCGGCTGGCTGGCTGCCAGGGAAGTGGATTTGGGCCCCAACTTGCAGCTTTTTGGCCGATTCTTCAGTAAAAGTGCTACCATCTGCCGCACGTAATTCCCGCCAGCGATCGCCATCCCCCAAATGCTTTTGAGCAATTTCGGAGAGAGTATCACCTTTTTGGACTGTGTAGGACTGAGCCGCACCGGATGGACGTTGAGCCGGATTAGGGGTATTCTTGCCACTGTCGGCGGGGGTATCGGGTTTGAGGAAAAGTGCCCGTTCATTGGCGCGACGGGTGACGAGCCCTGGAAGAACTTTGCCATTGGGACCACCCACATGCACGATTTTGCCAAAACTATCAGCCGCAGCCTGGTAATTGCCTGCATTCAAGTGTTTCGCTACCTCCGACTTTTTCAATCCGCCCTCACCAATGTTGTAAGCCAGCGAAGTCAAAGCCGAGAACTGATTGGAGTTGAGGGGGACATGAATTTGTCTACGCACTGCATTTTCAGCCGACCGAATATCTTTCTTCAGCAAGATTTCTGCTTGAGCTTGGGAAACGCGATCGCCGGGATCAGCCGTTGCGGTATGACCATAGCCGATTGTCCATTTACCGCCTGCATCCCGGTAAGCATTGGAGCGGAAGCCCTCTGCCTGTTTGACAATGTTCAAACCTTCCTGATTAATGTGTCCAGTGGCTTTGTCAAATGATGGTTGCGATCGCGTTGGTTGTGTTTGCGTCGTGAGTCGTGAATTTATCCGCTGTAATAAATTTCCTGGCTCATTTCGTCTCGGAGTTGCTACAGCGGGTTGTCTATCTGATTGGGGTAGATCGGCAATAACCTTATTGATACCACCGATGACTCCAGAGAGTTTGTTCAGGTTGTGAGTGCCAACTCCCTCAATATTCAAATCTAAGTCTACTCGTTGTCCTCCACTACGTTTTGGGGTTGCGACATCCACTTCGACCGAGTGGGGTTTTGCGGTAAACTCAATCGTCGATCCCCGCAGGTTAGACAGATCGCGGGTGCCAATGCCTTCAATGTTCAACTTCACATCCAGCGATCGCCCCCCGCCGGATTGCTGCGGTAGGTCCACATCCATCTGGATAGAGTTGGGTTTCGCCGTGAATGAGATCGTGGAATTCTGCAAATTAACGCCCTGCTTTTGCAATGCTTGCGGAATTGCCTGCATATCTGGTTTACCCTGCGCTCCCACCCAGGATTTCACCGTATCCACCACTCCCGCTGCTACGTTGTTTGCCGCATTCAACCAACCCGTATTCTTAGACTCAAGCTGATTGGTGGAACGGTTCCGATTTGCAGGTTGCCCAAATTGCCCCTGCTCCAGCGCTGCCTGCCCAGTCACCGCCTGAGGCTGAAAACTCGTGTGATTCTGTTGATTTGCATACTGTTCCCGTTTCATGGAAAAAATCTCCTGTTTATTTACCTGATTGTTGTTTACAACTCACTAAAGCACTCGGTACAGTTCTGGACATGGCAGAGTTGATTGAGGGAAGAAGAGCGCGATCGTAAACTCCATAACTCTTTGATAAAACTCAAGATTGGAGTAATGCAACAGAAAGTTTGAACAGGTATAGGCTCTTTACTTTGCAGCCTTCTGCTAAGTGGATTGCTCTTGAGTTGACCTATCAGTAGAATGTGTTAAGAATATAGCAAGCCGCCATTGAGATGGCTCCGCGTGCCTTACACAAATGAAGCCTACGCCTTAACTTCTGTACTCCACTCTGCACGCGTTTGTAAATTGCTATTTGCACCCGCCACGGTATGATATGGAACACCAAGCACCGTAGAAATCGCATTATACGCGGGTCCACGTCCCGCTGTTGGACTTAAATCCAGGGTGTCATGGGTACGGTATTGAATATTCATATTCCCATTAGGGTCAACCTCTACTGAGGAGTCTTCAACTGAAGCTCCACGCCTTACCCATGTCAGTTCGTTACCTGCAACTTCCCAGGTTTCTTTGCCAACCATCCAGAACGCACCTTCCGATCTTTTTCCACCAAATTGGACACTACGTGGAACCTCCTCTGGCGGCAAGTCCGCCACAGACACAGAGAACGCCTCTTTACCGTATCTAGGATCTTTTCTTACAGCATCAATTATTTGGTCTTGAAGTTGGCCTTCGCCAACTATGGCATTATCAGTTCTTGTCTGGTCCAACAATTGACCCTCCAGGTTTACAACCTCGACCCCTCTCATTGATGCCAAACCTACCTCAAACCCGTTGCTAGCTGTAGTTGCTTTAACTGTTTTAGGATCATCTTTAGGTCGTACAATGGGAATTGACCAACTGTTTGATTGTTCAACTGCGGGGTAGTGACCAGGAGTTCCATACTCGACAGGAGATCCATTATTTCTTTTGATCAGTTTATTCCCTACTGCTAATGCAGTCTCATCAATTTCTCGTTTGACGGCTCGACCCAGATCTCTGCCTTTTTGAGCAACTGCGGTTTTAGTTTCACGGACTTCTCGTTTCACTGCATTGCCTAAATCTCTGCCTTTTTGAGTTGCTGCGGCTTTAGTTTCGCGGACTTCTCGTTTCACTGCATTGCCTAAATCTCTGCCTTTTTGAGTTGCTGCGGCTTTAGTTTCACGGACTTCTCGTTTCACTGCATTGCCTAAATCTCTGCCTTTTTGAGTTGCTGCGGCTTTAGTTTCACGGACTTCCCGTTTCGCTGCATTGCCTAAATCTCTGCCTTTTTGAGTCGCTGCGGCTTTAGTTTCACGGACTTCGCGTTTAACCACTCTGCCTAAATCTCTGCCTTTTTGAGTCGCTGCGGTTTTAGTTTCACGGACTTCCCGTTTCGCTGCATTGCCTAAGTCTCGCCCTTTATTCGCAATCGCGTTGCCTAAATCTTTGGGCTTTGGTGGTTTGGGAAGTTTCATGCCCAGGAAGTTCGATCGCTCTCCGGCAATGGCTCCATCTTTGCTTTGCCAGAGTGTGCTATCAAATGAGCCTTGAGCTTGTTGCAGCAGTGCGGCCCCAGAGAAGCTTTGAGTATCGGGGGTAATCTGCTGAGCCACGGAACGCGCCAGGTCTACATTTAATTTGCCAAAACCCGTTTCAGCATCCCAGCCAGCCGTGTTTAGATCAGTTGCGGTAGCTTGCAGAGTTTGGTTAACCTGACGCGCACTCAGATGAGGATTGGTTTCCCAGAGTTCTGAGATTGCCCCTGTGACTTCCGCCGCTGCAAACGAGGTGCCTTCTTTGCCATTCTTGCTGCCATTGGCAACTAAATCTAAACCTGCGCCATAACTGGAGTAATTCGCCCGTTGATCGCCTTCAGCCGCACCGACGGCAATGATGTTATCAAATTGCTGAGAAGCCTGTCCCAGGGCAGACATGGCCCCGCCTTCATTACCTGCTGAGGCAACGACTAATACGTTATTGTCTTGGGCATAGGCGAGGGCGGAATGTTCTTCAGCAGTGAGTTGCGATCGCGTTGTTACGGTGCCATCGGGACGAGTTTCAGTTAAGTCAAAACTTAAGTTGGCAACGGCTCCCGGTTGTCCAGCAGCTTTAGCTAAATCGACAAATTCCGTTAATGACTCGGCCCAACCACCTTGACCGACTCCGTCCTTCAACACCACCGCCGCATCAGGATTGACATCACGAATGGTGTCGAGCATTTGCCGACCATGATCATTCGTGCCAAAACCAGAGTCGATGATGCCAACGAGGGGTTGTTTCGATGCAGCACCGGGAGGCGATGAATTTCCAGATTTCAAGGCTGGCAGCACATCTTGAGCCGCGATCGCGCTATCTCCACCCATTAAATTCTGGGCTGCTTGCACTTGTTGATTGAGCCAATTGCCAGCTTGATTGAACCAATGAGAACCCGCTTGAGTGGTTGTAGAGCTGCTATGAGCATTAGTGTGTCCAGGCTGATTTTGTGCCAACGACGATGATTGGTCAACGGCTTGGGGTTGGAAGCTGGTGTGATTGTGTGAGTTTGAGTATTGGTCGCGTTTCATGTCATGTGTCCTAATTACTGAAGGATAGTTTTTCCAGTGTTACATTTCCTGTTTGGGAGAGTGTGAGAGTCTTGATGCAATGCAAATTGAATAAAAGAGGTAACGCCGATTGAGTCTAATTGAGTTGAAAACTCTTTGAAAATGCGACGAGAGCAATGCTTTTCCCCTGCCAGTCCGGCGATCGCAACCACCGTTGCCAGGGTGAGAACCCACCGTTTTTTGAAGAAGTTGAATGACCATTGATTGATCGGGCGCTGAAGCTCTAAGGGTAGGATGCTCATGATGATGACCTGATTACACCGCGGCTTGTTGTTGCTGGTACAGTGCCCAGTACGCCCCTTTCTTGTCCAGCAATTGAGCGTGAGTTCCCTGTTCAATCACGATGCCTTTTTCGAGTACCAGGATAAGATCTGCCTGTTTCAACGGGGCAAAGCGGTGGGTGATCATGAGCACCGTGCGATCGCCCTTGACTCGTTGTAGGTTTTGCAACACCTTGCGTTCGGTTTCGCTGTCTAACGCACTGGTCGCTTCATCCAGAATCAACAGGGGTGCTCTGGAGAGAAATAGGCGCGTGAGTGCCAGTCGTTGCCGTTGTCCACCCGATAAGCCGGTACCCCGTTCACCGATGTGGGTCTGGTAGCCCTGGGGCAGTTCCGTAATGAAATCATGGGCCGCCGCCATTTTTGCCGCTTCAACTACCTGTTCTGGCGGAATTCCCGCATCATTGAAGGTAATATTTTCAAATACAGTGCCGTTGAACAAAAAATCATCTTGTAGAACAACGCTGATTTGTTGCCGCAATGAGTTGAGATTCGCACCTTTGACATCAAAGTTATCGACTAGCACTCGCCCCGATCGCGGTTGATACATGCGTTGAACCAGCTTGGACAAGGTACTTTTACCAGAGCCACTGCGTCCTACGACTCCCACAAACATACCCGGTTGAATATCGAAGGAAATTCCCTTGAGTACATCATCATGGTCGGGCTGGTAGCGAAAGAAAATCTTCTCAAAGGTAATTTGTCCTTTGACGGGAGGTAAGACTAGACCTGTTTCAGAAACTGCTTCGGGTGTTTCGTTGAGAATATCCCCAATCCGATCAACCGATAGTAATACCTGCTGAAAGTTTTGCCAGAGTTGAGCCAGGTGGAGCAGGGGCGCGATCGCTTTACCGGATAACATTTGGAACGCCACCAATTGTCCCACCGTCAACTGATGTTCGATCACCAGCATGGCACCAAACCATAACACTGCCAATTCGGAAAGATTAATCAGTAATTCGCCAATGTGACTATCCACATTCGATAGCGTAGACGACCGAAAATTGGTGCGAACATATCGGGCAAATAATCCTTCCCACCGTTCGCGCGTTGCCGCTTGGGCCGTATGCGCTTTGATCGCGTGAATGCCCGTTACCGTTTCGACCAGAAAGGATTGGCTATCGGCATGGCGGTTAAATGACTCATTCAACCAGTTCCGCAGGATGGGCGTAGTAATTAAAATCATTGCAATCAACACGGGTAACACCGCCAAACTGATGGCAGTGAGTTTGATACTGTAGAACAGCATCAAGCCGAGATAGACCACCATAAACACCGCATCAATCACCACCGTTAATGCGGTTCCGGTTAAAAACTGGCGAATATTTTCTAACTCCTGGGCGCGGGCAACGGTGTCTCCCACCCGACGGGCTTCAAAATAGGCGAGGGGCAATTCCAGCAAATGCCGAAACAATTGGGAGGAGAGGCGTAAATCTAATCGCCGCGCCGTATGGGTAAACACAAACAGGCGAATAATCCCCAGTAGAGCTTCAAAAATGCCGACTCCTAGCAGAGCGATCGCAATCACATGCAAGGTAGACAAACTTTCATGCACGATCACCTTGTCAATAATCACCTGGGTCAACATGGGCGTTGCCAGTCCCAGAATTTGCAACACCAGGGAAGCTACCAACACTTCAGCCAACAACCCCCGATATTGCCAAACGGCAGGCAAGAACCATTTCAAATTGAAGGAATCGGCTTTCGGTGTCGGTTGAATCAGCCACAGTTGCCCATCCCAGGCGACTTCCACCATCTCACGCGGCAAACTTTCACAGCGTTTGTGGCGATTTAACGGATCGGCAAGGGTGATGCGATCGCCATTCACCTCATACATCACCGTCCAATGATCCTGCTGCCAGTGGAGGAGTGCAGGGAGCGGGAGTTGATCTAATCCGGCCCAACTCATCTGCTGGATATGTTGCAGATGCAACCCTAACTTTTCACCTGCTTCTACCACCTGTTGCGGAGTTTGCCCCCGCACCTGCCCTATCACCTGCTGGAATGGGACTGGTGTTTGCAAATGTTGGGTTGCCATTGTTAAACAGGCCGCCGCCGTATTGGGGTTGAACACATAGGGATAACCCGTTACCGCATGGGGCAAACGTGGATCAGCGGGCTGATACTGCCACCGCACACCCTCCCAAAAATCCTGTAATTCGGGTGTGGTAGCGGTTTCCCAGAGCGGCGATCGCCACAATACGACCACCACTTCTTTACTGGCGGCTCTGGCTTTCCAGTTGCCCACCAGATGTAATTGATCCCCCAGCCAATCTCCCAACTTGAGCAAAATTGTTTTGCCCGGTTCTAGGACCGAATTGCCAGCCTCCTGCACCAGTCGCACTCGTCCCGCTAGCACCAATAACTGACTACCGGGTGTTTGGGAAGACCAGAGAACCTCACCTGTCGTATGGCAACTCACCTGTGCTTCCTGGCGAAATTCCAGTTGTTGGTCACTGGTGAGCAAATTCAGCGGAGCTTCGTTCCAGGGTAGATTGAGGGTATGAATATCCAGTCGATCGCGTTGAGCTATCATTATTGTTCACCTGTAATTCAACAGTCATTGTCTGTACGGTGTCTGCAAGCCACTGGTCAAAAATTTCGGCTTGCCATTGGTGTTTCAATTCATCATCTAGTTGAGCTGGTTGCCAACCTTCAACCCGGAACAGCCACCACCCGTCCTCTAATTCAAGGGGACCAATCGTGGCACCGATCGCCGCCGCGTCAACCGCTGCTCTTAACGTTTCGGGTAAATCTGCTCGCCGGATTTCAAATTGGTGGTGTTCAATCTCAGCATCGAGGTCTAAGTCTAAGGTTTCAATCTGGTCAAAATCAGTGCCAGACTGAATTGTTTGACTGATTGCTTCAATTGATTCATAAGTATTCGAGATGATTCCTGAAAGAACAACCTGTTCCAGTAAAAACTGATTCTGCTCAAAGTAAGATTGAAGTTTTGGCTGGCTAATTTGAGCTTTAAGCTGTTCAATCAGCAGGTTACGCCGAAATTGCTCCAAAAAGGTTTCCGGGGTCAGACCGCGATCGCGCAACCAGGTTTGAAACCCATCTGGATCGAGTAATTGATGATGCAGCCGGAAGTCTAAAAAGCTCTGACTGAAAGTTTCCGGTGATAGTGTCAGGGAATGAGTTTGCAGGGCTTGCTCCAGGGCATACTGATGGAGAATTTCGAGTAAAACGGGCTGGAGTTGCCCCGAAAGCTGTAAATAACGCCAAACCTGTTCAATCGAGACGGATTGTTGATCAATCCGCAGAAATGTGGGAGACGACATAAGTTTAACCTTGAAACTTGAAACTTGGAATGCTTGAGAGGTTGACCCTGGTGGATCAATCCTGTCCATCACGCAGGCGACAAATTGCAAACAGCATTTGATTAACCTTTGTCTGATCTCAGAAATCTAATCCCGGAATGCTGCGACGGTTTACAATCATTTACATATTTCTGTTTGCAGCAAATCCGCCTGCTGAATCTGAGAAATAAATAGTTCGGTGTCTGTTAGCCCTTTCTAAGGTCTTAACTTTGAGGTCTTACATGGATAAGACAAAAGATGAACTTGATGCCCAACTCAAGCAACTTGCCCGGATCGCCCAGCAGCATCCCCCGACTGCCCTGGAACGGCGATCGGCCTTGCGCCAATTAGTTAACGGCATTCTTGCCTCTGGCCGACTTTGCCACCCCCAGCGAGGTCGGTTTGTAGGACTCTATGAGGAAATTTACGATGAAGCAGTGCAGGATTTATTACTCTACGTTTGCCAGAATATCCATAAATATGATGCTGAGCGGGCGACTGTGATCGCGTGGGTGAATGTGTTGCTAGAACGGCGATTTTTTCGAGAAGCAATTCCCAAAGTGATGGGGCGACAGGATACCAGAGGCATGGAACTGGCGGATCTCGATCGCCTGGTGTGTAACAGCCCATCTCCCACGGCAACCGAATTAATGCGTGAGTGTCTGGAAGCCGATCCCGATCGCCTATTCCAGCAGGAGCATATTGAGCATCAGCCCCAGGCGAACTTCCAGACCTTAGCCCTGCGACGGTTGGCGGGGGAGTCGTGGAAAGAGATCGCGGCTGATTTAGAGATTAAAGTCTCAACCGTCAGTAGTTTTTATTGTCGGTGTGTGGCGAAGTTTACCGAGTATCTCAAAGCGTATTGCACGCCAGAAGATTAAGCAGGAGACCTATGAGTGATGGATAAGTCAATTACAGAATCTACATTTACGGTGCCGTTGGGAGTGTCGGTGCATCGTCTGGCTGAAGCCCATTGTCAGCAAGTTGCGAACCCCCATTATGCAAAACAAATTTACCTGAATACCCTGGCGGTTTATGCAGTGCAATTTTATTGCCGCTGCATGGGTATTGAACTTGATCGAGACTCACATCAGCAATACAATTTGATTCAACAGGTACTCATGCCTGTAGCTGATTTGTCAATACCAAAATGTGGCCGATTAGAGTGTTGCCCTGTGTTGCCGGGGGACACAACTCTGGCGATCGCGCCGGAAGCCTGGGACGATCGCATTGGTTATGTGGCAGTACAATTTGAACCATCTTTAAAGCAGGCGACGATTTTAGGATATGTTCCCCAGATGCAGGAGGGGGATCTGCCCCTGAATGAGTTGCGATCGCTGGACGAGTTGATGCGGGATTTGCAACAACGGCAGACGGCAATCCAACCCAGCTCTGAAGTGAATTTGGGGCAATGGTTGCACAATCAATTTGAGGCCGGTTGGCAGGCGATCGAAGACGTGTTGCGATCAGAATCATCACTGACCTTTGCCTATCGTTCCGAGTTGCAATCCCAACCTGAAACCGTTCGACGTGCCAAACTGGTCAATCTCAACGTTCAATTGGTGGAACAAGTCATCGTGCTGCTGGTGGCGATTACACCCGAAGCTGATCAAAAAGTGAGGATTTCGGTGCAGGTGCATCCTTTGGGTGAAAACCCCTATCTGCCCTCTGATTTGAGTATCCGTCTCCTATCGGAAGTGGGCGAGGAGTTGCAACAGGTGCGATCGCGTAGCCATGATAATTACATCCAGTTGCCCCGCTTTCGTGGGGTGCCTCAGGAACGCTTTCAACTACAACTCTCCTGCAATGGGGTCAGTGTGACGGAGTTCTTTACGCTTTAATCTGCACGAATGCCCGAACTCGCCCCCCTTAGAGCGTATGCATAGCATTGCTGAATGCAAGTATGATTTGCCCTCATCCCCAATTCTCCCCAAGGAGAAGGGAGCTAGAAATCTTGTTCCCTCGCCCTTTGGGAGAGGGCTAGGGTGAGGGCGAATTCTGATATTCATACCTCAATTCAGCAACGCCAGAAAAACTGACGCAAGCTCATCATCAATTGCGGCAATACTCACTTCAGATTGAAGAACTCGCTGCTGTGCAAGAGCGCAATCGTATCGCCCGCGAAATTCATGATTCTTTGGGCCATGCGTTAACCAGTTTGAATGTGCAAATTCAAACTGTGCTTAAGCTGTGGAATCATAATCCGAAGGAAGCTCACGCCTTTCTGCAACAAGCCCAACAACTGGGCACAATGGCAATGAAGGAGGTGCGGCAGTCTGTGAGTACCTTACGGGCTGATGAGCGCACCGATCCCCCCTTGCAGGATGCGA
Source organism: Leptolyngbyaceae cyanobacterium bins.349 (assembly GCA_033764685.1). Taxonomy (GTDB): domain Bacteria; phylum Cyanobacteriota; class Cyanobacteriia; order Leptolyngbyales; family Leptolyngbyaceae; genus JSC-12. The sequence goes on from JANRIS010000090.1 coordinate 10,377, forward strand.
TCGCCACACTCCTTCAGGAATTTCGCCAAAGTACAGGCATTACCGTAGATGTCGCTCTGCATTTAACCGCAACCTTACCACCAGACGTGACCCGCACGATTTACCGTCTCACTCAGGAGGCATTAACTAACATTTGCAAACACGCCCAGGCGACCGTTGTCTCGCTGGACTTAAAAACTGAGCTTGATCAGGTTTACTTCGCGATCGCCGATAACGGACGGGGCTTCTCCTCCACTCAAACATCTGCCGGATTTGGCTTACAGGGAATGCGGGAACGGGTGGCCGCGATCGATGGTGAGTTTCAGCTAGAAACCAGTCCGGGTCAGGGATGCCAGATCACCGTTATCCTCCCCCTGAGAAAACAGTTAGGCAAGAGTCACTAAGGATAAAGCCCATGATTCGTTTATTGTTAGTGGATGACCAGAGTTTGATTTGCCAGGGACTGAAGGCCATGTTGTCGCTAGAACCTGATCTGCAAGTTGTGGGCATAGCTAATAATGGCGAACAGGCCCTCGTTGAAGTGGAGGCTTTGCAACCTGATGTTGTGCTAATGGACTTGCGAATGCCCGTGATGGATGGCCGGGAAGCAAGCCGCAAGATTTGTCAGCAACATCCCGATATTAAAGTGCTGGTTTTAAGTACCTTCGATGATTCTCAATACATTGCTGATGCCATTCGGGCCGGGGCCAAGGGATACTTGCTGAAAGATATGCCTTCTGAGGAATTGGCTCAGGCGATCCGAGCTGTTCACCGGGGGTATGCCCAACTCGGCCCTGGGTTACTGGAAAAATTTGCTGAAACTATTGCCGCCTCTGATCCCATTACGAGGGCAGCCATTCCCGCCACAACCAACCTGACTCCACGGGAGCAGGAAGTTCTGCGGTTAGTGGCACTAGGCTACACCAACCGGGATATTGCCCAAACCCTGTTCATTTCAGAAGGTACGGTAAAAACTCACGTCACCCATCTGTTAAATCGCTTGAATCTCCGCAATCGTGCTCAACTAGCCATTTATGCCAATACAGTGGCGGGTCAGACTACCCAACCTCTCAGTTGATTGAACGATCAAATCTCCTTGCGGTTGCAGCAAAGTTGTGGGTTTTGCCTGAGAAGAAGGTAGGACATGCTTGAATTCACTTGACATCAAGATTATTTCAGGCACGATCGAGGCGATGGAATAGTTGATGCCAGCCATTTGCAACGCAATGAATCAACTGATTACATTAAGTTTGGAGGTCGGCGATTTATACAGTGGTTTCCCTGCTGTAACGGCTCATCTATGGGAATTAAACAGTTCTCACCCGATGAAATTTCTGGGTGGGCTGCCTGCTGCACCTGAAATTCCTGTGCTTTATCACTCCTGGAAACTGCTTTACACCGCATTGTGTCAACGGTTAAGTTATCCTCCCCGGTTGGAGGTGGAAACGGCTGGAGTCACGCATGTCTCAGAAACGGATTTTGATGAACTGTGTCAGCGGATCGTCAGTCAAATGAATCACTGGTTAAAGTCACCGTCATTTCAAACCATTGATCAGCAATTGCGAACTCATTTGCACCCAACCGATGAAATCCGAATTTTGATTGAGACGCAGGATTATGTTCTTCAGCGTTTACCCTGGCATCGATGGGATTTTTGCGAACATTATCCGCACGCTGAGATTGCCTTGAGTGCTTCAGCATATCAACGCCCGATCGCCCATTCAGCGCAACCATCAATGCCACGGGTAACACCGAAGCAAATTCAAGTTCTCGCGGTTTTAGGCAACCAGGCAGATCTTAATTTGCAACAGGACCGCGTGTGTCTGGAGCAACTTTCAGATCAGGCCGCGATCGAATTTTTGGTGGAACCACAACGGGAACAGTTTTATCATCGGTTGTGGCAGGGGTGTGACATTCTCTTTTTTGCGGGGCATAGTGCCAGCGTGTCTGCACCCATGATATCGGCTGAGTTGGAAGCATCCGTTGCTCAAGTGAGTCCGTCAACTGATGCGGTGGAACAGGGCCTCATTCAACTCAACGATCAAGTGAGCCTCTCGCTGGCAGAACTGCGAAATGCTCTCAAACGGGCGATCGCTCAGGGGCTAAAGCTTGCTATCTTCAATTCATGCGATGGCTTGGGGTTGGCCCACCAGTTAGCCGATCTGCACATCCCCCAGGTGATCGTCATGCGTGAACCTGTTCCCGATGCAGTAGCTCATGAGTTTCTCCAATATTTTTTAGTCGCCTTTGCCGATGGGCAGTCCCTCTATCGGGCTGTGCGTGAAGCGCGTGAACGGTTACAGAGCCTGGAGCACCAATATCCCTGTGCAACCTGGCTGCCAATGATTTATCAAAATCCAGCCATGCCATCCATTGTGTGGCAGAACGGGTCCCTGCTGGCGGAGAGTGTAGTGCAGCACCAAGGGCTGGAGCCTCCGGCAACCCCAGCACTCAAGCCGATACGAGAGCCGATGGGGGTGCAAGCTACACTAGTTCCCGGTGCCAACCGACCCGATGTGGTAATTCCAGGCTGGCGGCGATCGCTGCCGCTCCTGGGGCAAATCACCCTGACCACAGCATTGGTGATCGGTCTGCGTTGGTTTGGAGTCTTGCAACCATTGGAGCTACAAGCGTTCGATCACTTCATGCGACAGCGACCTAGCGAAAGACAGGACACTCGCTTACTCATTGTCACCATTGATGAAGATGATTTGCAATTACCGGAGCAACGTCAACGCCAAGGTTCATTATCGGATGTAGCACTCACTCAATTACTCAAACGTTTAACTGCGAGTCAACCACGGGCGATCGGGTTAGATATTTTTCGTGACTATCCTATTTCTCCACAAAATCGGGAGTTAATCAATCAATTTCGACAAGATAATGTATTTGCAATTTGCCAGGTGAGCAACTTAGCAGAAAATCGTGTCGGAGTGGCGGCACCCCCCGGCATTCCACTCCAACGACAGGGATTTAGCACCATCCTACAGGATGGGGATGGGATATTACGCCGCCACCTATTAGGTATGGAAGTGAATCCCTCCTCTCCCTGCACGGCAACTTATGCCTTCAGTATCCAACTGGCGATGCACTACTTGAAATCTCAAGGAATAACGGCTCAATTCACCGACGAGGGAAACTTGCAAATTGGCTCTGTAACCTTTCACCGTTTGCGGTCTCACTCCGGCGGTTATCACAATCTGGATGATTGGGGGTATCAAATTTTGCTCCATTATCGATCGCATCGTTCTCCCCTGGCGATCGCGCCAACTGTTACCCTCCGGGAAGTTTTGGCTGGTAAGGTGCAACCTGACCAAATTAAAGATCGAATTGTTTTGATTGGGGTGACTGCCCGCAGTTTTCAAGATTATCATTCCACCCCGTTTAGTGTAGGGCAGGAAATGTTTCAGGCAATGCCGGGAGTCATCGTCCAAGCTCAGATGGTGAGTCAAATTGTGAGTGCGGTGGCAGATGGCAGACCCCTATTACGCAGTTGGCCGTTGACAGCGGATGCTATTTGGATTTTAGGCTGGTCTATTATCGGTGGTTTGATCGCAGGGCGCTGGCGATCGCGGCCTTACCTGCTACTGGCAACCAGTGTTACGCTTGCAGTCTTGTATGTGTGCTGTTTTGGTTTGTTCGTAATGGGATATTGGGTGCCATTGGTTCCCACTCTACTCGCATTGACTTTAATTGGGAGTAATTTCGTTCTACAGCAACATCGGAATAAATAAACTGGGAGTTTGATTGCAATGAAAAAGATTCGACTACCTCACTATTTGAATATTTTCAATCAATTTATAACTAATCATTGCCCGCTCAATTACCAAATCTACTTTATATCTTTAATGAGTCCTTTCCTGGTAGTGCTCCATGCAAAACCATTCGTAGCCCAGAGCTTGCCCCCCGTAACGACCCGTTCCCTAACCCTTAGCAGGCAGCCCTCATCCGTGGTATTTGCCTTGCCCCCTCTACCAAAAGGAACAGGAGCACCTCGCGGCCAACGAGATGCTGGCAGTCGGGGATGTGCCGCAGCACCGGGGCAACGCTTAACGGCATTGGTTCCTTTTTATCCGGCCACAGGGTCCGTATTTGGCTGGACGACAGCCGAACGGCCCACGTTCTGGTTTTATGTCCCCTATTTCCCAGCCAACACCTACGGCAGACTGACGCTGGAACAGGCAAACAATCAACAGGTTGCCTATACCGTCCCATTATCCGGTACACCAGGAGTAATTCAGGTTGCCCTCCCGCCGACCGCAGCAACCTTAAGTATTGGTCAGCCCTATCGCTGGTATTTCAATATTTATTGTCAGGAACGGTTGGCTGGCTCGATCTATGGCGTAATCCAGCGGGAAACGGTGAGTACCAGGATGAAAAGTGATTTAACTCAGGCAGCGGCTCGCGATCGCCTGTTGCTCTACGCCGCTAATGGCTTCTGGTTTGATGCCCTCGCCCTGGCAGCAGAACAGCGCCGCATAAATGCTCAAGATGCCAGTTGGGCCAGCCTGCTAGAAGCCGTTGATCTGCAGGGGTTGGCGCAAGAACCAGTCGTTTCATGCTGCCAGTTGCGGTAAGGCGATTTCCAAGAAAAAATATCCCCTCAGGGTTGGGGCAGGTTTCGCTAGAGTTCGCGCGATCGCCTTTGAGGAGTTACTCGACAAAATACGGTCGCTGCTGGCTGCGTCAGGCAGGGGTGGAGGGGCGATCGCCTGATTGAGGCAAACCGTAGACGGTAACCCAATTCTGCTCAACTTTGGAGATAGTGATCAAACTGTTGTTTGACGACGTGATAGCACTCACAGGCAGTTTCCTCCATTTCCTCCCGGTTGAGGATAGTAATTTTGCCCCGGACAGCGCGAATCAGTCCTGCCGATTGCAGGGTGCCCGTGGCGATGCTGACCACCGAACGGGAAGAACCGATCATGGTGGCAAGAATTTCTCTTGTCAGGAGTAGTTCTTGGGTGTTCGTGCGGTCTTGAGCCGCCAGGAGCCAGCGGCAGAGACGCTGTTCCACGGAATGAAAGCGATTGCACAGGCCAGAGCGGGTCAATTGCAACATCTTCTGGTAGGCGAACTTACCCACTTTTTGACGCAGCCCAGGGAATTGTTGGAGCGCATTGGCAAAGAGCTGGGCATCCATTTGCAATGCTGCGCCCGTCAATTGCACTTCGACTGCCCAGGGTGGAGCATTTTCCTCAAACAGCAGCGTTGCGCCGACGATTCCCTCAAACCCGGTTATGCCAATCTCCACCGATTCACCTTCAAGGGTGGAATCGATCCAGGAGACGACCGCCGTGACAGGAAAATAAACGTGAGTGATTGGCGTGCGGGCTTCAACCAAAATTTCGCCCTGGAGTAGTTTGACCCACTTCAGATCAGGATGGATCTCGTTGTATTCCTCCTGTGATAAGGAATCGAGAATAAAGTTTCCCAGATAGCGCTGCTCATCCACAAATGTCACAAAATTCCTTCCTCAGATTTAGCCAACGAACGGACACCCCGGTCCTTACTTGTTATTGTGGCATCTGTACTAAGACAGATTTGCAATCCCAAATAAATGTTGTAAAAGGACTTCTTGTGTGCAAAAAATACTGTGTGTTGATGATTCTGCGGATAATTGTGAATTATTAACCTTTATTCTGTCTAATGAGGGATATCAGATCGAGACAGCCAGCAGTGTGGCGAAGGGCTTACAGGCGGCTCGCAATGGTAGTTTTGTGCTGTATCTCATTGATCTTACTTTGGCGGATGGCTCAGGCATTGACTTAATCCTGAATATTCGTGAGTTTGACTCGTCAACGCCGATCGCGGTGTGTTCCGGAGACGGGCGAGAATCGGTCAAGACAGCCGTAGAGCAGGCTGGAGTTCAAGCTTTTCTGCTCAAGCCAATCGACCCAGAGACGCTGGTTGAAATCGTGGTGAGCCTGATGAGCGATCGCCAGGTGTCTCCTTGATGGAGCCGCGAATGCAGGAAGAGTCCCAAGAGGACTGAGTTTGACTTGAGGGATAAAGAAAAGATTAAATTTATAACCTATGGAGGAAGTATTCTACAGCTCTCTGCCTACAGGGGTATTCTCGTCCTAGTGGGACTTCATTATCCTGTCAGGATAAATAGACGCTCACGCTTGATCCATCGTGATCAAGGCATTTCTGACTTGAGGAGCTTCCAGCGTGAATAAAACCAGCACCGACAAAATCACCTCAGCCACCCCGTTTCTCATTTGGTTTCGTCGCTGCGTCCCTGCCAACCTGCAAACCCCTATTCGCTCGTACCTGGACCAACCTTATCAACTGGCTTTGACTATCCTGGATTGTTGCAACTCCACTCGCCCCCTGATGGTGAGAGAAATTGCTGAATCAGCGGGAGTGACCTACAGTACTGCCCAACAAGTTTTGCGGGCACTGAAAGAGGGTGGCATGACTTTTGTGGCGAGTCCATCTCGAAGTTGGCAGCCTGTGGAGATTACTCCCCTGGTTCCGAACGTTCGCGCCGCTGAATTTGATGCTCCCCTGACCGCAGTGGAAATGCCGCTTTCCCTGACCGCACCCGATCACGTTTCTGATGCATCTACCCGAAATCTTTGAGTAAGGAGCGACTGTCGATGACTTCTCGAACCCCAACCCTGCTTCTGATTGAAGACTTTTTACCCGATCGAGAACTTTATCGACGCTATCTCTGTATCTTTGGAGACAAACCTTACCGAGTTCTTGAAGCCGAGACCGCAGAAGCAGGATTGGAGCTATGCCGGACAGAGGCGATCGACGCAATTCTGGTGGATTACCTGCTGCCCGATGCGAATGGCTTACAGTTTTTGGCATCGCTGCACGCCCAGAGCAACGGCAACAGTCCCCCGGTGGTGATGGTGACGGGTGAAGGGGATGAGAGCGTTGCGGTGCGAGCGATGAAGCTGGGTGCCGAGGATTATCTGACCAAGCGCCAATTGACCCCCGACCTGTTGCAGTTGACCATGCGGAGCGCGATCGAGAATGCGCGACTGCGGCTCCAACTTCGGCAGTGCGACGATCGCTTCCGGGTATCGGTCGAGAATATGCTGGATTGCTTCGGCATTTTTTCTGCCATTCGAGATGAGTCAGGACAGATTATTGACTTTCAGATTGACTACCTCAACAATGCAGCCTGTGAGAATAACCAGATGCCCCCAGAGGCGCAGCTTGGCAAAAGGCTATGTGAACTACTGCCTGCCCATCGGGAAACAGGACTGTTTGACGAATATTGCCGGGTCGTTGAGAGTGGGAAGCCGCTCTTCAAAGAGTCCCTGATTTATGAAGACGATTATGCTGGACGACGGCTACTCCGGGCCTTTGATATTCATGCCAGCAAATTAGACGATGGCTTTGTTGCCTCCTGGCGCGATGTGACAGCTCGCAAGCAAGCGGAACTCGATCGCCAGCAGCAGCTTGAGCGGGAGCGCATTCTCAACCAGATCACCCAACAAATCCGGCGATCGCTCAACCTGTGGGAGATTTTGAATTCGGCAGTTACGGAAGTCCGGCAGTTGCTCAACACCGATCGCGCTCTGGTCTACCGCTTTAACCCAGACTTTAGCGGCAGAATTATTACGGAGTCGGTGGGTGAGGGCTGGATGCCCACCCTGAACACTCAGATTGAAGACACTTACTTTATTGAGACGCAAGGTAAAGATTTCCGTCAGGGGCGCGTATCGATGGTTGAGGATACGGCTACGGCGACTTTGACTGAGTGTCACACTGAGCTGCTGGAACGGTTTCAGGTCCGCGCCAATCTGGTCGTGCCGATTCTTCAGGGTGAGGCTCTGTGGGGCTTGCTGGTGCTGCATCAATGCGCCCATCCGCGCCAATGGCAGGCTTCAGAGGTGGAATTGTTGCAACAGATTGCTGCCCAGGTTGGCATCGCGGTTCAACAGTCGGAACTGTATCAACAGGTGCAGCAGAAACAGCAATTTATTCAACAGATTTCGGATGCTGCTCCGGGCTTCCTCTACATCTATGACCTGATTGAACAACGCAATATCTATAGTAATCGCGGCATCGTTGATATTCTGGGCTATACCCCGGAAGAAATTCAGGCAATGGGAGCAGCCGTATTGCCTCAACTTTTTCATCCAGATGATTTTGCTCAAATTCCCGCCAGAATTGCCCAACTGCAAGCTTCTCAGCCTGGGGAGAACTTTGAGTCGGAGTTTCGCCTGCGCCACGCCAACGGGGAATGGCGCTGGTTTGGGGCGCGGGAGACTGCTTACCGGCGCAATTCAGCGGGGGTCGTTTACCAAATTCTGGGAGTGGCTCAAGAAATTAGCGATCGCAAACGACTTGAGGTGGCGTTGACGGAGAGTGAGCGGCGATTCCGGGAATTGTTCAACACCACCTATCAGTTTGTCGGGTTACTCACGCCAGACGGGACGCTCCTCGAAGCCAATCAGACTGCCCTGGACTTTGCTGGCTTGACCCGTGAAGAGGCGATTGGTCGCCCGTTCTGGGACGTGCGCTGGTGGACGATCTCAGCCGAGACTCAGCACCAGTTACGGGAGGCGATCGCCCGTGCGGCTGGGGGAGAATTTGTGCGCTACGAAGTTGAAGTGTTGGGAATTGGAGCGACGACAACCACGATCGACTTCTCCCTCAAGCCCGTGTGTGATGAGTTGGGGCGGGTGGTGCTGTTGATTCCAGAGGGACGGGATATTCGCGATCGCCTTCGTAACGAAGGCGATCGTAGACGCATGGAAGCCGAATTGCAGGAAAGTGAAACCCGTTACCGAATGTTGACTCAACTGGTGCCTCAGATTCTTTGGACAGCCCAACCAGACGGATATCTTGATTATTTTAATCAGCAGTGGGCAGAGTTTGCGGGTGTTGACCCGGCAGAAACGGAAGGGTGGAACTGGCAACCCGTGCTTCACCCAGAAGACCAGCAAAAAACGGTTGATCTCTGGACCCAGGCAACGCAAGCCGGAAAATTTTATGAATGTGAACACCGGGTTAGACGCGCTGATGGTGAGTACCGCTGGCTGCTCAGTCGAGCATTGCCTCAACGGGATGAGACCGGAAAAATCACCAAGTGGTTTGGTACTGCCACCGACATTCATGCGACGAAGGAATTAGAAATTGAGCGAATGCAGCTTTTGGCAGCGTCGGAGGTTGCCCGCGCTGAAGCAGAAGCCGCGAACCGCAGTAAAGATGAATTTGTGTCGTTGGTGGCGCATGAGTTGCGATCGCCCCTCAACGCGGTGATGGGCTGGGCCAAACTGCTGCAAACCCGCTCCTTTGATGCGGCAACCACCCAAAAGGCGCTAGAGACGATCGCCCGCAACACTCAGGCACAGGCGCAGCTCATCGAAGATTTGCTCGATGTCTCTCGGATGGCACGCGGTGCATTGCGGCTGACAATGACATCTGTTGATCTAAGTGCGGTAGTCGAGGCAGCGATCGAAACGGTGCGTCCGACGGCTGAAGCGAAAGAACTTCAACTCCAGACGCAGCTAGGCAAGCTTAAACCAATATCGGGAGACTTTCAGCGGTTGCAGCAGGTCGTGCTCAATCTGCTCACCAATGCCATGAAGTTTACGCCAGCAGGAGGACAAGTCCAGATCTTGCTGCATCAACAGGATGATCATGCCCGCATTCAGGTGAGCGATACCGGAAAAGGCATTAGCCCCGACTTTCTGCCCCACATCTTTGAGCAATTTCGGCAGGATGGGCAAAACGCCACGGCAAAGCAAGGCTTGGGGCTGGGACTCGCGATCGTGAAGCATCTCGTTGAGCAGCACGGCGGCACGATTACGGTTCAAAGCGAGGGCGAAGAACAAGGGGCAACCTTCACCGTGTTGCTGCCTCTGGTGCAGTGGAACGACGGGCTTGAGCATGAATCTGTAACGCCGCCTGCCGCTGATTACACCGCCCAGTCGTTGGCAGGTATGCGCGTGCTGTTTGTAGACGATGATCCAGATATGCTCACCTTAACGGCTCTGGTCCTGAGGCAGGCAGGTGCGATCGTACAAACAGCCGCTAGTGCGGCCTCTGCATTAGCGCAGTTTGCAGCCTTTCAGCCGGATATCCTGCTGAGTGATATTGCAATGCCGGGTCAGACAGGGTATGAATTGCTGCAACAGGTGCGAACCCTTGCAACCGGAGGACGGATTCCAGCGATCGCCCTGACCGCCTATGCCAGTGAAGCTCATCGAGCAGATTCGCTACGGGCAGGCTTTCAACAGCATTTGACCAAACCTGTTGAACCAGAAGTGCTGATTGCTGAGATCGTTCGCCTTTCCAGGAAGTAACAAACAGTCATGTCTGACCGATGGATGTTCCAAATGAGATGGGTTACGCGCTTGAAAAATAGGTTTCTGACTCCCTGTCGCCGCAGTCAGCAGATTGCCCGCACCGCCGCTGCCCTGGTTGTGCTGGTGGGTGTTCTGGTTTTGGTTGGTTGGAGTTTTAACATTCCCCTGGTCAAGAGCGGGATTCCAGACTCCGCGACCATGAAGGCAAATACTGCCCTCTGCTTTATCCTGGCTGGCACTTCGCTGGGGCTGCAAACCTGCAATCGTCGCACTTTGCTAACTTCCAGAGTCATCAAAGGCTGTGCGATCGCAACGGGAGTCATCGGGCTACTCGCCTTGAGTCAGTATCTCTGGGGCATCAATCTTGGGATCGACGAACTGCTGTTTCCGCATGATGCCATTTCCCCAAACACGCCCTATCCCGGTCGGATGGCGATTAATACAGCCGTTAATTTTGTGTTGGTTAGCTCAGCCCTCTGGTTATGCCATCGACGGGAACGGCAACCGCAGCCCCGGCAGCAAAGCATTAATGCCATGACGATCGCTCAAAGTTTAGCAGCGGCTACCATTTTTATTGCCCTGCAAGCAACCATCGGCTATCTCTACAACATTCGGGTTCTGTATCAGCCGAGCCTGCTGACCAACTCTATGGCGGTGACTACTGCCCTCACGTTTCTGATTCTGAGTGCAGGCGTTCTGGCACTGCATAGCGATCGGGGCTGGATGCGAACCGTCACGAGTAACACGATCGGCGGCATCGTTGCACGACAGCTTATTCCCGCTGTAATTATTCTTCCCCTGGTGCTGGGTTGGCTCGTCTTAGAAGGGCAACGGGCAGGTTGGTACGATGCTAACTTCAGGCTGTCGCTGATGGTGATGTCGCTTGTGGTCGTCTCCGTTGGACTGATCGGGCGCAGCGCTGCCATATTGAACCGGATTGATGATGCGCGTAAGCGATCAGCTGACCTTTTGCAATCAAGCGAGGAACGACTGCAACTTGCCCTGCGAGGGGCAGGGCAGGGAATTTGGGACTGGGATGTTGAAACCGGAAATTTGACCTGGGACGATCGCAGCAAAGCAATATTCGGACTGCCGCCCGACTTTCCCGTGACCTATGAATGGCATCTGAACGCGCTCCATCCTGACGATCGCCAGCCTGTGTCTGATGCGGCGGCCACAGCACTGCGTGATCGGGGTGAGTTTGACGCGGAATATCGAACCGTTCACCCGGATGGCACGATGCGTTGGGTGCTGGCGCGGGGGCGGGGATATTATGACACCGCCGGTCGCCCTTACCGGATGTCTGGCACAGTTCTCGACATCACAGACCGCAAACAGGCTGAACTTGCCCTGCGGGAGAAAGAGCAGCAGTTGCAGGAACTCAGCGACTCGATGCCGCAGTTCGTGTGGATGTGTGATGCCGAGGGCGAACTGAATTATGTGAATCGCCAGTGGATTGAATATTCAGGACTCACGCTGGAGCAAGGCCGTGACCCTGAACAGATTGCTGCCACCTACCATCCCGATGATGTACAGCGAGCATTTGAGCAATGGGCGATCGCACTTGAAACACGACAGCCCTGCGAATTTGAGGCACGATTCAAGCGAGCAGTCGATGGAGAATACCGCTGGTTCATGGTTCGAGCGGTTCCGATGCTAGACGATCAGGGGCAGGTGCGGTGCTGGTATGGCACTTCCACCGATATTCATGATCGCAAACTGGCTGAACTCAACAATCAATTTCTCACCGATCTCGATTCGCGGTTGCGGCAGCTATCGGATGCAGATGCAATGGCATGGGAAACGGTCAATCGAGTGGGTGAATACTTGCAGGTTGATCTTTGTCTCTGGCACACGATCAACCTGCAAGCAGGCACGACGGTGGTTCAGCAGGACTGGAACGCCGCAGACTTTGACAGCGTAAAAGGCGAATATCGACTGTCCGACTATATTCTGCCCCAAATGGTTAACCACTACCAGACCGGGCAACCGCTTGTGATTACCGATATCGCAACTCACGACTACACGGCTTCCGTTGCCGACAATTTTGCCCAGCACAAGATTCGGGCGATCCTCGGCGTTCCCTGGATTGAATCTGGATGTTGGGTCGCCGCCTTTGCGGTTAACGCTAGCAGTGTGCGGCAGTGGCGCTCTGATGAGGTAGCGCTGCTGCAAGCGGTTGTCGCTCGGCTGTGGTCAATCATTGAGCAAACACGAGCAACCCAGGCGTTAAGGGCGCAAGAGGAACGCACTCGACTGGCAACGGAAGCGGCGCAGTTAGGGATGTGGTTCTGGGACATCCCCAAAGATGAGCTGGTATGGACTGATCGCTGCAATGTGCTGTTTGGATTCCCGCCGGAGGCGCAGATCAGCTACGACATGTTCCTGAACGCGCTGCACCCGGATGATCGCGATCGCACCCATGCCGCCGTTACCCGCGCCTTAGAACAGGGCGTTGAATACGATATTGAGTACCGCTCCGTCTGGTCGGATGGCACTGTTCATTGGATCGCGGCAAAAGGACGCACTTTCTTTGATGCCAGTGGAAAGGCGATCCGGATGATGGGAACGGCGCAGTGTATCAGCGATCGCAAACAGGCAGAGGCAGACCTGCAAGAACGCACCCATCACATCCAGTTGCTCTACGAAACCACCCGCGATCTGCTCTCGACCGATCAGCCCCTGACGCTGGTGGATGCGCTGTTTGCCAAGCTCAAACCAATGATTGGGCTAGATGTTTACATTAACTACTGGTTGGATGCAGAACGGCAGCAACTCCAATTGATGTTTTACGCGGGGCTGCCAGAGGCAACTGCGCGTGACATTGAATGGCTGGAGATCGATTGTGCAGTCTGTGGCACGGTCGCCCAACAGCGATCGCAAATCGTCCAGTCTGATGTCCAAAACTCAACTGATCCTAAAGCTGAACTGATCAAAACATTGGGCTTAACCGCCTATTCCTGCCAGCCCTTAGTGGCTCAGGGCAAACTGTTTGGCACCTTGGGGTTTGGCAGTCGCAGCCGTACCAAGTTCACGGATGCAGAAACGAGGCTCTTTCAAGCCCTCTGTGACCAGATTGCGATCGCCCTGGATCGCTCAGAACTCACCCTGTCATTACAGCAGCAGACGGCAGAACTCACCCAAACAAACCGGCTCAAAGATGAATTTCTGGCGGCGCTTTCCCATGAACTCAGAACGCCCCTTAATCCGATCCTGGGCTGGACAAGACTGCTGAAGGAGCAGCGGCTCAACTCTGCAAAGGCGGCTGAGGCATTAAATGTGATTGAACGGAGTGCCAAACAGCAACTCTCGCTCGTCACGGATCTGCTGGATGTCTCTAGCGTGATTCAGGGCAAGTTGAGCTTAGGCGTTAACCCGGTTGATCTGACGGCGATTGTAAGGACTGCGATCGAATCTGTACAGTTTGCGGCACAAGCCAAAAGAATTGCTGTCAGCGTTTCCCAGGGTGACAGCAATTCTTTAGCAGGATTGCCCGTTCTGGGAGACAGCGATCGCCTGCGGCAGGTTTTCTGGAATTTGCTGTCCAATGCGGTCAAATTCACACCAGAAGGAGGGCGAGTTGAGGTAAACCTCTCTATTGTCACGAACGGGAACGGCAATCGCTATGCCCAGGTGTGTGTCACAGATAATGGCATTGGCATCGCCCCGGAATTTTTGCCCCACGTCTTTGACCACTTTCGCCAAGCGGATGGCAGCACGAGCCGCAGATATGGCGGTTTGGGTCTAGGCTTATCGATCGTGCGGCATCTAGTCGAGATGCATGGAGGCACTGTTGGCGCAGAGAGTCCAGGGCTGGGGCAAGGTGCAACTTTTACGGTTAAACTGCCGCTGCGTGAAGCGGTCATACCCATTACAAACGAAACATCGCCTTTTAGGCCAGACGACACGGAACAATTGCCTGTCCCCCAGTCCCATACTCCGTTGTCCACCCCAACGTCTCTCAGTCGAACCCGGATTCTGGTTGTTGATGACGATCTAGACAATCTAGATCTGCTCCGCTTTCTGCTTCAGGAGCATGGAGCGATTGTTACGGCGGTCAGTTCCGCCAGAGAAGCCCTGCAAATCGCGACTGACAACCCTCCAGATCTCATTATTGGTGACATTGGAATGCCAGGGATGAATGGCTACGAGTTTATCCAGCAAGTTAGAGAAATACCCCAGGCGCAGCAGATTCCAGCCCTTGCTTTTACCGCGTTTGCTCGGCAAGAGGATCAGGAGAGGGTATTTTCGTCAGGTTTTCAGGCGTATCTGTCCAAGCCTGTAGATCCCTTGGAATTGTTAGCTGTACTAACGCAATTAGTAACAACCTCAAGCAAAGTTCTCAATTAATAGTTCGATTTGAGTTAGGGACTATGTAAGAATAACATGAGCAACTAAACGAGGTTTCCGGGACTAATTTGATAGTTCCAATCACCATGAAATGGTGGCATCGAATTGTAATTGTATTGAATTATGATTTCCTTGAACAGGAATTGCTGTAAGAGATAAGCAATACTCAGCATTAAGTAGTCGGACAAAATTGATTACATACTTATCTCCAAACTCCCTGAGCACATTTTCAACATCGTCCGCTAAACTTTGCCAACTTCGATAAGCACTGACCTCAATCCATTCGTACTTCATGAAACGCCATAAAATCTGTAACTCAAATAACTCAATCTTGCGTTCCTTTCACGCCTCTAACTGATCCAGAATTGCATCACTGGTGTGGATAGAGGATTGATCCATCACAATCACCGTTCGTTTATCCACTTGTGTGAAAAACGTATCAATACACGCAATTACGACCTCACTCGTAATGCTTTGAGTGGAAACATCGGATGCTAACCGATTGTAACGACTCATCAATCCCAGGACATTCAAGCGTTGACTGCGCCGACTCGGAAGTTCTAACGTCTCTCCCATCGGTTGCCAACCATAGGGAACATAGGGAATCAAGCAGAACCCACTTTCATCCAGGTAGAGCAAAATGCAATGGGACCGTTGGCGCACCGCATGATGACGGCTTTGGCGGTAAATGCGTTGGAGTAAGCGTTGATTTTCGGGAGGTACTGGACGAGTAAATGGCATCGAAGTTACGACGACTAAGGATGAGATCTGGTCGGCTAGATTTTACCTCAACTGGTGTAAATGATTCTGTCGAACTACTTATGTCTGAGGATATGTCGGAACCTGCCACGTTTATCCAGAAAGAAAAACCACTTGCTCATGCCGTTTAAGCCAAAACCTACATGGTTTGCTGCGTCCAGGTGGGTCCCTGACAACGAGGCCCTGATGTCGTCCAAACCAGTTGATCGATACACATCCGACGTGCCTTCATTTCCGTATCCCAGGCGTGATACACGACATATTCCTGCCCAGTGGCACTGACTGCGATCGAATTGTGGCCTGGACCGAGTACACAATCTGGAATCGATCGTAATACACGCGGTCCCAATTCATTGCCTGCATCGGAGTAAGGACCCATGACGTGATCGGCAATCCCATAATCAACACCATAGTTCTCGGTTTCCCATCGGCCACCGCTATAAAAGCAGTAGTAGCGGTGCTCGTGTTTACGAACACAGGGACCCTCTAAGGTATGCCAATCATACACGCCCCCATACATCGGGCGATCGGCTAAAAATCGTTGCCAAACATGACGCGCCCGTAAAACAACTGTTGCTGCTCCGGCTAATTCTGTCATAGTCAGCAGGCGATCGACCACCAGCGCTGTTCCCGCCCTTACCCCGTTTTCTGTATCGAGAAAATCTTGAGCATAGAAGAGATACCATTGCCCGTCATCATCCTGGAAGGGGCTGGGATCGATGGAAAACGTACAGGCTTTTGGATTAACCAGGGGTTTACCCACATCCTCATAAGGACCTAGCGGATCAGAACTGGTCGCAACCCGCAACTGATGGTTTTTGTCGCCCTGTCCGACGGAGTAGTAGAGGTAAAAAATATTGTCAGCGTAGGCAACTTCCGGTGCCCAAAAGTTATCTCCCAAAGCCGGATCAGGACGTTGTAAAGCATTACCCGCAAACTGCCAATTGACTAAATCATTCGATCGCAACAGGGGAAAGACTCGCTGTTGGTGCATCTCTTCTACCTGTCCTGCGGCTTCTGCAGGACCTGTTCCGATCGCGTAATAAACATCCTGATGTTGCCAAACAAATGGATCAGCAAAGTACTCTGGGTAAACCGGATTGGTGTATGTTCTCATTGCAGCGTTAAGATTTTGCCCATCTCATCCACGACGACTATATCTCTCCTCCGCCAACTCCCCGTCTATCAGAAGTGAGAGCATCAACTGGCAGGGCTGAATGCCAAGGATTACGTGTGCATCCCTTTTTAATCCTTAAGACTCAGCCCTTTCATTGTGTGTCTTAATATTCAAAGTCAATATAGGTTTCAACTCCACTCATTGGCAGATGCTCGACAACGTTGCAGCGAAGCAACTGTTGCAGTTGGGGTGACAGGCTCTTGTGATAGTCGCGTGGCAGGGTTAAATCAACAATGTGCGTATGCAACCAGTGCATGACGTAACCCATCACAATCATGGGTCGGGGTTGGGAAGTGCGATTCGGGGTGCCACGATGTAAGGCTAAGGGCGATCGAATCATCACATCTCCAAGTTGCATGTGGAACTGCTCCATTAGAATCTCACCCCCTCGCACTTTGACTAATGCCTCTTCCCGTGGCATCACATGGGTTCCCCGTGCCATCTCAAATGGGCCATTATCAGCCGTAACATCCACTAAAGGAAAATTGACGGCTAGGGCGTAAAGTGGCGTCACGATCTGGTCGGAAAATAGTGGACGAAAATCGCGATGAATGTCCTGATACTCAGATCCCTGCATGGGAATATCTACTGCTAACTGAACCAGTTTGTACTCCTGGTAGAAGACGCGATCGATCACGCCCAAAATGGTAGGATTGGCAAACACCTGTAGGTCGGCAAAGGGCGCGTTCCACGGCAAGGTAACATAGCCACGAGCTTTTCCTCTAGGCGCAACTCCATTGGGTTGTTGTTGTCGCTCTTGAAATAAAGCATTAAAAGCACCTGCCCATGCTTCAATCAACGGTCGATCGAATAATCCGCGAATAATACAAATTCCATCTCGATTTAGGTCGTCCGCCAACTGATCTAAATCTGTAGCACTCAAGCTTGTCGTATTGATACTTTGAACCATTTTGCTGTTTGCTTCACTCTTGGGGGTGGGGCTAACACTCACTTTTTGTCTGGCTGACTAACAAAGCAAAGTTACCCGCTATACAATCCCTATTCTCCCCATTGGTAGAAGCGGAATAGCAGCAATATGCTCAATTCTTCAAAAATCTCAATTTCCTCAATAAATTCAAAACTTATAGCAAGTGTTTAGCCTCAATAGTCCGGTCAGAATTAGGCGACTATAATGCCGTAGGAACGGAGGCTTTCATAGTTGGGATGGGCTTTAATCAAAGTTGGGTCTAACTCTAACTGGCAAATAAATCGCTCCAGCAAATGGTCATTGAAAGCAAAGCACTTGTAGCTGGCCATCGAAAAGGGGACTGAAGAGACGGCTGCATCGGGTTGAGTTTTAATTGCTCCTGATATTTTGCCAGGTTCAACGTCGTCAGAGAGGCATTGAAATGGCAATCGAGTCTTTGAGGATCGCGAGTTTGAGCATCACACAATCCTGTAAACTGTTTTGCGTCTCTAAAAATGAATTCAATTTGAAACCTCGCCTGGTAATATTGCACCATCAATTTGGCATCGAGTTCAACATCAGTGGCAAACAGCAAGGCAATCCCTGTTTTCCCGGCTTTACGCGTATCGACCAGGCAAGCAATGCGAATTTGCCGTTTGAGGGAGACATGCCAAACCACGGCAGTGTAAAGGTTTAAGCCAGCTTCGAGTTGCTCTACAAAGGTGAGACGACTGAGGTCTTTGAAGTCTACCTTGCCATCGTATTTGCGTCTGGCACCTCGATGTTGTTGCATCGGCATCACGGCGCAATTTGCTAATCAGGTGTACGTCCAACGCCACGACTCCATCAACAAACTTCTGCTTGCTATAGAAGCCATCGGCGGCGCAATACTTCACCCCTGGTGGCAGCGACTGACGACTGTGCTGAAGATGCTGCAAATAATGGTCAATCCGAGTCAAGGGGGCAGGAGTGGGAGATTTTGGGGGCAACTGTTGCAACATCTGCTGCACTTGCTCCATCGTCTGCCGGGAAACCGTCTTGCTTGGCGCTTGAGTCTGCTGCCCCCGGTTGGTTGCTGGTGTTTGCTGCACTGACAAGCTATACCCTCGACGTGCTGCCACATCAATCACCGCAATTACCGAGATCTCTAAGCCCTTTTCGCTGCAATTGCGACTGCCGTTGTAGAACCAGTCCAAGTCGTAGGTCATTTTGCCACTTTTGGCGATAAACGAGCAGTCGATGGCGCTAATCTGAGTCACACTAGCGGGAACGGCCTCCCCAATCAACCCAGCATTGAGTCCCATGAAGTTGAACGCTTGACTGTACTGACGGCGATAGGTTTTCTCTGACCACTCACTATACCGACTCAAGTTGGTGAAGTTGATTTTGCCCATCACCAAAAGAATGGTGGGAAATAGAGTCAACAAAAACTTTTGTTAGGGTTTGCGAAACGTCATGCCAATCGGGGCCTACAGGTGTATCTCAAGGACATTGACTACCCCCTCACCGTCTCCTGGTTTTGGCTCAAACGGGCTGATGGCAAACGAGAATTGCGATTTGTGGCCTCCACCTATCCTTATTCTGGAGCATATCTAATTCGGTTAGGACGCAAGCGTTGGGCCATCGAAGGCTTTTGCAAAACCGTCAAGCATCAATTTGGTCTTCACTGTTTTGGTCAAGGCACTCAGTTAGGCGTGTATCGCTGGCTGATTTTGTCACTGATTGCTTATCTGTTGGCGCATTGGATTGAGCAATGGTCACTGCCACCGATGCTGAACTGGAAAATTGCCGACGTTGGTAAACTAGAAGATGAACTTGATTGAATGGAATATCCTCCATCCGATCGCCAGTTGTGTTCGTAGGAGCGGCTTGGCCATGCAGTGTCCTGAGTGCGGTGGAAAGCATATTCGTAACAACGGACATCACCAGCATAAACAGAACTACATCGGTGTCAGTTGTGGACGGCAATTTCTGGAACACTATGAGCACCGAGGTTACAGTGACGATGTCAAACGACTTTGTATAAAAATGTATGTTAATGGGATGGGCATTCACGGCATTAGCCGGGTCACCGACATTGCTCATACAACAATCTTGAACTGGATTAAACAGAGTGGGGAAAACCTACCGGACAACTACGACCCAGACGAGACTCCCCAAGTGGGGGAACTCGATGAGCTAGAAACGTTTGTCGGCAAGAAGCAGCACAAAGTTTGGATCTGGACCGTAGTCGATCACTTTAGGGTTGGGATTCGGGCTTG
>JANRIS010000010.1:0-4657 GCA_033764685.1 Leptolyngbyaceae cyanobacterium bins.349
ACAATTTTTTCGGACGATCGCAGGACATTCAAGACCTTTGGGAGCAGTTTCGGGATTTGCAAACTGCTGAAGTGCGGTTGTTGCCTGTTTATGGACCATCTGGTTCTGGAAAATCTTCCTTGGTGCGGGCAGGGTTGATACGGGAATTAGGGCAACGACTCCTACCAGGACGAGATCGGGCACGGGTTGCCGTGTTGGTGCCAGGAACCCAACCCCTCCAGGCATTGGCAACCGTGTTAGCACGCATTGCTGAAAATGACCTGACTCCCGTAAAAAAGGCTCGCGAGTTTGCAGAAGAACTAGAACTGAATAGTAAAGTAGGAGACTACGACGGGCTACAACGGATTAGCAATACCCTACCGGACATTGCCACGTTTCCATTGATTGTGGTGATCGACCAATTTGAGGAAATTTACTCCTACGAACCTCAGGGCAACAACCCGGAGGACAGGGAAAAACGCCAATCATTTGTGGCAGAGCGAGAAGCCTTTATCCAGAATTTGCTCTATGCTGCGTGCGATCGCTCTCAGTATGTGTCAGTCATTATCACCATGCGGAGTGACTTTTTAGGAGCCACTCAACAACATCCTCGCTTAAATAAGCTCTTTTCTAAGCCGGGGTTTCTTGTGCCCGTCATGCAGCCCGAACAACTGGCGATCGCGATTACGGAACCCGCCAAACAAGTAGGATATGAATTTAATCAGGCAACCGTGCAATTGCTGGTGGACTTTACTCAAGAGCAAGATGCAGCCTTACCACTGTTGCAATTTGCCCTCAGCAAAATTTGGGAAGGCTTAGACAAAAAAGTGTCTCCTGAAGATACCCTCAAGGAGATTGGTGGTGTGGGAGGTGCGTTAGCTCAAGAAACCCAAAAATTATACGAAAGCCTAACCCCTGAACAACAAAAAACCGCTCGTTCTATCTTTCTAGCGCTTGTACAAACATCGGACGACAGGAAATACCTCCGTCGTCGCGCACCCATCTCAGAATTAGTTACCTCTCATCAGGATGAGACTCTAGTTAGGCAAGTGATCAATCGCTTTACTCGCCCTGGTGTTTGGATTTTAGTCACCTCTGCCAATGAGCAACAGGTAGAAATGGTGGAAGTCGCCCACGAAGCTCTGATTCGCAACTGGAAAGAATTAAAAGATTGGCTCAAGGAACAGTGGCAAGCCTTGCTGCAAAAACGCAAAATTGAAGATGCCGCCGCCGAATGGCAAAAGAAGGGCAAATCGATAGATTATTTATTGCGGAAGCAACCCCTTCACGATGCGATCAAGTTTATGAAACACATCAAAAATAGCTCTGAACTTTATCTGTCCCAATTAGCAACAAATTTTGTTGAGGTGAGTATTAGAACAGAAAGACAAAGTATTTATATTGACTATGCTCGATTTTTGATCGTCCCAATGATTTTTATTGCTACTTTTGCTCATTTTTCAGTAGTGGCTTATGTAACTTCAAGAACAGATTGTAATCCAACACCATTTGTAAAACAATTCTTATGGTATGCAAATAAAACTGGCAATAAGATGAACGGAATTTATTTATGCAAGAAACAACTTAATGGAATTATTTTGACTAATGCTCGTCTCGATGGGGCAAAATTTACAGATACGAAACTTAATCATGCCCGTTTTTCAGAGAGAACTAGTTTACAGGGAGCTGATTTTACAAATGCATCCCTAATAGATGCTGATTTTGGAAATTCTGTGGTGTGGGAAGCTATCTTTCAAGATGCAAACCTACAGGCAGCTAATTTAGAACATGCTAGTGGATTGGAGATATCTCAAGTTAAAAAAGCTAAACGGTTGTGTGAAACCATCTTACCTAAAGATATCGTTGAACAACTAAGCGAACAAGAAAAGAATCTGGGAGACAGAGATTGTTAAATCTGAAATTTTAAGGCTACTTGCCACCAAGCGGAGATGCACCCGATTACTTGTTGCTTACCCTATCAACAAGCTCCAGGATTTCCACCAAGTTTAGTCTTGCAACTTGGATAATCTTCTAGGGGGTCAAGCTTTTTTGTTTCATAGGAATAAAATCGATAAAAGCCTGGGTATTCCCTGGATTGGTAACACCTTCCTTTATCTCCGCAAGTATCAGCATCAAAAAGGAGAGAACCTTGGAGAACAGGTTGTTGATCATGACCACAAATTCCCTGTGTTTTATTGGTGTCAAATTTGCCTAAAGCCTTTATTGCGAGTTCTGCTAATTCTTCATCCGAACTATCAATCGCAGCAGTTAAAACTTTGAATGCTAAATCTTGACACCGCTGCATCCTAATCAAATTTTCTGCCGCACGGATATGTTTTTTCTTAATCTGCGATAGATCAAACCCTTTCTCCTTATCTCCATCCTTCCACGGTATATCTGCCAGTAACCTTTTCTGTCTAAACATGGAATCTGCTTGGAACGATCGAGGAGAAAAATTAGCTTCAGTAATATTTAGTTCAACTTCTTCAACCAATCCATCTTCGATAGCTTGTTTAATAACTGCATCGAGTCTTGCTTGAATTTCACCGAGATTTTTTTGGAGTTTGGGGAATTGAGAAGACATAGTTGACCTCATGGGTTGTGTTAATTGAACAGTTGAAAAACTTTGATTAGCAGATGCACAGGCATCACAACAGTCGCCACTTTGGGATGCTCTCGCCTTTTGCACCGCTGCATAGGCATCAGCCAAACCGCCCCCTGTGGCAAGATCGGGCCCAGCGCGGGCGGGTGCTCTAGTGGCATTACTCACCCCTTCCACTACATCACGCGCCGTCTGGCGCAAAATTTGTCTGACCTGATCTGGGGACAATTGCCGATTCACCTGCTTGATCAGGGCACAGATCCCCGCCAGTTGGGGAGCCGCTGCCGAGGTGCCACTGAAGGCAGCCCAGCCATCGGTTGGCGGGGTTCCATCGGTTAATGCCAACCGTTGATCTAAGCTCGATCCAGGGGGGACGGGCAACATGATGTAGCAGGCATGGGGCAATTGCCCCACTAGCCCACACAGATCCGGCACCTGCCGCCCCGGATAAACTGGGCTGACGAAACTACTGGCATAGTTGCTGGCTTCTAGCCTGTCTCGGCGAGATCCAGTCAGATAGCGATAAACACCGCCAGCGGCAATGACATCCGGATGCTGGGCTGGAAACCCATAGTGGCCATTGCCTGCTGCACAGACCATAATAATGTCTTGCCGCACCGCATCCGCCACCAACGCCGCCAACAGCCGGTTGGCAGGGGAGAGATTAGGAGTTTGTTGATCGGAACCCCAGCTACAGGAAATGATGTCTGGTCGCAGGGCGATCGCCGTCCTCAAGGCACTAGCTGAGCTAATATGCCGACTTCTGCCTGCTAGGGCAATGTCTGCCTTGACCATCGTGAAGGTAATACCAGGGGCGATCGTCAATAAATTCGCCGCTTCCCCCGTACCATGTCCCTGCTCATCCACCCTGTCATTCGTTGAACCCGGAGCCAGAACTACGTTGATCTTGTCGTTGTACGGGCTGTAAAACGGATGGGGATAAAATCCACTATCCACCATCACTACATGCACGCCTTGCCCCGTAATCCCCTCTCGGTGAGCTAGCGGTGCATTCAACGCTTCTGCCACCCCATCGGGCACTGATAAATACGCTGCTGTCGTCTGCGGTGGCATTGCGGAGGGAGGTGGTGAGGCATCTTGGAAATAATAGATGGGTTCGTTAATCGCTACCCCATCCAGCAAGTTGCTCCATTCCGTGTCGGAAACATCAATCTCACCAAAAGGCCGCTGATCTTTCGCATTGATGAAGGTAGCGGTGGTGCGTTGTCCCAATTCCTTAATCACTGGAGACTCGTGTGCCTCTAGTTTTTTGCCGAACGATCGCTCATAGACCTCTGGACTAGCTGCCACGGTGATAGCAAACTTCCCCGTCTCATCAATGACATCAAAGCCCGCATTCCTCAAGCGTTGAGCTACGGCTTGGATGCGATCGGATGGAACATAAAACTGCTCTACATTCTGGTGCGTAATGGTTTGGTCAGTTCTTAAGAGCGATGCCCCTGTAGCCGAGCGAACAATCACCTCAGCGTAAACCTTACTAGGTAGTTCTTTATTAGTTAGTCCTAGCTGATTTTGTCGGTTCATCGCACAACCATACCTCAGTAAATTCCGCTACTTTTTACTGCGAAAATTCTCTTGATAGAGGTAATAACAAATGGTTTAGCAACCAATCCGGAAATTATCGTAAAATCTCTGACTCAGGCATTATCCCAATCTAAGGCTATCAGTATAATTACTCACTCGGATTAATGCAGAGGAAAACACCACACATTTCACAGAAATGTATTGGTAAGAAAATCCTCTCGCCACCTCATAGGCTGGGTAATCTCTGCACAACGATACGTTGCCAGCGCGTAGACTTTAATTCTTCCATCCGGGGTGCAGGGGTGGATCCCCTAGCTGGGGGCAACGCCCCCACAGCCCTTCTAAACTAAATCTAAATATGGGTCTAACGTGATGCTATTGAACATCAATAGTTAATCATTAACGTGGCTCCAACAGCTAACTTAGCAGCACTGCAAGCTCAAATCGAAGCATTACTCATACAACTTACGTCCATGACCCAGCGAATTCAACAAATCGCTTCTGCAAATGAATTGCTCCGTCAGGAAAACG